>JBEKDI010000050.1:0-40374 GCA_050014435.1 Verrucomicrobiota bacterium | reverse complement strand
GGGCTTTGGGCACCGCCACCTGCCCGCTGCCGGTGAGATAACTGCCATTGACGTTGTCCTGGATGCCGTTAAAGAGCAGTGCCGGCCGGCCGCCCAAGCCGGGGTCTGAGATCAGTCTGGGCTGCTGGTTGGCGTTGCTTTGCGAAGCATGATTGGCATTGCCTGACTGGTCCTGCCATTGGCTGACCAACCCCGCGCTGTTGGTCACCACCCCTTCGTCTGCCCGCAGCCAAAGTTGCAGCGTCCCGGAACTGACCGGAGGAAGAACGGAAGATGTTGATGTGGCTGATACAGAAAAAGTCACGTTGGTCCCAACGACGGCGTTCTGGCTCTGAGGTTGAGTCACGATGATCGGAAAAGCGTCCACCGTCAACGTGGCATCGGAACTGACAATCGAACCAAACGGGCTGCTCACGACCACACTATAGTAACCGGCGTTGGCAGGCTGGACATTGGTAAGGGTCAAGGTTGAATTGGTGTCCTGCGTCTGGGCTACGCTGTAGAAATACCATTGATAGTTAAATGGTCCGGTGCCGCCAACCCCGACGATGAACGAGACGTTGGTCCCTTGCACGACGTCGATGCTCTGCGGCTGGGTTGTGATCGAAGGAGAATATCCCACCGTCAACATGGCCATCGCGTTGGTGGATCCCAGCGTATTGCTGACCGTCACCGTGTAACTGCCCGCATCGCCAAGACCGACGTTCGTCACGGTCAACGATGCGTTGGTGGCACCATTGATATTCGTCGTGTTGACTTGCCATTGGTAGTTCAAAGGCGGTGTCCCGCCGGCGCTGACACTGAAGGTCGCGTTCGAACCAACCGCCACTGACTGGCTGGCTGGCGGCGTCAGGATGGTCGGAGAGACGCTTGGCACCACCTGCAAGGTGAATTGGCGGGTTTGTGCGAAGCCGCTGGTAATATTGCTGAACGCCACTGCCGCCGAGTAATTCCCAATGGGCAGGGTATTAGCCCCAGCGCTGAGGCTGACCGCGGGCGCCGTGTTGGAACTGCCGCCCGCCAGCGTCCCGCTCTGCGGCGATACAGTCAACCAGAGCGAGGTGTTGACCAATGACCAAGCGAGCTCGTTGGTTCCAGAATTGATCAGGACAAAGTTTTCAGAGGTCACCGTGAATGGTCCGCCGGAGCCTCCAATGGCCGTGAAACCAGCGTTTGGTTGGATGGTCAGCGGATCGGGCGTGGCCAGCGCATTAATCAGGTTCTGTCCAGCCGGAACGCCCCATCCTGTGCATAGGTCATAACCCGATACTGCATAAAACTTACTGGGACTGGACGGGCTGGTGTTGTTTCCATTCGTGATATCATGAAAGCAGGAGGTGTAGTATTGCCCGGTGCCGATTACATCAAGGGCCGGGTTGATAAAACCCACCATTGGCCGCCCGTACATCGCAGCTTGCTGATTGACGAGGGCGATGAATCCCGCCCACAAAGGGGCGGCGCAACTGGTGCCTCCAAGATCCCGATCCACGCCATCTGCACGCGTATAAACGTTGTCCGCCGTCAAGGCGACATCCGGGATGTTACGCATGGTCGTCGATCCCTGGTTAGCGGTCATGCTGATGTTGGTTTGATAGGACGGAATCGGGTAGGACGTGCTGATGCCTCCTGCGCCTCCGACGCCATTACCCCAATTCCAAACTTCTTCCGAAACCCAAGAGCCTCCCGGGCCGGTGGTCGTCAAGGTGGTTCCCCCCACTTGGGTAATGCTCGGCGAATCGCCCGCAAACGGAATCGGTCCCGTATAGGCATCGTAATCGCCGCACGCATCGAAAAAAGATTGTCCCTGCACCGCCATCTGGTGGAAGATCTGCTCGGCCACGGGGTCTGCGCCGACGGATGGATCATACCATGAGCAACTCATCTGCTTGGCCAGATTGTCGTTAGCCATGCGATTCAGAATGTCGTGAAAACTGCCGTCAGGCCCTGCCTCATAGACGATTACCCCTGATAACCCCGGCGCCATCGAAATGGCCACTTCGATATCCAAGGACACTTCAACCTCACCCCCGGAGCCGGTGGGTTGGCCGCCAAAGCCGTCGAGCAAGACGTTGGAAAGCGTGACACTTGGCAAACCAGCTTTGCTTTCGTAGTAGGTGATATCGCTCGTCGCATAACCGTCGAACTCCAGCAGTCCGACCGATTGGCCTGAACCCGTCATAGTCGTGTCCGGCACGTAAGCGGCCCGGAAATCGTTGCCCATATAAGTCCCACTGGGGCCGGAGCCGGCATTTGGCAATGCCTTCTGCCCGTTGACCAGCGGCTTTGCGACCATCCGCGGCTGCGGCCTTGAGTAATTCTGCAAACCACTGACATCCAAAACCGGGGTGGCCAACTCAAGCGATGGATCCCTGTCCGGCGCGTAAAAAGTACGGGCTTCGGTCGGATGCTGATAAATCTGCATTTTGACATGCAGGGCCTGTTCCACCTCCGCCACATTGCCGCGGACGTCCAGCAACATGCGGTTCGGATGTGTGCCGCTCACTTCCAACCCGTGCGCTGTGGCGAAGGCGATCACAGCCTGATAATCCACCTCGCTTGGCCCGAATTGTTCCGCGAACTGTGCAGGGGTCAGATAATGGCGGAAATTCGGGCTGGCCGGATCAGTAATTTCCTTGAGAAGCTGGCCCAGCTTGTCGCCGTTACGCAAGGGCAGGCCGATGGTTAGATTCAGGCGATTGGTGCCAGCGAGACGCCCTATCGGCTGCAACGCCGCGATGGCATCAGGGATATGCCCGATGATCGCCTGGCTCTCTCCCCGCGCTAGGGCAGCGCATAACAAATTGAACAAGAATAATGTCAGGAAAAAGGCATTAAGGCGTGTCGTCATAGAATGCATCGATGTCCGAATCCAGAACGAAGCGGCGTGTTTTTTCATAGGTTTTAATACCCCCAATTGCGCTTATTTTTTGTGTTCGAGGCGAGCGTAAACAATCAACAGCTTAAAAGTCAATCTAATTATTCGTGGAGAATATATTGGCACAGCTAATGTGGCAAGAATAATCTGCTCTCGGCGTTTCTTAAGGCTTCTCCGGCAGCGCTTTACGGCGAGTTCACGTGCGGAGCACATCGTGTCGCGCAGGGTGTGTTATTTGGTTTGGTCGGAAAGAAGACTCCACCCGCCGGTTCGCCACACATCAAACATTCAACGAACTTTCTGGTTCATTTACCTGGGTAAAACTGCGCCTTGTCTCGAAGGCTCGTCTGACATATGGTGAGCCCATCAGAGAATGAAAGCCGATAAAATTGAAGATGCGTTGATGCTGGAGATCGCGAACATCAAAAGGACCTGATGCCGGGGAATCAAGAGAATCCTGGCCTAAGGTCCGGGCAGCAGACATCTGCGGACTGGCTTAAACCCGTTGGCACAGGTGTTGGTCTCCTAATCTTAATGGTCGGGATCACGAAGTTTTGGAACGGATGCACTGGGGCGCCCGGACCGGGTGGCCACATGGACTTTATCACAGGAGCGGTTTTACTGGGCGTTGCTGCCGGCATCATTGGTGTGGCGTGGGGTTGGTTTGATTCCACTTCACCCGAGGCGGCGATGAAACCTGTGGTGTTTTACGGTATCGGCTTGGCACTGATGGCATTTATTGGGCTCTTCATCCTTCGCTGCGGGATGTCTCAAATCTGCGGCTACGACCAAAGTATTTTGGTCGATTTCGGTTGGCGCATGTTCAAAAGGCAAAGGGCGTACATTGACTTTCCCTGCACGGTTCCGGTGGCCTTCGTCCTGGGCCCTAAATTCGCCTTCCAATGGTTCGGGGCCTATTGGAAGTCAATCATTGATATCACGGCGCTATTCGCGATGGGGACCTTTGCGTGGTCGCTTTTTCTGCTGGCTCAATTGTTTGGCCTGGGTTGGGCGACGCTGCTCTGGGCGATGACGGTGCAAGCCATCTCGTCGATGCTGGCTTCATTTTGGTGGTATAGTCCCATCACGGATGTGACGGGGGCGCTGTATGCGCTCGCCGCGATTTATTGGCTTCGTTGTCCCGCGAAGAAGAAGGCGATTATTTCCTACGGTGCCGCGCTGCTGCTTATGGCTACAATGAAACCGAACGTGGCGGGGGTGCTAATCGTGGGCTTTTCGGTGATCCTTTTTGTTTCACCAAATCATCGTTGGAAGGCGCTGTGGGTTTCGCTCGGCTCATTTGCGCTTTTTGTGATTTTGCTCTGGCTGAATCAAATGAGTCTGTTCGGCATGATCACCGCCTATCGGAGCATTTCCTCGCGCGGGGCCTCCTTGGTGCCATTCCTGATAGACCTTAACCCTCTGCAGCAGCGATTGGCCATGTTGGCGGTAGCCAGTATCCTCTTGCCTGTGGTGATCGCGCTCTCCCAAGGTCGACAAGGGCTGCGCTCGGTGGGTGCCTGGCTTCCCGCCATCGTGATGGTGGGTGGAATCTGCTTTTACATATGCAACATAGACCCAGTTAATCATCCCGAGGAAACAAGATGGCGGAAGGTCGTGGGGGGGGCGAGCCTCGTTCTGCCGGTATTCATGGCTCTTTACGCAGGGCGCCGGAGCCTGCGCTCGGCGAGTGTTTGGATTGGATACGTCGGGATGTTGGGCGGCCTTTACGGTTTCCTGACCAACAGTGAGCAGAAACTGATTGATCTGCCTCCCGTGCTGATGGGTGGTCTTTTGCTCGTGGCTGCACTGCGTCATCCGGTCTCTTCGAACGGCGGGTCGGTTTTCCAGATGCCGATTCGGTGGAATCGATACTTTTGTCTCGTATGTGTAGTCCTGGGGGCGGGGGGACTGGCGCAGGGATATGCGCGCGACAGAGTTTATTCCGCCGGGCCGGGGCAGTTTTTCCAATACGACGGGTCCACACACACAATCGCCAGCGGATTCTTCAAAGGAGTGCATTGCGGGGACATCTTTGACGAAGTACTGAAGGAAGAAGCTGAGGTGTTGCGCCAGGCCCAGTCAGCCACCGTCTGGTTTGGACCTCGCATGGAGTGGGGGTACGCGGCCTTCGACAAGGAATCTCCGCTCAATGAACCAGTTGTCTGGGATCGGCTCACGATGTTCGATAGCTCGAAAGAACAATTTTATTTGGATCAGTTCCTGCAGAGCCGTCGCCAGGTGCTCATTCTATTCAAGAATGACTTCTGCAATTACACCCAGGACGAGGTGCAGCAATTTCTCCAGTACTATGACGTGAATCAGTCCTTTCCCTTGTTAACGATCTTGATTCTCAAGAAATAAATTAATCTGCCGCTTCAACTTCCTTTCAAGTATTCCCGCAAGGCGGCGTGGCGTTGCTCGAGGGGGAGTTTGCCCAGGGCCGCGACGGCGGCGTAGAATTTTTCCATGTCCCCTCCCTGCGCGCGGAGCAGGGCCTGAAAGGCGGGCACCAAGTCGTAATACTCCGAAATGGTGTTGAGCCTGGCGTTGTTGATCGGTTTGGCGAACCAATTGTCGTAATCGGCTGCACCGCCCCATGCCTTTTTGGCGGCGGCGTATTTGACGCGGAGACTTGTGATGATTTCTTCTTTACGCCGGAGCTTCTCGGCGCCGGTCAGATGCGAGTCGGTGTAAACGGCCTCGAGTTCCTCGCGCGTGTTCATGACCAATTGCACGAATTGCCTGTCGTGCGCCTGGGCGGCCTGATGTTCCGCGCAGGCGGCGGCATTGGTGGAAGCGGTGAACCAGCGCCGCAGTCCTTCCGCCGCCACTTCCGTGGCAAACGCTTCGTTGAAATCGGTGTCGCCGTTGACGTAGAAGCGGCGGTGGCCCAATTCGTGGAAGATCAGTTCAGCCAGATCGGCTTCCCGGTCAAAGATGAAAGTGTTGAGGAGCGGATCGCGGAACCAGCCGAGTGTCGAATAGGCCGTGACGCCGCCGACATCGACGTCCCATCCCTTTTTTTCCCAGCCGGCAGCGTAGCGGCGCGCGGCGGCTTCATTGAAATAACCGCGATAATCGGCCCGGCCCACCACGGGGAACCACCAGGTCTTGGGTTCGAGCGAAAGGGCGGGCGCCACGGTGACGTTCCAGACCACGCACGGGCGGTGCAGATCGGCGTATTTGAGATAACTGTGGTCCGCCGGCAATTTCAGTTCGTCCTCCGCAAAGCGGCGGATTTTCAGGACCTGGGCGAATTTGGCCTTCAGCTCGGGGGGCGTGGCCGGATCGGTCAGCAGTTTGGCGATGGATTTCTCATGAGCCAGAATCTGGCACTGGCCGGCGATGGCCTGGCCGTAAAAGCTCATCGCCTGGCAGCCCGGAAAGCACACCAACGCGAACAGGCAGAACGGAACCAAGAAGGCCAGGCGCATCCGTCTGCCCCGAATAATATAACTGACAATCATCCCTTGCGCTGCTCTTTGGCCCAGGTGTCCCGCAGCGGGATGGTGCGGTTGAAAACCGGCATTTGGGGCGCACTGGCGGCATCGAGAGTAAAGTAGCCCAGGCGCTCGAATTGATAGCGCAATTCCGGCCTGGCCCCGCCCAGGGACGGCTCGCATTTGGCGGACAGCACTTCCAGGGAATGCGGGTTGAGGCAGCTTTTGAAATCGCCCGCGGCATCCGGCTCCGCCTCGGTGAACAGGCGGTCGTAAAGCCGGACTTCGGCGTCCACGGCGTGGGCTGCGCTGACCCAATGAATGGTGCCCTTGACTTTGCGGCCCGCCGTCATGCCGCCGGTCTTGCTTTCCAAATCGGCCGTGCAGCGCAATTCGACGATACGGCCCGCCGCATCCTTGACCGCCTCGTCGCACTTGATGATGTAGGCGTACTTCAGGCGCACTTCGCCGCCCGGGCGCAGACGGAAGAATTTCGGGGGCGGCGTCTCCATGAAATCGTCCTGGTCGATGTAGAGCACGCGGCCAAAGGGGACGCGGCGCGAGCCGGCAGCGGGGTCCTCGGGATTGTTGACGGCCTCCAGTTCCTCGACGCGGCCCTCGGGATAATTAGTCAACACTACCTTTACCGGGCGTAGCACGGCCAGGCGCCGCAGCGCCTGCCGGTTCAGATCCTCGCGGATGGCGTATTCCAGCACCGCCAGGTCCGTCACGCCGTTGTATTTGGTGATGCCGATGTTATAGGCAAAATGACGCAAGGCCGCCGCCGTGACCCCCCGGCGGCGCAATCCGGAAATGGTCGGCATGCGCGGATCGTCCCAGCCGGTGACGATTTTCTCGCTGACCAGTTGGAGGAGTTTGCGCTTGCTCATCACGGTGTAGCCGAGGCTGAGGCGGGCGAATTCATATTGGTGGGGCAGGGGACGCGGCAGGCCGAGGTTCTCCAAAATCCAGTCGTAGAGCGGGCGATGGACCTCGAACTCCAGGGTGCAGATGCTGTGGGTGATGCCTTCGATGTAATCGCTCAGGCAATGGGCGAAGTCGTACATCGGATAAATGCACCATTTTGAGCCGGTATGATGATGTTCGGCGTGGCGAATGCGGTAGAGAACAGGATCGCGCAGCCAAATGTTCGGGGACGCCATGTCGAGTTTGGACCGCAAAGTGCGCGTGCCGTCGGGGAACTCGCCAGCCTTCATTCGCTGGAACAGATCGAGGCTCTCCGCCATGGGGCGATTGCGCCAGGGACTGTCCTTTCCGGGGCGATCCGGTGAGCCGCGGTAGGTGTCCATGTCCTCAGCGGAGAGATCGCAGACGTAGGCCTTGCCCCTCTTGATCAACTCCACGGCGTATCCATAGATTTGCTCAAAATAGTCCGAAGCGTAAAACGGCTCGAGTTTCGCGCCGCCGACCGAACTGTCCGCCGGCGGCAGGAAAAAGTCCGGATGGCCGTTACTGACGACGGCTTGCGGGGTTTGGCCCGCCGCCTTGAAGCCAAGCCTGTCATCGGCCCATCCTTCGATGAGCCATTTCACATCGGCGATGATGGAGTCCACATACTCAACGTCCTCCTTGGTGGGATTGGTGTCGTCCATGCGCAAATTGCAAATGCCGCCGAATTCGCGGGCGATGCCGAAATTGAGGCAGATGGATTTGGCATGGCCGATATGGAGGTAGCCGTTCGGCTCCGGCGGGAAGCGGGTATGGATCCTCGGATAGCGCTTTTCGGCCACATGCGCGGCCACGATGTCGCGGATAAAATCTGAAGGGGCTGCGGGGGCGGTTGGCCCGCCGGGATTAGACTTGGAATTTGAAACTGTCATCAGTCTGAAACTCTAAGAGGAAACCATAATTGCGCAATGGAAAAGCGGTGTTAGGAAACCGCCCCGGGAATGGGATGAATAGGACCGATGGGACCAATGGGGACGTAAGCATGGACTTCGTGGACCCCGCGGACGGCATGGATGGGGGGCTGGCTGCACAAAATCACTTTGAGTCGCTTTGAGACCGTCAGAATGAGGCTGGCTGGACTTTGACTGGCGAACTCGCGCCATCTTCTTGTGCGCCAATGGCTTAGATTTGGTGGCGTGGGTGTGTTTCCTGGCTTTTGTGACAAGCCGCGGTTTTCGGGGCGGTTTGACTAGCTCTTCACCGAAAGTGTCGGTGGGTAGAATGTCCAGTTTCGCTTTCACATCGCCCCGTTTAATGGCCAGGTCGCCTTGCCCAGTCTCCTCCAGCATGCCTTCGGCCAATTCGGTCACGTCGCCGGCTTCCTGGCAGAGTTCGCGGCGGACTACCCATTCCTGGCAACCGCCCTGACGCCACTGGCTGAGGTTCTGTTCGCTGATGGGAACGCCGTCGAATTCCTCTTTGATGATTTCCTGGAGCTCTTCGAGGCTGTTGAGCCTGGGGAGGATTTGGGAAGCGGGTTGGGAGCGGTCAAGGCGTTCGTTCAAGAGGTCGCGGATGGAGCGGGGCAGATGGGTGATTTTACCGTTGCGAGGGTTCATAGTTTTGGGTTGGTTCAGGTTTCAGTTTTTCATCATGGCCATATTTAGAGCATAGTCACGAAAAGACAATATCATAGATATTATCTAAGACAACAATTATGTTAAACTATTTTTGTAACCGGGTGGGGACCGGGGCGACAGGGCGGCGAAGAGAAGAGTTTTTTAACCGCGAACCACTCCCCATACGAGTCTTGCGCAGTTTCGCGATTCCTTAATGGCTTTGCTCAAGGCCGTGGAATGGTCTGCCGGCTTGAAACATGTTTATCTCAAGTTGAAGTTGCGCGGCCAGCCGCGGCTTGGATTGCGTCTCGGCCAATTGCCGGCCGCGTTGCGCGGTTACCACCGCTTCGGAGAAGCGCCCGGTCTCAGCGTAGGCCGCCGCCAGTGTGTAGAGAACCAAAGGATTTTTCCCGCCAGCAAGGTGATTGGCCTGTTCCGCCAGTTCGACCGCCTTGTTGCCGTTGCGCAGCGACGCCTCCGGGCCAGTGGCCAGGAGCCAGGCCAGAATGTTTTGGGTCGCCAGATCCGCGGGTTCAATTCTCAGGGCGTGCTGAAAGTGATCGATAGCTTCGGCTATGCTTCCCTTGTGCAGAAGGGAGTTGGCGAGATTATTTTGAGCTTTGGCGCAGCCGGGGTTGATTTGAAGCGCTTGCCGAAACTCGACAATCGCTGTGTCCAGTTCGCCTTTTAGCAGAAGAGATCTGCCGAGGTGGAGGTGGGCCTCTGCCCGCAAATCAAAGCTGGCCAACAGGTTGAACGCCACCGAAAAGGCCATCAACAGACCCCAACCACAACGGGCAGCCTGCCTCCATCCCGGCCGGCCGGACAAGGCGCGCTCCAGACCAAAGATGCCAATGACCGCCTGAAACACCAAGGCGTGCGCGAACTCCACTTCATAGCGCAAACACATTGTAAAATAGAGGAGAATGGTCAGCGCACAAATCGCGGAAAGAAGAGCGATGGCCCCGAGAAAACAACGCAAGGTTGAGCGGACTTCCGCCGACCGGTTCCGCCAGGCCAGCGGCACGGCCAAGGCCAGCCATATCAGGGGAATATTGGTCAGAACTCCAAAAGGATGCTCAGGCTCCCCTGCGCCTGTTGGCAAGGATGGCACGACGATGTCATTCACAAATGGAACATCGCCGCTCCACTGCGCCGGTTGCAGAAAGCTAATCCGAGAATTAAACCAGAGATAACGCGGATGGAATTGATTCAACGTGTCCTGCCGGGTCGTGGTCAATTGGTAGTGATGCCCGAAATCCAGCGGATTGCCGAAGCGCAAGGCGTTGTAAGACATTAGCCCCAGCCCGATGAGCACGATCGGGATGGACGCTGCCAACAATAATGGCCACACAGGGCGTTTCTGCCGCCTCGCCTGAACCACGGGAGCCAGAAGAATGATTGCACCAAACAACAGCGATGGCCGTGCTCCCACTGCCAATCCGTAGGCCAGACTGGCCGCGGCCAGCCATGGCCACTGGCGTCGCGAATCATGCCCGGCACACCAAATCCCCGCCAGTGCCAGCATCGTCATCGCATAGCCACAACTAATCGCCACTTCATAAACATCACACCGCTCCAGAATTGCCGGTGTGAAATCCGCCAAGCCCAGTGCAATTATGCACGAGACGACTATCCAAAAGCTGACGTCCGCAAAATAACGCTTCCAGAGGGACAACAAGAGACCAGCGCCGACCAGGAAGCCTGCTGAAACAAAGATCAGCACAGCATCTTTATGCAGCAGGTAATGGCCAGTCAGCGCCCTGCAAGGCCAGAAAAGCACCAAGGCAGGTGTAATTCCGAAATAAAGATACAACTTTCCATTGTAATAACTCAAGTCATGCAACGGATGTCCATAGTCCCACCGATAAGGATTATTGGCTGCTGGCTCGTAGGGATCGGCGAGCTGCGCGAGGACTGGCGGCACTGCGGTTTTCAAGTTGAGTTGGCCGGCGCGAAAGCCCTGCACCAACAAGTTATAGTAGGTGTTTTCCGCCTTTGACCCCAGCAGCTCCAGCAAACCCGAGTTGGCGCTCCAGGCGTAAACACCGATAACCAGCACGAAGACCGCGCCCAAAACGGCACAGCGCGTCCATCGGGTCCTGTTTCCAATCCGCGCCGTCATGCTCACTTCTGATGCGCTATCGGTCATCTGATCGTAAACTCGAAAATCCGCACATTTGTGATGATGTTGGATTTTTGTTTTGGCTGTGTCGATTGTGAATATCTTGGAAATGCATAATTGCGCAAAGGGGAACCTTGCGCGGGGTGCGAGCATCGACCTGCTCCAGAAAAGGGGCTCAAACGCAAATGGAGGGCGGGGCGCGCTCGGGCGGAGGACCGCGAAATTGCAAATTGGCAATTGAAGATTTTAAATTTGTAAATTGGCGGGCTAGCCTATCCAGAGGCCTTCGATGCGGATTTGCAGGGCGTCGCCGGTGCGGTTGAGGTAGTTGATCAGGCCGCTGTGGCGCCATTGCAACATGCACATGGTGGGCTGGAAGAAGTAGCGCATCCCGATTTTCAAGTCGCAACGCCTTTTATGCACCAAGCCTTCGTATCCTTCGGCAATGTAGTAGCCGAGGTCCTTGAAGCCTTCCTGGCGCGGGCGCAGCGGGCCGGTGACACACCAGACAATGACGCCGGTGCGGGCATCGACCTGCATGGCCACCCCGCAGTGGGTGATGGGACAGCCGCAGGACATGCCCAGCGGACGACCGATCATGACGTCGCCGGGTTGGATGTTCATTTCGCGGGTGATCATCGGGTTGTGCGGAATGATGATTTCGCGCGGGCCGGGCTCGGTGGGAAAATGGTCCAGGTAAAAATCAATGTCCCGTCCCAGGCTGTCCTGCCAGGGGGCGGCTCCTTTTGGCGAGGGAGAGGCGGCGCACGTGCCGCAAGCCGAGGGCGCGGGCGCGGATGGTTTGGCCGCGGGAATCGGCGTCGCTACTTTTTGCTTGTCGGAATAGTAGATGCACCGTTTGAGCAAGCCCGGGTCGGCCGGCAATTGTTGCACGAGAGTGTCACAAGTGCGGTAGCCGCAGACTCCGCAGTCAAGTCCCGGCAGGTCTTTCACAGTGAGATTCATAATGTTTTCCTTGGTTATTTGAGGTGATGGGATACGTGGCAATGGATCGCAATTCTTTGATTTTTTTGGGGAGGACGCGCAGGAAGGCCTCGACGTCGGTGTCGGTGTTGAAACGGCCGAGCGTGACCCGCAAGGAGCCGCGCGCGCGAACGGGATCAAAACCCATGGCCTGCAAGACATGCGACGGCTGGTGGGCGTGATGCGCGCTGCAGGCGCTGCCGGTCGAAACGGCGATGCCGGCTTCATCCAGGGACAGCAACAAGCGGATGGATTCCCCTTCCAATCCGGCAAAACCGAGGCAGACGTGGCCGGGCAAACGCCGATGGCGGTGGCCGATCAGATAGGCGTTGGGCAGCAGGTCAGGCACCGTTTCAATAATGCGATCCCGCAACTTGACCAAGCGAGCGGCTTCCGCGGACATTTCGGCACTGGCGATTTCCGCAGCGCATCCAAGCCCTGCAATGCCGGCCATGTTCTCGGTGGCGGAACGCAATCCGCGTTCCTGTCCGCCGCCGTTAATGATGGGCGCGATCGGGGTTCCTTTCCGCACGAAGAGAGCGCCGACTCCCTTCGGGCCGTAGATTTTGTGCGCCGAGAGAGACAACAAATCGACGGGCTGGGTCTGAACATTAATGGGGATTCTGCCTGCAGCCTGCACCGCATCGGTATGGAACGGCACGCCATGATCCCGGGCAATGCGCGCCAGTTCATTGATGGGCTGAACCGTGCCAACGACATTGTTGGCGGTCATGATGGAGACCAGACGGGTGGTCGGACGAAAAGCGCGGGCCAGTTCGTCCGGATCAATCAGGCCGTCGGAATCAGAGGGAAGGGAAGTCACCTCGACGCCGCGTTTTTGATGGCTCCGGCAGGTTTCAAGAATGGCCGGGTGCTCGATGGCACTGGTAATAATGTGGTTTCCTGACCCGCCCCTCGCTTCGATGATTCCAGTCAAGGCCAGATTGTCGGATTCCGTGCCACTGGCGGTGAAGAAGATTTCACCAGGGTCAGCGTTGAGCAGGGCGGCGACCTGGCTGCGGGCGCGGTCGAGGCATTCGTGCGCTTCGCGTCCCTCTTGATGCAGACTGGACGGGTTGCCGAAGACGGAGTCCAGAAAGGGAAGCATCGCCTGAACGACCCGGGGATCGAGGGGGGTGGTGGCCGAATTGTCGAGGTAGATTCGCCGGGCGCTCATTTACTCTCCGCGGTAGAAGTTTTGATTTTCCAGGGCGCGCACGACGCCGAAGTGGGATTGCCAGCCGATCTCCTTTTTACCGACACAGATGGTGCAGGTGCCCACGGGCGGGTTGCCTCGCAGCAACAAGTTTGGAACCGTTTCCGGGGTGGCCCGGACGTGGTCCATGATGGGATCGATGCCGATGCCGTAAAGGGCGTTGACTTCGCGGATGCGGACGCCGGGGGCGGCATTCTGGATGCGGGCGCGGAAGACTTCACGCTCGGCCTGCGAAACGCGGTCGATCTTGGTCACGACCGCGATATCCGCGAGCGAAAGCATCGGACCCACTTTGAGGGGCAGGTTCATCCCGCTGGTGGCTTCGAGCACGATGATGCCCAAGCCGCCATCGACGTAGGGCGAGCAGCGCAGGCACAAGCCGGCGGTTTCCACGAACAAAAAGTCACAGTTCTCCCGGCGCGCCCATTGCAGCGCGTCTCCCAGCACCATGACGTTGCAGTGATCGGGGCACAACTCGCCGGAATATACTTTGCGTGTGGGGATGCCGAACTCCTTGGCGAACTGCTCGTCCTCCTCGGCGTATTGGACATCGATTTTGAGAAAGGCCGGGTGCTTGCCGGCAGACCGCAGTTTGCGAATCACATGGCGGAGCACGGAGGTTTTGCCGGTGGTGGCCGGCCCGGCGCAAATGGTCAATTGCATACCATGCCCTCCAGTTCGGGCGAGGCCAGGCGTTGCCCCAGGCGCATTTGGTCGCGCAATTTTGCCAGCACGTCGTCCAAGCGGCTGACATGGACGGCAAAGCGCCGCTCCTTTTCATCGGTGTGCAGCACCCCCGTAATGATGCCGCCCTGCATGACGATGCGATAATCGGAGAGCAGAGCGATGCGCGGGTCGTGGGTGACAAAGATGAAAATCTTGCGGTATTCGCGGAGCAACTCCAGGGCGCGGGTGCGATGGATGCCGGCGTTCTCAACCTCATCCAGAAGCACGATGGGGGTGTTGCAGATGATGGTGGCGTCGGCGATGAGCAGGGCGCGCGTCTGGCCGCCGGAAAGCTCGGTCATGCGGCTGTCAACCAGAATCGGCTCGCCGGTCAATTGATTGGCGAAAGCGAGCGTGCGCTCCAACGCGGTGTCGATGGAAGCCCCGGGAGCGCTGCGAATCCGGGCATGGGTCTCCAGGAATTCCCGCACCGGAAGATCTGAGAGAAAGGTGGTGTGCTGGGTGATGAGGGCGATGGGGTTCCGGGACGGGTCATCGCGATACTCGGCCGGGGCGCGCTGGCCGTTGATCAGGATGCGCCGGCCGGTGGGCGTGTTGGCGTCGGCAAACAGCTCGATGTCATTGATCAGCGTGGTTTTGCCGGAGCCGGTCGGACCGACGATGCTGACGACGTCCCCCATGCGGAGGTCGATGCGGTCGATGGCCTCCGAGGCGCCGGATTTGCCGCGGCCCGGGAGGATGGTGATGGTATGGATGTCGCTCATAAGATTACTACTCCTATCTGTATAGTCATATTTAACTCAAAAAAAGGCTCACAACATGTCTCCAATGGTTGTTGCTTCCAGCTTCTTTGAGGCGTAGTCGCGAATGTCGCGGAATACGTGGACCAGCTTCGCCTCCTTCTCCAGTGGCGTAGGCTCGTAAAAGTGTTCGCTGACGGATTCGGAGGGGGCAAGCGCGCCGTCAAACAACCGGACGATCTCGGCCAGGGAGATTCTCTCCATGGGCTTGGCCAGTTGATAACCGCCCTTGCGGCCCTTGGCACTGCGCACATATTTGGCCCGCTTGAGCGTGAGCATGATTTGTTCGAGAAACTTGGGGGGGATGTTCTGGGTGCGCGCGATGGCATCGACGGACAAGAGCGTGCCCGCCTTCTGCCGCCCGAGGTAAATCAGGGCCAGCATGGCGTATTCGCAGCGCGATGTAAGCTTCATATTCCAACTTATCTTACTTGTCTGATGGGATTAATATGACTTATTTGGCCCGAACTGTCAAGGGCGAAAACAAACACTCTTAGCACTACCCTGTCTGGAGGATGGTTGTTGCGCCTTGGAGGCCGCACACCTAAGAGGAATTTAACTCGCGGTTCAGTCCACTTCGACGGGCAGGTTCGGATCGAGACTGTGCTCCTTGAGCCACGCCGGATTGAAAATTTTGGATTGGTATTTCAAGCCGGAATCGCAGAGCAAGGTGACGATGGTCTGTCCGGGTCCGCGCTCCCTGGCAAAGCGCACCGCGCCGGCGATGTTGATGCCGGAGGAAAGCCCGAGGAATAAACCTTCTTCACGGAGCAGTTGATAAACAATGGAGAGCGCCGGCTGGTCTTTAATGCGATAGGCGCAATCAATAACGATGTTTTCCAGATTCCTTGTCACCCGTGTCTGGCCGATGCCTTCGGCGAAGGAATCGCCGTCCTTGACGTCCGTATTGCCGTTGGTGAACCAGGACCACATCGCTGCGCCATAAGGATCAGCACAAACAGTGGCGATCTTCGGATCGCGCTCCTTCAAATACAACGCCGTGCCGGCCAGTGTGCCGCCTGTTCCGACGGACGAAACGAAGGCCGTGACTTCGCCATTCGTTTGGTCCCAGATTTCCGGGCCGGTCGTTTGGTAATGGGCCAGGCGATTGGCGGTGTTGTCGAACTGGTTGGCCCAGAACCAGCTTTTCTCCTGCGCCAGGCGCTGCGCGACCCGGTTGTAGTTGCCGGGATCACTGTAAGGTTTTTCCGGGACGGTGATGACTTCCGCGCCAAGAGTGCGCAAGAGACTGATCTTTTCCGAAGACTGTGTTTCAGGAATCACGATGACGGTGTGGTAGCCCTTGGCGTGACCGACCACCGTGAGACCAATGCCGGTGTTGCCTGCCGTGCCTTCAACGATGGTATCGCCGGGTTTCAGCAACCCCCTGGCCTCGGCGTCCGTGATAATGCCCAATGCCGGCCGATCCTTTACCGAGCCGCCGGGATTCATAAACTCCGCCTTGCCGAGAATCTCGCTGCCGGTAATTTCTGAGAGCCGACGCAAGCGAATTAGCGGCGTCTTTCCGATGTGGTGTTCCACCCCCTGATAACGGTTCGCAGTCATGGTATATAAGACGCCAGCAGTTCCGGGACGTAATGAGGCATCAACTTATGCACAAACACGGTTGTTCCATGGCATCCTGGCCAGCAATAGCCCCATTCCACAGAAATCAGTGATGCCCGCAAAAACCAATCCAGCCCCGACGAACGCGGACAAACCATAAAATGCAGGATGCACCAGCCAGCCCAGCAGCACGCCGAGCAATACCAGCGACCCGGCGACAATGCGAACCTGCCGCTCCAGGCTCATCACGCTGGAAGTCCCGCGGGCAACGGGCAGGCCCGCCTCGATCCAAGCCTGCGTTCCGCCTTCAATGACCACTGCCCGGTCGATTCCCGCGGCGGCGAACTTTTCCGCGGCCTTGGCGGCGCGCCCGCCACTTCGGCAAAGGAGATAGACGGGCCGGCCATTGGGCAAAATGCCCGAAGCCACCAGTTTTTCCGGCTGGAGCTGCTGCAATGGTTCGTTCCTCGCTCGTGATACGTGGACTTCGGCGTATTCTACGGGCGTTCGCACGTCCAAGAGCAGCAAATCTGGATCGGTTTGCAGCAGTTTTTGGAGTTCAAGGGGCGCAATAGTTTTCATAGAGTTGAACTTCGGTCCAGCAGGCGCAGCGCCCGGACCAAGGCATCCACCTCATCAGGGGTGTTGTAGAATGCCAGCGAAGGGCGGACGGTGCCTTCGAGTCCGAAATGACGTTGTGCGGGTTGGGCGCAATGGTGTCCGGCCCGGACGGCGATGCCCTGCTTGTCAAGATGGCGGGCAATGCTTTCGTTCGACACGCCAGGGATGACAAATGACAGCACACTGGCCTTGTTTGCCGCTGTTCCGATGGGGCGCAGGCCGGGAACGGTGGAGAGCGCCCCGGTCGCGTACTCGAGCAGTGAGTGCTCATAAGCCGCCATGGCCGGCAAACCAAGTTTGGTCAGGTAGTCAATCGCCGCGCCGAGACCGACGGCGCCGGCGATGTCAGGCGTGCCGGCCTCGAACTTTTCCGGCGCGTGTTGGCAGGTCGTTTTCTCGAAGCGCACGTCTTTGATCATGTGCCCTCCGCCTTGCCAGGGAGGCATGGCTTCGAGCAAGGGCGCTTTGCCGTACAATGCTCCGATGCCGGTCAGGCCGAATATCTTGTGGGCCGAAAACACGAAAAAATCGGCGTCGAGCAAGCTGACATTGACGGGGAAATGCGGCGCGGATTGCGCCCCGTCCACCAGCACGAGGACGCCGAGGGCGTGGGCCAGGGCAATGATGTTCTCGAGCGGATTGATCGTTCCGAGCGCGTTGGAAACGTGCGTGACGGCGACAAACCTCGTTCGCGGGCTTAGCAGTTTGGCGTATTCCTCGAGGACAAGCTCACCGCGATCATTGATGGGGACCACGCGAATAAGCGCGCCAGTTTGTTCGGCCAGCAATTGCCATGGCACGATGTTGGCGTGATGTTCCATTTCGGTGAGGATGACCTCATCTCCCGCGCCAATGTTTTTGCGGCCGTAACTTTGCGCGACCAAATTGATGGCTTCTGTCGTGCCGCGAACGAAAACAATTTCCTTTGCATCCGCCGCGCCGATGAATTTGCGCACTTTTTCGCGGGCGGCCTCAAATAATTCAGTCGAACGGGCGGCCAAGGTGTGTGCCACGCGATGGATGTTCGAGTTGTCGCGGGCGTAGAATTGGGAAGTGGCGTCAATAACCGCTTGCGGTTTGTGCGTTGTGGCGGCGTTGTCCAACCAGATCAACGGCCACCCGTTGACTTGTTGGCGAAGGGCCGGAAAATCGCGCCGGACGGAGCCAATGTCCCAACTTGGAGCAAGAGCAGGAGGGGTTTCGCCGGTATTTTCCTTGGATTTCAGGAAATAATAAGGTGCTTCGCCAAAGGGCGTCGTGCGGCCCACATCCGGTTCGACGGTCCCCCTGGGATGCAGCCTTGGCTCACAACGCGGCTCCCCATAGGCATGGGAATTTTCGGAATTGGCGCCGCCCGAGGAAGTAGGGGAGGGCTTGGAAGGTTGGCGAACCAAGGTCTTCTGTGCTGGATGGACCGGTGGAAAGGCCACACTGGTGTTGGATGGTCTTGCAGAAGCGGGCTCTGACACCGGAACCCGCCCTTGGGACTCCGCATAAATCTCATTCGCCAGCCGCGAGATCAAGTTGGTGCCGAATGGATCGTCCACCACCTGTTCTTCCACATCAGGCGGGGCGGGGCGGCCGTTATTCGTAGTTGTACTCATGATAGAATCCAACGGTGACGTTATCGAGACGGGCGATGGCGTCCACCGTGAGCACTGTGGCCGAGAAATAGCGGGTGACCAGATGGGAGGCGATGGAATTCTCGTTGGTTCCCATGTAACGGACGGACAGACCGGGTTCAACTTCGCCGGTGACGCCCGCCTTTTGCAGACCAACGACGCCTTGCTCAGCTTCGCCGACGCGCAGGAGAAGAATGCTGGTGGCGCCGGGATTGTTTTTCGATTTGCCGGTAAATTCCAGTTTATTGGTCGGAATCAAAGGAACGCCGCGCCATGTCAGAAAAGGAGAGCCAAAGAGATGGACCGTCGGAGGCGGCACACCGCGCCGGGTGCACTCGCGGCCGAAAGCAGAAATGGCTTTGGGATGAGCCAGGAAGAACGCCGGTTTTTTCCAGACCAAGGCGAGCAGATCGTCAAAATCGTCCGGCGTGGGCGGGCCTTTGCGTGTCTTGACGGTTTGCGATGGATCTACCTTCTCGAGCAGGCCGAAGTCAGGATTATTGATGAGTTCCCATTCCTCCTTTTCCTTCAAGGCTTCGACGGTGAGACGAATCTGCTGGCGGAGTTGGTCAATTCTGTTGTTGTAAAGATCGGTCACCCGGGTGTGTGTGCGGAGCACCGTCTGAATGGTGCTAAGATGATATTCGCGCGGGTGTCTTTCGTAGTCCACGAAAGTGGTCGGTAATTTGGGTTCGCCACTATCCACCGTGAGCAAGTCCACTTTGACTTCGCCGAACTCGTTGGCCAGCCGGCCTTTCGCGGCTTTGGCGACACGGTTGACGCGATAGACGCCGCCATCCACGTCCACCCAGGGCAGCAATTTGTGCAGCCAACGTGGCGTGATCTCAGCGTATTGCGGGACGGTGACGGTGGCGGTGGCCAGATTGCGCGCGGCGGGGGCGCTCAAGCTCAACAGCTCAGGGGGATTGGGTTCATTATTCATGGTTCATTCAATTTTCAATTAATGCGAAGAAGCGCCGCTGATTTGTAAGCGCGCAAACAGGCGCGTCCCAGCGGCGTGGCAAATCAAATTTGGGGCGTCTCGATATCATCAGCACACAACTCGACATGGATTGACCTTCAATCACATGGGAGCCGCCGGCGATCCGGTCAGCAAACTGTTTTGCTTTATTTGGTGACGTTAATTTCTGCCGATTGGCTAATTGAGGGTGATCAGGATGGCCAATCAGCGTCATCAACCTAATCAAACGCACCCGGTTGTCAACAGATTCCCGTCCGTGTGTCTTTCCGCGGCAGGCGGAATCGCTCGAGGTCATATGTTCTGCTGGAATGCCAGGACGGTGCGGTAGGAGTCCAAGATCGACTTCAGTGCATTAACCGTGCAAACGATTTGGGTCCGTCGCGGCGCCTGGCGCGGAATCTCGAAATTGATTTCGAAGGGCGCCGGGCGCAATTCATCGGTCCTGGTAAGAAAGCCGGCTGCGTCGGATTCGGGCGGCTTTGAAGCCAAGGCGCTGTCGGCATTGACCGGCGGCTCATTCTTCAAATACATCCGGCTGGCCAGGATCGCGGGCGACACCAGAGCGGCCCGCAAAATCGATTCACGTCCGCCGGCGAACGAAAAGTGCGGATTGTGGTCATCAGTGGCGCCTAATGAGATCACGCCGTGGAATTGATGCACGCCGATTTCCCGCTCCAGGTAATACGCCTCGGGTTGGTCCGATCCGCGCCAAAAATGTTTGGTCAAGTCCTGTCCAGCCGCATTGTGGCGCAGGTCAGCGGCAAAGCCGGATGGATTGCAAACCGGGTAGGCGTAGATGTGATACCCGACGGCAAGTTCGGGATAGTTCTCCAATTGTTGAAAGAAGGAAACAATCGCCTCCGCGCCTTGCGGTTCATCACCACGAATGCCGGCGAAAATTCCCAGGCGGATGGTGTCCCCACCTCCTTTCGGGCCCATGAAGATGAAGCGTGGAATGTGGAAAAGTTTTTCGCCGGCGTAAAAATCCCCCACTGAACCGGCGATGACCGAGTCCGAGTTTCCGGCCAGATGGATCAGAGGCGTGAGCAAATGCCGGTCGGCGCTCTTTGACTCGTGAAAATTGTCCGTGGCCGCACGGGCGGGGACATGGTGTGCGGGATTAACAGCTCTCATAAAATCCACATTTAAACTTGCATCTCAATAAACCCTCTCAGCCCGAATCTCAGCTTGAGCTGTTGATGAAGACTGAAAAATTCTTCAGTTAACAAAGCCTAGATGGCAGACTCTCAGACAAATGTAAAGCGTCTCTATCTAATAAGTAGAGATAATTATTTTGCCCTGGTGGCGAAGCAAATCTAAATCAGTCCGTAACACATGGATGCAGAGTGCTTTATGTGACTTCTTAGCGGGGTCAGGGAGAGACGATTTCGAAAGGTATGGCGGGGAGTGTGCCCATGGCGACGCGGCGCTGACCGGTTTGGGGCTTGCCGGCGGCGGCAGCGGGGCGCTGTCTTACGGAGATGACGCTGACGATCAGGTTCCCTGTCGTGCCCGACTTGGTTCTGGAGGCATCACTGTGCAACGCGATTGTGGTCTCCGCGTCTCCTTGGGTGATGCGGGCGATGGAGATTCCATCCGGCGGTTCGCTTAATTCGAATTTGAAATTGTCGTCTGACAGGCGGTTGGGGGTGCTGACGCGCACCTCGCTTGTGCCGCCGACGGGGATTCTGACGGGGGTTGAATCAAGGATTTTAACGGCGAACGGGAGCTGGGGGCGATCCAAACAGGAGATTTCGAGGTCCTGGGAAGGAACGAGGTGGCGGTAGAGGAAAGCTTGCATTCTGTCCTCAGCAGGGACTGCGGGACGGACGACTTCCTGATCCTGGATGAAAGCGTGGCCCTCGACCGCAAGCTTGAAGGATTTCCTGGCGGGGCGGGTTGGGGCCATCAGGGTGAGACGCATCTGGTTCTGGTGGGCTGGCAGCGTGCTGCCACTGAGGGAGAAGCCGGGTGGGGCATCTTTCAGAGTCAATGTGATCTCGTTGGAAAAGCCGTCTTTACGCAGGGCATAGACGGTGAAGGGGACAGACATGCCGCCCCGCACTGTCAGGCTGGAGGGAACGAGACGCAACACGAAGTCGGGCCGGGGCGGACCAAGGCGCAGGCGATAGGCATAGTCGGGGCCACCCTGCTGTTGCGCGTCGCCGAGCCAGAGGTAGTAGGGACCGCTGGCGGGGAGGGTGACCCTGATATAGGAATCCGCGTATTGCGTTTGCAAGCCGGCACCCTTGTCCTCGAAGTCGTCGTTGAAGGCGATTTGATTGCCGGCGGCGTCGGTCAGGCGGATCACGGAATCCAGCGGGGAATCCAGGCGGCGCGCGATGACTTCGGCGACGAAATCGTTGCCAGCACGGCCATTGAAGCGAAAGACATTCCACTGACCGGGCGCATCAATGCGGCCGTTGACGATGACAGGAAGAGAGACCCATTGGGCGGTGGCTTGCGAATTGATGGCCTTGCGCGCGAAGCATTCAGGCAAGTTGTCCACGGCGAAGGGGCGGGGGTTGGAAACATAGGATTCAGTGCGGACAGAGATCGGATATACGCCGGGGGCAGAGTCCTGGTCGTCCCGGGTCAGCGCGGCGTCGGGAAGATTCCAGCCTGTCAACTGGACGGTGGTTTGAGCGCCGGCCGGGCCGCCGAGAGGGAAAATGCCGGTGACAAAAGGCAGTTCGCCCGCGGTGATGCGATAGACAAAATCCTCGCGGCCACGATAAATGGAGTCTCTGATTTGAAGAATGTATTCGCCGTCCCGGGGGACTTTAAAAAGGAGGACCGGGTCGGGATGGAACTGGAAGTGATCAGCGTAGGCGACTTCATGGCCCTGTGGGTCGTAAAGCGAGAGTGCGGCTTGGAACCAGCCGGGAACGGCGTCGGCAAGGTAGGGGTTCAGTTCCCGGGCCGTGACGGAGAAAACCAACTGCTGCCCTTTGCGCGCCTGGAAACGGTAACGATCCACGCCGCCGGGCATAATTTGGCCGTTGGCCACGCACGGCAGCAGGATGTGTGATTCGACTGGCGCAACGGCTTTCGGGACGTTGTCGTTTCTCGGGCGATTGGGGACCGGAGACTCGGGATCGTCGGGAAGGGCGGGTGTGTTGAATTCGGGCAATCGGCTGACGCAAAACACGAGCGGCTGGGACAAGGCTTGGGGCGACCCCAGCCTGAGCTCCCGCTCGCCAGGTTCGGCGTTGGAAGAGATGGTGACCCGGAGCGTGACGATTTCGGAAATCGCCGGATTGGCCGATCTTTTTTGGGACTGGGCGATTTTCCCCCGGATTTCGGCGATCATTCTCGTGTCTGCGGCGGTCCAGATGGGGCGAGCGGAGGTTCCGGTGTTGGTGCCGACTTGCCGGTCACCGCGGGCGGCGGCCCTTTTGTCCTGGAGCACCTTGAGCTGCTCGCGCAAATCCTTAAGCTCTTGCCCGGTGAGCGGCCTGACGTAGTCCGCCACAGCGGCTTCAATCCCGGCGCCGGAAATAAAGACGTTGCTGACATTGCCCAGATATTGTCCCCCCACCTTGACTTGGAATGAAGCGCCCTGACTTCCGCCGGCTGGAAGGACGTAGCCCACATGCGGGGTGAAGGACTGCTGCGCTGGCAGGGGGATGGCGAGCGCGAGCAGGGACGCAACACCGCAAGCCGCGGCCAGAGCGCGGAGTCTGAATTGAAAATTTGTCATTGAGAATTTCTCATCTGCTAATCGGTAAGATGGCGCAAGCCTTACATGATCTCCTTGAGACGGCCAGCCACGGCAATACCCTCGGCGGCGGAGGGGGTGACGCGGGCATCCGAGCCTTCGGGATGGGGCAGTTTCGCGTTGGGATCAATGCCGAGCAGTTCGTACATGCTGCCGAGAAGATCAGCCGGATGGACGGGCCGAGTCTTGACCTGTTCGCCTTTGGCATCGGAAGAGCCGACGACCTGGCCGCCCTTGAAACCGCCGCCGGCAACCACGGCGCAGAAGACTTCGCCATGATGGCCGCGCCCCCCGTTCCATGGGGCTTCCCACATGACTTTGGGAGTCCGGCCGAATTCACCTCCCCACCACACGATAGTCTTGTCCAGCATGCCGCGATCGGTCAAATCCTGCAACAGGGTGGACATGCCTTTGTCCATTTCCGGCACGCGGCGGCGCATGAGTTGGAAATTGTCTTTGTGCGTATCCCAGCCGCCCTTGTAGTTGATGGTGACGTAAGGAACGCCGCGTTCGACCAACCGCCGAGCCACGAGGCAGGATTGTCCGAAAGTGTTGCGGCCGTAGCGGTCGCGCAGGTCGGCTTTCTCCTGCGTCAGATCAAACACTTTGCCGGCATCACCGAGGATCAGGTCATAGGCCTCTTTTTCGGCCTTGGCAGAGGCGGCCAGTTCAGCGTCGTTGGGGAGGACATGGGAGAGCGTGTCCAATTCGTGCAACAAGGCGCGCCGCCCCTTCTGCCGCTGTTCGGAGATGGATTCGCTGACCACGCCTTCCACGGCGAAAGGCGTTTTGGCGGGATCGCCCCCGGTGGCGAAGGGTTGAAAGCGCGACCCCAAAAAGCCCGCCTCGGAGAATCGTCCCTGCGGTTCGGTCAGCACGATGTAAGGCGGAATCAAACCTTGATAACCTGCGTTGACCCCCTTGAAGAGCGAAACGATGGCGCCGATGCACGGATAGACATCGCGCTCGCCAGCAGGGCGGGCGGTCTGGACCATGTAAGAGGCGGTTTCGTGGCTGTTGTTGCCGTGGGTCATGCTGCGGATGATGGAGTATTTGTCAGCCTGCTTCGCCACCAGGGGCATGAGCTGGCAGATTCTTATGCCATTAATATTGGTGTCGATGGGCTTGTCGAGCGGCCCGGAATAATCGGAGCCAGCCTCCGGTTTTGGATCAAAAGTGTCCAAGTGCGAGGGACCGCCCCACATCCAGATTTGGATGACCGACTTGGCCCTGGCCTGGGGCGATGGCGCTTCGGCCAGCGCGCCCATGGACAAGTGGTGTCCCAGCATCAGGCCGCCCGCGCCCAGCAGCGTGCGCCGCACGGCTTCGCGCCGGGAAATGGCGTTGCCACGCAAGCGTGAAATCAGGGCGTCGGAATATGGCTTGTAGGGTTCGGCTGCGGCATTTTGATGCATACTCATAATTTCACTGCGCCTTTCATTTTTAGTGCCGGTAAAGAAACTCGCTGGTGTTGACCAAAGCCCAGGACAGGTCCACGGTTGCCTTGCGCCTGTCCAACTGGCTGGATTGGTAATAGCTTTCCGCAATCTTCAATTCGTCCGCCGTTGGGAATCGCGAAAGAATGCCCAGATAGAGCGCGATGGCGGTTTCGCGCGGGGTTTTTTTGGATTCTAACAAGTAGGGAAGCATTCGGCTCTGTTCCAGCTTGAGCTGGATGTGGCTTGAATTGAGCAGATGCAGGCGCTGGTCGGGCGCAGAGCGGTTGTTGCGCTCGGATTCGAGGCCGGTGTCGCGAGGCGGACGGCCGAACATGTCGAGGAAGGCGCTGCTAATGCTGCCGTCGGCCAGGGCAATCGAGCGCATGTCGCCGGGAATGAAGGTGAAAGGTTCGGGAATGGAACTGGAATAATTCTCAGTCGTGCCGGTGATCTGGTCCAATGCGTCAATCAGAACTTCCGCATCCAGCCGGCGCATGGGATAAAAGGCGAAGTGGGCCGCGCCGTCGGGATTGCCGGTCAAGGGTAGCGAAGAGAGCTCGTATGTTCGTGAATTGAGTATAAGACGGAACAGGCTCTTCAGATCGTAATGGGACGCGATCAGTTGCTCCTGCAACAGGGCGAGGAGTTTGGGGTCGGAGGGCGGGTTATCCAGACGGATGTCGTCCGGCTCCTGAATGATGCCGCGCCCCAGCAGCCAGGACCAAGCGCGGTTGGCAATGTTTCGGGTAAACCAGGAATTTTTCGGGTTTATGAGCCAGTTGGCAAAAACTTCGCGCGGATCGCGTTCGGGCGACAACCGGACCGGCGTGCCATCTGGAAAGGCCGCTGCGCGGGCCAGATCATTCGTCGTTTTTGACATGTCAAACAGGACAATCTCCTCCTTCCATTCGGCGGTGTGTTTGTAGCCGATTTCGGAGAAGAAGGCCGCCATGCCGGACAATTGGGCGGCGGGCCACTTCTCGGCGCGCGCGCCCATGAAGGTCAGGGCGACGGTTTTGGCGATGGCCTGGGGGTCCTTGTTTTGGAGGGCGCGATAGAAGTTGGCGGGCGGCACACGGAAATTGCTGCCGCTGGAGGTGAGCAATGCGCGGACGAACCGGTCGTAGGGCATGTTGTCTTTGACGGCGGCACGGATCCAATGGTGATAGGCCTGGGCGGCGTTGGGCCACAAATTGATGGGAAACTCGGCCTTGACCCGGAGCAGGTCGCACCATTTCATGGCCCAGTAATCGGCAAACTCATCGCGTTCCAGCAGGCGGTCAATCAAGACGCGGCGCTTGTTTGGGTTGCGGTCGAGGATGAACTGTTCGGCCTCAAAACCTTTCGGCAGGGTGCCGATAACGTCCAGATAAGCGCGCCGGACAAAGACGGCGTCGGAACAGGCACGGGCGGGCTGGATGTCCAGTTCGCGCAAGCGGGAGAAAACGAGTTCATCGACGGGATTTTGGGCGGTCAGGGCGGCGGCGCTTTCATAAAGGTCCGCAGGCCGTTGCGCCGCCGGGAAGGCGCCGATAGCCGCCAGGACAAGACCGCCTGTGATCAAGAATGTTTTCACCGACATGGCATCGGCCAATTAGGCCGGCGCCGATAGTATAGACGCCGGTGGTGTCAGGATGGATGCGTAAAAAGCACAACTTATCTTGCTATGGCGAAGCGCAAATTATGCTTGGGTAAAAATCTTAGGCCGCCATTTTGAAGGGGAAGCCGTCGGGGTCTTTGCCGCGGACGCGACGCCACCAGACTTGGAAGGTGGGGATGTTGACGGTGACGATGAATAGTTTGCGATAGACGTCCTGGCGCGGGGATTGCAGGGGAAGGACGCCGTGCCAGGAGTGATCCGTGCGCTGGAAGAGCAGGCTGCCGTTTTTCCGCAGGTCCAGGGACGCCGCCACTTTTAGATCCTTGAAATCTGGAGCGGAGTGAGCCTTGAAACGGCCTTCGTCGTCGAGGATCAGGATGTCGCCGCCCCATTCGCGGGGCCAGTCCTGGTCGGTGGCGAAGAAGAAGATGTGGGTGGCGAGCTTTCGGCGGGCATCGCAGTGCGGAGAGACAGAGCAGCCCTGCCAAGCGTAGTACCATTCCATGGTGAGGATGATCTGCTGACCGGCCCGCAAGCCGAGCATCCGGCGCAAAAACGCGCCGTAGTCCTTGCCGTGCAGTTCGGCGATAAAAGCCTTCCAAGGCTCCGCGATGCCCATGCCTTCGCGGTAGTGGAGAAGGCCGCGATTGTGGGGGGCTTGCCCATAGCCGCGCTTGACCCCGACCATGCGGTTGAACTTCGACATGTCGGGCAGCGTGGCGCGGAGGCTTTCCCAACCCTCATCGGTTAGTGTGTTTTGCATGTGCGCCCAAGGGTAGGGTTTCTGCGCCTGGAAGGCGCCGGCTGAAACTTGCTCAATGCAGTCCTGATTAAAATAGGTCATGATTCCTTTCCGGTTGCGCCGGCACCTGTCCCGGCATCCCGTGGAAGGGCCAGGCGGGCAACCCTCGCTTTCGAGGTTTCGGGAGAAGTATTAGTATCTCTGGCCGAGCCGTCAAGTTCTATAATAATTGCTCATTAAACAGCTTGCTGAATATGCCGGTATCAAATATAAGTGTAACTAAAGATGCTGCTGTTGCGTCTTGAAAAACACATGGTGGCTGATGTGAAAAATGAAAAACGCCGACGCTGATACTCTGCCAGGGACAAGCAATACTGCGTACGCCGATCCCGACTTTTTCATCGCGGTCAAACCGCTGCCCGGGGAGGGGCTGAAGGAGCTGTTCAGCCGGTTGGCACGCACGCTGAAGGATGAGGAGTCGGCGTTGGTCAATTTGATGATTTTTGGCTCCATCAAAGCCCATGAGGAGGCGGA
Source organism: Verrucomicrobiota bacterium (assembly GCA_050014435.1). Taxonomy (GTDB): domain Bacteria; phylum Verrucomicrobiota; class Verrucomicrobiia; order Limisphaerales; family Palsa-1400; genus DASRLE01. The sequence goes on along the minus strand of JBEKDI010000050.1, from coordinate 12,889 downwards.
GGAAGCCATGCGGCGGGTTTTCGGGCGGATCGAGTGGCCGGTGACGTGGGTGGAAGGAGCTGCGGGCGATGATCATGCGATTGCCGGCATGCAGGCGCTGGCTTTCAGCGCGGGGCAAGTGACCCCAATACGGCTCGACGGCCGGGTGGCCGGTTGCACGTTTGAAACGGGCGGGATCCGGCATTGTCTGCTGGGCGGCTTGGGACCGGAAACGCTGTCCGCCCGGCGTCCGGATCAACTTCGGCAAACGCTGGGGAGCATGGAAACAGCGTTTGGGCTAGCCGGTTACTCGCTTGGTGATTTGGTGCGAACTTGGTTCCATTTGGACGATTTATTGTCGTGGTACGGCCCATTCAACGAAGCCAGAACTGAAGTGTATTCTAGCATTCGATTTCGCACCGGGTCCTTGCCGGCCAGCACTGGAGTGTCCGCGCGGAATCCTGCCGGAGCAGCACTGTCGGCCGGGGCGTGGGCCATGCAACCGCTGCATGCCGCGGCGAAGATTGCGGAGGTGGCTTCGCCCCTGCAATGTCCGGCGCCCGCGTATGGCAGTTCTTTCAGCCGGGCGATGGAGATTTCGTCGTTGCAGGGCCGGAGACTTTTGATTTCCGGCACGGCAAGCATCGCGCCGGGCGGGGAGACGTTAGGGGCGGGCGATCTGCCGCGGCAAATGGATCTCAGCATGGATGTGGTGGAAGCTATTTTGACGTCGCGCGGTTTTGGGTTTTCGGACATTACGCGGGCCACGGCCTACTTCAAGAATCGGGAAGACATTCCGGCGTTTGCGGCCTGGTGCGCCGACAGGGGATTGCTGTCGCTGCCATTCATCGCGGCGCAATGCGGAATCTGCAGGGACGAACTGCTGTTTGAGCTGGAGGCCGACGCGTGGAAGGCCGCGCCTTAGCAGCAGACCCAACGGCTTGTTGACTCAGGAATGGAAGATCCGCTTTCGTAATGATCAACGCTTTGATATTGTTTTCTCCATGGAATCGACATTAGGGATTTCCTAGTACCGCAATGAATCTTGACCGTTCTCGATATGTTTTGGCCCTGCCGCTGCTGGCGGCCGTGGTGGCCGTGGCTGCGCTTGTTTTCTGGCGGGCGCGCCAGGGTCAGGACGATCTTTCCGAACGCTATCCCGGCGCCGACCAACCCCCCGGCGCGGAGGGCGCCGCTGCCGCCAACCCGGTTCTGGCCGGCAAACTCATCCAGGGCAACGCCCAGCCGGGGAATCTTCCCGGATTCTGGCCCCAGTTCCGCGGGCCGAATCGCTTTGGCATCAGTGCGGAAACGACGCCTCTGGCCCGCTCGTGGGAAGTCGCCGGGCCGCGGCAGTTGTGGGCGGTGGATTGCGGGGAGGGGTATGCGGGGCCGGTCGTTCGCGACGGGCGCGTGTATCTGCTGGACTACGACTCCGACAAGAAGGAGAACGCGCTGCGCTGTTTGTCGCTGGCCGATGGCGGGGAGATTTGGCGTTACGCCTACCCGATGCCGGTCAAGCGCAACCACGGAATGACGCGCACCGTACCCGCGCTTGCGGACAAATTCGTCGTGGCCATGGATCCCAAGTGCCACGTCCTTTGTCTTGACTCGGCGACGGGGGAACTGCGTTGGGGGCTGAATCTTGTCACGGAATTTGGAGCAACCGTTCCGCCGTGGTACACGGGGCAGTGTCCGCTGATCGATGGGAACGCCGTCATTCTGGCTCCGGGCGGTCACGACGCCCTGTTGGCGGCGGTGGAGCTTGGAACCGGAAAGACCCTGTGGCGCGCGCACAATCCGCGCGAATGGAAGATGACACATTCCTCCGTGATGCCGATGGAGTTCGGAGGGGGGCGGTTTTATGTTTATTGCGGCAGCGGCGGGGTGGCGGGCATTTCCGCCAAGGACGGGACGCTCTTGTGGGATACCACGGCGTGGAAGATCAGCATCGCCACCGTGCCATCGCCTTTGGTGATGGATGGCGGGAGAATTCTTCTGGCGGGAGGCTACAACGCGGGCTGCATGCTTCTGCAACTCCAAGACCAAGGCGGCAAGCTTTCGCCACAGATCATTTGGAAGCTTGCGCCGGAAGAATTCGGCGCGACGCAACACACGCCGCTGTACCATGACGGCCATTTGTTTGGCACTCGGCCCGACGGCCAATTCGTCTGCCTCGGTCTGGACGGCAAAGTTGTGTGGGCCAGCCCGGCGGGGGAACCGTTCGGCCTTGGTCCCTTTCTTCTGGCGGACGGGCTGTTCTTTGTGATGAACGATTCCGGCAAACTGAGCCTGGTGGAGGAATCCCCGGTACGTTTCAACCTTTTGGGCCAGGCGCAAGTGCTGCAAGGCCGCGAATCGTGGGGGCCATTGGCGCTGGCGGGCGGGCGTTTGCTGGCGAGGGACTTCACGCGACTGGTCTGCCTGGACGTTTCAGCGGCTTCACCACGAAAATAGGACAGGCTGGTTTTTTTTCTTGCGGTTGTTTTGAAAAGTCTCCAAAGTGCGGCCAGCTATGAAACACCAACTTTACTTGACAAAACAAAACAATAATTTTATGCGCAACACCAAACAAGCAGCCGCCTGGCTGGGCGGGGTTTCCACGTCAGTCCTGGCTGCATTGCTGCTGGCGGGCTGCCAGTCCACCAAGGAAGCCGCTCCGGCTGCTCAACCGGAAGCGCCAACGCCCGCCGCGCCTGGCGCCACCATGGCTGCTCCCGCCGCCCCTGCGCCCGCGCCTGCCGATCCAAACAAACCACAGCCCGTCATCCGCATCAAGGCCGGGTTGACGGAGCAGTTTAAGGATTCGGCGGGAAACGCCTGGCTGCCCGATCAGGGATTTCGAGATGGGGACACATCAACCCGTCCCGATCTGAAGATCGCCAATACGACCGACCCCTCCCTTTATATGTCGGAGCGGTACGGCATGACGTCGTTCACTTACCCGGTTCGCAATGGCAAATACCTGGTCAAACTCTATTTTGCCGAAACGTACGAAGGCATCACGGGGCCGGGCCAGCGGGTGTTTTCATTCACTGTCCAGGGTCATGAGTTCAAGGATGTGGACATCTGGGTCAAGGCCGGCGGTCCGTTGCGCGCCTACGTCGAAACCGTCCCGGTGGACGTCACTGACGGCAACGTGCATATTACTTTCACTCCCAACGTGGAGAACCCTGAGATCAACGGCATCGAGATCATTCCGCAGCCTTAAGGCGGCCTTGGCGTCAGGACAACAGGGCAAGGAATGTCAAGGGTTGGCCAAAAGATGGTAAGCCCGTCGCCGGGAGATGGCGGATGCTTGGGGAAGTGGCTGAGTTATGAAGAGGCCTTTTCCAAAGTCCAACACTGGTCGCCGGCAGTTTTTTCGAGACGGATTGCGCTATCTCGCCTTGGGCTGTCTGGCTGCGGTTAGCGGAAAACTGGTTGCGCGCCAAGCCGTCCGGCCCGCGGGCCAGGTCTGCGTCAGCGCCGGGATATGCCGGGGTTGTGACGCTGTTGAAAATTGCGGACTTCCCCAAGCCTTGTCTGCTAAGGAAGTATCCGACCATTCTTGATGGAACCAGCCATGAAACCCGAATTTGAGCTTTTTGACCGGCGGGAGTTTTTTGGCATCGTGACGAAAACCGCCGCGATCCTCGGACTGGCGGGCGGTGCGAAAGCGGCCGGGGAAGAGCAGGGGAAGGCCAACCCTTTCGCTTACGACATTTCCCGTTTCCAGAAGACCGATCCCAAACTGATCGCCTACGAGGAAATCGCGCGATGGCCGATTCCGCACCAGGATGCACGGCGACTGGCCATCGGGGCGGATGACCAGGTTTATGTCTGCGCGGGCAATTACATCAACTGTCTGAGCCGCACCGGGGAGCGGGGATTGGAATTGGCGCTGGCGGGGCCGGCTTGCTGCGTCGCCATGGCAAGGGATGGAGCGATTTTCGCAGGACTGCGCGATCATATCGAGGTGTTCGACTCCAAGGGCGGGCGTGTGGCCCGCTGGGAATCGCCGGACCCGAGGACGTGGTTCACCGGGCTGGCAGCGGGAGCGAAGGATGTTTTTGCGGCCGACGCGGGGAAGCTCGTTGTGCTGCGTTACGACCGCAGCGGAAAGATCGTCAGCCGGATTGGCCGGAAGGACGCGGAGCGGAACGTGCCGGGGTTCGTCGTGCCGAGTCCGTTCCTGGACGTGATGATTCATCGGGACGGTTTGTTGCGTGTCAATAATCCGGGCCGGCACAGGGTGGAAGCCTACACTTTTGAAGGGGACCTGGAGGGTGCCTGGGGAAAGCCGACGGCGGCCATCGAAGGCTTCTGCGGGTGCTGCAATCCCATAGGCCTGGCCACATTGGCCGACGGGCGGATCGTCACCTGCGAGAAGGGCATTCCGCGCGTGAAGATTTACAGCCCGGACGGCGGATTTGAGTCGGTGGTGGCGGGAGCGGAATCGTTTCCCGAGAACGCGCACGCCTGCACCGACTTGAATGATTGCATCCACGGCGGACTCGATGCCGCGGTGGATTCCGAAGGACGAATTTACATCCTGGACATCGTCAGCAGCGACGTGCGGGTGATGAGGCGGAAAGGGTAAATGCCCATGGACGCCAAACCTCCAGCGGACGAACCAGTAACGCGGCGGCAGTTTCTCCGCAACGGCGCGCGGTTGATGGCCATGACGGGTCTGGGGGTGGCGGCGGGCGCGCTTGCGACGCGGAGCAGCGGGGCGGAGTGGGTTTGGCAACTCGATCCCGCCAAATGCCTTCACTGCGGCAATTGCGCCACCCGGTGCGTGCTGGAACAGTCCGCCGTCAAATGCGTCCACGCCTACGCGGTGTGCGGCTACTGCCAGCTTTGCACCGGCTTTTTCACACCGGAACCCAACCAGTTGACCACGGCGGCGGAGAACCAGCTTTGCCCGACGGCGGCCATCAAGCGCACCTACGTGGAGGATCCCTATTATCAATATAGTATTGACGAAAACCTTTGCATCGGCTGCGCCAAGTGCGTGGAGGGCTGCACGCGCTTCGGCAACGGCTCGCTCTTTCTGCAAATCCGGCATGATCGCTGTCTCAATTGCAACGAATGCGCCATCGCCCGCACCTGTCCTGGAGAGGCGTTCCGCCGCGTGCCGGTGGAGCATCCGTATCTGCTGAAAACCACGAGCCGCTGAGATTATGCTTCACCGTCTGAAAATCATCGGTGCGCTGGGGGTGATGTTGCTTTTGGGGCTGGTGGTTGGCGCCGAGCAACGATTTCCTCCACCGGATTTTGACAGCGGCTACCGCCTGCCTTCCGCCTCGACGCCTGCCGCGCGCCAGCTTTGGCTGCACTATGGGGATGCGGGTGTGCTGCTCGCCGCCTTAGGCGTGGCGGTCTGGCTGCTTTACAAAAAACGCTCGCGGCGCGGGATGTTCTGGCTGTCGCTGTTTTCGCTGGCGTATTTTGGGTTTTACCGCAAAGGCTGCATCTGCCCTATCGGCGCGCCGCAAAACATCGTTTACGCGCTGTTCAACCCGGACTACGCGGTGCCAGTGACGGTGCTGATTTTCTGCTTCGCGCCCATTGTGGTGGCGCTTTTTGCGGGCCGGGCCTTTTGCGCCGGGGTGTGTCCGCAGGGAGCGTTGCAGGATTTGGTGCTGATCAAACCTGTCACCGTGCCGACGTGGCTGGAACAGGCGCTCAGCGTCGTGCCTTACATTTTTCTGGGCGCGGGACTGATTTACGCCGGAACGGGCACGGGATTTGTGATCTGCCGGTATGATCCGTTTGTGCCGTTTTTCCGGCTGTCGGGCGGAACATTCATTTTGACCATAGGAGCGATCCTGCTTCTGACGGGGATGTTTGTGGGCCGGCCCTATTGCCGGTTTCTCTGCCCGTACGGCGGGTTGTTGAGGGTGGCGTCGCTGGTCTCCAGATGGCGCGTGCGCGTTACGCCGGATTCCTGCACACAATGCCGGCTTTGCGAGCAGTCCTGTCCATTTGGCGCGATGCGCGAACCCGCGCCGTCCGCAGCCAACCCAAAATGGCTGGGCGCGGAGCGTAAACGCCTGGCCTGGCTGCTGGCACTTTTGCCGGTGCTGGTGGTGGCGGGCGGTTGGGCGGGCGCGAAACTCAGCCCGATGTTCGCGCAACTTCATCCCGACGTGGCGCTGGCAGAACGTTACGCTCTCCAGCAAAATCATCCGGTGCAATTCGGCCTGATGACGCCGGAGTCGCTCTCGCTCCAGCGCGCCGCCGAGGATCCAAAGGCGGTTTTGAAGGTGGCGGCGGATTTGCGCCATCGCTTTGATCTGGCCTGCGGGCTTTTCGGCGGCTGGATCGGACTGGTCATCGGACTCAAACTGGTGTCGTTATCATTGCGTCCAAGCCGGACAGATTATGAGCCGGACCGCGGCGCCTGCCTGGCCTGCGCGCGGTGCTTCACTGCATGCCCCAACGAACGCGTCCGCCTCGGCCTGATGCCGGCGGCATCATGAACATTTCTTCTCTTCACCGCTCGTTCGTCCTGACGGCATGGATTGCCGGCGTGTTTAGCCTGCTGGCTTTCGGGACGATGGCTTACCTGCATTCTGTGGCCGGCACCAGCGATCCGTGGAAGTCGCCGCAAATGCACGCTCTCATCGAAAAACTGGCAGCGGAACCGAAGAATGAGGCGTTGCAGAAGCAGATTCGCCAACTCGACTTGGAATTGCGACGGGATTTTCGCCACCGGCTTGCGCTGGATAAAACGGGGGCCTTGCTGCTGTTGGGCGGGGTACTGGCCATGGTGTTGGCGGCGGGGAAAGCGGCCGCCCTCAACCAAACGGTTCCACTGCCGCGACCGAAACCCGATGCCGGCGAACAATTCGTAAAAACGGCTTCGCGCGCGCGCTGGTCGGTGGCTTGCCTCTTCCTTGTGGCGGTAGGATCGCTGCTGCTGATTCGACTTGACAATGGGTCGGTTTTGCCCGCCAACCCCGCTGTCTGTGGAGCGGTGCTCGTCCGGCCCGGCGCGCCGGAATCGCCGGTCGAAGACGTGGCCGCGGCGGCTCAATTCCAGACGAATTGGCCGCGCTTCCGCGGATGGGACGGCAGCGGGGCGGTTGGCTGGGAGCTAAGAACCGCGCCTGATATTCTATGGTGTTCCGCCGTCCCTGCGCCGGGGCACTGTTCGCCGATTGTGTGGGAAGACCGGGTTTTCATTTCCGGCGGAACGGCGGAGCAGCGCGAGGTTTTCTGTTACAATGCTTCGAGCGGCGCGCTTTTTTGGCAACGGGCGATTGAAAATGTGCCGGGCAGCCAGGCCAAAGCACCAGACGTTCCGGAGGACACTGGCTGGGCGGCTGCGACGATGGCAACGGATGGACGGCGTGTTTACGCGATTTTCGCCAACGGCGACCTTGGCGCACTTAACTTTGACGGATCGGTGGCGTGGACCAAGCATCTCGGCCCGTTAAAGAATTCCTACGGCTACGCCACATCACTTGCGGTGTGGGGGAACAACGTGCTGGTTCAACTGGATTCGGGCGATACGCGCGCAGAAGGGTCAAAACTAATTTCCTTGCAAGGCGCCAGCGGGCGGGTTTTGTGGGAACGCAGCCGGCCGGTGCCGGCATCGTGGGCCACGCCCATTGTCATCGAAGTGGCAGGCAAGCCGCAGATCATCGCCCTGGGCAATCCATGGGTTATCGCCTATTCGTTGGCCGGTGGCAATGAGCTGTGGCGGGCGCAATTGCTGGAAAGTGAAGTGGTGCCGTCGCCAGTTTTTGCCGGCGGCCATATTTTCATTGTGAATCCCGGGTCCAAGCTGATGGCGTTGCGGCCCGATGGCGCGGGTGATGTGACCAAGACGCAGGTCACATGGGCCAGCGAGGAGAACGTTCCTGACATTGCCAGTCCCGTGGGCAACAGCGAATTCGTTTTCACCGTCACGAGCGGCGGTGTGGCGACGTGCTTTGGCGCGAACGACGGGAAGAAGATTTGGGAAACAAATCTGGACACGGAAGTGCAGGCGTCGCCGGCCCTGATGGGGGGGCACCTCCTGGTTCTGGGTGGAAAGGGGGCGCTGGTGACACTGCAAGCCGGAGGCGAATGCCATGAATTAGGTCGAACCGAACTGCCGGACAAATTCGACGCCAGCCCTGCATTCGCCAACGGGCATGTTTTCCTGCGCGGAGTGACGAATCTTTACTGTCTGGGGACGGCGGCCGTCAAGCAGACGAAACAACCGTGACTTATGCCTAACTTGGACCTGAATTTTGTCGCGGAAACGGTGCAGCGGATCGGACGCAAACCCGAGGCGCTGATTCCGATTCTACAGGCATTCCAGGTACATTATGGATACCTGCCCAAAGAGGCGCTGGTGCGGTTGGGCGAATTGAGCGAGATTCGGCCTTCCGCCATCTCGGGTGTTTCGACCTTTTACGACATGTTCCGCCATCAGCCGGCGGGCCGGCACATGCTGCGGGTCTGCTGCGGAACGGCCTGCCACGTGGCGGGCGCGGAGAAGGTGGAGGAGGCTTTGCGGCGGGATCTGCGCATTCCTCCGGGCACCGACACAGACGCGGCGCGGGAATTCACCATTGAACGAGTGGCCTGCCTCGGTTGTTGCACCCTCGCGCCGGTGGTGAAATTGGACGGCTCGACCATGGGATACACGACCGCTGAGAAAACTCCGGAAGATATCCGCGAGCAACTGGTCTTGCAGGCGGAAGCGGGCGCGAAATCCACCGAGGAAGTGATTGCTCCACCTGGCAATGGAGCCACGCGGATCCGCATCGGCCTCGGTTCCTGCTGCATGGCCAAGGGGAGCGACCAGATATTTCATGCTTTGCGCGAGAGCGCGGATCGGTGCGGGGGCGACGTGGCTATTGAGCGCGTGGGATGCGTCGGCATGTGCCATCGCACGCCGATGATTGAAGTCACAGCGCCGGGACGGGCGGCAGCGTACTACTCCGACCTGAAACCCGACCAAACCGACGCCCTCATGGAGCGGCTTTTCCCGCAGCGCGGTCTGCTGCGCCGCGCCGGGCAGGCTTGGACGCGAGCGCTGGACAGCCTGCTTCTGGACGAGGCCACGCCGAACCACCAGACAGAGCGCTTTTCCATGAACAAACGCGATCCGGCTGTGCGCGCCTTTTTGGAAAGCCAGGTGCATATTGCCACTGAACATTTTGGCGCGCTCGATCCGCTGGATCTGGATGAGTACCTCGCCCATGACGGCTTCGCCGCGCTCCGGCGATCCCTGGAAGGTGCTGAGAAAAAAATGGACCCTGTACTTTCACCGGAACAGGTCATCGCCACCATCGAGAAGTCCGGCTTGCGCGGACGAGGCGGGGCGGGATTTCCCAGCGGGCAAAAATGGCGCGTCGTCCGGCAGCAGCCGGGCGATGTCAAGTATGTGATTTGCAACGGGGACGAAGGCGATCCGGGCGCGTTCATGGACCGCATGATTCTCGAATCGTTCCCATTTCGTGTCATCGAGGGGCTGGCGCTGGCGGCGGTGGCGGTCGAGGCGCAGGAGGGAATTTTCTATATCCGACACGAATATCCATTGGCAGTCAGCCGGGTGCGCGCGGCGATTGCGACGTTGGAAAAGCGCGGCTGGCAGGGGTCGAGCTTTCTGGGTGGCAGTTTTTCGTTGCGTCTGAGTGTGGTCGAGGGGGCAGGGGCGTTTGTCTGCGGCGAAGAGACGGCGTTAATCGCCTCGGTGGAAGGCCGGCGCGGCATGCCGCGGCTGCGTCCGCCGTTCCCTGCTGAGTCGGGCCTGTGGGGCAAACCGACCCTGATCAACAATGTGGAGACGCTGGCGCTTGTTCCCTGGATTGTCCGCCATGGGGCGGAGGAGTTCGCTGCGATCGGTACGGCCAAAAGCAAAGGCACCAAAGTGTTCGCTTTGGCCGGGAAAATTCGCCGCGGCGGGTTGATCGAAGTGCCGATGGGAACAACATTGCGCGCGATTGTCGAAAGAATCGGCGGCGGCGCGAAGGAAGGCCGGCGAATCAAGGCGGTGCAAATTGGCGGGCCGTCCGGCGGCTGCGTGCCGGCCAGCCTGATGGACCTGCCGGTGGATTACGAATCATTGCGCGAAGCCGGCGCGATCATGGGCTCGGGCGGGATGGTGGTGCTGGATGATTCGTCGTGCATGGTGGACATCGCTCGTTATTTTCTGCGATTCACCCAGGACCAGTCGTGCGGCAAATGCACGTTCTGCCGCGTCGGGACAAGGAGGATGCTGGATATTCTGGACAAGCTGTGCGCGGGCCAGGCACAACGCGCCCAACTTGACGAACTGGAACGGCTGGCGGCCCAAGTCAGCGCCGGCAGCCTGTGTGGCCTGGGCAAGACAGCGCCGAATCCGGTGCTTTCGACGTTGCGTTACTTCCGCGACGAATACGAGGCCCATCTGCAAGGGCGCTGTCCGGCCGGGCAGTGCGTTGCGCTTGTCAAATACCAGGTCACGGCGGCCTGCACCGGTTGCACGCTTTGCGCGCAGCGTTGCCCGGTCCACGCCATCCCGATGACACCGTACGCGCGGCACGAAATCGACCTGGAAATCTGCACGCGCTGCGACACCTGCCGCAAGATCTGCCCGCACAACGCCATCGAGGTCGTATGAACACGTTTAAAATTGTGATTGACGGCAGGCAGGTGAAAGTATCGCCCGGCCAGACGATTTTACAGGCGGCGCGGCGGATCGGCCTGGAAATTCCCACTCTCTGCCACCTTGAAAAGTGCGGGCCATTGACCTCGTGTCAGATTTGCCTGGTCAAGGTGGTGGCCAATGGCCAGGGGCGGCTGACGCCCTCCTGCGCCACTCCGGTCGCGCCCGGCATGGTCATCGAAAGTGAAACCGAGGAAGTCCACGAGGCGCGGCGCACGGCGCTCGAGTTGTTGTTCAGCGATCACGTGGGGGATTGTCTTTCGCCGTGCCACCGCCTCTGCCCGTTGCAACTCAACATTTCCGCAATGATCTGGCAAATCGATGCAGACCGGCTGGACGAGGCGGTCGCGATCCTTCGCCAGGCGCTGCCGTTGGCGGGGGTGCTGGGCCGTCTGTGTCATCATCCTTGCGAGCAAGGATGCCGGCGCGGTCATTTCGATGAACCAGCGGCGATCCGCAACTTGGAACGATTCTTGACGGAGCACGAAGAGAATTCCAAGCGGGAGGGAACGCGCCCGGTTGAAGGCTCTTCTCCGACCCGGCTGTCTGTCGTGGTGGTTGGGGCCGGCCCGGCCGGACTGACGGCGGCACATGATCTGGCGCGGCAGGGCCACGCCGTGACGGTCATCGACCGCAATGCTAAACCCGGCGGGCGGCTGCGTGAAGTGGCGGCAGGCGAAATGCCCGCCACAGTCCTCGAAGCGGAACTGGTACTGCTGGCGGGGATGGGAATTAAATTCAAAATGGGCATCGAACTGGGGAATCAAACGACACTGGAAGGCTTGCAGCGCGGTTTCGACGCGATCCTGATCACGGTGGGCGAATTGGCCGAAGGCGACGCCGAGAAACTTGCGGTGCCGCTGGGCGGCGCATTCATCAAGGCCGACCCGTCCACCTGCCGTGCCGGCGCGCCCAACGTTTATGCCGCGGGAGCGTGTGTCAAACCTGTCAAACAAATTATCCGGGCCATGGCGGAAGGTCGGGCCGTGGCGGAGTGCGTCCATCGGTATTTGCTCGGCCAGCCGCCTCGCCGCCCCGAGAAACCGTTTTCCAGCACGATGGGGCGGTTGCAACCGGGGGAACTGCGGGAGTTTCTGCGCTCGGCCAGCCAGGAACACCGCATGGCGTGCGCCGCTTGCTCGGCAGCCAGCCGCGACGAGGTGGTGGCGGAGGCGTCGCGATGTCTGCATTGCGACTGCACATCCTCAGGCAACTGCCTCTTGCAACATTACGCGCAAGTGTATGGCGCAGATGCCAGCCGCTACCGGGCAAAGCGCCGGCCTTTCGAGCGTCAGATTCAGCCTGGCGGCGTCGTCTTTGAGCCGGGCAAATGCATCCTCTGCGGGATTTGTGTGAAGCTGGCCGAAATGGCCGCCGAACCGCTGGGCCTGACTTTTATCGGGCGCGGTTTCGACATGCGGGTGGCGGCGCCGTTCGATCAGGCGATTGAGGAGGGATTGAGGAAGGTGACGCAGGAATGCGTGCGCCATTGCCCGACCGGCGCGCTGACGTTTGCGGGCAAAGTCACGAGTGCCTGAGATATCAGCGGTCCACCCATCCGAACCACACAATTCGATGAACAGGGGAGTAGGGTAACACCCCATGGCGAAGCGCAACTCGGTCAAATACAGTAGCCCCGTGGATATCATAAAACGCATCGCGTTCGCCTCACGGGCATTTAGAGTGAATGGAACAAAGCAGATCCTTATGAACGTTATCCTTGCGGCAGCCTTTATGGCTTCGCATGAGGCGTTGATGGCGGCAGGTCCGGCACCGGTCAACTTGGGGTCGGCCGGCCAGTTCGCGATTCTTTCCGGATCGGGAATCACCACGGCAGGTCAGGCCTACACCATTACGGGCAATGTCGGGACAAGTCCCGCCGCCGGATCTTATGAAATAGACCTGGTTCAAGCACAAGTGGCCGGGACAATTTACGAGGCCAGCGCCGGCGGTCCAGCGGGTTCGGAGGTGGATCCTACTTTATTAACCTCGGCCACGGGCGATTTAACTGCGGCGTACAACGACGCCGCTGGACGAACATCCACACCCACGGCGCCTGTTATCGTGAATCCGGGAGCAGCCGGGAATATCGGCGGCCTGACTCTTGTCCCCGGCCTCTATAAATTCACGTCGAGTCCGGCTTCGATAACCGGGTCTGACCTGAATGGCGCTTAGATAAGACCACGGTTTCTCAGAGTGTTTTTGTTATAGTAGCGGCAGCGGTGAGGAACCTCTTTGAATGTGTGCCGGGGTTTATTGAGTAGTTGATAGGCTTTT
>JBEKDI010000049.1:0-41463 GCA_050014435.1 Verrucomicrobiota bacterium | reverse complement strand
GCCCAAGCGATATGAATGGCGGGCGGAAGGCCAGCTGATTTTGGAAAAGCCGCGCCGCGCCCGCCAAGCGTTGGCACAGCAATTAAATGTTAGTAAAGATACTTGTGAAACACTGCACTAGCTACAAACATTAGCATTAAGCAGCTTGACATTAGCCCGCTTTCTTGTAAGGTATTGCACTACTTATGTGGAAGGGGCACCCTCACAAAGTGGTGTTGGACCGGAAAAGACGATATTTCCGGGATTGGGGGCTTTCCTCCCGCCGCGTCGCCAGGCGTTTCTTGGCTGTCGGGCCAGAGTTATGACCAAAAACCAACTCTCCGAAAGCAAGCCTCTGCCCCTGGCCGACTTGGCAAAGGTCTTGCGGCCGAGCTTGGGCGCTGCCCTTCGTTTGCTGCTTCTGCGCTCCACCCTGCGCCAGTGGCCAAGAGTCTTGCGCGAGGGGACCAGCCCGTTCGTGCTGCTTTTAATCCAGGCGAATAATATCGCGATGATCAACCGGCTGCTCAACCAGGGAAAAAGGGTCGTCTTTCTCAGTTCGTTCCCCCGCTCCGGCAATACGTGGATGCGCTTTCTTCTCACCGATGTGTTGCTGCAAGCGCAGGGAGTGGAGACCAATACCGACCTGCCGGTTCATCCTGACAACCTGATTCCCGAATTCCGTTGCGATTCACTCCTGAGCCGTTTCGCTCGCTGCCCGCATTGGGCCAGGGAGCGGCCGACGGTTTTCGTTAAGAGCCATTTTCTCTTTGCACGCCTGGCACAGATGCTCTCGCTCGACGGCCGGCAGAGCTTCGGCTTGCAAGCTGGCGGGCGCGGGCCGTATCGGGACTGCCGGATATTATACCTTTATCGCTCCCCCGAGGACGCTTTGGTGTCCGTTTACCATTTGAAGCATGATGACGACTATGCGCGGAGCAGAGCGATCCACGGCATCGACGAATTCTGCCGAAAACATGTCTCGCGCTGGATCGATAATATGACGAGCCACTTTCAAGCGGCGGACGATGGAGTCCCCATTTACTTCGTCTCTTATGAACGGATGCTGGAAGGAACAGCGATGGCTTTGGATGAGACGCTTCGTTGGATGGGAGTGCCGCACGACAGGCAAGTGGTGGAGCGGGCGGTTTCAAACATGCAGTTTGGGAAACTGCAAGCGATGGAAACACAAGCGAATAAAAGCCGCAGTCCAGCCGGCAAACAAGGCCTCTTCTTCCGGCGCGGCGGCGTCGGTTCGGGCTGCGCCGAACTGCAAGAATCGACTGTGCGGGAAATCCAGGAACGAACCGCATCATTGTTGAGCGAGGCAAAGCATCGCCGGATGAAGCAGTCATCCGTGCATCCCGCACCCGCGTTGGCAGCCCCAGTCCTCTCGGAAATTGAAGGGTCACTCCGGAATGGAGACTCTAGGGATGCAAACATTCGGCTCCGCCGCTAGGAGTGTGAAAGCCTCCAGAACATCCGTCGGACTAGTGGCACAAGCCGATCATGGCGGCCGTAAATGGCTTTCGAAGCCGGGGTTTTGGCTGGCAGTCGTTCTGGGAGGGTCGCTCATTGTTCTGTTCTTTCAAAGTTTCCAGCCGGATCAGGTTCTTTTTGTCAACGACACAACACTCGGGCAGATGAAAGCCGCCCCCAACCATTTGCCGGAGGCATTCACGGGATGTTGGCATACCGGGAGCTGGATCGGCATCGAAGGGATGGCTGCAGCCCCGACCCTCTCCGCGCTGCTGGCGCTGGTTTTGTCTCCGGAGATTTTCCTTAAAATCTATGCGCCGATCAGCCTGTTTTTTGTCGGCTTTTGCGCCTGGGCCTTCTTCCGTCAATTAGAATTCAGCGCGCCGGTTTGCCTGCTGGGAGCCGTCGCCGCCGGTCTGAATATGCATTTCTTCTCCATTGCCTGCTGGGGGCTTGGCTCGTGGAACATCGCTGCTGGCATGATGTTCCTCGCTTTGGCGGCTCTTCACGCCAAATCCATCCCGCGACTCTGGGCCAGGGGGACTCTGGCCGGACTGGCAGCCGGCATGACGTTGATGGAAGGTTTCGATGTCGGGGCTATCCTCTGTCTTTATATCGGTTCCTTTATTGTCTGGCATGTCTTCTCCCGGGAAGCGCCCGGCGCCAGGGAATTCCTCACTGCATTTTGCACGGAAGCATTGGTTGTCTTTTTTTCCGCTCTTATTGCCGCGCATGCCATATTCTCGCTCGTTGGCACTCAGGTGGTTGGCGTGTCAGGCATCGGCCAGGACGAGGAAACGAAGGAAAAACGTTGGGATCCCGCCACAAAGTGGAGTTTGCCCAAGATCGAAACATTGGGCATCGTCGTTCCAGGACTTTTCGGCTTTCGCATGGCCGAACAAATCATGGGGCCAGACAAATCAAGCGGCTATTGGGGGACAGTCGGCCAGGACCCGAAATTGGCGGAACTCCGGGATGGCACTCCCGAGGTGCGCGCCACGGCAATCGCGGCTTACAATCTCCCCGCGCAAGCAAGCCAGGAGCTCAATAGCAGCGACTCCAATATCCGTTTCAACGCCATCCAAAAATTGTTGAGCCGTGCTCCGGTGTTGGCGCGCTATTGCGGAACCGGAGAATATGCTGGTGTGATGGTCTCTATCCTTGCGCTCTTTGCGATGGCGAATTTATGGCGGGGGGCCAGGGCGCCTTTTTCGTCGAGCGAGCGTCGCGCGATTTGGTTCTGGAGCGGGGCGGCGGTATTTTCGTTGCTGGCCGCCTGGGGCCGCCACGGTTTTCTCTATCGCGTGCTCTACCAACTGCCCTACCTCTCAACCATTCGCAATCCCATCAAGTTCATGCATCCGTTCCATATCGCCTGGCTGATTCTGGCCGGCTACGGCATGGAAGCGCTGTGGCGGCGATACTTGAAAACGGCCGCGCGGCGCACCGAAACCCTTCCCCTCCATTTGCGGAAATGGTGGGGAAAAGTTTTTGGATTTGAAAGGAGATGGACCCTGGCTTCCCTGGCGCTTGTTGGCGCGTCGCTTGTGGCGGTCGTCATTTTCAGCGGTTCCAAACCCCGCTTGATTGAATACTTGTCGCAGAACGCGCTTGATGAAACCAGGGCGATTCAGACGGCGGACTTTTCCATTGGCCAAGCGCGCTGGTTCGCAGTCTGGCTTCTAGTCTCGGCCGGGGCGGTCATCGGCATTATCAGCGGGGCTTGGAGTGGACCGCAAGCCAGGCAGGCTTGGATTCTTCTTGGGGTCGTCATTATTCTTGACCTGGCTCATTCTGACACGCCTTGGATTCACTACTTCAATTACAAACTGGAATATGCCGAAAACAGCGTGGTGGATTTTCTCAAGGACAAGCCCTACGAGCATCGCGTCATCGGGCGCATGTCACCCCAGGGGCCGGGCAGCACCGTAGGCAGCACCATCATGGGCCGATTGTATGAGCACTGGCAGCAGAACGACTTTCCCTCGCTCGGCATTGAGACCCTGGATTTTGCGCAATGGGCGCGCATGCCTCTGCTGGACGCCACTTACATGAAAAACTTTGCCTTGTCAGGCTTGGATGTGGCGCAAGCGGACCTGTGGCCGTCGAAACGGTTGTGGGAGCTGACGAACACCCGTTATATTCTGGCCCCCCCGGCTCTCGCGCCGCTAGTCAATCAGCCAACGGATCCCCGCCACACCGTACTGATCAAAACTTTCCTGCAAGTGGTGAAAAAAGCAGATGCGCCCACCGCCGATGACTTCGGCGATATGACGGCCATGCCCGTTGCCGAAGGCCCCTTTGCCTTGATGGAATTCAACAATCCCCTGCCCCGGGCCAAACTCTATTCTTATTGGGAATTGCTGACCAACGACGACGCCATTCTGAAAACCCTAATCTCCCACGAATTTGAACCCGAAAAGACGGTCCTCGTGGCACGGGATACGCCCGTCGGCCAGCCAGCGGGAGATGCCATGCTCGATCCGGGCACCGTCAGCATCACCGATTATCGGCCCAAGCGCGTCACCCTGCAAGCCAGCGCAGCCAGGCCCGCCGTCCTGCTGCTCAATGACCGGATCGCTCCGTCATGGAGGGTGCGGGTTGATCAAAAGCCGGCACCACTTCTGCGTTGCAATTATCTGATGCGCGGCGTTCTCCTGACACCCGGCGAGCATACGGTCGAATTTCGATTTCAACCGCCCTTGACTGCGCTGTACCTGAGTCTTTGCGGCTGGGCGGTCGGAATCTTAACCGCAGGCTACCTGATCTATTCACGGAAATCCGTGCCGAGGCCCGTTCAGACGTCAACACTAATTATTCAGGAGACGGCGGCTGGCAGCCAGCAACAGCGCAAACGATAACCGTCCACCTCCATTCACGGCTTCAGGACCGTGGCGCCGGCGGCGGGACGGGAAACAAACAGGGACGCTTCGATGCCGGTTTTGCGCTGGTAATCCGTGGCGATTGTTTTCATGACGGAATCGACGGCGGCCGTTTTGAGGAGCGCCACAGTGCATCCGCCAAAGCCTCCACCGGTCATGCGGCAGCCATACATTCCGCCGTTCGGGCCGATACTGCGGGCGATTTCAACGACCGCTTCCAATTCCGCGCAACTGACTTCGTAATCGCCGCGCAGAGAATCATGGCTGGCATACATCAACTCCCCGACCGTCATCCAGTTGGAGGCCCGGATTTCCCGCGCGGCCTGAGTGGTTCGCCCGATTTCTCCGATCACATGCCGCGCCCGCCGGAACACGACATCTTCCATGCGGCTTTTGGCCTGTTCGAGCATGGGGGCAGTGGCATCGCGCAGAGAAGTGACGCCAACGGTTTTTGCGGCTGCTTCGCACTGGGCGCGGCGGGTGGCGTACTGGCCGCTGCCCAACTCATGCCTCACGTTGGTGTTGGTCACGAGTAAAGAAACGGATGGATCGCTCATCGGCACCAATTCAGTCCGGCGCGAGCGGCAATCCAGCAGCAACAAGTTGTCCTTCCGGCCCATCACCGAGATGAATTGGTCCATGATACCGCAGGGCACTCCTGCATATTGATGTTCAGCCTGCTGGCAGAGCAACGCCTTCTCCACCGGATCAAGAGTCCGTCCGGTCATCGCTTCCAACAAGGTCGCCATCGCCACTTCCAAGGCCGCGCTGCTGGATAATCCCCCACCCGTCGGCACGGTGGATTGAATCAAAGCGTCGAATCCGCCCGTCGAGATGCCTTTGGCCTGAAACCCGGCCAGAACGCCCGCCGGGTAATTGGCCCATGTGCCTTTGGGAAATGGTTGCAAGGGCTTGGTCAGATCGATTATCGCCGGCTCGCCATGAGCCCCGGTCGAGCACAATTGAACTCGTTGGGCGGTTCCGAGGGCGGCATCGGCGGCGATGACCGTATAACGCTCGATGGCCATGGGCAGCACGAAGCCGTCGTTGTAATCGGTGTGTTCGCCGATGACGTTGACCCGGCCCGGCGCGGCTGAAATCCAGCGCGGAGGCCGCCCGTAGATTGTGGCGAACTGGGCGGCGGCGGATTGGCTGAGTTCGGCTAAGGTCATTTTAAGGTTTGTCGGTGGGGCCGGCTTGGCCGGACTGGCTTCTGCCGCGCCAGGCGAGAATAAGCATGATGACGCCGAAGACCAACAGCACCAGTCCCCAGCAAAGGTTGATGTTGATGTCGAGGGAGCGTTTGTACATTGCGGCATCCGAACTGGTCATCGCGCCGTAGCCGGTCAACAGCGCGCCGATGAGGGAGAACATGAGGCCAATCGGCCAGCGAATATCAAGACCCATAAGTGTTTGTTCCTTTCGTTAAAAGAAAATGATATTGAGAATGACGCAGCAAATCAAGAGGATCACGCCCAGCACCGCCGGGCGCAGGAACCACGATTGCTCTTCGTCCTTGATTTTTGGAGTCAAGGAATAGACCAGGCCCTTGAGTTCCTCGTTGGTCTTGGTGCGCGTCGTGATGAGGGAAATGCCGGCGGTGAGGAGGAAGCAGACGCCAAAGGCGAATGTGGCCAGCCAGAAATTCTGGGCCATGGTTGAATTAAACGTAAACAAGTCGGCCCCCAGCCAGCCGCCCTTGCCCTCGGCCATGGTCAAGCCATGGAAAACCGCGGAGGTGCCGATTCCACCCAGCAAGCCGATGAACGCGCCCGTGGCGGTGCAACGCGCCCAGAACATGGCGAGCAGGAACGTGGCGAAAAGTGGCGCATTGACAAAGCCGAACACGAGCTGGATGAAGTCCATGATGTTGTCGAACATCCGCGCCACATAGGCGCAGGCGATGCTGATCAATATGCCAACAACGGTGATGAAGCGGCCCATCCAGGCGTAGTGCGCATCGGACTTGTTGGGAGCAAGATGGGCCTGGTAGATATTGTAAGTCCAAATGGTGTTGAAAGCGGTGACGTTGCCCGCCATGCCGGACATGAAAGAGGCGAGCAAGCCGGTCAGCGCCAGACCGAGCAGCCCTGTCGGACAATACTTCTTCATGAGCGAGAAGATGACGCCGTCGTAATCGTTGACCACCGCGTCCTGAAGCCGGGACTCAACTTGCGCCTCAGGCAACGACTGGATTTGTTCTTGCAGCAGCGCCCCGACCTTGGCCGCGTTGAACTTCACACCCGCCACGGCGTTTAGAGCCGTGACTGCGTCCGCAGGTTTGGCGTGGTCCGCGACGGCCTGCTTGAGCGCCGTGACTGTGGCCGGATAATTGGCAGCTTCGATCTGGGCTTGGGGAATCCGGTAATCCTTTCCGGGCAGCGTGCTCAAGGCGACGGCCAGAATGCCGGGCAGGATAACGAGCACGGGGAAGAGCATTTTTGGAACGGCGGCGATCAAGGGAGTGCGCCGGGCCGCGCTCATGTTCTTGGCCGCCATGGCGCGTTGCACGACGAGGAAGTTGGTACACCAGTAACCGAACGAAAGGACGAATCCGAGACCGAACACCATGGCGAACCAATCGACGCCCATGGGATTGGAGGAAGGCCCCGCCAGAAGGGGCTTCCAGGCACTGGTCCAGGCGTCCGGAGCAAAACTTTTCGCCGGATCATTCCAAAGATTCAACGCGGATGGGTGGACGGCCACACCGGCAAGCTGTTGCTTGATGACGCCCCAGCCTCCGACATCTTTCAATCCCAAGTACACCACCGGGGCAAAGCCCAGCACGATCATGAAGAATTGGAGCACTTCAGTGTAAATGGCGGAGGTCAGGCCGCCTTTCAACACGTAGATGAGCACCACGCCGGAGCAAATCCAAAGGGCCAGACTGTAATTCCACCCCAGCAACGAGTGGAGCAGTTTGGCCAGCGCGTCCATGGAAATGCCCGAAGCAAAGACGGTCATGACGGCAAAAGAGAGGGCGTTGAGCGTGGCGACCCGTTGATCGAAGCGCATAACGAGATATTCCGGCACGGAGCGGGCTTTTGAGCCGTAGTAAAATGGCATCATGAAGACGGCCAGGAAGATCATGGCCGGGATGGCGCCCACCCAGTAAAAGTGCGCGGTGGCGATACCGTATTTGGCGCCGCTGGCGGCCATGCCGACCAACTCCAGCGCGCCGAGGTTGGCCGAGATGAAGGCCAGTCCCGTGACCCAGGCCGGGATCGAGCGGCCGGAGGTCAGGAAGTCCGCGGAGGTCTTCATGTAACGCGTCAGGGCGAAGCCGATGCCGATGACGAAACCGACGTAAATGAGGAGGATGGCGTAGTCGAGGAAGCCTAACTGGATGTGCATATTGTTGAGTATGTTTCCTGTGTGCCTCTTATCAAATACAGAATTCCCGTTATTGGCAACATTCCTTTTGTAAGGTTTTTGATTCGGATGTCATGAAGTTTTTGGTTTTGGGATTTGTTTTTCGGTCGAAACAGGTCGAAATAGCTCGAAACAGCCCAAAACGAGGAGAGCAGCATTTGGGTTGCAAGTCGTTCACGGCAAAGCAGATGCACGCGTTTTGCATCGAGTTTAAGAAGAAGCGTTGGGTTCGAACGTTTTCGACCGGGTTTCGATTGCCTGGAAAGCCACTCGTCGGAGGAACAGCCGCCAAAAAATGTATGCGTTTTAACCGCATGGTACGACCTTCTGCGATTTTTCGCTGCAAGCTTTTGTTCTGAAGAAATGATCGGAGCTGGGTGCGTCGTCTCCTGCATTGTCCGGAGCCGGTTTGAAAGTCCGCTTCAGATTCCGGTTTTCTCATTTGCAAACATACCATCCATATATTCACTAAGAAAATAGTATATTTTATATATCCTTTCGTCAACAGATTTCTTAAAGATTTTTTAAAAAAGATGGCCTTTGACACGGAAGCCTGATTATTGCCTGATATTCAACAGCGGCGGCCGATGTTCGTTGCTTTGAACGTGAAGTGCCGGCGATTGGCAAACATCCAGATGATCTGCGCATGCACGCTCCAGCCGCAAACGAGCCACATTTCCGTCGAAGCCGCCAGGTGCTGAAGTGTCACGGCGACCGACGGCAGCAGTCCCAACAGGGGCGCGAGTGCCAGTACCGGAACAGCCAGTATGCGCAGGAAGACTTTGGGGTCAATCGGTTGGGTCCCCTGAAAATTGGCGAACTTTGTTCCCCCGGGAAGGTCGAGTTCCAGCAATCCCTCCCCTGTCCGTTCATCGAGCAAAACCGAGACCTCGTCTCCCAGCACCAGGCCTTTTCGCTGTCGCTCGACCAGCAGCGATTGCTGCGATCCCGCAGCATTGGTGTAGGCGAAAGTCATCCGGTATTTCGTGTCTTCACCAGAACCATCCTCTTCCACTTTGAGCAATCGACCGCGCACGACGTTCTCATTCTCCAAAGCTCGCGCTATCGCCCACCCTTTGGCAACTCCTGCCCCCAATAGCAGAGCGGTGATGCCGGCAAGAAGTCTCAGTGACGCTATCTGGTTTTCGGAAATGAAATGCCACTTGTCAACGTAAATGACCCTCAGCAGAGCGATGCCGGCAATCAACCAGCCAGCCTGCGAGATCGCCATACCGAAAACAATTGTCACTAATGACGTCTTTGAGATTCTCATTCGTCACGACGATACGATGCTGGAAGTTCAGATCAACCCGGACCCCACGCCGTTCGAACTTCTCATTGCTAAGAGAAGCAAGATCGAAGCCAAATACATCCTGCCGACACAATGAGTTGACAAGACCAGCATTCTGGCAACGCCCCAATGGTTTACTCTTTCACTTCCACGATGACTAAGCTTCTTTCTGCTTCACAACGGGCAGCAAGAGCAGCAACGTCCCGGCCAGCAGGGCCAGGGTCGCTGGCTCGGGGACAGCGATTGGTGGATCTGGAACAAGCAGTTGACTGCCACCGGGGTTTGTCGAAGCCCATTGGGCAGCCGGTTCGTGAACGTCGCTCGCTGCCGCACTGCCGAAGACCGGCGCTTCATCGGATTCAAACGACAATGTGAGACTGCGGTGGCCTGGCCTGATGGCGGTGCCCCATTCCAGGCCGCTACCAGCAATTATCTCCCGCCAATGGCCGCCCTTTAGAGAACCCGCCACAACTGTCGCTGATGTGGCGTCGAATCCAACTTCAAAAGTCGTAACGATAGCAGACTCCTGGCGCGGATTGCTGACCGTATAGCGGTAGGTATAGACGCCGGATTTATCGGTAACCTTATACGCCACTGTGAGGTCGTCAGCCGCGACGCCAGCAGAATCGGCCAGGGTCGCCGTGCCTTTTAAAACGCCTTGAGCTTGAATTGTTTGGGAAAGCAGACTGGAAACCAATAGCGCTCCAAAAACCCGGGCGACGAATGGGGTTGGTTTTATTTTCATAATATCATTCATCAAAATTGTTAGAATACTCCCATGTTTGCCATATTAGCAGGACGCGGCGGGAACGTATATTCGTGAAACCCCGTATTCTTTTGTAGGGCATTGCCTCGCGATTCTTGGTGATCGCGGTGAAAAGCCCTGGTTGGCCCCAGGCTATGCCCGTTTTTTCGGCAATGGTAACCACACCACCCCCTCAACAAAGCCACTTCGTGCTTGAGTACGGTGAAGGCAATAATCGTTCAAAGGATTCTCCCGCCTCCCTCGTCGAAAGGGTAATGATGAAACGCAGGGCGGTAGTTGCCGCGATTGTGATTGGTTGGCTGCTGGCTGCCCCCAGCCGCCTTGTCTCTGCCGAACTGTTTTTCCCCGGCGTTGACTGGGAGCGGGAAACAAATGGGCTTTTACCAGAGGCCGTCCGGGGAGTGGATGCCTTCGTCCACACGCTCGACACGACCGGCTTGATGGTGGTGAAAGATGGGCGCGTGGTCTATGAGTATGGCGACGTCAAAAGACTCAGCTACCTGGCATCGACGCGCAAGAGCGTTATCTCGATGCTCTACGGCGCGAACATGGCCAGCGGGAAAATCCGCCTCAATGCCACGCTCAAGGAGCTTGGGATGTCCGATGTCGGGGGGGCTGCTGCCCATTGAAGAGCGCGCTAAAGTTGTTGATTTGATCACGGCGCGCTCCGGTGTCTATCACCCGGTTACGCAGGGAATTGGCCTGTTGTATGAGATGAGATTCTCGGCGTGTCCCGGCGTCTCTCACCCCGCCGCCGACGACAAGCCGCCCAAGGCGCCGCAACGCGGCAGCAAAGAGCCGGGCACTTTCTGGAGGTACTACAACTGGGATTTCAACGCAGCCGGCGCGGCCTTTGAACGGATGACTGGCAAAAACATCTATGACGCCTTGCGCGATGATCTGGCCGTCCCCATCGGAATGCAGGACTTCGACCGCGAACGGCAGCAAAAGAGCGGAGAGCTGACGCACTCGCAGTATCCGGCTTATCATATGGTGCTTTCCACCCGCGATATGGCGCGTCTGGGACTTCTCATGCTTCGCCAGGGGAAATGGCGCAACCGCCAAATCATTCCCGCCGAGTGGGTGCGCCACAGCACCAGCGTCCGAACTTCATGGGCCGAGAGGCAACCCTCGGAAGACTCTTTTGGTTACGGCTATTTGTGGTGGGTCTGGGACGGTCCGGACGCGACCGGTCCATACCAAGGCGCGTACACATCAATGGGTTCCTACGGTCAATATATCACGATTCTGCCGGCGCTCGACATGGTCGTCGCGCATAAGTCCTGCCCGCCTGGCGACGTGGGCGAGAAAAAGTATATTCGCCTGCTTGATCTTCTGACCGGAAAGATCCCCGCTTCGGCTGCTGAGCTTTCTTCCTGGGCTCGCTTGCGACGCAAGGCTCACACCACGCCGAAAGAGCACATCGCCATAAAACTTGACCCGAAGATTTATGATGCTTATGCGGGAGAATACATCATGGCCCCGGATCCCGAACTCCCCGGCACCGTCACCATGACCATTAAACGCGATGGGAATGCGCTCCTCCGCCAGGTTCCAGGATGGTTTGCACAGGTAATATTTCCCGAATCTGAAACGGTATTCTTCAACACGACAGAGGATGAACAATTAACTTTCGTCAAAAATGACAGTGGGGAAATAACCGGCCTGATCGTGGATCAGAACGGCACCTTTGGCGAATCCGGTCGAAAGGAATTCAAGCGGACCAGGGGACAAGAGCCCAAACCATGGTAGGCTGGGGGATGTGATTGACATCACCGCTCCCGGGGGTTTATGTACCAAACCATGCGCATTGGAGTTGTCATCCTGCTCAATTTGATCTTCACAACCATGGCGGCATGGGCTGACGAAATGCTGCCGGTGCTTAAAGTGGGCACTGAGGTTTACAGCAACGTCACCGTCGTCGCCACCACGCCCACGGACATTTTATTCAACTCCGACAGCGGCATGGCTGGCGCCAAATTGAAGAATCTCGATCCCGCGCTGCAAATGCGGTTCAAGTATGATGCGGCAAAGGCGGATGGGGCGGAAAGGAGACTCAAGGCGCTCCATATGCAGGATCCACTTCCAGCCGCCGGCCAAACCATTGACAGCGCCAACGCGCAGTCAATCATGGACGAGGCTATCCGCCGGGTTAAAATCATCATCAATCAACCCGTAAGGCAATTTGTCCGGACGCCTGGCCTCAGGGTGTCGATGTTCCAGCCCGGCTGGTTTCATCCGGGCGCCATAAGGCCGAACTTCAACAGCGTGGATGTCCGCACCACCCAGGAGAGCCCATATAGCCGGTACCTCTACGTCAACTCGGACGTGAATCCGAATGTGTACTACGTCGGCTCCGAGCTGGAATTCAATTCCATGACCAAGTATTTCTACGTGGACAGATCGCTTCCAAAAAAGAAGCTCACGCAAACGGAGATGCTGGAAATCAACCTCCTTTATCGCATCATAGGAAAGTGCGAAGAGAAGTTGGGCCACTCTTAAAATCTTAATTGGACTTCGTTCGGTTCGCGGGCCTGTCTCCCCTGAGCATGAGGTGGCGCGAGACGCAAAGAATGGGGCCTTTTTGAAAATCCATTTCGAGCCGCGCCATGCCGCGATCGAACGCTTCCTGCGAAATCAGGCTTGGCCCTACTTCAAACCATAACGCTTTTTGACGGCGTCATGGCCCAAGCGGGTTCTGCCCTTGTCGTATGAGCGGGCTTCGAGAACATCAAGATAGTCGAATAGATCTTCAATTTCCTCACGAATGCTCGTGAGTTGCTTGCGCTTGTCTTTGATCGTGCGCGTGACCTCGATCATCTTAGTCATAAACATTCTTTCGATTTCCCACTCTACGGATTATGATAACATCTTCCTCCACATCAAACAAGATGCGATAATCGCCCATGCGCAGGCGGTAGGCGCAATCCGCCGCGCGAAGATGTTTGATGTCCCCGTGCAGTCCCCCTTGCAGCCGCTCGATTTTGCGTAGTATTTGTGCTTGAGTTGCGGCGGGCAGGTCATCCAAATCTTCCAGCGCGCTGGCACTGTACTCGATTGAGAATGGACCGGTGTTCACTGGCAGATTTTCCAGAAAATCTCAACCTTCGGGCTGCTAACTTTTCCCGTAGAATTCTTCTATGACGGTGCGGAAATTGTTTTCGGCGACGTTGATGATGCCCAATTCCCGCGTTGCGCTTTCCGCGGAATCGCTGGCGTGGGCGGCGTTGATCATGATGTTCTGACCAAATTCGCGCCGGATCGATCCCGGCGGCGCTTTGGAGGGATCGGTCGGGCCGAGCACGTCGCGAATCTTGCGGATGGCTTCGACGCCTTCATAGACGAGCGCGATGCACTTTTCCGTTCCGGGCTGTTCCTTTTGCTTGGGATCGCATTCGGAAGGGGCGCGGCCGGACATGAATTTGACGATGTTCTCGAATTGATTGTCGCCAAAGGAAGGGCCGAGAATTTCGCCCAGTTGTTTTTCCGAGTCGGCGGGAATCTTGAAGCCGAATTCCTTTTCCAAAATGGCCTTGGCGCGCGAGGCGACCACGTCCTTGAGCTTGGTGCGCAGGACTTCGCGCACGGGACCGTAAAATTCCGCCGCCTGGGCAACGCTCATGCGATGGACCTTTATGCCGATGATGTAAAGGCCGGTGCGGGAAAGAAAATCAATGACGTTGCCGGGCCGGCCGGTGGCAAAGCGGAAATTGTCCGGCTTGATCAGAACCAAGGTGCGTTGCGGCGTCTCGCCCGCTGCGTAGGGCATGGTGCGCTCAACCAATCCGCCTTCAGTGTCGGAATAGTGCGACCAAAGTTTGAGTTTGATGGCGGCTTCTTCCGGGGTGGGCGCGGCCAGGACAGCCGGCTCGAAATAGCGCACGTTGCCGTGTTCATCCAGAATCAGGTCGCCGTAGGTGTCGCGGATGGTTTCGCCGCCGCGGCGTTCGGCGGAGATGTTGCCAATGACGGACCGGACCTTGCGCACCGCTTCCTCGCCCCGGAACAGAAGCATCATGACGCGGCGCGGGCGCTCTGTTTTGGGGTCCGGGGCCAGATTGCGCAGGATGTAGTCGCGGATCAATTCCTGCACGCGGCGATCCTGTGAATCGGCCGCGGAAATAATGACTTCGGAATATTGCTGCACCAAGTCCGTGCCGGGTGCGAACATGCGCGCGGCGACCATGTCGAGGCCGGTGCGCGTGATGAGCCGCGCCAGAATCCCGCCGGTGCGGGATTTGTGGAGCGTGTAAGGCGTGATGATGACGTATGCGAGTTGTTGTGCCATAGGTAAGTCAGCCTGGTTTCAAGCGGAAGTTTTCGGCGGCGTCGCCGCTTTTCCGCCCAGGATCTTGAACATCACCACGCCACAAGTCGGACATTTGCCTTTGATGGCCTTGCGGCCATTTTTCATCGTCTCTTCCGTCGCCTCGGCAATCTCTTTCTTAGCTTTGCATTTTACACAATATCCTTCAGGCATAAAATTGTTGCCCCACAGCGCGCTTCAGACACTTCTGTGCAGCGCGGGTAGTCTATGGGGCGATCCATGCCAGCGTCAACACGTAAAAGTCCTGTTTATGCGCAAGTCGTTGCAATGCAACCAATAATAAAGGAGTCAAGAAGTTCGTGCGGCGGACTTTCGCAGCTCGATTTTGAGGATTTTGCCGGTTGCGTTGCGGGGCAGCGCCGGCAAAAAAACGATGTGCCGCGGCACTTTATAGTCCGCCAACTGCCGGCGCGCGAACTGCAACAGCGGCCCTTCCTCCAACTCGACTCCGTCCTGCGCTGTAACAAACGCCAGCGGTTGCTCGCCTCTGCGCTCATCCGGGATGCCGATGACCGCGGCCTCTTTCACGCCGGGAAACGCATAAAGCACTTCCTCGATCTGCCGCGGGTACACGTTGATGCCGTTGACCAGCAGCATGTCCTTCTTCCGGTCGGTGATGTAGAAATAACCGTCGGCGTCCACATGGCCGATGTCGCCCGTGAGCAGCCAACCCTGGCGCATTGTTGCGGCGGTCTCGTCGGGCTGCTTCCAGTAACCGAGCATGACGTTGCCGCCCCGCACGCAGATTTCGCCAGTGACGCCCGCGGGCAGGATTTCGCCAGAATCATTTTGCACGGAAACTTCCACGCCATGAATGGGAATGCCAATGGAGCCGGCCTTCCAGGGGCCGTGGATTGGATTGAACGAAACCACGGGGCTGGCTTCGCTCAGGCCGTAACCTTCCAGCAAGGGAATGGGGAACCGGGCGTTGAACTCCTTCAAAATCTCCGCCGGCAACGGCGCGGCGCCGCTGATGCAGAGGCGCAGCGGCAAATCGGGCAGGGCCGAACCGTGGGTCAGGGCGCGGAAGAATTGCGGCACGGCGGGAAGGATGGTGGCCCGATGTTGCACGATTTCCGCCACGACGTTTTTTTGAGAATGCAGCGTTTTGATTAAAACAATCGAGCCGCCTACCAGCAGGGGAAGCAACACGCCGACCGTCAGCATGAAACTGTGAAACATGGGCAGCAGCACGACAATCCGGTCTTCCCCCACCGCTTCCAGCACGCGCCGGCAGCTATCCACATTGGCCAGCAAATTGCCGTGCGACAGCATTGCGCCTTTGGGATGGCCCGTCGTGCCCGAAGTGTAGATGATGACCGCCAGGTCGGACTCCGATCTGCGGCATTCCCTCCCCTGCCCCGCTTTGGCCGGCGCGGCAAGGCTGGCGAAGTCTTCCACGGCCAGCGCCCTTAACCCGGGACGGCCCGAACGCAATTTCTCGAACCCCTCCTGCATCGTTTCGTCCAAGATGACAACGTCGATGCCCGCATCGGCCAGGATGAAACTGACTTCGGGCGGCTTGAGAAAATTGTTGATGGGAACAACCACGGCGCCGGCTTGCAAGATGCCAAAAAGTGCCGGCACAAATTCCGGGCAGTTTTTCAGCCAGAGGCCGACGCGATCTCCCGCGCGCACGCCAAATTCCGACCGCAACCGGTCCGCCACGCCCAACGACTGCGCCCAGAGATCGCCGTAGGAAAATTGCGTGCCGCCCCAGAACAGCGCGGTCTTGCCGGGATCGCGACGGGCGGAATTGCCAAGGGCATGGGGCAGATTCATGGCCGTAAAATGGGGTTTTTCGGGATCAAAATTCAAGGTTTAAAGTTGGACGGCTTTATCATATACTGAGGGGCTTGTGATAGATTCGGATGGTAAATTGACGGAATTCCTGCCCGCGTTGCGTGCCGCGGACTGGCTGGCTGTGGACACGGAAGCGGATAGTTTGCACGCCTACCCGGAAAAGCTATGCCTCATTCAATTGAGCACCGCGCACGGCGACCGCCTGATTGACCCGCTGGCGGGGCTGAATTTGCAGCCGCTCTGGCTGGAATTGAAGAAACAGCAATTGATCCTGCACGGGGCCGATTATGATTTGCGGCTGCTGCGCAAGAACCACGGCTTCGTGCCCAGCCGCATCTTTGACACGATGCTGGCCGGCCGGCTGCTGGGGGAGCGCGAGTTCGGCTTGGGCGATCTGGTCAAGAAACACGTGGGCATTGTGCTGGAAAAGGGATCGCAGAAGGCCGATTGGTCGAAACGGCCGCTCACGCCGCGCATGGAGACTTACGCGCGCTCCGACACGCGCCATCTCAAGAAGCTGAGCGACATTCTGCGGGAGCAGTTGGCGCAGAAACGGCGCCTGGCCTGGCTGGAGCAATCTTGTGACCGGCTCATCGCCGAATGCGCCATTCCCGCCGAGCACGAACCGGACCTGGTGTGGCGCGTCAAGGGCAGCCACAAACTGACCCCCGCCGCGCTGGCGGTTTTGCGCGAGATCTGGCGCTGGCGCGAGAAGGAGGCGGTCGCGGCCAACAGGCCGCCTTACTTTGTGCTCAGCCATGAGGCGCTGGTGGATATTTCCGCGGCGGCCATCGACCATCACCCCATTGAGGCACTGCTGCCCCGCTATTTTTCGCCGCGCCGCAAGGATGGATTACTCGAGGCGATTCAAAAAGCCCTGGCGCTTTCACCCAACGAACATCCGGCGATACTGCGTTTCCGTTCGCGGCGCCACACCGAAGAGCAACGCCAGCGCTTCGCTCAATTGGAACAACTGCGGAACAGCCGCGCCGCGCAATTGGAGATTGACGCCACCCTGATCGCCAGTCGCGCCACACTTCTGGCCCTGGCTGAAGATTGGAACCTCCACAAGGGCGATTTGATGGACTGGCAGCGGGAGTTATTGAGCGCCTGAGCGCGAAGCGGAGAATTGTCTGGATTTCCCAATAAATTTACAGAGCAATTTCCGCTAAATACCTTGCATCCTTGCGGATTGGCATGAATGGACGCCCGTTTTTGATCGATGTGTTTTTCATTGGCTCAGTTATTGCCGGGGTAGGCCGCGATAATATTTGGCATAATCCATCGTGAGCAAGTGCAGCGGCGGCTCGTACTCGATGATATGGGGAAAGCGCCCGATGGATTCATAAAAACGGTTGTCGGTGCGGTCATCGTTTACCATCGACACCTCGCTGACGAGCACGCGACCGCCTTCGCCCCAGAAGGCATGATACAAGCGCGGCGGCAAGGTGATGCTTTCTCCCGGTGACAATTCCACCGTGCCTCCCGCTGAAACTTTCCGGGCGACTCCGTCCAGACTGACGGTAATTTCCGTTTTCGCCAGTTGATCATCTGGCGCGGAGTTATGGAGTTGCACAACCAACCCGGCGCCGCCGCGGTTGATGATGTCCTCGGTCTTCTGCCAGTGGAAATGCAGCGGTGTGACCTGCTCCACTTCGACAATCATGATCTTCTCCGCATAGGTCTTGCCCTGGATGTCCTGGAGAACGAAATATTACTTGCCAAGCACGCTCCCGCCGGTCAATATGGATTTCATTAATCAACCGTTCCGACACAAGTCACCATCCCAATGATCGCACCGCCACTGACGTCCCACACACTGCTTGACTGGCAGGTCGGTTGGACCCCCGATTCGGCAAAAACGCCCGACCGCTTCGTCCCCGCCGCCGTGCCGGGCACGGTGCAACTCGACTGGGCGCGCGCGGAAGGTTGGCCGCCATATTGGCAGGCGGAAAACTTTCGCGCCTACGCCTGGATGGAGGATGTCCACTGGATTTACCGGACTCGATTGGCGAAACCCGCGCTTTCGTCCGATCAGCGCCTGATACTCCTGTGCGGCGGCGTGGATTACGCCTGCACGGTGCGTGTGGGTGGCTGCGTCGTTCATTCTCAGGAAGGAACGTTTTCGCCGTTTGAAATTGACCTGACCGATGCCGCTGACGGCGCGCTGATTGAAATCATCGTGGCCCCCGCTCCAAAAGCACCCGTGCCGTCCGATGTTGGCGGCAGCATCCTTGATGGCGGGAGAAAAGAAAGCCGGCAATCCTGCAAACCGGCTGTCGCTTACGGTTGGGATTTTCATCCGCGCCTGATACCGCTCGGCATCTGGGAAGAAACTTATCTCGAAGTCCGCCCGACGGACGCCTGGCTCAAGCATGTCGAAGTCGCCTATGAGCTCGCCGATGATTTTTCGGCTGCGGATTTGCGGTTGGTGACGGAAGGCAAAGCCGACTGTGTGCGCTGGTCGGTGAAGAATCCTTCAGGCGCGGTCATCGCCAGCCAGGAAGGGGTGGCTAAACTGTGCATGATTCAGGTGAAGCATCCGGAGCTTTGGTGGCCGAACACCGAGGGTGCACCTCTGCTTTACACGAGCATCGTCGAGACGCTGAATACCGCGGGTTGCGTCGTGCAAACCTGCGAACAACGCGTTGGTCTGCGCCGCATCCGTCTCGTGATGTCACCCGGTCAATTCGACCGCGCAGGCGGACTACCAGCAACCCAGCCGCCTGTGCCGATCACCTTTGAAGTCAACGGACGCGCGATTTTTGCGCGCGGCGCGAACTGGGTGTGCCCGGAAATTTTTCCCGGCACGCTCACTCCGGAGCGATACCGCGAGCAACTTGCCCTCTTTGCCGGGGCGAATTTCAATCTACTGCGAGCGTGGGGCGGCGCTACTGTCAACAAGACCGCGTTCTTCGAGCAGTGCGACGAACTGGGCATCCTCGTGTGGCAGGAATTTCCGCTGGCCTGCAATCGCTACGACGGCACGCCTGCCTACCTGCGCGTGCTGGACCAGGAATCGCGCGCCATCATTCGCCGCCGCCGCCGCCACGCCTGCCTCGCGCTGTGGTGCGGCGGCAACGAGCTGTTCAATGCCTGGTCGGGCATGACGATGCAGGACCACGCCCTGCGCTTGCTCAACCGCAATTGCTTCGACCTCGATCCCGCCCGCCCGTTTCTGCCGACCTCGCCACTGCATGGCATGCGTCACGGCGATTACCGGTTCAAGATGAGCAACGACCCGGACCCGCGGACGGTGTTCCAGTGCTATCCGAACCAAGCCGCCACCGCATATATGGAGTTTGGCGTGTCCGCACCACCGGCGGCGGCGAAGCTTCGCGAAATAATTCCCGCCGACGAAGTGTGGCCGCTGCGCCCGACGTCCTCCTGGAAGGCGCATAATGCTTTCGAGGTTTGGACTTCGGATGAGCCAAACGCATGGCTCTATCCCGAAGTCGCCGAGTATTATTTCGGGCCGTCGCAATCGCTGGAGCAACTCGTCAGCCGTCTCCAACTTTTGCAGGCAGAGGGTTACAAGGCCATTTACGAAGAAGGCCGGCGGCAGAAACCAGCCTGCAGCGCCGTGGCCTGTTGGGTCTTCAACGAACCGTGGCCGTGCGCTGCGAATAACTCGCTCATCGCCTGGCCCAACGAACCGAAACCCGCCTATCACGCTGTGGCCGCCGCCAACCGGCCCGTCATGGCCAGCGCGCGCATCCCGCGTTTCGACTGGACGCGCGGCGCGGAATTCTCCGTCACGCTTTTCTTCCTCAACGATTCGCCACAGGCGGCCGGTCCCCTGACTTTCGATGTCCGCCTCGAAGCGGGTCCGGTGTCCCTCTCGCTGGGCACTTGGAACTGTCCCGGCTCGGCGGCCAACACACACTGCGCCGGACCGGTGCTTGCCGGACGCGTGCCAGATTGGCCGGAGGAAACCTTCGACCTCGTGGTTGAGGTGGGCGGCCGGCCGGAACTATCTTCGCTCTACACGCTGGCTTTTTCCCGGCAAATTCCAGCAGAACCAGATCCTTGATGGACGATTGAACCCGTCCCTCCCCGGCAGCTTTGGAGGCAAGACAAACTTTTCACAAGCGTTCCAACCAGAGTTTGCAGTTGATAAGTGAACATGCCGATAATCCAGTACTTGGACAGCGATCCTCGCAGATCAGCCATAGTGATGGCAGCTAGTCAACGGCATGCCCAAACCGCTAATATGGTTTGACGCCGACGACAGTTCCAGCACGCGAGCCCGAAGCAGGCGCGCGGGCGGGCTGCATCGGGACGGAGCTGTATTTGGCGACCGCCTGGGACCGGGACCGCACATGCAGCTTCTCATAGATGTGCCGGATATGGGTGGCCACCGTGGGCAAACTGACGGCAAGCGTCTCCGCGATTTCCTTGTAAAGGTGTCCGTGCGCCAGCAAATGCAAAATCTCCAGTTCCCGGGGTGTCAGGGTGACCAGATCAGCAGTGGATGGATGCGAAAATCTTTCGAACGACTCCACCACCTTTCGCGCGATGGTGCTGGTCATCGGCGAACCGCCGCCATGGACTTGTTTCAGGGCGGCAATTAATTCCCGCCGCGGCGTTTGCTTGAGCAAATAGCCGGTCGCGCCCGCGGACAACGCCTCGAAAATGTGGTCTTCATCCCTGTAGACTGTCAGCATCACAAACTGTGTCTGGGGCAGCACTGCCTTCAAGTGGCGCACGCACTCGACGCCGCTCATCCCCGGTAGGTTTATGTCGCTCAAAACCACCATCGGATTCTCCTTTGGAATTGTGGACAGGGCGTTTTCCGCGCTCTCGTGCTCGCCCAATAAAGTGAAACCTTCTGCGGATCTGACCCACTCCGCCAGAATACGCCGCGTTTGGGCGTCGTCCTCGATAATTGATACTGAGATGTTCAAGTTGGCATTAAGTTTACACCGGTTAGGGTATGCTGTATATCATCAGTTCTTGCGATGCGCAGCCGGATTCGGCACGACCAGGCGGACAACGGTCCCCTCGCCCAGTGCGCTGCGAATGTCACAGGTCCCGCCGATCTCCGTCAACCGCAGGCGGATGTTCCCCAGCCCATGGCCAGAAGCAGGACGATCGGGTGTCGGCGCCGGGTTTGACTCCATTTCAGCCATCGGAAAGCCACGCCCATTATCTTCGATCTGGAGGGAGAAGCCCCCCGTCTCGATCAACAGCGAGATGCGCACCTCGGCGGAGCCGGAATGCTTGACAGCATTGTTGAGCGCCTCCTTGAACGCCAGGAAAAGGTCGTGCCTCGTTTCCGCGGTCAACGGCCAGGATGGCAGACGCAGCGGTATTTCCAGGCGGCAGCGAATGCGGGCTGCGGCCAGATAATCCTGCGCATACGTGCCAAGGTAGGCGGCCAAACCGTCCAGCGTATCGTACTTCGGATTGACAGCCCACACGACTTCATCCATGGCCCGGGTCAATTGGAGCGCTGTGTCGTGAATCCGATACAGGTCGCCGGCAAACTGGGCTTGATCCTGTCCCGTCTCGGCAGCCTGGCTGAGCATGGTGATGCGCGTCAGGCTGGCGCCGAGTTCGTCATGAATGTCGCGGGCAATGCGGGCGCGCTCGCGCTCGACGGCGCGTTCATGTTCGATCCAGGCCAGTTTCCGTCTCATGCGGCGTCGCATTTCGATGAGCACGCCGCCTCCCACACCCGCCGCCAGGCACACGATGGCAAGAAGCCGAAACCACCAAGTCTGCCAGAAATACGGGAGAACGATTATGGGCAATGTATTCCCCGTCTCGTTCCAAACCCCGTCATTATTACAGGCGATGACGTGGAATGCGTAGCGGCCCGGCGGAACGTAACTGTAATTTGCCGCGCGCTTCGTTCCAGCTTCAACCCATTGCGATTCCAAACCTTCGAGGCGGTATTTGAATTTAACCTTTTCAGGGGCGGCCAGGCTCAATCCAGTGTAGCGGAATTCAAGGCGATTCCCGCCGGGCGGGATGCGCATCACGGCGCCCTCCGAGCCTTCCTTCACGACCGATTGTTCGTTGACCAGCAGGCCTTCGATGACGACCGGCGGGGGCAATGTGTTGAATTCCCGTTCCTTGGTGTCCACTACCACGAGACCCTTGCTTGTCGGAAACCACAGCCGCCCGTCGGTCGTCATGCACCCTGCGGGTTGAAAGCCGCCCGAACACTCGAGAGTGGGAAGCCCGTCGCTTTTGTCGTAAACGATGGCTTGCACCGAATTCGTTAGTCCGTCGGCACAGGCGTCAAGCTGGTTTTTGTTGACGTAAAAAATACCGCCGTGCGAGCTGAACCAATAATCTCCGTGTCCGCCGTCCTCGATGTCGCAGATCACATTATTCGGCAGCCCCTGGGTCGCATTGATCGCGGCAAACTGTTCATTTTTCAGCCGGTTCAGGCCGCCTCCTGCGGTGCCAATCCAAAGGGAGTCATCGTCATCCAGATGCAGACATTGGATGAAATCGCTGACAAGACCGCTGGCTCTCCGAAACTGTCGCACGCCGCCATGGTTGATGACCCCCAGTCCGCCACCTGACATGCCGAACCAAATGGCGCCGTTGCGGTCTTGCGCGATGGCATGGACATCGGGATGGACCAGACCCGTGTTGGTGCCATACCATTCTGCTTTGCCGTGTTCCAAATGCGCCAGGCCAGTTTGGGTGCCAACCCATACGCTGCCGTCTGTTGCGTGAAGCACCGCAAATACGGGTGTCGTGTTCCTGTCAAAAGCGGCGACGGGCTCAAAACGATCGCCGCTCTGAACGAATAAACCACTACCCCATGTGCCGGCCCAGGCGTGTCCCTGCGTATCCTCGGACACAGACCAGACGAACGAACTGGAAATGCCTTGCGCCGTGTCAAAATGTGTCCAGCCCGCCTGCCTCATGCGATACAAGCCGGCGCCCTCGGTGGCTATCCACAGCGTGTCGTCAGGCGCCTTGCTCACGGAGAGTATCGGCCGGTCCTGCCACTGGTCCGGCGGATAAACGGTGGTGGTCGTTGCGGCGTGGAGCATAACCAGACTGTTAGCAGTTCCCACCCACAGGTTCCCTTCACGATCCTCGCACAAGCAACGGACCCAGTCGCTTGATAGACCATTGCTGCGGTTGATGTAAGACAAGGTGCGGTCCGGGAGCATAAAACACAGCCCGTTACTCACAGTGCCCGCTGCCAGTCCACCGGTGCGCAATTCAACCAGGGCGGGCATGGTAGGCACTGTTCCCCATGCTGCCATCCCCAAATCCTCGGCCCATCCCCTGTCCTTCCATCGGCGCAGCCGCCCGTCATCGGCCAGCCACAATTCTCCGTCCCGGCTCAAGCACATGCCCTGCACGTAAATATAATTGGTGGCAAAAGGCACCGGGCTGAGATGGTCGCCTTCAAGCCATGATATCTTGCCACGCCGCCGCACCCACGTATGACCGTAACGGTCTGTTGTTATCGATCCGATTTCCGAATCGGCGCCCGCATTTGATTGCAGAATCAGCCCGTCGCGCAGGCGCAACAGCGAACCGTCAACACCCAGCAACCAGATCTCACCCGCGCGATCCTCGCCGATCCCAAGAATCTTTCGTCCATTCCAGGCGGGAATATCCACATTCTGAAAAATCCCGCCTTTGTAGCGTGCCAACTCGCCCCCCTCGTAACCAATCCATAAGCTCCCCGAAGAATCCTCAAATAAACTGGTGACGCGGCTGGAAAGAATGGCCGGCGTATTATTGTTGTCGAAGACGGCAAATCGCACTCCATCAAAACGGGCCAGCCCGCCATAAGTGCCGATCCACAGGTATCCGTCCCTGGTCTGCACCATGGCGCTTACTCCGTTTTGCGGCATGCCTTCATCGGTTTGCCACACATGCATGACATAGTGCGGCGGCGGCGATGCGCGACAGGCAAGCGCGGCAAGCAGGCAGATCAAGACCCACCCCAATGGTCGAAGCAGCCGCAAAACGGCCCGGGAGTGATTTGAGGGCTTGAACATGCGCTCCACATCGCAATCTTGCCTGTGGCCGGCATCACACGCAAGACCCAAGACTCATCAGTTTTGATGACTATACACAGAGGCCGTTTGCTGTTCAAATGGCACCCTCAGCGAAAGTCTTGTGGTCAGAACTTGATCGTCGGGCTCTGGATGAGGATCGGTAAAACGAAATAAAACTTAAGTTTAACGATAGAAACAAAAACCGGAAAA
The DNA here is from genome assembly GCA_050014435.1 of Verrucomicrobiota bacterium. Taxonomy (GTDB): domain Bacteria; phylum Verrucomicrobiota; class Verrucomicrobiia; order Limisphaerales; family Palsa-1400; genus DASRLE01. Next base: position 17,369 of record JBEKDI010000049.1, on the reverse strand, counting down.
CAACCATGAACACCCCATTTGCAAAAACACAATATCTTATTGCCGCCGTGCTGTTTGCCGCCGCTCCAGCCTGCTTCGCCCAGAGTGTGCTGCTCGCGGAATATAATCTGGCTGCCACGCCGCTTTCGTCTGCCGTGGTTCCATCAACGGTGAATGTCACCAGCGCCACCAGCATCACTTTCGGTGGATTTGGCGGGGCGTGGAGCGAGCCTGCGTCGGGCGTCCTTCGCGAGAGTCCGGGTGCCGTCACCACTCCCGCCTTGGCGTTTGCAGGCGCTGACTATGCTACTTTTACACTCACATCCGCAACACCCATGGATTTGACCAGCTTGACCTTCGGCGGTGCTTACGGCCAGTTTGGCAACCCGGCTGGCTATGACGTAGCAACGAGCGTGGATGGATTTGCGTCTTATGTGACGGGGGCCTTCAGCACGCAATACTCGACGTTTGCGTCCCAAACCGTTGATTTGACCCCAGCGCAGTTTCAGGGGTTGACCAGCATCACTTTCCGTGTTTACAGCTATGTCAAAAACAGTGGGACTGCCGATTTTAGCGACTTTCAGGTCAATGGCTCTCTCGCTTCTGTTCCCGAGCCAAATACCCTGGCATTGGCGGGTATGGGCCTTATGAGCATGTTCGGTCTCAATGCTTGGCGTCGCCGGTCCTAATCTGCGGGCTGTTTGTTATCAATTGTTATCTATCGAGGGCCACGTTTCGCGATTTTTGCGGAACGTGGCTTTTTTTTCGACTCTGACTGGGCCGAAATTCATGCGCAAGAACCAGGCGCGTTTAGATGCGTCGCAGGGCGCATCGCGTTCATGCTGGTTTCCCTCCCAAATCGCCCCGCCAAAAACTGAATTGCGCCCGTCACAAATTGCAAGTTGTTGCAGACAAATGTGGCGCAAAAATGGGATATTTAAAAAATCAAGACTCATCAGTTTTGATGACTATGCGCGGACACGATTTGGTGCTGTAATGCGAGCATCAGTCAAAGCCCAGCGGTCAGAATGTGATTGTCGGGCTTTGGATAAGAATCGGCAAAACGAAATAAAACTTAAGTTTAACGATAGAAACGACAACCGGAGAACAACCATGAACACCATACCTGGAAAAACACAATATCTTATCGCCGCCATGCTGTTTGCCGCCGCCCCGGCCTGCCTCGCGCAGAGCGTGCTCGCTGAATACAATGGGACTGGCGCCACACCCTTTGCCTACACCACAGAAGCCCCCGGTATCACTGCGGGCACCATAGGCGCGGCCTATCCATGGTACTGGGCCCCACAGGCAACCGGGCTCCAAGAGAATGCGGGGGCCACCACCACCACTGCGGCCCTGGCCGCGCCCTCTGTGGTGGGCCCTGGCCAGTATGAGGCGTTCACGATTTCTTCGGCAACCCCTATGAGTTTGTCCAGCCTGACATTCAATGCAGAGTACGGCAACTTTTCGAATCCGGCCGGCTGGGACCTGTCAACGAGCGTTGATGGATTTGCGACGTATGTGACGCAGAGCACCACATCGTCGGCGTTTGCCCCCGTGACCTTTGATTTGAGCGGTGCGCAGTTTCAAGGGTTGACCAGCATCACCTTCGAAATTTCCGGATATGATGCCGCCTATGGATATGAGACGCTCAACGACATCTCGCTCAATGGTCCCAGTGCCGTTCCTGAGCCGAATACGATGGCATTGGCGGGCATGGGCCTTATGAGCATGGTCGGACTCAAGGCTTGGCGTCGCAGGTCTTGAATCTGCAGGCTGTTCGTTATCAATTGTTATCTATCGAGCGCCACGTTCCGTGATTTTTGCGGAACGTGGCTTTTTTTCGACTCTGACTGGGCCGAAATTCATGCGCAAGAACCATCCCTGTTTGGAGGTTTCGCTGGGGGGCGCTCATTCATGCCGGCCCCTGCCCAAATCGCTCTTCCAGCTTTTGCAAGTTGTTACAGCAAATGTGCGGGCAAAATGGCATGTTTAAAAAATCAAGCTTCATCAGTTTTGATGACTATACCCGGATGCGATTTTATGTTGAAATGTCGCCATCAATCATAGTCATCGCGGTGAGGTGTTGATGGTCCCGCTCTGGATGATGAGCAGCAGGATGAATTAGAATTTAAATGTAACGTTGGATACAACAAACAACTGGAAAACTACCATGAACCCCATACTTGGAAAAAAACAATGCCTCCTTGCCGCCTTGCTGTTTGCCGCCACCCCGGCCTGCTTCGCGCAAACGGTGCTCGTGCAATACAATCTGACTGGAGGCACACCCCTGGCGCCTTCGACGACCGCATCCGGGGTCACCGCAGGCAACGTGACTTTGGGTTACTCTTGGTTCTGGAGCGAGGCGACGAACGGGCTGCAAACGAATCCGGGCACCACGACTAATGCAGTCCAGGCCGCCGCGCAGGGATCAGGCTTTTACTCATCGTTCACGCTGACTTCGTCAACCCCCATCGATTTGACCAGCCTGACATTCAACGGAGGATATGGCAACTTTTCAAGTCCGGCCGGCTTCGATTTGAAAACCAGCGTGGATGGATACGAGTCGTATCTGACGAGTTCCGTCGCCACGGCACTCCCGTCGTTTGGGTCCAATACCATCAGTTTGACCGGCGCGCAGTTTCAAGGGTTGACCAGCATCACCTTCCAGATATACCCATACGCGGCCGCCTATGGATATGAGATTTTAAAGAACCTTACGGTCAATGGCACTTTTGGCAATGGGCTCAACGCCGGCAATACAACGATCAGCGCCAATCCAACGTCCATTCCAGCCAATGGAACCAGCACTTCGACGCTGACCGTGCAGGCCAAGGACGGCAATGGCAATAATCTTACTTCGAGTGGAGGAACTGTGACGTTGAACACCTCAGCCGGCTCGGTGGGCAGTGTGACGGACAATGGCAACGGGACCTATACCGCTACGTTGACCTCTTCGGCTACGCCTGGCACTGCCAACATCACCGGAACCATCGCCGGCACAACGATTGGCCACCCGACCTCTGTAATTCTTACCGGCACCCTGAGCGCCGCCAATACGACGATTAGCGCCAATCCGGCCTCGATCGTGGCCAATGGGGCCAGCACCTCGACGCTGACAGTGCAGGCCAAGGACGGCAATGGCAACAATCTCACCGCGAGTGCGGGAACGGTGACGTTGAGCGCTTCGGCGGGATCGTTGAGCAGCGTGACGGACAATGGCAACGGGACCTACACGGCCACATTGACCTCTCCGGCCACGGTCGGCACGGCCAGCGTCACTGGAACCATTGCCGGCGGTACGATTGGCAACCCGGCTTCTGTGGTCTTCACTGCGGCGCCGTTGAGCGCGGCCAATACGACGATCAGCGCCAATCCGGCCTCGATCACGGCGAACGGGACCAGCACATCGACGGTGACGGTGCAGGCCAAGGACGCGAACAACAACAACTACGTCACGAGTGGCGGCACCGTGACGTTGAGCACTTCGGCAGGATCGATGGGCAGTGTAACGGACCATCAGAACGGAACTTACACGGCCACGTTGACCTCTTCGACCACGGCGGGCACGGCGAACATCACCGGAACGATAGCGGGGACAGCGATTGGGCATCCGACCTCGGTGACTTTTGCGCCCGGACCGGTGAGCGCGGCCAAGACGACGATCAGCGCCAATCCAGCCTCAATTGTGGCCAATGGGACCAGCACCTCGACGCTGACGGTGCAGGCCATGGATGCCAACAGCAATAATCTGACATCGAGCGCCGGGACGGTGGTGTTGATCACCTCGGCGGGATCTCTGAGCAGCGTGACAGACAATGGCAACGGGACCTACACGGCCACGTTGACTTCCTCGACCAATGCGGGCATAGCCAGCATTACCGGGACCATCGCCGGCACAGCGATTGGAAATCCGACCTCCGTAATATTCACGGCGCCGCTGGCCGCCGATGTGATTGTGGAATATCTGTTTAATAACAGCACGAACTCTTTGGCTCCGACGGCGTTCAATCCGGGGATTGGCAGCGCGAGCAGCATCACACTGGTGCCGGACTATGCTTGGGATTGGTCCGCCGCGACCGTGGGTCAGCTTCAGGAAGGTGCGGGATCTTTCATCAACCCTGCTCAAGCTGCCGCAGGCGGTCAGTACGCCTCCTTTACGCTGACCTCCACCAATCCGATGATCTTGTCCAGCATGACGCTGGGTGGAGCTTACGGTCAGTTTGGAAACCCGGCTGGTTGGGTTGTGCAAACCAGTGTGGATAACTTTGGGTCGATTCTCGCCACGGAAGTCTTTCCCACGCAGTATTCGACCTTTACGAACCAGAGCATTGATTTGAGCGCGGCTTCTTTCCAAGGGGTTACCAACATCACCTTCCGGGTGTGCGGATATGTCAATAATCCCGCTGCGGCAATCTTTTTTAACAACTTCACGATCAATGGTGTTCTTGGCCAGCCGGTGGCCCCTTCCAACACCACGATCAGCGCCAGCCCCGCCTCCATTACCGGCAATGGCGTCAGCACCTCGACGCTGACCGTGCAGGCCAGGGATGCGAACAACAATATCATATCCTCCAGCCGCGGCACGGTGACGTTAAGCGCCTCTGATGGTTCCTTGGGCGGCGTGACGGACAATCAGAATGGGACTTACACAGCAATCTTGACATCCTCGACGACGGTGGGCACGGCGTATATCATCGGAACCATCGGCGGCGTGGCGATTGGAATCCCGGCCTCGGTGGCCTTTGTGCCGGGACCGGTGAGCGGGGCGAATACCATCATCAGCGCCAACCCCGTCAGCATCGCGGCCGACGGCGTCAGCACCTTGACGCTGACCGTGCGGGCCAGGGATGCGTATAACAATAACCTGACTTCAAGCGGCGGCGCCGTGGTTCTGAATACCACCTCCGGATCGCTGGGCAGTGTGACCGACAATGGCAACGGGACATACACCGCCACGTTGACTTCCTCGACCGCAATAGGATCGGTGAACGTTACCGGCACCATTGCGGGCGCAATAATCGGGAACCCGACCTCCGTGTTCTTTACCGGGGCATTAAACGCCGCCAATTCGACGATCAGTGTGAATCCGTCCTCAATACAGGCCGACGGCATCAGCACCTCGACGGTGACCGTGCAGGCCGAGGATGCGGATGGCAACAATATAGGTTTTAGCATCGGGACCGTGACACTGAACACCTCGGCTGGGTTGCTAAGCAGTGTGACCGACAATGGCAACGGGACTTATTCGGCAATCCTGACCGCTTCGACCACAGTGGGGATGGCGAGCATTACCGGAACCATTGCCGGCGGAACGATTGGACATCCGTCCAGCGTGACCTTTGTGCCGCCGTTGAGCGCCGCCAATACGACCATCAGCGGCAATCCCTCCTCAATCGTAGCCAACGGCACAAGCACCTCGACAATCATGGTGCAAGCCAGGGATGTGAACAACAATGCTTTTGGCTTGAACGGAGGCGACGTCACGCTGAGCACCTCGGCCGGAACGTTGAGCAGTGTGACCAACAATGGGAATGGGACATACTCGGCCTCATTGACCGCCCCGATTTCCACCGAGACTACGCCCGCCACGATCGAAATCGCCGGAACCATCTCTGGCCTGGCGATTGGACATCCAGGCATTGTGGACCTGACGCTCAACCCCGTATTCCTCATCATGACCAATATCCAATCTCATGAGCAAGGTGCCCGGGCCTCATGGAATTGGTTCCCTGGCCAGTACTACAGCACGCTCTCCAGCACGAACTTGGTCGATTGGTTGCAGACCGAGGTTGGTGTGACCAACCAGTTTGTTGATACGAACACCGCGGGAAACCCGCGCAAGTTTTACATGGTGAAGGAAGACATCAATCCGAACCCGCTCATCTCCATGGGAAAGCCGACTTTCGGATACAGCCCCGACGCGAATCAATCAACCAGCGGCGTTTTCAACACCTACAACTCATCATGGAATGCCGGCTATCCCACACTGGCCAATCCGGCTTGGATCGCGATCGAAATCGGCCAGGGCCCCAGCAGGGTCATGTTCCAATGGAATGCGGGCGGCAACTATAATTATGTGGAAACCGATTTCGGCGGCCCGGGCAATTATGCCCTTTACACCTCGTCCAACTCCACCACCGGGGCGGACGGAACGTGGACACAGGTTGTCAGTGTGACGAATAATCAGTATCGGACACGGGCGCACAGTTTCGCCTTTACCGGCATGAGCTGGATCAAAATGGTGATCACCGCCGCCCCGACGACCAACAGCGTCAATGGCGAGTTAAAAAGTCTGAACGGCGCCGCCTTTTCGAGAATGGAGGCCTATGATGTTTCAGCCGCCTTTTCCCGGGGACGAATTCCGGAAGACACCTGGTTCTTCATGGGAGACAGTATCACGGCATTCTGGGTCAACCGCGCCGATAGCTCGGGCACTCCTCCATTATTTACCAACGACACCTCGTGCAGCTTGCCTTGTTTTGCAAATTGGATTAGTTATGGCGATACTAATTACTTCCCTTCGATAGTTGACGCCGGCATCGGCGGAACAACATCGGATGGCGGGCTGCTCTCGTTGCCGCAATACCTGATAGACAACCCCGATTATTATTATTGGGCTCTCGACTACGGAGCCAATGATGCCGCCGGCAACACTACCAATACGGCTACTTACCAATACAATATGCAGCAGATGATCAACATGCTGCTGGCCAATGGGCGCATGCCGGTCATACCGCACATCAACTATGCGTGTGACGGCGGCCATAACGGGGTTCCCTACTTCAACGCCGTGATCGATGAGTTGGTGGCCACAAACCACATCCTGGCCGGCCCGGACGTTTACAGCTACTTCATAAACCATACAGACGAGTACGTGGACTGTCTGCATCCCAATGCTCTCGGCATGCGAGACTATAATCTGCTCTGGGCCCAGGCCATGTTCCACCTGTATCCCGGCACCAATGACGCTTCCACCGTCGCACCGCCGCCCGCTTTGGCCACTTTGCCATTTTAGCCTGAGGCATGCAAACTGGACTATGTCACTTCAGGCGCGATGGCCTGCACCCTAACGAATTACTTTCCTTATGAAACTTGTAAATATCCATTTTCTCCGCCCCACGTTCATTCAACCCATCGTCCCTCTTTCCGCCCAACCGCGCGCGTGGCTGCGGCGGGGAATTGGCCTCCTGCTGCTGCTGGGGACGATCTCCGGGGCTGTCGCGCAAAACATGGCGATTTACACAGATTCATTGCAAAACAGTTGGGCGAACTGGAGTTGGGGCTCCACGCTCAATTTCAGCTACAACAGCAACACCCAATACGTTCATAGCGGTGCCAGTTCCATTTCGATTACGATAACCAACGGTTGGTCCGGCCTGTATCTCGAACACGCGAATATTAGTTCCACCCCCTACACCAATTTAACGTTCTGGGTTAACGGAGGACCGAGCGGCGGTCAGTCCCTGGCGGTGGAGGGCGTCCTGGGCGGGACAGGACAGGCTAATGACTTGTACCATTTCACGCCGGTCTCCAATACGTGGCAGCAAATCACTGTTCCGCTCTCCACCCTGGGAGTTGCCAATGCGGCCAACTTCGACGGATTCTATATTCAAGCTCAATCGGCCTCGGCCCAGCCGGTTTTTTACGTGGATGACATCAGCCTGGCTGTGCCAGTCATGCTGAGCGCGCCCAACACGACGATCAGCGCCAATCCAGCCTCCATCGCGGCCAACGGCACCAGCACTTCAACGATAACCGTCCAGGCCAAAGACTCGAACGGCAATAACCTCACCTCAAGCGGCGGGGTCGTCATCTTGAGCACCACGTTGGGTTCCCTTGCCAATCTCACGGACAATGGGAACGGGACTTACACGGCGACATTAACTTCCTCGACCACGCCGGGAACGGCCAGCATCACGGGAACCATTGCCGCCACGGACATTGGCCACCCAACCTCTGTGGCGTTTAACGGAGTGTTGAGCGCCGCCAATACGGCAATCAGCGCCAATCCAGCCTCCATCACAGCCGATGGGGTCAGCACTTCGACCATCACAGTGCAAGCCAAAGACATCAACGGTTACAATATGCCCGCGAGCAGTGGGACGGTGACATTGAGCACGACAGCGGGAACGCTGGGCAGCGTGACGGACAATGGGAACGGGACTTACACGGCGATATTGACCGCCGCGAGCGCGACGAACACAGCCACCATTACCGGGACCATCGCTGGCACGACGATTGGCCACCCGACGACCGTGAGCTTTACGTTGAACCTCGCGCCGAACGAGATCGCGCAATACAATCTGACCGGCTCCACACCCCTGGCGCCTTCGATCGTCGCATCCGGCGTCACCGCAGGCAATATGACTCTGGGCTACGCATGGTTCTGGAGCGAAGTGACGAACGGACTTCAAATGAGCGCGGGCGCCAACACGACGGCGTCTGGGGCCGCCGCACAGGGTTCGGGCTATTATTTGTATTTCACGATTTCTTCGACAATTCCCATGAACTTGACCGGCATGGCATTCAATGCAGGGTATGGCCAGTTTGGCAGTCCGGCTGGTTGGGACCTGAAAACGAGCGTTGATTCATTTGCGTCATATGTGACTCAGAGCACCACGACGCAAGCGCCGACGTTTGCCCCCGTGACTTTTGATTTGAGCGGCCCGCAGTTTCAAGGGTTGACCAGCATCACCTTTGAGCTTTCTGGTTACGACGCCGCTTATGCATCTGAGCAAATGAACCACCTCACGCTCAATGGCTTTCTTGGTGCTCCGTTGAGCCCCGCCAACACAACGATCAGCGCCAATCCCGCCTCCATCACCGCCAACGGGACGAGCACCACGACCATCACAGTGCAAGCTCGGGACGCAACCGGCGCCAACATAAACTCAAGCAGGGGAACGGTGAAATTGAGCACCACGGCGGGATCGCTGGGCAGCGTGACCGACAATGGCAACGGGACTTACACGGCGATGTTGACCTCCTCGACCACGGTCGGAACGGCCAGCGTCACGGGAACCATCGCCGGCGGAGTCATTGGGAACTCGGGCTCCGTGAACTTTGTGGCGGGACCGGTCAATGCTGCCAATACTTCGATCAGCCCCAACCCGGCCTCCATTCCGGCCAACGGGACGAGCGCTTCGACGATAACGGTGCAAGCCAGGGACGCGTACAACAACATCCTTACCTCAAGCGGTGGCGGCGTCACGTTAGGCGCCACGGCAGGATCACTGGGCAGCGTCACGGACAACGGCAACGGGACTTACACAGCAATATTGACCTCCTCGACTACGACTGGGACGGCTATCATTACCGGAACCATCGCCGGCACAACGATCGGGCTGTCAACTTCTGTGATCTTCACCGGAGCGTTAAGCCCCGCGAATACGACGATCAGCGCCAATCCCGCCTTAATCCCGGCGGACGGGACGAGCACTTCGAGGGTGACCGTGCAAGCCAAAGACGCCAACGGCATCAATATCACCATCAGCAGCGGGACGGTAACGTTGAACACATCGGCGGGGTTGCTGAGTAGCGTGACCGACAATGGGAACGGGACTTACACAGCGATATTAACTTCTTCCACCACAGCCGGAACGGCCAGCATCACGGGAACCATCGCCGGCGCGACCATTGGGAACCCGAATTCTGTATCGTTCACGGCGCTTATAAGCGCCGCCAACACAATTATCACCGCCAACCCGCCTTCGATCGTTGCCAATGGGACAAACACTTCTACCATAACGGTGCAAGGGAAAGATGCCAACGGCAACAACACCTTAACCAGCGGGACAGTAACGCTCAGCACTACCGATGGATTATTGAGCAGCGTCACCAACAATGAAAACGGGACCTACACCGCGATATTGACTTCCCCAACCTTGCCGGGCACAGCCAACATCACTGGAACCATCAACGGCGTGGCGATTGGGCGCCCAACAGTTGTGATCCTTACCCCGAGCCCAAGCACCCTCATATTCACCAATATCCAAAAAGTGCCGACGGGAGTTCAGATGGCGTGGAATCCGTTCCCCGGCCAATTCTACAGTGTTCTCTCCAGCTCGAACCTGGTCACATGGACAACGAACCCGGTCGGGGTGGCCAACCAATTTCTTGATCCGGGGGAGCTAACGGCCCCCAAAATGTTCTACACGGTCAAAGAGGACATTAATCCAAACCCGAGAATCTCGATCGGGAAGCCAACCGATGGGTACGCTCCCGCAGCGTATCAAAGCACGAGCATCCTTGATGACGGGGTATTCCTCACCGAGTCTTGGTACGGGGGGGTTGTAACCCCATCTGCGCCCGCCTGGATGGCCATCAATCTCGGCTCTGGCCCCACACGGGTAATGCTGGAATGGAATGCGGGCGCGAACTACAATTATGCTGATCCGATTACACCAACGTCAACTCCGGCGCCTGATTACGGTTCGCCGCTCGATTATGAGATCTATACCTCGTCGAACTCCACCGACGGCGCGGATGGGACGTGGACACTGGTGGCCAGTGTTACCAACAATACCTACCGCACACGGTCGCACAGTTTCGACTTCACAGGCATGAAGTGGGTGAAAATGGTGGTCACCGCCGTCCCCTCGTTCACTTCCAATGGACTTCAACTCGACGAGATCGAAGTCTATGACATCTCCGAGGCCTACAGCCGGGGGCGTATCGCGGAAGACACCTGGTTTTTCATGGGGGACAGCATCACGGCCTTTTGGGCCAATCGCGACAGCGCCACGGGCACCAACGACCCCAACAGCAATCAGCCCAGTTTCGCGGCCTGGATTAACCTCTACAACACCAATTACTTCCCTTCCATGATCGACGGAGGCATCGGTGGAGAAACCTCGGCCAACGCCCTGGCCCGCCTGCCCCAGAATCTGATCGACAACCCGGATTACCATTATTGGGCCTTGTGCTATGGGGCCAATGATTCCGCCGGGAACACTTCCAGCACGGCCGGTTTTCAAGCCAATATGCAGGCGATGATCACCTTGCTCCTGGCCAACGGGCGCATCCCGGTCATTCCGCACATTGCCTGCACCCTGGATGGCGAGCACAACAACGTCCCGCTCTTCAACGCCGTCATTGACCAGTTGGTGGCCACAAACCATATCCTGGCCGGCCCGGATTGTTACACCTACTTCCTGACCAACTCGCAGGATTTCCGGAGCGACGGACTGCATCCCAACGCCGCCGGCATGCGCGCCTACAACCTGCTTTGGGCCCAGGCCATGGGCTATCTGTATCCGTAGCAATTCCGAAGCCTGCGCACTTGCTTGGCATGAGTTGGATAAAATGGAGTCTAAAAAAGTTTCTTCTTTTGACAGCCGGAGCATGATTCTTCCACCGCACTCATGAAGTCGCGAGACTCATCCTGTCTTGTTTTCGCCGCCATTTGCCTGGCGGCCTTCGCCCTCTGTGCCGCCGGCCCGCAGCTCAGCGATTCACAGGGGTTGTCCAACCACCTCCACACTCCGACCGGGCTGCCTGATCACGCAATCCTGGGAACGAACCTGCAGACCACCGTATTGTCGGCCTCCAGACCCACCATCCCCGTAATTCTTGACACAGACATCGGCACCGATATTGACGACACTTGGGCGCTTGCCCTGCTTCTTCGTAGTCCCGAACTGGACCCCAAGCTCATCCTCATGGAGACGGGTGATGCCACCTACCGCGCCAGGATAACGGCAAAGTTCCTGGCCGTCGCGGGACGCACCGACATCCCCATCGGCCTTGGCGTAAACTCCAGGCCCATGTCCGAGAGCCTCCGTAATCAGGACCCGTGGATCAAGGATTATGATCTCTCCCGCTATCCCGGCGAAGTTGCCGCGGATGGAGTGGGGCGGATGATTCGAATCATCGAAGAATCGCCGGCGCCGGTGACCATCATCGCCATCGCCCCGTCGCCCAACCTGGCCGTTGCGCTCGCCCGCGCCCCCGGCATCGCCGCCCGCTGTCGTCTCGTCGGTATGTTTGGCAGCTTCGCAGTCGGCTACAGCGGCGGCCCCCCGGTCAGCCCCGAGACCAACGTCCGGGTGGACCCTGCAGCCCTTCGTGCCGTCCTCGCCGCACCCTGGCGCGATGTGCTCCTAACCCCTCTGGACACTTGCAATGCTGCCGTGCTCACAGGTGAAAACTATCACCGAATCTGGAACGCCACGGGCGATCCCACTCTCCGGGCCGTGATCGAGAACTACTGTATTTTCGCGCCCCGCGTCAATTGGATGAACTGCGACTATTTCGCCCTTCGCTCCTCCACGCTTTTCGACTGCGTGGCGGTTTACCTCGCCTATTCCGAGGCTTTTGTGGAGACCGAGACCATCCGTTTCCACATCTCCAACGACGGTTACACTCTGCGTGACGACCACGGAGAGTTTACTGCCCGCGCCGCCCTTCACTGGAAGAACCTGTCCGCCTTTCAAGATCATTTGACAGCCCGGCTGCTGCGTACGCATCAGCAATGACAACACTAAGCTATGATTATCGTTGATTCTTACCCTTTGGCCGTCGCCATGTGCGTTGTGACCATGCTCTGCTGGGGTTCTTGGGCCAATACCCAGAAACTGGCCAGCAAGGAATGGCGCTTCCAACTGTTCTATTGGGATTACGCCATCGGAGTCGTCCTGCTGTCGCTGATCCTCGCCTTCACCCTGGGCAGCAGCGGCACAGGCGGGCGCGGGTTTCTGGCCGACTTGCGCCAGGCGGATGGCCGCTGGCTGGGCAGCGCCTTTTTCGGCGGCGTGATTTTTAATCTCTCCAATATCCTGCTGGTCGCTGCGATCGACATCGCCGGCATGGCGGTTGCCTTTCCGGTCGGGGTCGGTCTCGCCCTGGTGCTGGGCGTTATAACTACTTATCTTTCAACTAAAGAAGGAAATATGCCGATGCTCGCGTTGGGCGTCGCCGCAGTGGTGGTGGCTATCATCCTGGATGCGCTGGCTTACAAACGGTTGGCAAGCGGAGGCAGAAAGGCCCCCATCAAAGGCATCATTATCGCGGTTGCTGCCGGCGTTTTAATGGGCTTCTTCTACAAATACGTGGCTCAGAGCATGGGAAAAATCGATCCCTCCACCAAGATTCTCCAAGCCGGTATGCTAAGCCCATATACTGCCATCGTGCTCTTCAGCGTGGGTCTCCTTGCTTCGAACTTCCTCTGGAACAGCATCATGATGATCAAACCGATCACTGGACCGCCGGTTCCCTTTGGCGACTACTTTACCAAAGGCAATGCCCCCCTTCACCTCATCGGGATTCTCGGCGGCATGATTTGGAATGTGGGAATGGCCTTCAGCATCATCGCCAGCACCAAAGCCGGCGCCGCCCTCTCCTACGGCCTGGGTCAGGGCGCCACCATGATTGGCGCTTTCTGGGGAGTGTTCATTTGGAAAGAGTTCAAGGATGCCCCCAAAGGCACCAATGGCCTGTTGGGCGCGATGTTCCTTTTCTACCTCATCGGCCTCGCGGTGCTGATCGCCTCCAAACTTACTTCCTGACCGCTCCTGAAATCATTTGCCATCCCAACCTGATTCAACCTTATGCCCAAAACCCGCATTCTTGTCGTTGGCAGCTCCAATACGGACATGATCATAAAGCTCGACCGCATTCCACAACCGGGCGAAACCATTCTGGGAGGCGAATTTATCATCGCCGCCGGCGGCAAAGGCGCCAACCAGGCGGTCGCCGCCGCGCGCGCGGGCGGAGACGTCACCTTCGTCGCCCGGGTGGGCCGGGACATGTTCGGCGAAAAAGCCCTCGCCGGCTTTATTCAAGATGGCATCCACACCAATTACATTGTCCGTGACAAAACCGCGCCTTCCGGCGTGGCAATGATCTTTGTGGCTAAAGACGGCGAGAATAGTATCGCCGTGGCGAGTGGCGCCAACGGCCGGCTTTCCCCTGCGGACGTGAAAAGCGCCAGACCAGCCTTTGCCGGAGTCAGCGCCGTGGTCATGCAACTCGAAACACCCTTGGAAACCATCGAAACCGCTGCCGCACTAGCCGCCAAGGCAGGAATTCCCGTCATCCTCAATCCAGCCCCGGCCCGTGCCCTGCCCGCCAAGCTGCTCAAGTTGATCTCAATTCTTACCCCCAACGAGACTGAAGCGAAGCTGTTGACGGGCATCACGGTCAAAGATGAGAAAAGCGCCGCCCGAGCCGCCGCAAAGCTGCGGGCCAAAGGCATCGCCATTGTAATCATCACCCTGGGCTTTCGCGGAGCTTTCGTCGCCACGGATTCTGTCAGACAGCTTGTGCCGGGCTTCCCCGTCACGTCCGTGGATACGACCGCTGCCGGTGACGTTTTCAACGGAGCGCTGGCTGTGGGTTTGAGTGAGGGCGGCTCTTTACTCGAAGCAGTCCGTTTCGCCAATGCTGCCGCGGCCATTTCCGTCACCCGTTTTGGGGCCCAGCCCTCAGCTCCGCAAAGGAAGGAAATCCAAACCCTTTGTGGCCGGGATTCTTTCAAGCAATAAGGAATGCCTTTACACTTTTAGCTGCATTCCGTCCTCGTAATTCATACTTTTCTTCATTGCACGGAATTTGGCATTTTTGGCATTTTTAAATTATTTACTCTATTCGATTGACACGGAAGCGATGCCTTTGCGCTGCAACATGTTAGAATCGAGCATTCCCGAGAAAAACCGTGCAAGAACGCGCCGCTGCTCACGCGAAAACGATGGTAGGGTGAGACTCCGTCGAACCCTGACTTGAATTTCCCATTATCAATTGTCAATTATACATTATCAATTGTTGCAGGCTTCCCGCCGCGCCTCCCATCCGCCCCGTCGAACCCTGACTCGAATTTCCCATTATCAATTGTCAATTATACATTGTCAATTGCGGCAGATATCCATTCGTCAACACATTTTTAAAGAATTATCAAAAAAGATGTGATTTCTAACGGGAATTCGTTTAAGCCACTGCGCATCAAAGACTTGGCCAGCCGTGGCCATAAGGCAGAATTTTCACGCCTCCCCCTTCGCTGAAGCTTCCACCTTCGTTAAAACTTCGGCGGGACAAGACGGCGGACAAGAAGACGTGAAGACGCGAAGGAGCAAGGCCAAAAACATGTTTCGTGTCTCAGTCAGGTCGCGGCGGGCTGGCGACAAAAGGGCCTTGGCTGCGGTTTTCGGCCATAATTCAGGCACCCTCCACGATTTTTATTTCGTCCGGGTTCAGGCCGTAGAGGGCATACACCAGACCGTCTATCTCCCGCTCCAACGCGCTCGTGTCCGCCCCGGCATCGCGCTGCTTCGCCGCGAGGATGCGGTCAACCAGACGCTCCACCGCCTTTTGCTTTTCCGTCGGCGCGGCGGGGATTGGAAAGGTTTTCATCACTGGCCATTGCAAGGCGAGGAAGCCTCCAAGCGGAACGCCGGTGAAGCTGTGTAAATACCAACTGCCCATCCGCGAATTGAACAGCCCAAGCCAAACTCTTGGAGCGTCGGGCAACATGAATAGCTTATTGTTGGCGAAGTAGCCGGAATCATCGAACGAGAAGCAATCGGTCCGGTTGATTTCCTGATACAGGATTTTCGGCCGCTCGAACTCCTGCCAGTAAGCACACGAGCGCAATTCCCAAAAATATTTGCCTTGGTCATCGCGTTTCTTGAGCGCGGGACGAAACGCTTCAAGCCATGAGTGGATTTCCTCGATCAGGTTTTCAAAGACCTTGCCGAGCATCTCCGGGTCAATGGCCACTTCCTTTTCCAGCGGCTCGGCTTCGTTGACGGTGAAGTTGTAGCGGTCGAACACATCGAGAACGCCCGTGCCGATGTCGCCTGCTTCGCTGCGCTCGCTATTGGTGAACAGCTTGTTGGGCAGGATGATGTCGGTTTTGCGCCAGTCGTAATCGCCGATCGGCTCGAACAGACCGCCGTTCAGGAACGGAATGCGGCATTTAAAATGATTGCACCACGCTTCATGGCCACGGTCTGTCGCCAGCGTGTTGTAAAAGAGCGGCTCGAGAACGTCGTTGAAGATGTTAGGGGGATCTGACTGATGTGACGGAACGGACTGATCGGTTAGGCGCCGCAGGAAATCGTGCGGGCCGGTGCCCCAGTCCTGGCCCCTGGCCACGCCAAGCCAGCCCTTTTTCTGGAGGAAATAGAGGAACACGATCTGGCCCATGAGCTTCTTGGCGAAGTCCACTGTGCTGACGTTCCTGGCCTTGAATTCCTTTGCGATGACCGGGTTTTTGCCGGCAAGCTTCTGGAGCGCGGCCTCGATGTCGCCGAAGAGCGCGGCGTATTGCTTGAAGAATTCCTTGGTGACGGCCTCGACGCTGAAGGCTTCTTCGAGCTGCGCCAGCTTGGGGTGGTTCTCCGTGTCCTGGAGCAATGCGAGGAAACGAGACTGCGCAGTGTGGCAACTCTCGCCTTCGCCGACAATATAGGAGTAACGGCGGGCGGGAGTCAGGCGGGTCTCGACGCCGACCTTGCCGGATTCGGTTTCGACGGCGGCATACTCCATCTTGACGTAGGAGAAACGCCATTGCCGTTCGGTGGGGGAGACGAACGCGACGAGGGCCGCGTCTTTCTCGTTGTCGCCTCGTTTCAGTTTGTGAGCCACGAAATCACGAAGGGCACTTCGGGTGCGTTGAAGTTTCCAAGGTTCGGTGGTGTTGACGACAAGAACGTCAACCTGTTCGCGCTCGGGTGATTCGTAGGTTCCGAGACGGATGCAACTGCGAACATGCTTTGCAAAAGCGTCGGGAACAGCCATTGGCTGGGCTTTCTCCTCGTTGAATCCATTAAGGAGTTCCCTGACAAATTGATGGAAGCGAACTTTGTCGAAAGTTTTGGGAAAAGTTTCTGCGACGAGTGCGCGTGCTTGTTGACTGTTCATAATGTCACGACGCCTTTGCACCCGGGCCAGGCGGAACAGCCCCAGAACTGTTGCCCGATATTTTTGCCGGTTTTGGCGGTGCGGAGGACCATGGTTTTGCCACACTTGGGGCAGGCGGGACTGTGATCGGGCGGATTGCCCGGATCCGGGGAATCCTTTTTCTTTTGGCGCTCGGCGAAGCGGGCGGTGGCGAGTTGCTCGCTGTAGCCGCCGTCCTTGATGAAGGCTTTTTCGAGAGCGGCGATCTGCTGATCCAGGAGGTAGTTGGCCTGGTGGATGAGGCAAATGACCGCGTTGGCGCGCATGGCAGGGGCGGCATTTTCGAGCCAGGGGGCGTAGAGCGCCCAGCGTTCTTGATCGGTCAGATCAGTCAGATCGGACGAATCATTTTTGAATTTCCGCGGGACCCGGCCTGCTTGACCGAGAGTGTGAGCGTGTGATTCGATCGCATTACATGCTTGGTTTTGGGCGGCGGCGGGGACATTCTTGCTGGCCAGAGCGAGGTCAGAAGGCGCTCAAATTTATGCTCG
>JBEKDI010000048.1:0-41518 GCA_050014435.1 Verrucomicrobiota bacterium | reverse complement strand
AAAAGCCTATCAACTACTCAATAAACCCCGGCACACATTCAAAGAGGTTCCTCACCGCTGCCGCTACTATAA
Organism: Verrucomicrobiota bacterium; assembly: GCA_050014435.1. Taxonomy (GTDB): domain Bacteria; phylum Verrucomicrobiota; class Verrucomicrobiia; order Limisphaerales; family Palsa-1400; genus DASRLE01. The sequence continues at coordinate 41,446 of JBEKDI010000048.1, read as the reverse complement.
CAAAAACACTCTGAGAAACCGTGGTCTTATCTAAGCGCCATTCAGGTCAGGACCCGCCCTGTGTGCTGCGCTTCTCCCCGCATATTCGTCAGACTCAAATGAAAAAGCCTTCCTTCCCGAAGGATGGAGAGCACCATGATTTTGCCATCCACCAGTTCCGCGTCCACGAAATCCTCCCAATTCCTCGTGACCGGAATGGACCATTTTTCCTTGTCGCCGTTGGCGGCGTAGGCCTCGACGAAGAAATTTGTGGCATTGATGTAGCCGGGGGATTCGAACTTGGGCAACACCACCAGATGCTGCGCATCTTCGGCCAGAACGGGTTTCACTCTCCCACTCATTTCCCGCCACCGCATCATGGCCGCTGTCCATTGCGGGCGGGCCGACATTTTGGGTTCGCCGGAGCGAGCGGAAAGAATATCGTAAATCACGGCTCTTCCATTAACCAGAACCACGCACGCCGTTCTGGAGCGATTAAAGGCATACGGCCCGGGTTCGGAAGGGAATGGAGGACAGATGTCCTGGCGGCTGTCCGGGTTAAAAACCATAATCTGTCGGTCCATCAGCGTGCCTGATTGGTGAATCAGCAAGTCGCTGCCCGCAATGGAGAAAAACCCGTCCACGTAATATTCGCCCGCCTTTTGCATAAATTGGTTTCTGTGGGTCGAGTGTCCGGTCTGGCCTGGAAACGGGAAGGCGAACAAGCTCCAATCCTTGCCATTCAGATAGTCTGACTCTTCCGAGTAACCCGGATGTAAATCGGGCTTGGCGGCATAGTGTTGCGTCTCAACAATGGATTGCAACACGCCGTTGGCCCATAAATTGTCGTCCACCACCTGAACCTCGCGACCGCATCCAGCAAAGGCCACCCCCAGAAAAAGCAGCACAATCGTCCGCCCAACAAGTTTGTGAGAAACCGGCATTCCAGACAGAACTTCGCACCAAGGTTCGGAGAGTCAAGGGGGGAGACGGGGTTCGGGGTTGCAAACCGAAACCGTTTCTTGAGAACATAAAGTTGTTAAAGAATGACTGACACTTCGATCAACTCGGCGGGCCGCGATTACCCGGCGGGCGAACTGGTCAGGCGGCTGCTGCGGGTGGCGTGGCATTATCGCGCGGATTTCCTGCTCTCACTCGGCCTGAGCCTGGCGCTCCTGCTGCTGGGTCTGCTTGGTTTGCAGTTGTTGGGGGTGGTCATCGATGTGATCCGCCATGCCCTGGATCCCTCGCAACGCGCGCCCGATTATCCTTTCGGCTGGGCGCCGCCCGCCGGCTGGACAGCCTTGCGGGTGGTGACGGCGTTGTCTCTGGCCATCATTGTGCAAGCCGTGCTGAGGGCCGCGCTGACGTGGGCCTACAACATGACCACGGCTCGTCTGACGCAAGGGGAAATCGTGCCGGACTTGCGCGACCAGCTTTACGCGCGGTTGCAGCGGTTGAGCTTCCCGTTTTTCGACATGCACGGGTCCAGCTCGATCTTCAATCGCGTGACCGGCGACGTGCAGAATACGCGGCTGTTTGTGGATGGTGTGCTCTTGCAGGGGATCAATATGATTCTGACGCTGATCGCGTACGGCGTGTTCATGTGGCGCATTCATCCTTCCCTGACCGTGGCGTGTCTGAGCGTGGCGCTGCCTCTCTGGTGGGTGACGCATTATTACTCGGGCCGCCTGCGCCCGGCCTATTTGCGCAACCGCGAAATCAGCGACCATCTGGTGCAGCTTTTCACCGAGAGCATTCGCGGCATGCAAACGGTCAAGGGTTTCGCGGCGGAACCCCAGCAGGCGGGGCGTTTCGAGGAGGCCAACTCGCTCGTCTCGAACCAGCAACGCCGCATTTTTCTCAATTTGTCGGTCTTCACGATGTTGACGCAATTGTTGTCCCAGCTCAGTTTGGTGATCCTGTTCGGTTACGGCGGATGGCTTTACGTGCAGGGGCAAATAGCGTTGGGCGGCGGATTGGTGGTCTTCGCCGGGTTGCTGCAACAGTTCAACGGCCAGGTGGCCAGCATTTCAACCATCGCCAACTCCGTGCAGCAAAGCCTGGCCGCAGCCCGCCGCGTGTTCGAGGTGCTGGACACGCCGCTGGGCGTGGAGAGCAAACCCGGTGCCGTCGTCCCGCCGCGCCTGACCGGCCGGGTGGTCTTTGACAACGTGACCTTCGGCTATGACCCTGCGCATCCTGTCCTGCGCGGCATCAGTTTCGAAGCCAAACCGGGGCAGGTCATCGGCATTTTCGGCATGACCGGCGCGGGCAAGAGCACTTTGTTGAGCTTGATCCCCAGGTTCTACGATCCGCAACTGGGCCGAATCCTCATGGACGGACATGACTTGCGGGACTTGGACCTGGACGCGTGCCGCCGGCAGATCGGCCTGGTGTACCAGGAAAGTTTTCTTTTCTCCAACACCGTCAGCGCCAACATTGCCTTTGGCAGTCCTCACGCGACGCAGTGGCACATCGAACAGGCGGCCCGCATGGCTTGCGCGCATGATTTCATCATGGCGCTGCCGCGCGGCTACGGGACCGTCCTGGGCGAATCGGGCGTTGACCTCTCGGGCGGCCAGCGGCAGCGATTGGCGCTGGCCCGGGCCTTGTTGCTCCAGCCGCCCATTCTGATTCTGGATGACCCGACCGCGTCGGTCGATCCCGGGACGGAGCATGAAATTGCCACGGCCTTGCGTGTGGCCACGGCCGAGCGCACCTCCTTCATCGTTTCCAGCCGCCTCAGTTTGCTGCGCCGGGCGGACATGATTTTGGTGCTGGACGACGGGGTCCTGCTCCAAACCGGCCGGCATGAGGAATTGGCGCATCTGCCCGGCCCTTACCGCGAAACGGTACTGCTGCAATTGATGGACCTGGCCCGGACGGAGGAAAGCACCCCATGAGCAACCCGGAGGCCATTACCTCGGACCGCGAGGCTATCACTTATTACGATCCGGCCGAGTACCGCGAAGCCGATCAAGTGCCGCTGCGCCTGGACCTGATCCGGCGGGTTTTTTCCTTCACGCGGCCTTATGCGGCAAAGCGGAACTGCCTTTTCGCTTTGACGTTTGCGCGGGGTTTGCAGTTGCCGGCGCTGGCCTGGATGATTGGCCGCACCATCAACGGCCCCATTGCCTCCAAAGACATCGCGGGCATCCAGCTCCAGGCCGCCTGCTATTTGGGGTTGACGCTGTTCATGGTGGCGACGCTGTATTACCGGCAGCTCCTGGCCTTGGAACTGGGCGAAGCCGTGGTCCACGACATGCGCTCGACCCTCTTCCGCAAACTCGCCACCCTGCCGATGGCCTTTTTCAATCGCACCAAGTTCGGGCGCATCATCAGCCGCCTGACGTCGGACATCGACAGCGTGCGGGTCGGCATCCAGGACGTGGCGTTCATCGTGACGGTGCAGGCCCTGCAAATGGCCGCGTCGGCGCTGCTCATGGCGTGGTATGATTGGAAGCTGTTTTCGCTCATGTTGCTGCTCGCGCCGGTGATCTGGCTTGTCAACAAGCGCTATCGCCGCGAAATGAGCGGGCGCCTGCGCAAAGTGCAGCGGTCCTGGAGCCATCTCAGCTCCACCCTGGCCGAATCGGTCGGCGGCATCCGCGTCACCCAGGCTTTCGTGCGGCAGGACATCAACTCCGGTTTCTTTCGCCGGCTCGTGGCCGTGCATGGCGACAATAACGTCGGCGTGGCCCGCGCTTCGGCAGTTTTTGTGCCGTTGCTGCAACTCAAGAGCCAGCTTTTCCTGGGGGCGGCGGCCCTGCTCGCCGGTTACGGCGCTTTGCAGCCGCATGATTGGCTTCACATTGATGTCGGCGACCTGGTGATCTTCTTTTTCCTGGCCAATTTATTTTTCGAGCCGGTGCGGGTCATCGGCGACCAATACAACCAGGCCCTGACCGCCATGGCTGGCGCGGAACGCCTCTTCCGCATGCTCGACCAGGAACCGGACTGGCGCGACGCCCCGGATGCCAGGCCTTTGCCGGTCCTGCGCGGGCGTGTTGAATTTCAGTCCGTTTATTTCGAATACCAGCCCAACCGGCCCGTCTTGGAGGATATCTCCTTTGTGGCCGAACCTGGGCAAACCGTGGCGTTGGTGGGGGCCACTGGCAGCGGAAAGACGACCCTCGTGGCCCTGCTGCAAAAATTCTATCTGCCCGTGCGCGGCGCCGTGCTGGTCGATGGCCACAATTTGCTGCACGTCACCAGCGAATCGATTCTCAGGCAAATGGGCAACGTCCAGCAGAACAATTTCCTCTTTTCCGGCTCGATCATCGACAACATCCGCTTTGCCCGCCCCGAGGCCACGGAAGCCGAGGTGCGCGCCACCCTTTGCGACCTTGACTGCCTGGACATGGTTGAGGGCCTGCCCGGCGGCTTGCGCTATCAGATTGGCGAAAAAAGCGCGGGTCTTTCCCTGGGCCAGCGTCAATTGTTGTGTTTTGCCCGCGCCCTGCTCGCCCGGCCCCGCATTATTGTGTTGGACGAGGCCACCAGCGCGATCGACACAGTCACTGAAGCCCGGCTGCAACATGCGCTGGAAGTTTTGCTGCGCGGCCGCACGGCCTTTGTCGTAGCCCACCGTTTGAGCACCATCCGCAAGGCGGACTTGGTGCTGGTGCTCGACCAGGGCCGCATCGTGGAGCGGGGGACGCACCAGACGCTGTTAAGCGCAGGCGGCATTTACGCCCGCCTGCACCGGGAATTCATCGGGGATAACGCCATCTCCTGAAGCGGCCACAAGTTTCATCAGCAAGAATTGCTCCATGGCCATTCATTTCAAAACATTCGTTATAGTTGTCCTGCGCCCGATGAGTTGGCACACTGGGCCTCTGCATGCGTGAGACAATTCGAGCGTGGATTGAAGCCATCGAGGCGCCGTTCCTGGAGACCATCTTCGACAGGCGCCGAGGTCTGCGCGCCGATCTGGTCCGCTCCATTCTGTTCGGCCTGTCCAAAGTGTATCAGCTCTACCTTGTCATTCACCGCTTCGCCATTCGTTCCCGCCTGATCCGCGATGCCACGCTCGGCATCCAGGTCATCGCCATCGGCAACCTCACCCTCGGCGGCACCGGCAAAACGCCCGTGGTGGAAAAGTTCGCCCGCGAATTGCAAAAGCAGGGCCGCACCGTCGCCATCCTCTCCCGCGGCTGGCGTTCAAAGCCCCAGCCTTTCAGCCGGATGCTGCTGAACAAGCTGCTCTTCCGCGAGGACAGCACCCCGCCCCGCCTGGTCTCCGACGGGAAATCCCTGTTGCTGGATTCCGAAACGGCGGGCGACGAACCTTACATGCTCGCTTCCAATCTCACGGACGTGATCGTGCTAGTGGACAAAAATCGCGTCAAGAGCGGCCGCTACGCCATCGAGAATTTCGGCTGCGACACCCTGCTGCTCGACGACGGCTTCCAGTACTGGAAATTGGCGGGACGCCGGCAGGACGTCGTGCTGGTTGATTGCCAGCAACCGTTTGGCAATGAGCATTTGTTCCCGCGCGGCACGTTGCGCGAGCCGCCTTCCCATCTGGCGCGGGCCAGCGTCATTTTCATCACCAAAAGCGACGGCCAGACCGCCGAACTGCGCCGGCGCATTGCCGATTACAGCCCAGGCACCGGCATCATCGAATGCATTCACGCCCCGCTTTATTTCGAGGATGTGTTCACCGGCGAACGCAAGGGTCTGGACTTCCTGCAAGGCAAACGCGCCGCCGCCCTCAGCGCCATCGCCCAGCCGGAAAGCTTCGAACAGAGCCTGGTCACATTGTGCCGCGAGTTGGTTTATTCAAAACGCTTCGCCGACCATCATCGCTTCACCCAGCAGGAGATCCTCAACGCTATCAATCGCAGCAAAAAACGCCAGGCGCATGTCATCGTCACCACCCAGAAGGACGCCGTCCGGTTCCCCAAGCTGGACCGGCGCGATCTCCCCATTTATTTCATGCGTGTGGAAATAAAAATCCTGAGCGGCGCGGAGGATTTTGACGATTGCGTGCGCAAGATTTGTCTGCGCTGAAATATGCTGAAATATGCCGAAATTATCCGAAAAGATCCTGGTGCGCGGACTCAACTGGCTGGGCGACTCTGTCATGAGCACGCCCGCCTTAATGCGCCTGCGCCAGGCCAGGCCGTCCGCCCATGTCACCCTGCTCGCGCCGGAGAAACTGGCCGGACTCTGGCAGGACCAGCCGTTTCTCAACGAGGTGCTCGCCTTTTCCCCCGCGGAAACCGCCTGGCAGGTCGGCCGCAGGCTGCGCCGGGGAAACTTTACGGAGGCGGTCGCCCTGCCCAATTCCATCCGGTCCGCCCTGGAACTGTGGCTGGCCGGGATTCCGCGGCGCGTCGGCGTGGCCCGCCCGGGGCGCGGCTTTTTCCTGACGAAGGCGCTGCCTCCGCGCCCGGACGCCGTGCCCATGCGGCGGCGGTCCTCCCACGAAATCCGCCATTTGATTGCGCGCGACACGCCGGCGACGCTCCCGCCCCCCGCGGCGCATCACGTTCATGATTATTTATATTTGACTGCTGAATTGGGCGGGTCGCCCGAGCCTCTGCCGCCACGCATCGTCATCAACGACGAGGAAGCCGCCCAGCTTTGTCAGAAGTTGCGCTTGGAAACCGCGCCGCCTGGACGCCCCTGGTTCGGACTTTGTCCGGGGGCGGAGTATGGCCCGGCCAAACGCTGGCTGGCGAGACGGTTTGTCGCCTCCGCCGTGCTTTTGCAAAAACAACATCACTGCCGCTGGCTGGTCTTTGGCGGGCGGGGCGACGTGGACCTGGCGGAGAAGATCACCACCGAAATCCGCTATGTGGCGCGGGAGGCAGATGGCGTGATAAACCTGGCCGGCAAGACCAATTTGAGGGAGCTCGCCGCCGCGCTGAAACTCTGCCGTCTGTTGCTGACGAATGACACCGGCCCGATGCACCTGGCTGCGGCCCTGGGAACGCCTCTGATCGTTCCCTTCGGCAGCACCTCGCCCGAATTGACAGGCCCCTTCTGTAGTCCGAACGCCGAAATCATGCGCGCGCCAGTGCCTTGTGCGCCCTGTTTTCGCCGCGAATGTCCGATTGATCTGCGCTGTTTCAGCGGGGTCGAGACCGCGCAAGTCATCGAAGCCGCGCGCCGCCTGCTTCATCCGTCTTCCTGACGATCAAGCGACGGCCCGCTCTTGCCTTTCCGGGGCGGGTGCGGGATAGTGGGGTCGTGGATCATACGGTTACCGAATTAACCGATCAGCTCATTGCTTCCTACGCCCGCGTAGGCGGCATCAACCACCTCGATGGCAAAAACCTGCCTTCTAAAACGGCGATTTCGTCCATTACATGCGATTTGCTCCGCCTCCTGTTCCCGGGCTTTTTCGACGAGAAATCCATTCATTCCTCGCAGTTGAAGGTCGAGATCGCCACGTTGATGGATTCGGTTTTGCAACGGTTGGAGGAGGAAATCTACAAAAGTCTCGATTACGCCCGCAAGACGGATAAAAAAGATTTGAGCCGTCAGTCACACACCCTGACCCTTGTTTTTTTGAGCAATCTGCCGCGCATCCGCGATCTGCTGGCCATGGACACCGAGGCTGCTTTTCAAGGTGACCCTGCCGCCCTGAGCAAGGAGGAAGTCATCGTGGCCTACCCGTTCATCGAAGCCATCGCCGTGCAACGGCTGGCCCACGAATTGTACCTGCAAGATGTTCCACTCATCCCCCGCATCATGACGGAATGGGCCCACAGCCGCACGGGCATTGATTTGCATCCCGGGGCGCGGATTGGCTCGCATTTCTTCATCGATCACGGCACGGGCACGGTCATTGGCGAGACGGCGGTGATTGGTGATCACGTCAAGATGTACCAAGGCGTGGGTTTGGTGGCCCGCTCGCTGGCCGGCGGTCAACATCTGCGGGGCAAGAAGCGGCATCCCACCATCGAGAGCCACGTCACGATTTACGCCAACGCCACCATCGTGGGCGGCGAAACCATCGTGGGCGCCGGCACCACCATTGGCGCCAGTGTTTTTCTGACCCAAAGCGTCCCTCCAGATTCTCTCGTCACTTACGAGAACATGAACGTGCGAGTGACCAATAAAACAGATGAGCGCCCGGCCGACTTCCAAATCTAGGGCTGGGTCAATTTCAGGAATCCCGCCTCGTCCAGGATTTTGACGCCCAGAGCCTGCGCCTTGTCCAATTTCGATCCGGCGTCAGCCCCGGCAAGAACGTAGTCGGTGTTCCTGCTGACGCTGGCGGTGACCTTGCCGCCCAGGGATTCGATGCGCGCGCCGGCTTCCTCCCGCGTCATGGAGGGCAGCGTTCCAGTCAATACAAATGTCTTTCCGGCCAGGGGCAGGCCCTCCTGCCGCGCCGCCGCTTTCTGGCTTTGCGGGTGGATGCCCAGCTCCTTCATGCGCCGCAAAACCCGGCGGCCCGCCTCCGAGGCAAAATAATCCAGGACGTTTTGCGCCACGACCGGCCCCAGTTCGGTGTTGATGCCGGAATCCGACTTGCCCCGGCTCTTTTCGGCAAAGCCGGCATCGAGCAGCCGTTGCGCGGCGGCTTCGGCTTCCTGTTTGAGCCGGGCGGCTTCTTCCGGCTTTTCCCTGCGCATCTGGCGGGCTTGCTCTGTCTTTTCGTGATAAGCCAGAACGTCGCGCAGTAACGGCGAATCGCCCACCTCCTCGATGGAGTCGTGAAACGCCGCCAATTGGGTGGCGCTGGTCTTTCCCACCTCGGGGATGGCCAGGCCGAACAGCCAGCGCGAGAGCGGCGCCGTTTTTGCCCGCGCGAGCGCCTGCGCCGCCTTTTCCGCGTTCTTGCGCCCAAAAACGCGCGGCGACTCCTCGGTGCCGAGGTTCAACGCCGCCAGCGTGTCAACTGTCAAGTTGAATAAATCCAGCGGCTCGCGCACCAGGCCCCGCTCCACCAGTTTGTCCGCGACGATTCCCCCCACGCTTTCAATGTCGAGCGCCCCGCGCGCGGTAAAGAATTCCACCCGGCGCGTCGCTTGGGCCGGGCACTGGAGGTTCTCGCAACGCCAGGCCGCGTATTGTGGATCGCGTCCGACGGCCCCGCCGCACACCGGGCATTTGCCATGAATGTGTGCGACAAAATCGAACGCCTCCGTCCCCGCCGGCCGTTTGTTTTGCACCACACCCACGACCGCCGGGATCACTTCCCCCGCCTTTTCAATCGTCACGGTGTCGCCGATGCGGATGTCTTTGCGGTTGATCTCGTCTTCGTTGTGCAGGGTGGCCCGGCTGATCGTGCTGCCGGCCAGAAAAACCGGCTCCAATTCCGCCACCGGAGTCAGCACGCCGGTCCGGCCCACCTGGATGGTGATGCCGTTCAATTTCGTCTGCGCCTGTTCCGGCGCGTATTTGTAGGCAATCGCCCAGCGCGGCGCTCGCGCCGTGTATCCCGCCTGATCGCGCAAGCCCAAATCATTCAGCTTGATGACCGCCCCGTCCGTTTCGTATTCGAAGCCGTGGCGAAGATTGTCCAGCTCATCAATCGCGGCGAAAAGTTCGGCTTCAGAATGGCACAACCAGATTTTTTCCGGTGTTTTGAACCCGCGCCCGCCCAGCCAATGCAGCAAATCCTTATGCGTCGCCGGCAGGCCTGCGCCTTCGATCTGGCCCGTGCCGTAAAAAATCGCGCCCAGCGGCCGTTTGGCCACGAGGCGCGGATCAAGCTGCTTGAGCGAGCCGGCGGCGGCGTTGCGCGGATTGGCAAAGACTTCCTCGCCGGCGGCGGCCCGTTCTGCGTTGAGTTTCTTGAACCCAGCCCGCGTCATGTACACTTCGCCCCGGACTTCCAGGACGCGTGGGTGCGGATTTCCCGGAAACCTTAGCGGGATCGAGCGGATGGTTTTCAGATTGGAGGTGATGTCATCGCCCGTGGTTCCATCGCCCCGCGTCGAGCCGGAAACGAGCGCGCCGTCTTCATAGCGCAAATTCACCGCCAGGCCATCGACTTTTGGTTCGACGGTCCAGGCCAGATTCTCATTGGGCAACAGTTTCTGCGCGCGCCGGACAAAATTCCGCGCCTCCTCCTGCGAATAGGTGTTGTCCAGGCTGAGCATCGGAAGCAAATGCCGCACCTGCTGGAAGGCCTTTACCGGCTCGGCCCCCACCCGTTGCGTCGGCGAATCCGGCGTGACCAACGCGGGGAATTCCTTCTCCAGATCGACCAGCGCCCGGTAGAGCCGGTCATATTCCTGGTCGCTGATGACAGGCCGGGCCTGCGCGTAATAAAGATGATCGTGCCGCCGAATCTCCGCCGCCAACTCAGCATGTTTCCTTTTGGCCTCCGGCAATGTCATATCGAATATCCTAAAGTGCCTGCCTTCGATTGTCCACGCGTTGTGGTTTCTCGGCAATGGGCTGTTTTTTAGATTATCCTGCCGACAGAAAATGCTTGAAATCAGGCCAAATAAGTGGGAGATTCCCACCATGACAGTCGTGACAGACAGCAAAAAGCGCGTGACTCTGCGCCCGGCCAAACCGGGCGACAGGTTTGATGTCCAGATAGTCTCCGATGGGAATTACATTTTGACCAGGCTGGAGCCTGTGCAACCCAGGGATACGGCGAAAGTTCGGATTGAAAAGCGCGGGCAGTACCATGTCGGTATCCTGGACCAACGGATAAATGAGGAAGCACTCAAAGCTGCGATCGCTGAGTTTCCATGAATCCGCACCCATCCCTATCCACAACAGTCTCGCCCCCATTACAGCATTTGCTGGATGTGAACCTTCTCCTTGCAGGGATTTGGGCTGATCATCCACAGCATGCCAAAGCTTTTGCCTGGCTATCCGGGAAAAGCGTCCTGCTCTGTCCGCTCTCTGAACTTGGCTTTCTGCGCATCTCAACCAACAAAAAAGCCATTAATGCGCCAATGGAGAAAGCGCGGCAACTGCTCAACCAGTTTGCCGCTGATCGAAAGGCGGTCAGAATCGCGGCCGATCTGCCGGCGCTTGAATCCCACCCTGGCAAGTCTGAAGAAGTTACCGATCATTATCTGGCGGATCTGGCAACCCTGCATGGGGCCAGACTGGCAACCTTTGATCAGAGCCTGGCCCATGCGTCCGTTGATGTGATACTCTGAGAGCCAAATCAAACTGCTTTCACCGCCGCGACAAATTGTGCCCCGGGTTCTGATAGTGGAGGAAGATACATCACGCCGATGACGACGGGCGGCAGGCTTGGCTGGATGGGCAGCAGCTTCAACCGCGGTCCGGCCAGACAACGCAGCGACAACGGCGCTATGGCAATTCCCCTTCCCGCCTCGACCGCCGCGATCAGGCTGGTCACGCTGTCGTGTTCCTCCGCGATAACGGGGTCGAAGCCGAAAGGCCGGAAGATTTCCCGCAGCCAGGCGTGATATTCGGGATATTCGTCCCGCGCATAGCCAATCAATCGCTCCTGCTTGATTTGCCGCGCCGGGACCGCCCGCTTCCGGGCCAGCGGATGCGACGCCGCCACCGCGCAGCGCAGCGGATAGGCGGCCAGTTTCTCAAAGACCACGCCGTCCCACATGCGTCCGGCGGGCTTGACTCCCAGGGCCACGTCCAGCTTCCGTTCCAGCAGCATTCGTCCGCATTCTTCCGTCGAGCAATCGTGCAGGGCCACGCGCGTCCCCGGATGCGCCTGTTCAAATAATTTCAGCGCGGCGGGCAGGATTTCCACGGTCAGCGAAGGCGCGTAGCCGACCCGCACCTGTCCGCGCGCGCCTTTGGCCACGGCGCGGACAGCTTGCACGGCCTCATCGCTCCGCAGCAGCACGGCCCGGGCCTCGTTGAGAAAAAGTTTTCCCGCCTCGGTCAACTCTAGCGATTTAGCAGTGCGTTTGAAAAGTTGCACTCCCAGCTCCTCCTCCAGATCGCGGATCTGGCGGCTGAGGGGCGGTTGCGAGACGTGCAGGCGCGCCGCCGCCCGCGTCACGTTTTGCTCTTCCGCCACCGCCGTGAAATAGCGCAAATGCCGCAGTTCCATCCCTCCACCATACCTTGCAGCATGGTGTCCGTCTAGATTGGTGCTGAAAGAAGCTCGGCAACCGTCCAAACGTGGTCAGTCAAACCCGCCGCCATCGCCGGAGTTTTCCCGTTGAGCGATTTATGGACTCGGCAAAAATTAAACGTGGCCACGAATATCGCAACGGCGTGTTTGTGGTTGTCCCGCTTCTTTGAAAAGTTGATGGTACAACGCACAAACCGGCGCGTGAACGTCCGGAGGGTCAAATTGGTGCGTTCGGCGTGGCTTGTGGTGGCCATATCCATGTCCGGCATTCCAAAGCGTAGCCTTCTGTCCACCGCGACCAGACGTGGCGCGAAATATATCCGGTTGCCCGTATAGCGTGGGTCTTTGTGGAACCGCTTGGTTTCTGTGGCATAATCGCAGCAATCGTGCAAAACACGCTGAACGGCCCCGGCTGAACCTCTGACTGCGACATAGCCGCGAAATGAATCCGTGGTAAGCTGGAAACGTTGCGCCATGCGGGATTTCAAGTCGATCAGGAACGCCTCTGTTTCCTCGCCTGTCCGCTTGCCAACGCGCCAATTGATGATGAGCTTTTCATTCTTGGCCATGCTCAGATAAGTCCACATTGAACCGCGCTCCGGGTCAGCCTCATTTCTGCCGTTTGGCTTTTGCTGGATGTAAGAGAAAACCTCGTCCGCCTGAACCAAGGGAACAGTGATATTGCGGACTTTGGCGTTTAGAAAACGGGCGCAGTGTTCCCCGGCTGATTCCAGAATGCGGAGAATTGTGTCTTTATCCAAGCGCGAGAGCCTGGCCGCAGCGCGGACGCCCACTGATTCAGAGAGCATTTCAACCACCTGAACCGCTTTGTCCCGGTCAATTCTTACGCCGTCCAGCGTTTGCATTTCGCTGAACGATTTTGCACAGCGGGTGCATTTGAACCGCTGAACGATTCCGTTGCGGTTTTGAAAACGGCCACATTTCTTGATTGGCCCCTGGCAGCAATGACACGTCACTTGACCTTTCCAGCCCGAGCCTTAAAGTGACGGTGAATCTACCTGATTCCGTCTGAAGGCTCCGGCCTTTGGATGTGCCCTGTCGGTGTTTCAGCACCGGCAGGGCTTTTGTTTTAATGTTCACGCGCTTAATATGCTTGATCGGTCAAGCAATGTCAAGCCCTATTTGCGGGTCAATCGGATCAAACCGCATAAACCTTAAAATAGGCCTTGACACGCATAGACTACTTGATGTAGGTTATGCAGGTCAAGCGGAATAACCCGCTTTTCAAACAAAAAGAAAACTTATGGCGAATGAATTAAAAAGATTATTAGAGCAGTTTAAGTTGGATGCAGAGGGAATTTCTGTTCCAAGAACAAGGGGCGGGTTCAAAACTTATGCGATCACAAACTTCCGGGGTGGAATTGGAAAAAGCACTTTAGCTTTCAATCTTGCTTGGGAAATCTCAAGGAAAAGCAAATTGTTGGCTTTTGATGTTTGCCCTCAGCGCAATTTTTCGCAGTCGCTTCTTGGTGAAGACCTGCAACAAAACACCTCAACGATTTATGACGCATTGTTGCCGAAAGTCATGGCGGGAACTCCCGCCATTAAAATAGACGACTTGTTGGTAAGCGTGCCCCCGTCATGCCCTTCTTTCAAGGGTGGAAGCGGATTGCATCTTGTGCCGGGGTCAAAGGAACTGTTTTTGTTTCCAAGCCTTCTTTATACGCAATTGAGCGCGGCCTCCAATCTTGGCGGACGGCGCCAGGAAACAAGCCGAAATATCCTGAAATCCCTCGATCAATTATCTGAATCATTATCTAAACACCTTAACGCCTCCAAAGTGCTGATTGACACCAGTCCTTTTTTTGGCGGGGCGACACATTTGGCATGGGTGGCAGCGGATGCTCTGGTAATTCCAGTCAGAGTTGACCAACACTCTATGGAAGCCCTAAAATTAACACTCGCCATGCTAAAAAAATCCGATATGGATTTTTTGCGACTGAATAAAGAAGCTTCGATAGAAAAAATCCCCAAAGTTCACGCAATCGCCATGACCCATTGCGGCTGGAACCGACAAGCCGCATTTACGCCAGACCGATCAACTCAAGCTTATCTTGCCCAAGTCATTGAAATTGCACTCGAAAACAAGGAGCTTTTTTCCTGCGAAGACCCAATCGACGCGATTTATTTACTCGACGACTTCCATTCGGCGGGCCGAATCAGCGGAACAAAAAGGATTCCACTTGCTAAGCTTTCAGTTGGAGAATCCCACACGATTGAAGGGCAAAGATTAGAAGTTAACGAATCTCTCACCAGATACCAAAATGAATTAAAATCGTTAGCTTCCAGCTTGTAATTTTTTCCAACGTGCCGAGGCCGCTTTCTTTGCAATAGCTGTTCGCTGTTCAATAGAAAGCGACTCGGCTCGCGCTTTTCCACCTTTTAAGCCGCCCAGCCTACCAAGCGCAACGGCAGCAGGATTCTTTGCCGGACTCGGCGCGGCATCTTTCTCGGAATTGCTTGAACGCTCATGCATGTCAAAACCTTACGCCGAATCGGCACATCCGCAAGGGAAATAAACGTGGTCAATTTAAACCGGGTCGCCACCGAAAAGGCTCAATGTCGCATTCAGCTTTTCGTGTTGGCTTGAATTGGATCGTGCAATGTTTTCGGCATAGATCGCTGAAAACTGCCGCACGATCAAGTCTTTCAACACTTCCGGCTCCTGGCGGGCGTCCAGCCGGTACAAATATGGTTTCTTAATGCCAAGGAAAATCTCCCGCGCTTTCTTCAATGTATTTGTCTTCTCAAAATGAGTCACCCGATCACCACGGGTTTTGATGCGTTCCAAGCCCAACTTTGGCTCAATATCCAAAACCACCAATAAATCCGGCTCTGGCGCAAACAGTTCGTTCCGGTTCATGATTTCTTCCGGGTCCATGCCACGCGCCCCTTGATAGGCCATGTTGGAAAAATAATATCGGTCAACAATCACAATATGCCCCTCTGCCAGTTCCGGGTTGATTGTAGTTTCCACATGATCCCGTCTGTCTTTAATGAAATGTTCCACTTCTTCTTCCAGTGTAAGCCGCCCCGTCAATGCAGAGTCTCGAAGCACCTGGCCCCAATGCCCTGTGGTTGGCTCCTTGGTTCTCGTCACGGCCAGCTTCCTCGCCTGTAAGGCGCACTGAACAAAATGGGCTTGCGTGGTTTTTCCCGCACCGTCGATTCCTTCAATCGCGATCAGAAAACCCGGAAAATGATGTTGTTTTGTCATGCGCAGACTGTGTGATTTTGGCTAAATAAAAGCAAGCGGTTGTTACGCGCAGTGTACACAAGGTGATGAGTCTGAAAATTATTCACAAAGTTATTACACAGTTTATTAATGCAGCGATACACATGTTATTCACCACCAAAAATAGCATAAAAAGCCTGATTTTAAAGGGCTTTTATCAAGGTCTATCCCGTTCCCCATAAAAAACCCTTTCGGTGCGAATTTTTTGTTTTAGATGCCGCAGAATCTTCTTTCCGAAAATCTTGAATGCACTTGCAAAGAAGGCGTTCAGCGGTCTCCGTGGGGTTTTTCCCATACAATCCTGTATCAGTCATTTCTTGCAGACCGCTCACCACCGGCTCCGTTGTGGAAATGGTGATGCAAACCGTTTTTACTGTGTTTTTTGGACGCGCCATAATAATGGCATTATTTTCCAGTATTTATGCCAAATGTCAACCCAAAGAATTGGAAAGTTTATGGCAGCACCAATCTAGACGGACACCATGCCTTGCAGGTATGCTCAGTCAACCAACATAGTCTTTTGTGGGCGGACGCCGGATGGGCTACCGTGCAGCAACGAAAGAGAAAGATTATGATGAACATTCGAAAATCTGAAGAACGGGGGCATGCCAATCATGGCTGGCTCGATTCCTATCACACCTTCAGCTTTGCCGATTATAATGATCCAAAGCACGAGAATTTCCGCGCCTTGCGCGTCATCAACGAGGACTTCATCGCCCCCGGCAAGGGCTTTGGCACCCATCCGCATCGCGACATGGAGATCATCACCTACATGCTGAGCGGCGCGCTGCAACACAAGGACTCGATGGGCAACGGCCGGGTCATCCGCGCCGGCGAGGCTCAATACATGGCGGCCGGCACCGGGGTGATGCACAGCGAGTTCAATCCCAAGAACGACGAGGCGGCGCATCTGCTGCAAATCTGGATTGTGCCTGACGAAACGGGCGTCAAGCCGCGTTATGCGGAAAAATCCCTGGCGGCGGCCGAGACCGGCAAGTGGCATTTGGTCACCAGCAAGACCGGCCGCGACGGCTCGATTGCCATCCATCAGGATGCCGACCTGTGGTTGGCGAAATTGGAGCCAGGCCAGAAAGTCGCCCATGCGCTGGCATCCAAACGTCACGCCTGGTTGCACGTCGCGGAGGGCAGGGTTACCGTAAACGGGCAGGAACTAACCGCCGGAGACGCCGCGGCGTTTGAAGGACGCAACCCGGCGGAAGTCAAGGCACTGGATCGCGCCCAAGTCCTTTTGTTTGACTTAAACTGAGAAACCAGACTGCTGAAAAACTATGAACACGACCCTGAATCCGGAGCAATTGCTCAGGCAGCTCACTTGGCGTTACGCCACCAAGCAGTTCGATTCCAAACGAAAAATCAACGAGCACGATTGGGCCGCGCTGGAAGAGGCCTTGCGGCTCTCGCCCTCCAGTTGTGGGCTTCAACCGTGGACGTTCATCTTGGTTAAAGATCCGGCGATGCGCGCCAAATTGCGCTCCGCTTCTCATGACCAGCCTCAGATCGTCGAGGCCTCGCACCTTGTCGTTTTCGCGTCCCGGACAAATCTGGGCGAGAACGACATAGAAGCCCATCTACGACGCATCGCCGAAGTCCGGGGCGTGGCTGTCGAGACTCTGGCGGGTTACCGGAACATGATGACCGGCTTGCTGCAAAGCATGGATGGGCCGGCCCGCAACGCTTGGGCCAAAAACCATGTCTTCATCGCGTTGGGCATGCTCGTGGCCTCCGCCGCCGTGCTCGGCATCGACGCCTGTCCCATGGAAGGTTTCGAACGTGACAAGTACGATGCCATCCTCGGCCTGCCGCAGAAGGGCCTCGCCTCCGCCGTGATCGCCACCTTGGGCTACCGTTCGCCCGCCGACAAATACGCCGCCGCCCCCAAGGTTCGCTTCCCAAGGGAAAAGGTGTTCCTGGATATCTGAAAACACGATTTGCAAGCGGCCCGCTGCCGCTTAAAATGTCGCATGGAAGTAACTCGCACGGCATTCGGGGCCTGGAACGGCGGGCGGTTCATGAACTTCGGCGAACCGCTCTCCGACGACCTGTGGATCAACCTGGTTCGGCACGCTTACCAGCGCGGCATCCGCACCTTCATGACGGCCGATGTTTATGGCAGCGGCATGGCGGATGAACTTTTGGGCCGCGCCCTGGCCGGTGTGCCGCGGGCGGATTACTGCCTGATTGGCGCGGTCGGGCACGATTTTTACAAGGGCCAGCGCCAGGGGTCGCGCGGCTTTCCGCGTTTCACCGATCCGGCGTTGCGGTCCGCGCGCGACTATGGCGATTACCTGCGCATGGCCGTCGATAAATCCCTGCAACGCTGCCAGACCGACAAGTTTGACCTGCTCCTCCTGCATAATCCCGATTTCACCAGCTATTCCAGCGACAAGGTCTGGTCGGCGATGGACAAATTGCGCGAGGCCAAATTGACGGACCGCATCGGCGTCGCGCCCGGTCCGGCCAATGGATTCACCCTGGACTTGATCCTTTGTTTTGAGCGTTTTGGGCCGTTGCTGGACTGGGCCATGATCATATTGAATCCGCTTGAACCCTGGCCCGGCCAATTGGTCCTGCCCGCCGCTGTCAAACACGAAGTCCCGCTGCTGACTCGCGTGGTGGATTATGGCGGGATTTTCCATGACGACGTCAAACCCGGCCACCAGTTCGACGCGCACGACCATCGCGCCTTTCGCCCCGCCGGCTGGGTGGAGGCCGCGCAGGGGAAACTGGACGCTTTTCGCCCCATCGCCGCCCGCCACAACCTGACCCTGCTGCAGCTCGCCTGCGCCTGGAACCTTTCCCAACCCCAGGTGAAATGCGTTGTTCCCACCTTGATCCAGGAGAGGGGCCCGGAGGCCAAATCGATTGAAACCAAGACGGACGAACTTGCCTCGCTCCCGGAAGTCATCTTGACACGAGACGAATGCGAGTTCATGGCCCGGACGGGGGACAATCGCGGCTGCATGTCGTTGAAAGGCGCCAACCGCAGCCACACCACCACGCCCGAAGCCGACCGCTGGGGTTTGACGGCAGATTTGGAAGGCGTGGGCCGCCGCTGGGGAATCGACCCCGACCGCGATTTGGCTTTTAGACATGCCGACTAATCGCCGCCATTCAGTCATCGCCGTTATTCGCGAGTTCAAACACGCGGTGCCTTTCCAACCGTCCACAATTCGGATGGTAAGCGGCGAATGCTTCAATGTGTTGCACCCTGAATTTGTTTGTTTTTCACCCAAAGGCTCGCTTGTCGTTTTCGTTGATGCAAACGATTGCCCGCACCATTTGAGCACATTATTGATTGAAAACGTTTCCCCGCGCAACGGCCACCGAGCGCGCAAAGGCGGCAAACGGCGATGATAAGACCTTGCTCAAACTGTAGTTTTGGGTATAGTAGTCAAAGACATGAGTGCACAGGAAATTATCGAGCAGATTAAATCGCTGCCTCCAATGGAACGGGCTGCGGTGGCCAAGTTCGTTGCCGAACAGGATGATTCCTGGATTCCAGACGAATTCAAGGAAGCGATGAAAGATGCTGAAGAGGGGCGCTGTGTGGACATGGAAAGAGCCTTATTTGAGACGCCGCCCGCGCGCTTGCGATGAAGTATCGCTACCGCGCGACAGAGAGATTTTGGACGAGCTTTTACCGGCTTACCCCGCAGCAGAAGGAATCATGCCGGAAAGCATGGCAGATTTTCAAGCAACAGCCATTTGACCCCCGTTTGCGTTCGCACAAGATCCATCGTCTTTCCGCTCGCTATGGCAGGACCATTTACGCGGCGGTCATTGAGGACGATTTGCGATTGCTTTTCTACGTGGAGGGCGAGACGGTCGCATCCTTGATCGTCGGGAAGCACGAAGTATATGAGAGCTGAGTCGCGGGCATGCGAGGGCAATATCTGATTACGCGATCCGCCTGACTGCTCCAGCTTTCACCTCCCAGCGTTGCAAATCGCGGCCCAGTTCCTGCGGCCAATTCTCCTCCGTGCAGGTCATGAAAACCTGGCTCCGCGAAGATTGCGACTGGTTGAGCAACGGCAAAAATGCCGCCCGCCGTTTCGCGTCCAGTTCGCCCATGATGTCGTCGATGAGCAGGATGGGCGGCGCGCCATGCACCACGGAAAGATATTCCGCCTGCGTCATTTTCAACGCGATGGCGATGGAGCGCTTTTGCCCTTCGCTGGCATACTTGGCGGCGGATTTGCCGTTCAACTGCAGGAGCAATTCATCCCGGTGCGGGCCGATGATGGTCGAGCGAAACACCTTTTCCCGCGCGCGATTGCGGGCCAGTTCGAGGGCAAAATCCTGCCGGACGGAAGGTTGATACTCCAACTCCAGCCCTTCCTCGTTTCGCGCCACGCGGCTGTAGGCCGAGCGGGCCAGCGGCGCGATTTGCGGGAGCAAATCCCGGCGGAACGTCATCAGTTGCCGGCCCGCGTCCACAAGCTGGCGGGTGAATCCTTCCAGGGCCGTTTCGTCGGGAGCCTGCTGTTTGAGCAGGGCGTTGCGCGAGCGCAGGGCGGCGGCGTAACGTTGCAGCAACGGCAGATAAACCGGATGCGTTTGCGTCAGGAGCAGGTCCATGAATCGCCGGCGCAACCGCGCCGTTCCCTTGATGAGTTGCAGATCTTCCGTGCAGAAAACCACCGCCCGCAATGTGCCCAGATAATCGCCCAGTTTTCGCACTGGCTGGCCGTCGAGCGTCAATTTGCGCTCCGCGGGCGACCAATACATCTTAATCTCGCGGCTGCTTTGCGACATCACGCCGGCCCCGGCAAAATAACCCTTCTGGCCGTGCCGCACCATTTGCGCTCCGCCCACGCCGCGAAAAGAGCGCAGGGTGGCCAGGAGGTAAATCGCTTCGAGCACGTTTGTCTTGCCCTGGGCGTTGTCCCCGAGCAGCACATGGAATCCTGGCGCGAAATCCGCATCCAACCGCGCATAATTGCGGAAGTCACGAAGCCTTAAATGCACCAGATGCACCCCAACAGCATTCCTTTTTCGGCGTCGGACGCCAGCAGAAAGATTGTCAGGACAAGCTGCTGATTTTTGTCGTCGGAGGCTTGGAGACCACCAACGCATCCTTCGCGCCGAAAAGGAATCGGATGTCCTGGGCGGCATCGTTGTATTTCAACACGATCAGTGCGCGCGTGACGTCGTGTTCCCGGCAAAATGCCTCTGCCTGCGACACAGTTTCAAACTCCCTGGCCTGCTCCGGCTCGCCCTTCCAGGCAACGCCGTCGAAGTATCCATTCCCAGCCGGATCTTGAATCAAAATGCGCATTTAGTGTGTTCAACTTCTGAGAATAGGGGTTTCCCTCACACCTGGCAAGTGGAAAGTGCGCAAAAATTGCGCGCCTCGCAATTGGCTTACAAAGGGTAAGCATTCTGCATGTCCCACCTCTCCCACAGTGTGTCTCGTATTTAGGTGGCTGGAAGCCCATTTTGGGGCAGGCAGCCAGCGAATCCAGATCTCCAATTTGACAAGGAACCAGTCGGGGACTCAGTCGAACACGGGCCCAAACTGAAGGCAGGATCGAATGGCATGAGCATTGCTAAGTCAACCGCATCAGACACGAGTGTTTCCGACACGAGCGGGGTAATGCGGCAATGGCCTTTCTTATTTATGACGACTGCAACCGACCACGGCGAAAACAACCCCTGCAGCCTCCTCAACAAAGCCGCCAGCCTGGAAAACCAAACCGGATCGATTTCAACCGCAAGCCGCGTCCCCTGCAGGTCAATTAGATTTTTACATATTGGAAAACGCCGGGTTTCCTTCGGGGGTGGAGCGGTCCTTGCTTTATGTCTGACCGTCATCTTTGCGTTGTCGGGAATCGCCGGCACTGCTGCGCCGAAGCGCCACTCCGTAATGCATTTGACACCTGAGCAGATGAAGAAAATGATGGCAACCCACCTCCAGGCCAAGGCGTTGCAAGCGCCGGTGCGCAAAGCGGAACTCGCCCCGGCATCTTCACCCTCATCCCTGAGTCTCCTCCCATTACTGCCCTACGTTCCGGTGGACCGCGACCAGGGTTGGTGCGGCGATTGTTGGGCGTGGGCCGGCACGGGGGTGATGGAAATCGCCCACAACGTGCAGAATGGAGTGGCCAACCGGCTCTCGGTGCAATTCCTCAATACTTGC
This sequence comes from Verrucomicrobiota bacterium, assembly GCA_050014435.1. Lineage (GTDB taxonomy): Bacteria > Verrucomicrobiota > Verrucomicrobiia > Limisphaerales > Palsa-1400 > DASRLE01. Next base: position 20,047 of record JBEKDI010000048.1, on the reverse strand, counting down.
AACCCCTACGTCGGTTGCTGCGAAGGCGGCTGGCTGCAGAACGTGGCGGACTTTTACAACGACAAGGGTTTTGCCGTGCCCTGGAGCAACACCAACGGGAATTGGACCAGTGGCGATGGCTCTTGCGGCGCCTCCTGTGGCAGCGTTGCCATCGCGCCGCAGTATGGCATCACCAGCATGTCCGTGGTCACCATTCCCACCTGGGGTGTCAGCCAGGCTCAGGCCATCGCCAACGTCAAAGCCGCTCTGAACCAGAATCAGGCCGTTTGGTTCGCCTTCTTCATGGGGTCGGAAACGGACTGGGATAATTTTGACAGTTTCTGGGAATATCAGCCCGAGAGCACGCAATGGACCAATTTCAATTCCGGCGAAGCTTACACGACCGGCGGGGGGCATGCCATTCTGTGCGTGGGCTACAACGACAATGATCCGGCGGGACCCACCTGGATTATGCTCAATTCCTGGGGCACAACCTCGGACCGTCCCGATGGTGTCCTGCATATTTCCGAGAACATAAATTACGACGGTGTCTATACCTACGGCTCGTATTCTTACCAGCAACTCTACTTCGAGACGCTGGATATCCAATTTACACCGCCGCCCACTTATGCACTTGCGATTAACACAAATGGAACGGGTTCCGTGCTGATGGATGGGACAAATGCTCCGTCAACCATCACGATTCCATCTGGAGAAACTGTCAGTTTGGCGGCTCAAGGCAATTTTGTGGGTTGGTCGGGAAGTCAGAATGGCGCCAGCACCAACTTGCAGCTCGTTATGACGAACAACATAAGCCTCACCGCCAACTTCCAGAATGGCAAGATCCCGCTGGCGCCCATTCTCGTCACCCAGCCCGCCGCGCAAAACCTTCCGGTCGGCGGGAATCTTGTTCTTTCCGTGGCCGGCTACGGCATTCCCGCCCCCACGTTCTCCTGGTCGATGGGCGGCCATTCTGTGGGCAGTGGAACCTCAACTCTCACCTTAACGAACGTGAGCGCAACCAACCAGGGCACTTACAGTTGCCTCCTCAGCAATACCGCCGGCAAGGTTCAATCGGCGTCAGTTCTCGTCAACGTTGACGTGGTGCCCGCCATTGTCGGGCAGCCGGTTTCCCAGGTAGCCGCCTTGGGTGGAAGAGCCACGTTTACCGCCACGGCGAATTGCGCCAACGTGACCTGTCAATGGTACAAGGCCGGCAGCGCCCTGGCAGGAGGCACCAACGCGTCCCTCGCTATTTCCAACGCCCAGTCCGCCAATGCCGGCAGTTACTGGCTTGTCATCACCAACCCCGCCATCGCCCGGTCCGCCACCAGTTCGGTCGTCACGCTGACCGTGGTGTCCATGCCCGTCATTTCCGTCCAGCCCTCTGGCACGAATATCCTGCTGGGCACAAGCGCCACGCTCAGCGTATCCGCCAGTGGCGGCTGCCTTTCCTACATTTGGAAAATGGGTGACAGCACCGTGCAATCCGGCAGCAACAACTTTTACCTGATCAACAGCAGCATTGCCGGAACCGCCAACTACACGGTGGTGGTCAGCAATGGGGCGGGCAGTGCCACCAGTTCACTCGCGAGCGTTTCAGTCATAGTCCCTCCGACCATTACGATGCCGGCCAACAAAAACCTGGCCGTGGGCAGCAATTGGACCATCTCCCCCGTTTGCGCCAATCTGGCCGGCACCTATGCCTGGTTCTTTAACGCCAGCAACGTCCTCAATTCCAAGACCAACTGCTACACCGTCACAAACGCCGCCAAAATCAATGCCGGCGCCTATTCCCTGGTCCTGAGCAACATGGCGGGGGTCGCCAGCGGCACGGTTACTTTATCTGTCTTCAGCTTTCCATCCATTGTCAGCCAACCGGCTGCCGCCAATATTCTCCCGTCCGGCGCCAGTGTCGGGCTGGTGGTGGGTGCCACGGGAGATTCCCTGGGTTACCAATGGTCCCGGAACAGCACGGCCATTCCAGGCGCCATCAACCCCACGTTGGCCATCGCCAGTTTGGCCGTGACGAATTCCGGCACTTACACGGTAGTGGTCAGCAACGCGGTTGGCAAAGTTACCAGCCAGAATTCCGTTCTGACCGTCATTCCGCCGCCGGCGATTGTCATCGCGCCCAAGACGCAGTCGCTGGTCGTCAACCAGCCGCTCAATCTGTCGGTCGTCGCCACCGGCACCGCGCCTTGCACCAATCTCACTTACCAATGGCAATTCGGCACCAACATCGCCAACGCCACCAATGCCGCCTACAGCATTGCCAACATGTCCAGCAACTGGGCCGGCAAGTTCACGGTGGTCGTCAGCAACTTCGGCGGCGCGACCAACTCCAGCGCCGTTGTCACTCTCATCCCCGACACCAATCGCCCGCAGCTGGCCGTCGTGGTTCCCGCCAAGGCGGTCACCAACAGCCCCTATACGCTCACCGGCACGGTGACGGACCTTGTCGCCCTCACCAATGTCGCCTTCTCGCTCGATGGCGGCGCTCACTTCACCAATGCCGCCACCTCGAATGGCTGGAATAACTGGTCAGCCAGCCTCCCGTTGCAGATCGTGACCAACACGGTTATCGTCGTGGCCAGCGATACCAATGGCCTCAGCGCCACCAACACCGCGAAAATCGAGTATCAGCCATTCTTCGCCGCCGTTCTCACCACCAACGGCAGCGGCGCCGGCATAGTCACGGGATTCGCCAACCGGATGCAATATGGCGTTGCTTACACTCTGACAGCCGCGCCGGCTGCCCGTAACCTCTTCCAGTATTGGAGCGGTTTTAGCGGCATCTCGACCACCAGCTCCACCAACGCCGCCAGCCTCACCTTCACCGTCACCAACACCGTGGGCATCACCGTCTCGTTTGCCACCAACCAGTTCTTCAATCAGGCCGGCGCTTACAACGGTCTGTTTTGTCCCAGCAACGGCGCGACCCATCAAACCGCCGGCTTCCTCAACGTGACGATCACCACCAACCTCACTTACAGCGGCAAGGCTCTCTTTGAGGGTCAGGCCATCAGCATCAGCGGATCGTTGAACACCAACGGAACCGCCAGCCTGGCCTTGAATCCGGATGTCACTTTGGCCTTCGCCCTCACCAATCAACAATTGATTGGCACCGTCTCGGCCGCCGGCTGGACTTCCTTCCTGACGGCCGATATGGCCCTCTTCAGCTCGTCCAACCCCAACACCCAGTTTGCCGGCAATTTCGACATCGTTATTCCGCCCGACGCCAATGGCACCGTGACCAACGGCTATGGCTGCGGCGCCGTCTCCGTCAGCGCCAATGGCGCCCTGACCTTCGTCGGCTCGGCCGCGGACGGCACGGCGCTGTCGCAAAGCGTCCCCCTCTCGCAGGAAGGGTGGTGGCCGCTCTTTGTGCAGATTTATTCCGCGAACAAAACGAACACCGCCGGTGAAATTCTGGGATGGATCAACTTCCCCGCCAACGGCGCTCCTTCGGGCAGTATTACCTGGATCAAGACCGGCTACACCAACACCGGCTCCTATTCCGCTGGTTTGACCAATTATTCCCCCATCCTCAGTTCCACGTTCACCGCCCCGGCCAAGTCCAGCCCGAACGTGCTCAAGGGCATGACCAATGGAGAATCCACATTTGTGGGAGGCAATCTCACCAACAGTTTCCAGGCCGCAGTATCCATCACCACCAACGGATCCGTTTATTGCTACAACAGCACCATGACCCTGGCGTTTACATCGAGCGGCCTTTTCAGCGGCACTTTCCTCGACAACGGAACCGGCCGGACGGCCTCCTTCTCCGGCGCGGCCCTGCAAAACACCACCAACGCCTATGGCTATTTCACCGGCACCAACAAGAGCGGTTCATTCACCCTCGTTCCCCTTCCGTGAAAAGTGAAAGATAAGCGCGACCCCGGATAATCTGCCGTTGACCCGAGTCGCCCAAAAGCTGTTCCTTCTCCACTCTTCTCGCGCCGTCGCTGTAGCGAAGGCGGATGGGAAAACGCCAGAGATGAGGGCGGGCCAAGACAAAATGGGGAAAGGGGTCAAACCGTATAGTCGCATCATTCTGTGCATGCATTCACGCCCTTTCTCTCCTGAAAGTTTGTGCTCAAGGTGTTGCGGGTTCCGCTCTGCAACCTCTGCCCGATCTGCCCCAAAAGGCTCAAGCCCTGCGGCTGAGGCATCCCAAGCTTTGTGTTCTATGTGCTCTTTGTGGTTAAAGGTTGCACTTTCTCCGCGGCAGGGGGCATCCCAAACCAGACCCACAACCGTTCTCCGATGGCCAAATTCAGAGCCATTTTAAAAACTTCGAGGTGTCCTGCAATCCTGTGGGTCCAGGGGCGGCCATCTGATTTTCCGCATGACAAATGACAAATTCTCAATGACGAATTTTCAATTCAGACGCAGCGCTTTGCTTGCGCCTTTGTGTCTTTGCCCTTCGCGTTGAAATCCGCCTGCCTTGGCCTGTGCCCCCGCTTCGTTGCCTTCGTGGTTCAAAAGTCCGAATGATTTATTCGCCTTGTTGCTCGCCTTTTCCCTTCTTCCAGCGAAACACATTGTTTCCGGCAGAATCCGGAGGCAGCCTTGCGGCCAATGGCTGAACAGAACAATTCACACCCGGTTCAATGGACGCGCCGCTCGTTTTGCGCGCGGGCATTGGCTGGGACGGTGGTCGGGGTGGCGGCCAGCGCGCTGCAAGGCGAAAGCGGGGGGGACGGCGACAGGCAACCGGGTTTTATACCGGGAGAGCTTCGCTCGATGGAAGCAACGGCGGCAGACTTTATGCGAAAGCATCACGTGCCGGGGTTGTCCGTCGCGATTGCCAGGGAAGGACGGCTGGTTTACGCGCAGGGATTCGGCCTGGCAGACAAAGAGAAAAATGAGAAAGTCACACCGAACCATCTTTTCCGCATCGCCAGCGTGTCCAAGCCGATTACCGCAACAACGATCTTTCGACTGATGGAAAGCGGAAAGCTGCGCCTTTCGGACAAGGTTTTTGGCGCACAGGCGCTTCTGGGAACGGACTACGGCCAGCCTCCGTATCAGCCGTGTATCGAACAGATAACTGTCGAGCATTTGTTGACACACACCGCAGGCGGCTGGCAGAACGACGACAGTGATCCGATGTTCCACCACACAGAAATGGACCAACAACACGTGATCGCCTGGACCATTGCCCATCAGCCTTTAAAAAATCCGCCGGGCACGCATTACGCCTATTCAAATTTTGGGTTTTGCATTCTGGGGCGCGTGATCGAGAAGTTGACGGGCCAGCCTTACGCCGCGGCCGTCCAGGAGCAGGTTTTGGGGCCGTGCGGAATTTCCGACATGCGCATCGGCGGAAACACGCGGGCCGAACGCGCTCCACGTGAGGTCATTTACTATGACCAGGACGGAAACGATCCTTATGGCATGGATATCAGGCGGATGGATTCGCATGGCGGATGGCTGGCGACGGCGACCGATCTGACAAAGTTCCTGGTCCGAGTGGATAAGTTCCCCACCAAACCGGATATTCTAAAACCAACAACCATCGAAATCATGACAACCCCGTCAGCAGCCTCGTCCGGCTATGCCAAAGGATGGTGCGTGAATAAATACCATAACTGGTGGCACATGGGAGGTCTGCCGGGAACGACGACAGTCATGGTGCGCACTTCCCATCAATTCTGCTGGGCCGCCCTGACGAACACCCGCGGCAAAGGAGATTTGGACGGCGATCTCGACAAACTGGTTTGGGACATGGTGGAAAAAATCACGACCTGGCCAGAGTGCGACCTTTTTTAGGCATGGCATCCGTCGAGAATAACCCGACCCGGAAAACCATGAAAAAGCGAAAAAAGAAATTTAACATTTTTTCATTTGTAACACATTTACAGCCAATATTTTCCGATCAAATTGGCGGAAAGGATAACGCCGAAAATTCAGGCTTTTTCAGGGTTCTTACCTTTTTCAGAACTTCAACCTTCAGCCCTCACTTCAACTTTGGCCTTTGAACTTTGTCCGCTGAACTTTAACTTGGGTCATGGCTCATGCCGATTTTGTCCATCTTCATCTGCACACCGAGTATTCTCTGCTCGATGGCGCCTGCCGTCTGGATCGGCTGATGGAGAAGGCCAAGGAGCTTCAGTTTCCCGCCTTGGCCATCACGGATCACGGCGCCCTTTACGGCGCGGTCGATTTTTACAAGGCCGCCCGGGAACACGGCCTGAAGCCGATCATCGGTTGCGAGGTGTACGTCGCGCCCGGGAGCCGTTTGGAAAAGAAGGCCGCGCCCGGCGGCGGGGGCGCCTACCATCACCTCGGATTGCTGGCCCGGGACGAAACTGGCTACAAGAACCTCATCCAGCTCGCCACCAAGGCCCAGTTGGAAGGTTATTATTACAAACCACGCATTGATAAGGAAATCCTCGCCGCGCACAAGGAGGGTTTGATGGCCATGTCAGGCTGCCTGGCCAGCGAAATTCCCGAGTTGATCGTCAAGGAACAATTCAGCAAGGCGCGCGACGCCATCGATTGGTTCAAGCAAACCCTCGGCGCGGACAATTTCTACCTCGAGCTTCAAAATCATGGCATTCCCGAACAAGCCACGGTCAACCGCCACCTCATTCAATGGGCCAAGGAATTCGGCCTCAAATTGGTCGCGACCAACGACGTCCATTACGTTGAAAAGGCGCATTCCCACGCCCACGATTGCCTGATCTGCATCGGCACGCAAAGCCTGCTGAGCGACACCAAACGGATGCACTACAAGCCGGAGCAATTCTATTTGCGTTCCGCCGAGGAAATGAAAGCCCTGTTCAGCGAAGTTCCCGAAGCCGTGCGCAACACGCTGGAGGTGGCCGAAAAGTGCAACCTGGAGATTGAATTTGGCAAACTGCATTACCCCATTTTTAAGCCCGAGGGAAACGTCACCCGCGAAGCCATGCTGCGCCAGCTTGTGGTCGAAGGCCTGGAACGCCGGTACAGCATTCACGCCAGCTCCGAATCCCCCGCCATTGTTGCCACCGGCATTGACGACCCGCGAAAACTGCCCAATGCGCCTCAGGACCCCGCCCAGCCGGTCGATGCCGCCGCTGGCGTCAGGGCCGTGATGAACCGCCTTGATACAGAGTTGAAGGTCATCGAAAAAACCGGGTTCATCAGTTACTTCCTCATCGTGGGCGATTTTATCCGTTATGGCCGCAGCAAGGGCGTTTCCTGCGTGGCCCGCGGCTCCGCCGGCGGTTCCATCGTCACTTACCTGCTGGAGATTTCCAACGTCGATCCCATCCGCTACGGCCTGCTCTTCGAGCGCTTTCTCAATCCCGAGCGCATCAACCCGCCGGATATCGACATCGATTTCGCCGATGACCGGCGCGGCGACGTGATCGAATATGTCCGCGAAAAATACGGGCGCGATTCCGTGGCGCAAATCATCACCTTCGGCACCATGGGGGCCAAATCTGTCCTGCGCGATGTGGGCCGGGTCATGGGCCTGAGCTACGGCGATTGCGACCGGCTGGCGAAAATGGTTCCGAACGAATTGAAGATGACGCTGAAAAAGGCGCTCGAACAAAATCCAGAATTCAAGCAGGCCTATGAAGAGGAGGAACAGACCCATGAACTGGTCGATACCGCCCTTGTCCTGGAGGATTTGACCCGCAACGCCTCCGTCCATGCCGCCGGCGTGGTCATCGGCGACCAGCCCCTGGTCAACCTGCTCCCGCTCAAGAAGGACGAGGATGGCGCCATCGTCACGCAATACGCCATGGAGCCGGTGGGGGATTTGGGCCTGCTCAAGATGGACTTTCTCGGCCTCAAGACGCTGACCGTCATCCGCAAGACCTGCGAACTGGTGCGTCAAAACCGCGGCGTGGACATTCCCATCGACAACCTGCCGCTGGACGACGCCAAAACCTACGATCTGCTCAACAAGGCCAATACCATCGGCATTTTCCAACTGGAATCCGGTGGGATGCGTGATTTGTGCCGCAAATTCCAAATCAGTTCCATCGAGCACATCACCGCCCTGGTCGCCCTCTACCGTCCCGGGCCGATGGACCTGATCCCGGACTTCGTCAGGCGCCGGAAAGGCGAGATCAAAATCGAGTACGAGCATCCTTTGCTCGAACCGTTGAGCAAGGAAACCTACGGCGTGCTGATTTACCAGGAGCAAGTGATGCAGGCGGCCCAGGTGCTGGCTGGTTTCACGCTGGGAGCCGCCGACCTGCTGCGGCGAGCCATGGGCAAAAAGAAGGCCGAGGAAATGGCCCGGCAGCGCGAGGCTTTCGTCAAGGGCTGCGCCAATGTCAATAATATTCCGGCCGCCAAGGCCAATGAGATATTCAATTTGTTGGAGAAGTTCGCCGGTTACGGCTTCAACAAGTCCCACGCTGCCGCTTATGCCGTTGTCGCCTACCAGACCGCCTGGCTCAAGGCCAATTATCCCGTGGAGTTTTTCTCCGCGCTGATGACCAACGACATGGGTGACCTGGCCAAGTTGAGCCTGCTCATTGGCGAGGCGCGCCTTTCCGGCATTGAAGTGCTCCCTCCCGATGTCAATCAAAGTGACGTCTTTTTCAGCCCAAGCCAGGACGGCAACGGCGCCATGGCCATCCGCTTCGGCCTGGCCGCCATCAAGGGCGTTGGCCAGGCGGCGGTCGAGAGCCTGCTCGCTCCGCGCCAGGAGGGGGAGTTCAAGTCCCTGGCTGATCTGTGCCAGCGGGTCGATGCCCGCACCGTCAACCGCCGGGTGTTGGAAGCCTTGATCAAATCCGGGGCCTGCGATTGTTTCGGCGAGAATCGTGCCACCATGTTCGCGAAGATCGACCTCGTGCTGCGGCGCGCCGCCGGCATTATCCAGGACCGCCAGGTCAAACAAGAAACGATGTTTGGCCTGCTGGAGGAACGGGCCGAAGATCAGGCCGAGCCGGAAAAGCAACTGCCCGAATGGCCGCAGCACGAATTACTGCAACACGAACGCGAGCTTCTGGGCTTTTATGTCACCGGCCATCCATTGACGCCCTTCGTGCCCATTCTGGAAAAATATGCCGTACATACCACCGGCCAGCTGGCCGACTTGGCCAACCACACCATGACCCGCATCGGCGGTTTGGTGACCGAGACGCAAAAGGGCGTTTCAAAAAAGAGTGGCAAGCCCTACGCCATGGTCACGCTGGAAGATTTGCAAGGCTCGGTGCAAATCCTGTGCCTGAATGAGAATTATGAAAAGTTCAGCAACCTCATCACCCCGAACGCCGCCCTCCTGGTCACCGGCGAGGTCAATCGTTCCGAGGACAAGCCGAAGATTTTCCCCCAGGAAATCGTCCCGCTGGAGGACGCGCCCCACCTTTACACCAAGCAGGTCCATTTGCGCCTGCAAACGGCTCACGTGACGCCGGCCGATTTCGACGCGGTGCGGGCGTTGAGCGAGGCGCATCGGGGCAAATGTCCGTTGTTTCTCTGTCTGAAGTGGCCCGGCGGCGAGGTCGTTTTCATCCAAGCCCACCAGAATTACTCCGTCAAACCCTCCGCCGCGTTGCAACAGGCTGCGGACGAAAAGTTCGGAGAAGACACCTACTACGCCAAAGCGGATGCGACCCTTCCGCAGCGCGCCCTGCGGCAGTGGGAGAAGAAGCGCGGCGGCAACGGAGGCGAATAGCGACGATAAATGGCGGGGGCGAAACCTCGTCGAATCATGGCAAAAAACTCAAGAGAAACCACGGTCCGACAGAACCTCGCCCAGCCGTAGATTAAGTTTTCGAACCCGGCTCAGTCTTCTCGCCTGCGTCCCTCCAGCCCATGATGCCGGCGGTCAGATGCTTGATGTTCGTGTAGCCGAGCTTCTTGGCGGCTTCGGCGGCAGCGCGATAAGCGACGCATTGCGGATTGCCGCAATAGGCGACCACCAGCTCGTTCTTGTCCTTGGGCAGGACGCTGGCCAGATTATCCTTCTGAGACGAGAAGTCGATGGCGCCGGGAATATGCCCCTTTTGCCACGATTCCGAGCCATTGGCGTCGAGCAACACAACCTGCTTCGAGGTTATTGCCGCCTTCAGGTCGGGAATCGTGATGGTTGGAAATTCGGCCGCATACGCGCTGGCCGCGAGAACGAACGCTGCTGCAAAAATGACTAATTTTTTCATATGTAATCAACGATAATTAACCATTACCACGGTAATACCTCCCAGCCATAATGCAACCCGAAATTGCGCATCGAATAGCAAATTTTGGTGCGTGCGGAGCGGGTCACTTCGCTTTCGGGTTCCGAAGACGCGCCTTCTCCCGGGTGTCGATCCACTCCTGCATTTCCCGCAGGTGCGTGGTCAGGTCAAACCAACCGTCCTGGAATGTCGTGTTGTCCGGGCCGGCCATGGCGGACCCCAGACGGATGGAGTTGGCGTAATACAGCCATTGCTTCATCCACTGTCGCTCGATGGGTTCGTCGAACGGGTTGGTTTTGTCGGCCAGGCCCAGGTCCCACGCCCTCTGCATCAAATCCGTGGCGGCGCGGGTCATCCGGTCGGTTTCCGCGATGGTGTGGTTCAGCTTGTCGAAATGCCCATCCACCCAATCCTGGTTGTGGCAGGAATGGCAGATGCCCTTCATGACGGCCTGACGGCGGGCCTGTTCCTTGGCATCAATGAGGAAATCGCCGGCCACCTCTCCCGTGAAGGCGGTGGGCAACTGCTGGCCATCTTTGTTCCGAATGATCGTGGTGTCGCCGCTCTTGGGCTGCGGATGGGTGTAAGGCAGGCCGAACAGCCGCACCCAAAGCCGCGCTCCAAAATCGTGTGTGCGCGGGGCCAGCACTTCACCCTCAGGCGAGGTGATGAGGCTGTTGTGGCAGACGGCGCAGGTGGGGGCGCGAAAATCCACGCCCACCCGCCAGGGGACATGGTTCCAATTCCATTCCCGCTCTTTCGAGTGAAAAATGTTCCCATGTTTGCTTTCCTCGTACACCTCGAAGGCCGGGACATCCGGCCCCGTGTGGCATTGCGAGCACGTGAACGGCTTGCGCGCGACCTCGATGGAAAACTCATGCCGCGTGTGGCAGGCGGTGCAGGCCCCCGGGCTGCCGTCCGGGTTGGCGCGGCCCACGCCCTGGTTCGGCCAGTTGCTCAACCTGGGCAGCTCGAATTCGCCCAGCTCGTTGGTGAGCTTGCGCACGCCCACGACCTCCACCCGCGAGCCATGACAGGCATAGCAGGTCTCGTTCTTCGTTTGATCGGATGCGCCCGCCATCACGAGCCTGCCGTTTTTGACATCAGCCACGCTGTCGATGCTATCCACCATTCGATGGAAGACCGGGTTGTCACGGAGATTGCCCAGCGCATGGGCCTTTTTGCTGCCGGCAAACTGCGCCGCTTCGACGGCGTGGCAGACCGCGCAATCCCGCGGCGAGACCACGACGTTGATGTGATAATCAAAGTGGTTGAAGTTGTCCGAGTGATTGGTGGCATTCAAGCTGTGGCACTCGTAGCAGCCCACGACCACGCCGCGCAGCGATTCAGGAATGTTGTCGCTGGAAACCCTTCGTTCCAGGGGCCGTTTTTTGAGCGCTTCCGCGGGGGTGACCTGGCTGTGCAGGCTGCGCAGCCAATCCTGCACCAGGCCGGGATTATACGTCGAATGACAATTCAGGCATTCCTGGGTTTCCTTACTGATGGGGGGACCGGAGGCGCTGGCCGCAGCGTCCGGCCAAACCCAGCCAGCCGCGAGAACAAGAATCCCGGCGATGATTCTTTTCTTATCAGCATGCGGAATCATTTGCATGTAAGCAGCGCAAGGAGAAGCTGCCGAAATGCATAACGCGCGTCAAGCCGCGCGTTCAGGCCTCCGCGTTGGCGGTTGACATCCCCGGCCCTGGGGGGTGAAGTTCGTTGGATCGTCTTATAGCTTTGATGTAATTCATGTCCTATGCCGCCATTTTATTCGTTTGAGTGCGTGCTGTTGGTCGTGTTCGCCATTTTCTTTTATCGGGCGGGCGAGTTCGAGGACAGCCCGGGTTTGTTGTGGGCGGCATTATCGGTAATCATCTCACTTGCGATCTGGCAGTGGCTGCATTGGGGCTTGCTGGCCATGATTCTTGGTCAGGTTGCCCTATTTGTCGGCATCGGTGTCTTTCGGGCTGTCCGCAAGCCATGATGACATGACGGTTTTACGGGGACGTGTTACTGCCTAACTACCGCCGCTAAAGTTTTCCGGTCCAATAATGAAGCGGAATCTGTGTCAAGATAAAGCGTCACGTCTGGATGTGTCCGGAGAATGGAAGCCGGCTCCGCCGGGCTGATTTCGCCCTCCAGGCAGGCCTTGACCGCCTGCGCTTTTCGCCGGCCGGGGGCGAGGCAAAAAATCTTTCGCGCCTTTAGAATTTGGCGGATCGACATGGAAATTGCCCGCCGCGGAACTTCCCCCAGTTCCTTGAACCATCCTTCGCCCACCTGCTGGCGCCGGCAAGCCTCGTCCAACGTAACGATCAGATAAGGCTCCTCGGTGACAAAATCCGCCGGAGGATCGTTGAAAGCCAGGTGCGCATTTTCGCCGATGCCCACAAAAGCCGCGTCGATCGGCGCGGTGTTTAATTCCGCCCCGGCCCTATGGCAAACCGCCGCCGCGTCGCCTTGCCCGTCGAGCAAATGATAACGCCCCACGCCCGCGGGCCGGATCAAGCGATCCAGCAGAAACTTGCGGAAGCTGGCCCCATGTGTGACCGGCAAACCAACATATTCATCGAGGTGAAACATCTCCACCTGCCGCCAATGGATGCCGGGGCACGCCGTCAGTTCCTTGAGGAAACCGATTTGCGAAGTGCCAGTGGCCGCGATGATGCGCGCCCTGCCCTGCCTGGCAATCGCATCCCGAAGCGCCGCCGCGGCCGTGGCCGCAGCCTCCCGATCCAGATTCGCAGTGTCATGAAATACTTTTGTTACCATGATAATATCTCCTGGGAGATTTGCGCCGGCAGCCGTTTTCTGCTATTGCTTCTCAAGCTTATATGAGCCGTGCCCGCAAGGAAAACCTTCTCGAACAGCACGCCGCCGGCGCGGTAAAGGAGTTCGACTGGCCGCTGGCCCTTGCCGCCGAAACTTTCCTGCGCCGGTCCGTCGATGGTTTCCTGGCCCACAATTCCTTTGCCCAACAACTGGCCGAGAGGATGCGCTCTGAAACCGGCACCGATTTCTTCGAATGGATCGATCATCTCACCCTCCCCGCCGCGGATGAAAAAGCGTTGCTTGACATCGGTTTTGCCCGCGGCGCCGCGGAAACCGCCTGCGGCCAAGTCGCCCTGCATCATCCCCGCGCCACTTTGCCTCGGGTCCTTTTGACCGACGCACAGGAGCGGCCCGTCGTGGCGCTCCGCCCGGAGTTTGTGGCGGACTTCGTGGCCGCCCATGGCCTGCCCGGCCCCATCGAAGGCGCGCCCCTCTCGCGCTTGCGCCGCGTGTTCGTCAGCGAGGAAAACGGCGCCCGCCTGGAGGCCGTCGAGCGCAACGCCTACCGCGGATTTGTCCCGGCCCCGCTCCACGCCGCCGATTTGAAGAATTTCGTCCAGGCCAGGGAGTTGTGGCGCACGCGGCGGCGGCGCTGCGCCAGCGACGACGAGGGCGTCCGCGCCGCCGGCCAGGTGCTGGCCCGGAGCATCGAACTGGCCGGGCGGGACTTATCCTGTCAATTCTTTTTTGAAGAAGAGCGCCGTTACTGGGAAAGCCGCAACCGCGCCGCGCGCATCCAAAAACGGCGCCAGGACGGCCTGGGCCTGGGTTGGGGCAATCACGACCATCACACCTTCCGCTGTTCCCGCCGGCACTTTGTGGATTTGATTGAGTTCCTGCTGCAACTTGGCTTTGTCAGGCGCGAACGCTTTTATGCCGGGGCCGAGGCAGGGTGGGGCGCGCAAATCGCCGAGCATCCTGTCGCCGGCATCGTGGTGTTTGCCGACGTCGATCTGCTGCCCGAGGAAACGGAAATTGATTTCTCCAGGATACGGCTGTCGCCCGCGCCGCGGCTCGGCACGGTGGGCCTGTGGGTCGGGCTGCACGGCGAAAGTTTTCTTGACGCCGGCATGCACCACCTGGAAATCCGTTGTGATTTTGACCGGCTCCGCGCTCAATTGGAAAAAGAAGGTGTTGGGGCCATGAAGCCGTTTTCGGACTTCGAGTTTCTGCGCCAGTCCTTCACCGGGGGCGAACGGTGGCCGGTGTCGCACGGACGCCTTGAGAAGCTGGTGCATGAGGGCCTTGTCACCAGTGAACAATTCGAGAAGTTTACAAAGGACGGCGCCCTGGGCAGCCACCTCGAAGCCTTGCAACGCCACGGCGGCTTCAAAGGCTTCAACCAAAAGTCCGTCAGCGCCATCCTCAGCGCGATCGATCCCCGGAAGAATTTCGCGGCCTGCGCTTGAGGGGCCGAAAGAATGGCTGATTTCCAGGCACGAATAACCAATCGATGACGAAGCTGCCGCGTTTCCTCATTGGGGCATCAACTCCGTTCTCCAAAAGCCGGTCAGAACGGCGCTTCTAAGAACTGCCACTGTCAACTGCGCTTTCGAGCCGGAAGGAATTCCTCCCTCCACGCAGAGCGGCCAATGTGTGGCCAGCCGGTTTTGGGCAACGTCAGGGTTTTCATGTAATGTTTTGCATTGCAATATGCGCGGGATACCACTACATTTTTATGAATGCTAACTGTTCATGTTAGAAACTATAAAATGCATTCCGGAGAGTGACGTCGCAAGATTCCAACGATCACCCAACGCGTCGGCTTCGCGTCAAATTGCGCTGCAAGACCTGAACAACGGCCGCCATGCGCCCGCTCTGGCCAGGTTCCAGAAGTTGGTCCAGGAGTTTCCTGCCATCCCGCAGTTCAGGCTCGAATTGGGTCTCGCAGCGGCCGGCGACCTCGAATTTGCGCTGGCCGATCAGGCTTTTGAGCAAGCGATGGCACTGGCGCCGGCCAACGCCGCGATGCTTGTTTTCATCGGTGCGCAATACTATCACTTGCGCCGCATGAATCAGGCTTTCGCCTGCCTCCGTCGCGCGCTGGATGCGGACCCCTCCTCGGCGGACGCGCGCCTGACTCTGGCGGCATGGTTGGAGCGTGATCGCCGCATGGATGAAGCGTGGGAATGTGTCGAAACCTGCATGGCCCGGCATCCGCAAAATGGCTGGGGGCTGTATTTAAGGGCGTTTCTATTGCATCGCAGGGGACTCAACGGCGAGGCGGAAACCGCCTTGCGCGACTTGCTCAAAAACAATCCGCCGCCGCCCCCGGAACTACAAACCAACGCCAATCATCTGCTGGGCATCGTGCTGGACGCGCTCGGACAATATGCCGAGGCCTTGGCCTTCCTCACCCAAGCCAAGACGCTGCGGCTCAAAATGCAGGACACGGCTAATCTCGAAAAGGGTTATGAAATGATGGACCGCGCGCGGCGCGTTTTGCTGGCGGAGTTGACGCCGCAAACGCTGCGGCGCTGGCGCGAGGAGGCGGTTGACGCCCCCTGCCCGCATCCATTGGCGCTTTTGGGCGGCGCGATGCGCAGCGGCACGACTCTCATTGAACAAATTCTCGGCACCCATCCGGAGATTCTGGCACTGGACGAAACGCCTTCCTTCGGGAAGGAGGTGGCGAACACGCTTCAACCGCCGTCGCCGACCCAGGGTCTCACACTCAAATCATTGGACAACCTGCCGGCCGCCGGGCGCGCACGCTTGATCGCCCGCTACTTCAGAAGCCTCCTCTCCGACACGGAGGAAAACCCGCGGGCCAGGTTGTTGCTGGACAAAAATCCCTCCACCACGGGGGCGCTGCATATATGGCTCCGTCTTTTCCCCCGATCGAAAGTCGTCATCGCTTTGCGCGACCCGCGCGACGTCGTCATCAGTTGCTACTTTCAGAACTTCCCCACGCCTTGGGCCACCGTCAACTTTTCCAGCCTGAAGCGGACGGCCAGATTTTATGCAGATTGCATGGATGTGTGGTTGCGTCTGCGGGAGTTGGATGGGTTCGAATGGATTGAAACACGCTACGAAGACGTGGTTGGCAATTTGGAAAGGGAAGGACGACGGGTGACGAATTTCCTGGGTTTGCCGTGGCGTGCAGACCAGGCGGCCTACTACGAAACGTCGCGCCGCAAATTCGTCCATTCGCCCACCTACGATGAAGTGACGAAGCCGGTTTATACCCGAGCGGTGAAGCGTTGGGAGAGTTATGCCGAAGCAATGGCTCCCCTTCAAGCGAGGCTGGAGCCGTACTTGCGAAACTTCGGCTATTCCTAAATGCGCCTTGTTGGCAGTCCTACAACCCTCTGACCTCGGTGATCAATTCCTGCAACGCCTTCTTGGCGTCGCCGAACAACATGCGGGTCTTGGTCTGGTAGAACAGCGCGTTCTCAATCCCGGCGAAACCCGCGCCCCGTCCGCGCTTGATCACAATGACGTTCTTGGCCTTGTCCGCGTTCAGGATCGGCATGCCGTAAATCGGGCTGCCGGCATCGGTGCGCGCCGCGGGATTGACCACGTCGTTTGCGCCGATGATCAACGACACGTCCGCCTGCTCGAACTCCGGATTGATTTCCTCCATGTCCAGCAACTTGGGATAGGGCACATCGGCTTCGGCCAGCAGGACGTTCATGTGGCCGGGCATACGGCCCGCCACCGGATGGATGGCGTATTTGACCTCCACCCCCCGTTTCTCGAGCATTTGTTCCAATTCATGCACCAAGTGCTGCCCTTGCGCCACGGCCAGTCCGTAGCCGGGGATGATGATGACTTTGCGGGCGTAACCCATCATGATCGCGCATTCGGAAGCGGCGATTTCGCGCATGGTCTGATCGCCCTGCCCGGCTGCCGCCGCCGCTCCCTTGGGCGCCAGGCCGAACGAACCAAACACCACCTTGGCCAGCGAACGGTTCATGGCCTTGCACATGAGGACGGTCAGCAACGAACCCGCCGCGCCGACCAGCGTGCCGGCGATGATCATCGACATGTTGCGCATGGCAAAGCCGGTCAATGCCGCCGCCAGGCCCGTGCAGGAGTTCAAGACTGAAATCACCACCGGCATGTCCGCGCCGCCGATGGGCAGGACTTGCAACACGCCCAGCAGCAGCGCCAGAATCGTCAATACTATTATACAGGGCAGGCCGTGGGACGGGTTGGCCGATCCGCACGCCGCCGCCAGGATCGCCAGCAGCAGGACCGCGTTGATCGTTTTCTGCATCGGCCAGCGCACCGGCTTTTCCGTGATCAACCCCTGCAATTTTCCAAAGGCCACCAGGCTCCCGGTGAAACTGATCGAGCCCAGTATGATCCCCAAAAGCTTTGGCAGGGCCGGTCCTTCCTGCACTCCCAGCGCGCTCTTGATCCATTCAGCGGCTGAGGGCGACGCTTTAAGCCATTCCCCGAGGGAAATGAACATGGCGCACGCGCCCCCCATGCCGTTGAAAAGCGAAACCATCTGCGGCATGGCGGTCATCTTGACCCGCTTGGCCAGCAGCCAGCCGGGAATTGTGCCGATGGCGATGGCGATGATGATGGGGCAAAAGTGGCCCATCCCCGGCAAAAGAAACGTGCCCAGCAACGCCAGCGCCATGCCGAACCCTGCGATCATATTGCCCGAACGGGCCGTGCGCGGGCTGCTCAGCCTCTTCAAGCCGAAGATAAAACACAGCGACGCGATCAAATAAGCGACTGCCGGGACGGTTTGGAGATTCATTTGTCTTGGCCGGTTTTGTCGGTCGTTTTGGCTTTGAACATTTCCAGCATGCGGTCGGTCACGACAAAACCGCCGACCACATTCAACGTCCCGAAGACGACCGCGATGAAGCCCAGCACGAGCAAAACCATATTATCCTCCGCCGTGCCGAGCAGGATCACCCCGCCGATCAGGACGATGCCGTGAATGGCGTTCGCGCCGGACATCAGCGGCGTGTGCAAAACCGTCGGCACGCGGCTGATTACCTCCACGCCCGTAAAAATCGCTAGGACGAAAATATAAATCATCGCCAGCGTGCCAATCAGCAGGGGGTTCTCCATCATGGGGCCTTCTTTCTCACTTCGCCGTTGAGCGTGACGCATGTCCCGGCGAAAATCTCATTTTTCCAATCCATCGTAAATCCGGTTTCGTTGGTGATTTCCTGGATGAAATTCGCCAGGTTCCGGGCAAACATCCGGCTGGCGTCCAGGGGCAGCGTCGCCGCCAGGTTGGTCGGGCCGAGAATCGTGACGCCATGCACCCGCACCGTCTGGCCCGCCTTGGTCAATTCACAATTCCCGCCGCTTTCCGCCGCCAAATCGACAATCACCGAGCCGGGTTTCATGTCCGCCACCATCTCCTTGGTGATGAGGCGCGGGGCCGGTTTGCCCGGCACTTGCGCGGTCGAGATGATAAAATCCGCCACTTTGGCCCGTTCGTGCAAAAGCTTCTGTTGTTTGGCCAGCGTTTCCGCTGAAACCTGCTTGGCGTAACCGCCCTTGTCCTCCAGGCTCTGCTCCACCGCTGCCTCGATGAACGTTGCGCCAAGGCTCTTGACCTGCTCCCGGACGGCGGGCCGGACATCGAACGCCTCCACCACCGCGCCGAGGCGCCGCGACGTGGCGATGGCCTGCAAGCCCGCCACACCCGCGCCGAGGATCAAACATTGCGCGGGCCGGATCGTGCCGGCGGCGGTCGTCAGCATGGGGAGAAATTTGGGCAATTCACAAGCCGCCATCAGCACCGCCTTGTAGCCGGCGATCGTGGCCATGCTGGAAAGCGTGTCCATGCTTTGCGCCCGGCTGATGCGGGGAATCGCGTCCAGGCTGAAGCTGGTCATGCGCCGCTTGGCCAGGATTTGCACCAACTCCGGATTGCGCAAGGGCGCCAGGAACCCGATCAGCGCCTTGCCCTCCGGCAACGCCGCCGCGTCCTCGTTGGACACCGCGCGGACCTTCACAAAGCAATCGGCCACCGCCGCCAGCCGTGCCGCATCCGGAACGATCTCCGCCCCTGCCGCCACGAATTCAGCATCGGGAATCGACGCGGCCAGTCCCGCCCCGCTCTCGACCGAAACTGAATGCTTCTTCTTCAGCAACAATTTGACCGCATCGGGAACGAGGGCGACTCTGGTTTCGCCTGCGCCAAGCTCTTTAAAAACTCCAAACCTCATGAATTTCTTCCAAAATACGCGCGCATAGTATGCGCAACCCTCCTGTTTTCAAATAAATTGTTCACGCCGAGCCTCCCCTTGCGTTGTAGAGTCGAGCCTCTGGCTCGAAATCCACTCGCGCCGCCGCTGCTTCCAAACCATCCTCTCGCCCCGCGCCCCTGCGGGGAGAGAGCACACGGTGGGGTGAGACTCCGTCGAACCCTGACTTGTCCCCATTATCAATTAAACCAAGGAATACTCGGACTACGCAAACGCTGAACCTTGAAAAAGCAGTGGGCAGGGAATCATTTGTAAGGGAATGGGAGAAGAAAGTGTGAATTATGAATTAAGAAACTGAAAAGCGGCATCGGCGGGCTGCGGCGGCTCGATCAGATGCAGATATCCTAGGCCTGACACAATGCCCTAATGGGTGACCCCATCATGTTTTCCTTGCAGCGCCAGAAATGAATAATCCCAGATTTGATAAGTGTCGCCATGCATCGGCGCCACGAATTTGGTTTAGTCATGGGATGGAATCTTTGGAGCCGCCGGGGCATTGATGATGCGAACCTCGCGTTGCGGAAACGGTATCTCAACTTGATGCAGGCGAAAGCATTCGACGATTGCTTCGTTGATTTCGCCTTCCGCCCATTCATAGTCGGATACATTGACCCAGAATTTGATCGAGATGGCGATGGCAGAATCACGCAGCGCGCCGACGGTCACGATGGGCTCCGGCTCCGGCAAGACACGTTTGCTTTGGGCAAGGACCTGGGCCACCAACTCCCTGGCTCGCTTCAAATCTGTTTGATACCCCACGCCGACGGACAAATGGAGCTGGCGCACTAGGCCCAATGCCGTTTAGGAATTCACACTATGTGTCGTGGGATGCGAGTGTGTAACCACTTGATATTGTGCCATTTTGGCATTGTACCATGGGACATTTTGTCGCATTACAATGGGGATGCGAAT
>JBEKDI010000047.1:0-42447 GCA_050014435.1 Verrucomicrobiota bacterium | reverse complement strand
TTGGCCAACTACAAGCGGCTCCGAGAGCTGACCGAAAAATGGGTGGGCTTATCCCTCCGTCTGGCCAAAGAAAAACGCCAAAGGACCGCGTAACGTATCGGAGAACGTTTCACTCCTCAGTGTTTAAGTACCTCTCATCGAATACAAAATCACGTAAAGCAAGCCAGTGGGAAAACGGCTTCATCGTCGTTTCCCGGTTGCCATCGGCAACAAATGAGGGCGCAAACAACCACGGCGACAGCGCAAAACCTTAAACCAAGGGGCCAGTATGTTTTTGCCTTCTGCTTTCGAGCAACGACCCTGCGCCAGAGCGCGCTTTTCTCAGAAATTATTTGATATGAAACGCATCATCCCCCTCCTTTTTGGCATGCTGCTCATCGCCGCCCCGGCTGCGGTGCAGGCCCAATACGCTTACAGCACAAACGCCGACGGCAGTATCTACGCTTACACCACGAACGCCGACGGCAGCGCCAACATTGCCGGCTACACCGGGCCTGGCGGCGCTGTGACCATTCCGACCAACATCAACAACCTAACCGTCACAAGCATCGGGAATGGTGAAGATAATGTCTTCCACGGCATAGTGAACAGCGTCACAATTCCCGACAGCGTCACCAGCATTGGGGATTATGCGTTCAAGGGTTGCATCTTCCTGACCAGCGTCATGATACCAAGCAGCGTCAGCAACATCGGGCAGGAGGCGTTTTTTGACTGCGAGGAACTTTACGAAGTCTGGATTCCCGCTGGCGTCATCAGTATTGGGGCGGAGGCATTCGAGAACTGCCACGGCTTAGGCAGCATCACGATTCCCGCCAGTGTGACCAACATCGGGCAGGAGGCATTTTTTGTCAGCGGTGTATCCGCGATAACCGTGGCTACAAACAATCCTGCCTATAGCAGTGTTGCTGGAGTCTTGTTCAACCAAAACCAGACAACGCTCATTCAATTCCCGGCGGGCAGCAATTCTTTCGAAGCATTTTCCTATACGATCCCCGCCAGCGTCACCAACATTGAGGCTGGGGCGTTCTCTGGCTGCGGGCAACTGGCCTCGATAACCGTAAATCCAGGCAACTCAGCCTATGTCAATGTTGCTGGAGTCTTGTTCAACCAGAGTAAGACCACGCTCATCCAATTCCCGGCAGGCAGAGGCGGCAGTTCCTATACGATCCCCGCTGGCGTCACCAGCACCGACGATGGGGCTTTTGCAGGCTGCAGCCTGACCAGCGTCACGATCCCTAACGGCGTCACCAGCATTGGACAGGAGGCGTTCTATGGCTGCGAGTACCTGGGCGGAGTCACGATTCCGGCCAGCGTCACCAATATTGGAGACCGGGCGTTTTATTCCTGCGAGGACCTGCGGTCCGTCACAATCTCCGACGGTCTCACCAGCATCGGGGAGGGTGTGTTCTTCTCGAGCGGCCTGACCAGCATCACGATCCCCGACAGCGTTACCAGCATCGGGGAGGAGGCGTTCGACGGCTGTAACTACCTGACCAGCGTCACAATTCCCAGCAGCGTCACCAGCATCGGGGTGGGTGCATTCAGTGCCTGCATCCGCCTGACCAGCGTCACGATTCCCTACGGCGTCACCAGCATAGAGTTGGGAGCCTTCGGAGACTGCTTCAACCTGACCAATGTCACGATTCCCAACAGTGTCACCAGCATCGGAAACTCTGCGTTCACTAACTGCACCAGCCTGACCACCGTCACGATCCCTAGCAGTGTCAGCAGCCTCGCGGATTATGCGTTTGGGGATTGCACCCAATTGACCAACATCTGTTTTGAGGGCAACGCTCCTGCCGCTGATACGACTGTGTTCTCTTCTGACACCAGCGCGATGGTCTATTATTTGCCTGGCACCACCGGCTGGAGCAATACTTTTGCCGGTGTTCCGACAGCTTTATGGTACCTTCCGAACCCGCTGATTCTAAACAACAGCCCCGGCTTTGGTGTGCAAAGTAACATGTTCGGTTTCACCATCTCTTGGGCGACCAACATTTCCTTCGTCGTGGAAGCCTGCACCAATCTGGCCAACCCCGTTTGGATTCCGCTCCCGACCAACACCCTCACGAACGGTTCATTCTCCTACAGCGATCCGCAGTGGACGAATTACCCCGGCCGCTTCTACCGCATCACTTCGCCTGGAGAATAAGACCTGATTGTTTTGTTCGCGTGGTTGGCGTGGTTCGTGGTTCAAAATCATTCTCTGGACGTAAATTCTTGAATCCATGCGCGGCATCTGGTAATCAGGCTGCGCATGAACCGCCTCCTTTTTGGCGATAATCTCAAGTGGCTGCGGGACACGAGGATTTTTCCCGACGCCAGCGTTGATCTCGTTTATCTCGACCCGCCGTTCAATTCCAATGCGGATTACAATGTCCTGTTCCGAGAGGCTTCCGGGGAGGCCAGCCAGGCCCAGTTTCACGCCTTCACTGACACCTGGAATTGGGCCGACGCCGCCCAGACCTTCTCAGAATTTGTGGACGACTGCCCGAACACCGCCGTCGTGGAAATGATGGAGGCGCTGCATGATTTCCTCAGAAATTCCCCGATGATGGCGTACCTGGCGATGATGGCCCCGCGTTTGGTCGAACTGCATCGCGTCCTCAAATCCACCGGCAGCCTGTACCTCCATTGCGACCCGACCGCGAGCCGCTATCTGGGCATATTGCTGGATGGAATTTTTGGTCAACAAAATTTCCAGAATGAACTCGTTTGGAAACGAACGAGCGCGAGAAGCGATTCACACCGATGGAATCATATTCACGATACAATTCTCTTTTATTCAAAATCAGAGAAGTTTACGTGGACGACGCAATATACGCCATATGATGAGGCGTACACCTCAAAGTTTTATCAGCACGTTGAGCCAAAAACAGGGCGGCGTTACGCCTCGGACAACCTCACAGCGGCCGGAACCCGGGAAGGCAGTTCTGGAAAACCCTGGCATGGAATCAACGTCAAGCGAAAGGGCATTCATTGGAAATACACCATCGAAGGTTTGGAGGAACTGGACAAGGCAGGCCGAATCCTCTGGCCGGAAAAGGAAGGGGGCGTTCCCCGGTACAAACGTTATCTCGATGAAATGCCTGGGTTGGCCGTGCAATCAATGATTACGGACATTCCGCCTCTTTCAGCACAATCAGCCGAAAAGCTGGGCTACCCGACTCAAAAGCCCGTCGCCCTGCTGGAAAGAATTATTTCAGCCAGCAGCAACAAGAATGACGTTGTGCTTGATCCGTTTTGCGGCTGCGGCACGTCCATTCACGCGGCGCAAAAACTCGGCCGGCAATGGATTGGCATTGATGTCACTTACCTGGCCATCAATCTCATCAAACGCCGGCTGAAAGACGCTTTCGGCGAGGAGATTCAGTTCGAGGAACGCGGCCAGCCCACAGATTTTGGCAGCGCAAATGAACTGGCGGGCCTGGACAAGTGGCAATTCCAGCAATGGGCGCTCTCGCTGATTGACGCCCGCCCGCGCACAGAAGGCGAAGGCAAAGGCGCGGATCGTGGCGTGGACGGAATGCTTTATTTTTACGAGACCAAGGACAAGCGCGAGAAAATCCTTGTGCAGGTCAAAGGCGGCGGTGTGCAGCGCAACGACGTGGCCACATTGCTCGGCGACGTGAACAATCAAAAATTTGTCGCGGGCATTCTGATCACGCTCGAAAAACCGACCAAGCCAATGCGCGAAGAAGCCGCCGATGCGGGCCGGTACACTTCCAAATTCTGGCACGACAAGGATTATCCCAAAATCCAGATTCTCACCATTGAAGGCTTGCTCGACGGCACGGAGCGTGTGGAAGCCCCGCCGCAACTGAATCCCTTCGCCAAAGCGCAACGCGAAGCCAAGCCCGAAAAACAACAGGAGATGCTGTAATGAAGGAAAGAATTCACCACCGCGAACCACGGGTATGTGGTTCGCGGTTAAAAATCAATTGGCTTGGAACGTCTTCTCTTTGCTTGCTGGCACAACCACCGCGCCAGCCACAAATTCAATCATTGCCATTGAATTCACGTTACGAGAACTGATCTGCCGGGCGAGTCAGCCGCCCAAACAGATTCCGAAGGTTATGCCGCTGCTGGCACCCCCGGAAAGCGTTGGGAATTTAAAGGAGACAAAGCTGTCCGTCAACCCATCCGTATGCAGCCAAAAAAAGAGCAGCCGGCCAGTTTTGAGTTCTGACCGGCTTTAAAAGGAATGTGAGATGATGAATGGCTTCGTTACATCACCCCTACTCAACCGGCCCTACAGTTTTGTGCGGCCCGGCTGGTTGCAGCCAGTGCCTTAAAACTATGGTCTGTTCTGGATGGTGTCAAATCGTACGACAACTCATGCCAGAGCTGATCCGACTGGCGCAAGTCAAACGCCAAAACGAAGTGCGCCAGGGAATAGTGCGACTCCGCAGGGAGGCGTCTCTCACACGTCCAAAACGTCTGGCGCAATGTGACTATAATACAATGGCCAACCCTTCTCAAGCACAGATTCACAGAATCTGCTTGGCTTTTTGTGCGCGGCGCGACGCTTTCCCATTGCCCGCTCCCATCGCCGGACGAGAACGCGTAGGCTGCCGATGCGTAGGGCCGTGCAACCGTTGACTTGTGCAGCTTGGTCGGGTTTCCCCAAGATAACATTCCTTCGAACATTTTCCGGTAAATTCTTGAAGCGGAGAATGACATCTGCTAATCAGGCTGCACATGATCGCAATTGAACGCGGTTGACAGGTTCGAGTTCAAACCAATGAAGACAGATGACGTCGTTTTGGAATGCGATTGGGACTTCGAAAAGGTTCCCGATAGCGAACTTATGGCGTGTTGCTATTGGGAGTATGCGCGGGAATCCGCCTTCATTCGGGATGTGCGGCAGCGATGTTTGGAAGACCAACTCCCGGAGGGGAAGCGCGACAAGTCGCTTCATATGGACTTGCAGAAAGTGCAAAGCATCGGTTATGCCGCCAATTTCTTTTTGCGCGGATTCTTTTGCCCTCCGGATGGCGTTCTTTCTGATGCATTGCGGCTCCGGCCGGGCGAAGTTCATCGCCTGACTGGCGCTTTCCCAAAACCCTGGCAATTACTGACGAAGGAAGAACGGCAATACCGTGCCCATAAACCGGCCCGAGGCGTTGTTGACTTTGTCAAGATCTTGCCGTTCGAGCGCGGTAGATGCCTTGATGCTCAGGACATAGTCAAAACGGTGATTGCGCAACGGCGCTTGCGCGATCAGGACAACACGATAGCAAGGATGGAGTATCCAAAATTCTCCGAACAAGTGCTCTCGGAAAAGGGGATGCTGAATCTCGCAGATGTCCGGCCCTCGATCATGTACGCCAGCGGTATGGAAATGACGGTGGTTCAGATAAACTGGGGAATATTCACGAATGAAGATATCATTCAGGCATTCCGGAGTTGGGTGAAGGCAAACCGGCCGGAGGACATGCCGGCGCCGGATAACAAAGGACGCAACAAGGCGAGGGATTGGCGCGTAGCGTTGGAGCGATTGGCCATCATGCGGCTACTGCATCGGCTTCGATTGGGCGCGTTGCCCACGGCATATCCGCAAGCTTGGAGACAATACGGCAGGCGGGACTGGTACAAGGAACGCAAACGGGCGGGCAGGATGTTTGGCCGATTATTTCCATTCCTCTCCAAGTTGGAACGTCCGCTCGGTTGGCAAACCAAAGGCGGGCACAGCAGGTAGGCGGTAAATCTCGCGGCATTTAACGCCCATTTTGCACCGGGAATGTGCGCAATAAAATCGCAGCATGAATCTGATCCCAGTCAGTTCAAGTTCGATTCGTGCAGTGGGCTACGACGGCTACCATTTGTTCGTCCAGTTCCATAGGAGCGATACAATCTACACACATCCCGGCGTGTCGGAAGCCGTTTTTCTTGAATTGCTGCACGCATCATCACCCGGCACGTACTATAACCAGAATATTCGGGGGCGTTACCGATGAAAGACGTTCCCATCTCCGAATGAGAAAAATGCGCGATGATTCAACTTGGAGCCAGCTCACGCTGGAGCAGCGCGAGGCCCTGGAGAGCTGGCTGTTTGACGAGAAACTTGGTTACGCGAAAACGCTGGAGAGGGTCCAGAAGGAATTTGGGGTAGAGGCCACAATTGCGAGCGTCGGCCGTTTTTATCGCCGCCGCGCGCGCGAAAGGCAGGTGGAAGAGTTGGTGCAGGCACAGGCAGATGCCAACGAATTGAATGATCTGCCGGTGAGCGTGGCCAGCTTGCGAGAAGCTGCGGTAAAGCTGGTCGGCAAAGCCGCCCTGAACCTAGCCACCGAAAAGCCGGAGCAATTGGAGCAGTTGGTGTCGTTCACCAAATTGCTGCTGGAAAGCGAGGACATCGACATCCGGCGGTCGCGGATGAAGCTGGCGCAACGGTGTTTTGATTATGAAGCAACGGCAGCATCGCAGAAGGATTTGCCGCAATTGAGAGCGTATATGCAGGTGATCAGCGACGACACGAGCCTGACCTATGATGAAAAAATCAAAAGAGTCCACGCCATCCTCTATGGGTGGGGTCGCGGACCGTCGGATGCGGGTGGAGAGGACAATCCAAAAAACGGGAATTGAATGCAAAATTGTTCGCCTATGTTCGCGTATGTTCGGCTATGTTCGCTTATCGGGGAAGGTTTTTGACCTTGAAAGAAAAGACGATCTGGCCGCCATGGCATTTCAAAATATTTGCAAAAAAGCCCTTGACGCCGGACCGCCCGAGGCGTAAATACATTGTAATGACAATGCATGGGCAATTGATTTACGAGGTTTATGGACTTTGATTGGAATAATCCGCCCTTTAATCTGGATCACTCGTTGACTCTCGAGAACATCGAGGAGTCTTTTGAGGACCCTTTCGCCGTGCGGTTGATGCCGGATTCGCCTCGTTTTGCCAAGCAGGCCCGCTTTTTCAATCTCGGCATGGCCGCCAACGGTCTCGGCATTTTCACCGTCTTCCGCACCAATGGCAAGCAGGCTCGCGTCATCTTCGCCCGCCCCTTCGAATCCGAGGACCGTTTCTTTTATCAGCGAAAGCTAAGCCAAACCCTGGCCCAATAATGCCGCCTATGAACGCCATTTCAAATTGGGAAGAAGTCCCGCTCTTCGACCGAGAGGAAGCTGAAGCAGCTTATTGGGCCGAGACCCGGGTGGATGTCCGGCTGATGGAAAGCTCGGTGGCCGCCGGCAGCGAGCTGGCCGACTCCATCACCATCACGTTGCGCATGGACCCGCGCATGCTGGCGCGCATCAAACGGCTTGCCCGATCCCGCTTTCTCAATTATCAAAGCATGATCAAGCAGTGGCTCAGCGAAAGAATGGAACAGGAAATCCGCGACACAACGATGAACGTCCGCTCCCAAACAAGCGCCCGCGCGCAGACGGAATGATATGAACAAAAGACACGCTTTCACCTTGATTGAGTTGCTGGTGGTCATTGCGATCATCGCCATTGTGGCCGCCCTGGTTGTCAACATGAACGCCGGCGCCCAGGCCGCCAAGAAAGCCACCCAGGTCAACGCCGGCAAGTTCAAGCTCGTCCTGATGATTGACAATTACCAGTCCAAGCTCAATTTTTACCCCCCGGACAATGCCAACCTTGCCAACCCTGACAATCTTTCGGCCCCGGTTTACCTTGCCAATTACGACGCATGGGCCGCCACCAATCCCTTGATCTATGAATTGACCGGCGCGACGAATACCACCAACGGCTTTATCCAGGCTTTCGACGGCACCTCCAATATTACTTCCAGTATTTTCAGCAACGTGTTCGGGAGAGTCAGCGTGGCAAATTCAAGCATTGAGGAACCGCACACTTTTTTCAAACCAGGCCCCCAGCCGAAGGAATACACCAACTATTCCACGAATAGCGCCTCCGGCTTGTCGAATGTCTGGGGACTGGTAGTGCCGGTTCCCCTTGGGCCGAACATCAACAACTTTTGGCATTACGACTCCTCCTCGACCAACCGCCACAATCTGAACGGTTACGATTTATGGGCCGAATATCTCGTCGGCAACAAGAACGGCTATAATGTCATCCTGACCAACGGCAACTGGTAATGAATTTCCCGGACACCATGATAAACAGTAGGGTGAGACTCTGTCGAACCCTGACTCGATTCCCAATTCACGGCTCGACAAAGTCTCGCCCTACCGTCAGGAATGGATTTACGATCCTCGAATTGATGCTGGTGGTGGGCATCATCGGGTTGATGGCGGCGATGGCTTTGCCGCATCTCAGCGGCTTCACCAAAGCCAACGCCATGAACGCCGCCACCCGCCAGTTGCTCGACGACGTCGGCCTGGCCCGCCAGCGCGCCCTGGCCAACCGCTCGATGGTCTGCATGGTTTTCCTGCCACCAAACTTTTGGACGAATGACCAAAATCAGAGCGGCCTGGATAATTTCACCAACGGTTTAATGACCAGCCTCGTCGGCCATCAATATGCTGGTTACGCGCTGGTCAGCATGCGCACTGTTGGCGATCAGCCGGGCGTGTCCAACGTCCATTACCTCACGCCTTGGAAATTCCTGCCGCAAGGGGTTTACATTTATCCCTTCCAGCTCACCAACGGTTATGGCACGAACAATATCTGTACCACCAATACGCTGAGTGGCAGCCTGTCCAACTGGGTTCCATGGCCCGTGGTGGCCTTCACCAACGATATTCCGTTTCCGTTTCCATCCACGTTTGATACCACCGGCGGCAACATCGCCAATACCAATTATTTGCCCTACATCGGTTTTACGGCGAACGGCCAGCTCACCAAGGGTTATGACCAGTTCATTGCCTTGAGCAGCGGCAGTATTTTTTACCCGCTGGACGCCAACGGAAATCCCCAATGGACTAACAATACGCCGAATGCGCCTGTGCCCGTCGAGACCCCGCCCGGCAACGTCACGAACAATCCCAATCTCATCCACATTGACTGGCTGACCGGCCGCGCCAGGATTGAACGGAACCAATTCTGATGAACATCAAACCTCCATCTGAAAACAGAACCGGTGGGGTGAGACTCCGTCGAACCCTGGCTCGATTGATCAATTACGGCTCGACGGAGTCTCGCCCTACCGTGACAAATGGATTTGCCTCCGCGTCTTCGCGTCGCTCGCAGCGCGGATTCACAATGATCGAGATCGCCCTTGCGATTGGGATCATTGGCTTTGCGCTGTGCGCGATCATTGGCATCCTGCCGCATGGCATGAATGTGCAAAAAGACAATCGCGAGGATACCATGATCAGCCAGGACGCCCCTTATTTCCTCAACGCCATCCGCAACGGCGAAATGCGCACCAATCTCGGCGTGTTCTCCAATTACGTGGAATCGATCACCATAACGAACATTAGTCCAACACGGACCAATATCACCATCTATGGCAATCCGTTTTTCACCAACGGCAGCGGCGTCCAACCCTTCTTGACCAACGACATGAACATCATCGGCTTATTAAGCACCCCGGAATATGATGCGCGCTTCCCGAACCCGGGCCAGACCAATCTCCTTAGCGCCATTGTTCGCGCCATGACCGGATCCGCCATCCAACAAAACGGGCTGAACTCCTTCACGGCCTTCCGCTATCAATTGACGGTCGATAACACCCCCTGGAACTCCATCGCGTACGATTCGACAAATTGGTCTAATGCTTTAAATCCTTCTATTTACGTTCCAGGCACCGTCGACTTCCTGATCCGTTCCAATCGCTGGTGGGAACTGGCGTACTTGACCAATAACCTGCACGAAGTGCGCCTGAAGTTCGCCTGGCCTGTTCTCCCCAATGGGAGCATCGGCCCCGGCCGCCAGACCTATCGCAGTTTGGTGAGCGGCCATCTGTTGCTGACCAATTTCTTTTTCAACGGCAACCTGATGACGAACTGGTTTTTCCAACCCCAGTCGTACACCAACTACACGTATAGCTTTTGACCCGTGAAAACCGCTCTTCCAAATCATATTCCGTCTCGGTCACCGCATCCCTGCCGCGCGCTGACCATTTTGGAAATGCTCGTTTCCACGGCCATGCTGGCTTTTATCATCGTGGGCTTGACCGCCATGTTCATCCAGACCCAGAAGGCCTTCAAAACCGGCATCAAGCAAACCACCGTCACCGATGCCGGACGCACGATCATTGACATGATCGCCTCCGATCTCTCGCAATTGTCCGACCCCCATTTCACCAATGTGTATTTTCCACACTACATGTATCCATTTTATACAAATTCCGGCTCTCCAAACCCGCCGACCCTGTATTGGTCCTACGTGCCCAGTAATGATCTGGTCCAAGTTATTACCAACAACGGCGTGCCCACTTATCGCGTCAACGAAGTTGAGGATATTTTTGCCACTGTGCAGACCAATAATACATGGCTTGGCATTGGTTACAGCATCAGCAACTGGTTTGTGGATGGTAGCGGCGGCCCCATTCCTGGCGTTTGCACGCTTTATCGGTATGTTGCCCAGACAAACACGCCTCTTTACTCCACCAATTTGTTGTACTCGAATTATAACCAACAAGTCGGATATGGCACTTTCACCAACACTCTGTTCCATCGCATCGCCGATGGCGTCGTTCATTTGAAAATCTATGCCTTCGATGCCGACGGCAACGAGATGTCGTTGGAGCCATCTTACGATCAAACCGGATATGTCAATGGTACCCAACAGTGTCTTCAATATCCCTGCATCGAGCTGGTGACCAACTCCGTCATTAACTCCCTTGGCGTTGTGTTCCAAACAAATGTTTATCAGACAAACTATCTGCCCCATTCCATTGACATCGAGTTGGGCATTCTGGAACCCGAAACCTTTGAACATGCCAGGGCTATGTATAGTGCCGGGGCCACCGCCGCCGCCTCAAACTTTCTGGCCAATGCGGCCGGGCAGGTCGAAATCTTCCGCCAGCACATCATCATCCCTGCCGCGCCATGAATTTGAAAACACACATTCACCACGAAGAGCACGAACCGACAATCGGTAGGGTGAGACTCCGTCGAACCCCATAT
Organism: Verrucomicrobiota bacterium; assembly: GCA_050014435.1. GTDB lineage: Bacteria > Verrucomicrobiota > Verrucomicrobiia > Limisphaerales > Palsa-1400 > DASRLE01. The sequence goes on along the minus strand of JBEKDI010000047.1, from coordinate 31,440 downwards.
CGATCCAGTCACGGCTCGACGGAGTCTCGCCCTACCGTTTTCAGTGCAGCGCGTTCCGCGGCAGAGGAAAGGGCCGTCGCTCTTGTCATCACGTTGCTGATGCTTTCGGTCATCACCTTCCTGGCCGTTGCGTTCTTGGCGATGACCAACCGCGATCGCAGCGCGGTCAGCGCCACCCTGGACGTCGCCAACTCCCGGGCCATGAGCGATGCCGCCTTGGCCCGCGCCCAGACTGAAATCATCGGCCAAATGATGGGGCGAACGGACATATTGAGCTACGATTACATGGCCTCCCATAATTACTTCAATCCGTTCGGCTTCAATCCTGGCATTGCGGACGCAACCAACGTCAATTACGACTATTTCCTCAACGCCAGCGGCACTTTCAATACAACCAACCCAGGCTGGGCGCAAAACATCGGCAACCTTTTCTATGATCCGCGCCCTCCCGTATTTGTCATGACCAACGGCAACCTGGCTGCGCCGCAATATGACTTCCGTTTCTGGGTGGACGTCAACCGCAACGGGCGCTTTGAAACAAACGGCTATCAGCCTTTGCTGAATGAAAGTGGGAATTGGGTCCCCGTTAACGGCTCATCCGGACCTCCGTTCATTACAAACTTTGTCAACGGCGAACCGGAATGGATTGGCGTGCTGAAGTATCCGGAATATGTTCACTCCCCGACAAATCCATTCATTGGCCGCTACGCCTACATGGTGCTGCCCATCGGCAAAACCCTCGACCTGAATTACATCCATAATTACGCCAAGTATGTGTATAACAACCTGTCGATGTCGAACCAGGACGCCTTCATCCGCGACCAAGGCGTCGGGTCGTGGGAGCTTAACCTGGCTGCATTCCTTTATAACTTAGATCCGTACATGTATCAATCGAACGTGTCGCCGGTAGTTCAGTCCTATGATTATAGTTACTCGTCCGGTGCCGCGAATACCGGAGGCGCCTTCTATGATGCCGTCCAGTTTCTCGCCTATCGTTACGGAGGCAATCCCAACAATCTGCAGACGCTGTTCAATATTTTTGGACCCGCTACCGGTTTGAATCCCGGGTGGCCTGCGCTCGACCTGACCAATATCGACTTGTTTGGCATCGGGCCCAGCAATAATTACCCTTTCGACTTCTATGACCCGACCGCGGCGAATCTGATAAATGAACGCTGGCCGGGAGCCTACAATCCGAACATGTTTTACGATGTGCAGGATCTGTTCGATCCCACCAAGACGGGACAGCCCGGCGCCTCGGTCGGGGATTCATCCACCGTCACGGGAGCCCTCAATTTCTCGTCCAATTTAATGTGGGCCGGCAAGCAGCTTGATACAACCAACCGTTACACCTTCCAACGATTGCTCGACAGCATCGGGACCAGTTCCGCGCCCGAATACGGGGTTTACGTATATACGAATCTCCCCACCAACATGCTTAACCCCCTTTACGCCATCAGCACCGTGCCCACGTCCGGCGCGCTCCCGCCGCCTTCCTGGCTGCGCACCAAGGTCAACATCAACTACAACAACGCCGCCCAGATACAAGCCAACGCGGGCGACCCGTCCGTCCCTTACAGCGAGTACAGTCCTTACAGCCAGACGCCTGCCGGCCCTTATGGTCAGTACAATCCAATGCAAACCAATCTCGTTCGCTGGACAAACGCGCTTGCCTTTTTCACCAATGCCGCCGACCTGCTGCTTCGTTCGCAGGTTTTTGTCTATACCAATTATGTCCTGGCGACAAACATCGTAAACGGACGTAACGTGATCGGCTATTACCCGTCCACCTCTTACGCATTGGCCACGTTTGGGATAACAAACATTCCCGTTTATAATGCGGCAAACCCCGGCATCTGTTACAATGAACAAGTCCATCGCATGTTGCAGTTGGCCGCAAATATCTACGCCGCCGCGAACCCTTCCACTTTACCCGGTCAAAATGATCTTCCCGTTCCACAGCCTCCCGTCTTTCGCCCCCAGTTTTGGGTTGTTCCGGCCACGAATGGCGGCCTGAGCAATATGTTCGTGTATATTACGAACTTTGTTCTGGTCACAAATTTTTCATCATCTTCCAATGCCTACACTCAACTCAGCAAAGGCTTCTATGACCTTTCGGATTATAATGCATATAAAGCAGCAACCTTTGGCACACCTCAGCCCGACCCCAACTTTTGGGGGGTTCCCTGGGTAGTTGGAGCGGTGACAAACATTCCCCAATTTGACCAATACAGCTATCAAAACCTTGTCTCCCATGAGCGGCAACTGCTCTTTGTCAGGTATCCAGGTGGGTCACCAGGGCCATATGACACATCTAAACCGCCCCAGTTCACGAACCAGTATTATGAATTTGCGATTTCCAGTGTCTTTGCGATGGACGCGTGGAATCCTTACAGCAACACATTCTACGGCTCACAGCCGGCCGGCACGACGGTGGTTTTGAGCAACTATGTCACGATCACGCTGACAAACAACTACCTTTGGGGCACCAACATTTATCTGACTAATGTGATGAACTACGGGTCGGGGTCGTTCTCCAATATCCCCTTTTGGCAGGCACACCAATTCAGGACTTTTATGTCAAACAATTTCATTGCGCTTCCGTCAGGATATTTCTCTGAATCCCAACAGCGATTTATCTATTTCACCAACGGCAATGCGGCGTTTCTGCCTCAAGACACGAACCAAACCACGTATCCAACCCATTATTGGTCAGTGAATACCACCAATCATCTTTTCTACGCGCTCTTCGACGGCAGCCCGACATCCGGCAATCTTATTGATTTTGTCAACTTGGGGCCGTTCGGAAGTTCGTTTCCCATTACTTCCTTTTTAATAACGAATACGAATCCACAAGACCAATTTAGCCAATCTCCTTACCCCCCCATGTGGATTGTCTCCAATGCGACCGATACCGGCAGCGGCCCATTTCCAATAGGGGCGTCCAATCAAATCAACTACGCTTACACTGTGCAAGGAGTCGCACCTGGGAACGAGACCCTGGGCATACAATTTCACAATAGCCTTCTGGGACGGTCGGGAGGGTATCCAGCATCGAAGCAGAGTTTCGGGCCGCCTTCGCCAATAGCGACGGGTGTTCAAACTCCCGCGCCCCCTTATGCAAACTATTCAGACTCGAATATCTGGATGGCTTGCGATCCACTGGTCCATTACACAATTGGGGACTTGTACTCGCCGAACCCGTCGATCCCCTCCCACCCCGCCCCCCTGTCGGTTTATTACACCTTCATAACGAATGTGTTGAACCTGAGCACCGGAGCGAACACGGCGCGATACACGCCATGGCCCGGACCTCCGAGTTCGGCCCCGGATAATAACATGCTCTTCATAGACCCGCTGATCACCAATTCCGATGCCTGGCAGTTTCCGACAAACCTGTTTCCCAGCATCGGGTGGTTGGGTCGCGTCCATCGCGGGACACCGTGGCAAACGATCTATTTGAAAGCAGATAATCCAAATAATGAGCCGTATCCCACCAATGACTGGACTACGTGGTGGGTCAATTCACTTTACACGTATCCGACCAACGATTGGGCGCTGCTGGATCTTTTCACGGCTGCCCCCAACGACAACGCGGCCCGTGGACTGCTGTCCGTCAATCAAACCAATGACGCAGCGTGGGCGGCGGTTTTTGGAGGTGTGATCGTCATGTCCAACCTGAACGGCGGGGCTCCTCTCAATCCGACCAACGACGTTTCTTTCTTGATGGATACCACCAATGGGATTAATGCCGTGCGCACCAACCAGCCCAACCAGATCTTCCACAGAATCGGAGACATCTTGCAGGCTTCCGCTTTGACCACAAAGCTTGGGTACGTGACAAACTTTGAAGGTGAAGGAGGAACGCCGAGCGATGAAATGGTGGAACGGATTCCGCAGCAGACGTTGGGCTTGCTCAAAGTTGGCCTGCCGCAGTTCGTTATTTATTCCTGGGGCCAGTCTCTCAAGCCCAAGAACCTGTATTCTTCAGGGTCCGGCAATCTGCTCAACATTTGCACCAACTACGAGATCACGGGGGAGTATTTGACCCGCACGGTCTGCCACATCGTTGGCGACCCGAGCGCGGCCGCGCCGAGGATTGTCATAGACAACTACAATATTATGCCGGGGAACTGAAAGCGAGCCACAGATTGACACAGATGAACACAGATGAAATCCATTTGAATTCATGCGGATGGTCTTTTGAAAAATCTGCGTCCATCTGTGTTGATCTGTGGCTGCTCATGTTTTTTGTCTTGAAGTCAGCCTCGTTTTGCGGTAAATTTAGGTACGCCTTTGGAAGGCATTTGGAGGTAATGGTATGCGTTTAAAACCACGAGATTGGTTTCTCATCAGCCTGCTGCTTTTCGCGGCCTCGTTTTGCGTATGGCAATATGCCGAGAAACGCGCCGCGCAACGGCACGCCGCGGAAAACATTGCCGCCAAGGCGCGGGCCTTGAAGTTGCAGCATCCGCCCCTGGCCAAGACTCTCGCCGCCAATGCCAGCGCCAAAGGCAAATCGTATCGCCTCAGCAACACCAAGCAGAACATTCAGCAACTGCTGCATAACAACCACGCGCTCATTTTGCGCAACGCCCTGATCGACACCGAGGCGCCGGTGGCCTTGAACATCCCGGCCCACCTGCGCGCCAAGGGCGCTCCGGGGAGTTATCTCGTCCAGGCGGACCGCCCTCTGGACAAAGCTTTCTATGCTGAATTAAGCCAGGCTGGGGCGTCGTATATTTCTTACGTGCCCAATAATGCCGTGCTGGTGGCGGCTTCGCCCGAGGTGGCCACGAACCTGGCCGCCACCGCGGACGTGGTCGCCGTGCTGCCTTACGAGCCGTATTACAAGCTGGATAGCACGCTTCTACCCTCCGCCGTCGAGCAGCAGCCCCAGACCAATGCCTTGAGTGTCACGACCTTTCCCGGTCAACGTGACGCGGCGCTGGCGGCCTTGACCCAACTGGGGGCGACGCTGATCGGAGAAGATCGCAGTCCTTTTGGCCCCACCTTGGTGGTCAATGTTCCATCCGGGAGCCTGACGGCCATCGCGCAACTGCCGCTGGCCCAGGAAATCGAAGCCTATATGCCGCGCCGTCTTATGAATGATTTGACGCGCGTCATTATGGGGGTTGCGACCAACACGCTCATTGGCACTACAAATTATCTCGGCCTCACCGGCTTGAACGTGACGGTTAATCTCAATGACACGGGCGTCGATTCCACCCATCCTGATTTCTTACCGACAAGCCGCTTAGTGGGCGATTTCCCCAGCTCGTTGACCGATACTGACGGCCACGGCACACATGTTGCGGGCATTATTGCGGGCAATGGATCAGAGTCGGACACCGTCACAAGTCAGATTCCCGGCTCGATCATTCCCGGGGCTGATTTTCGGGGCAAGGCCACCAATGCCACTCTATTTGTGCAGGCTTTGGATTTGGTGGCCGGTCCGTATGTGTCCGACTCCTTTTTGCAGCAGAACGCATCGGTGAACCTGGGTCCAACCAACCTGATCTCCAACAACAGTTGGGACTACGCTTCCTCAGTCTATGACATGCACGCGGCCAGTTTCGATGCCGCCACGCGCGACGCCCAGCCGAACGTTGACGGCGAACAGCCCCTGCTCTTTGTCTTCGCCGCAGGCAATAACGGCTCCGGCTCCGATAGTGGCATTAATGGCCGCGCCAACACGATTCTCTCGCCGGCAACGGCCAAGAACGTTATCACGGTCGGGGCCATCGACAGCCCGCGGTTCATCACCAATGAGGTCACCCTGGACTTCCAAAACACCAACGAAGTCTGGTACGGCGACACGGACAACAGCAACCTGGTGGCTGACTTCTCCAGTTGCGGCAACGTTGACATTGGGATAGAGGGCCTTTACGGGCGCTTTAAACCCGATGTGGTGGCCCCGGGAATGTTTACGATATCGTGCCGGGCGGCGGACTATGTCGATCCAACCAATCAGACTGTTGTCACGGACTACTATTACACCAACGCCGTGGCGTTGAATCAAACCAATTATTATCAGCTTCCTCCTCTGCCTGACGACACGTCGGCATTGATTGTCATTATTTCTTCCAACGCGCTGTCGCCATCGCCCTTCCCGACAAACATGTTGTTGCTGGCTGACCTGACTTACCCGCCAACGGACGTGGTGTCGTCGAATAATTTCTTCAACCTGACCACTTACAATCCGGGGGATTTCTGGAATTTCGGCGTCGTGGCGCCGCCGAATTCTCCGGGGCCGGTGGAGTACAGCATCAACTTCTATCTCTACGAGACGAACACTCAGGGCGATTATTTCACGGTCTTGAGCAACATGAACTACGCGCTCAGGCCCTACTACGTCTATCAGAGCGGCACGAGCATGTCCGCCGGGGCCGTTTCCGGAACGCTGGCGTTGATGCAGGAGTTTCTGCAATCGCACTCGCAACTGGGCGTCACAAATCCCAGCCCCGCCCTCCTCAAAGCGATGCTCATCAACGGCTCACGCTCACTGGGAGTGGCCTATAACTTCCTGGTCAACACCGAAACCGCCAATGAGCAAGGCTGGGGGTTGCCCAACCTGACCAACGTCATCCCGAGTTCATTGACCAATAACCCCGGCTCCTCCACCAATACATCCATGCTGCTGGTGGATCAATCCCGCACCAACGCCCTGGCCACGGGCCAGTATCAAACCTATACAATCAATTGCGGGGATACCAATGCAGCCATGGCTTTTCCCCTGCGCGTCACCCTGGTCTGGACCGATCCGCCTGGGGACCCTGCGGCTGGCGTCGCTTTGGTCAACAACCTCGATCTGACCGTGGCGGACAGCGCCGGCAACATCTATATTGGCAACGATTTTCTCGGGGGCCAAACCTTCACCGAAGTCAGCAGCCTGACCAATCTCCCTGGCGGTCAAAGTGACAACGCCGCGCAGAATGTTTTCGTCATCAATGGAGTGGCAACAAACACCTCCGCAGGCGACCCCATCAACAATGTTCAGAACGTCTATATCAATCCCGCCACCGCGCCCATCGCTTTTCCTTTGACCATTACGATCAGTGGCACGCGGGTCAACGTCAATGCCGTCCCGGGCCAGACTAATAATATCGCCCAGGATTATGCCCTGGTCGTTTCGAGCGACGATCCGGCTTTGAGCAACTCGTTGACGGTTGCATCCAGTCCGATTGTCAACCTTGCGCCTGTTTTGGTGACGGTGGCCAGCAATGGCGTGCCGCTTCTCCATCAGCGGGTCGGCGCCAACGAGCCAAACCTGTATAGTTATCCGAATTCGACCAACGGCAATGCGTCGCAGTGGCATTTCTTCATCTTTACCAACAATCAGTTCGGCATTGTCAACGGTACAAACATTCAAGCTACAAATGTAGCCTTTGCCACCTTCATGCCGCCCAACCTCTCCATTCCCCGCAACTCCAGCGCCGATATTGACCTTTATGTTTCTACAAACGTTTCGCCGTTGACCAACCTCGCGGCTTTCGTGCAGTCCGCTGATACGTCCCTGGGGCGCACTGGGACTGAGACCATCATCTATACCAATTCCGTCGTGAATGAGGTATATTATATCGGCGTCAAATCGGAGGACCAGCAGGCGGCAGACTTTGGCTTCTACTCGGTCGCGCAACAGACGCCCTTCAGCAGCGACGTCGGCGGCCAAATCATCGCGACGGGCACCAGCCTGCCTGTCACCATCCCCAACGCCGTTTCGATACAGCCCGCCCTGGTGTTTGCCTTCTTGGTCAATCCCAACCCGCTCGAGCAACAGATTCGCCGGGTGACAGTGGTGCTGGGCATCCAGCAGCAGGATCCCACTGAGCTTTCCGGTACCCTCCAATTTAATGGCTTGAATACGGTTCTCAACGCTTTTTCCGGTAACCCGGGTGGCTTCACCAATACCTATGACGATCTCCAGGAAGATCCCAACACCACCGTCACTACAGATGGCTACTCTGAAGGCAGCCCCGGGCTGAACCAATACGTCGGACAACCGATGAACGGACTTTGGCTGCTGACAGAGGCCGACAACTCCCTGTTGGCGCAGCCCGGTGCTGTCAATCAATATACTGTGATTGTTGATCCCCAGCCTCCGCTGTCCGGCTTCTTCATCACCCTTAATTCGGATGAATGGTTTGACGATTACATCCCTGTCCCGAACGATGCCACAAACCTGATTATTTCGGCTATTTACGAGAATGAGGGTACCAATTTGGCCGGTGACGGCCCCATTGGCATCTATCTGACCAACGTTGACATTCTCAATCTCAGCGATTACGGCAGCAATAATATTCTTCCGCCCGGAGGTTCTCTCACGTTGGGAACCAACAACCCGGTGCCGGGTTGGCCGGACGCCCCACCCCTGTCCGGCGGCATTTGGTATTACGGCATCTACAATTCCGGTTCCGCGCCGGTGACGCTCTATGTTCAGGTCCAAATCCAGGAAAGTCTAACGCCCAATCTTGTCCAGAACTATACCAACAGCGGTGTGCCCGTGCCGTTGACGACCGATGCCCACACCCAGACGCAGATTTGCATCACCAACGGCCAGCAAGTGGTGTCCCTGCAAGTCGGGGTCCGCATCAATGACCCCAATCTGGACGATCTCGTGCTGCACCTGACCAGTCCGGAGGGGACCAGCGTGCTGCTCTTTGAGGATCGCGGGGGAACCAGCGCGACCAATCTCGGCTTGACAGAGGTCACCACCAACGGCGTGACCAATTATATCTATACCGTGTTCACCGAGGACACCAACCTGGCGACGACGCCGATCAAGTTTGCTGTGCCGCCGTTCGCCCGTGAGGTTGATATCCCATTGTCCGTCCTTTGGTCCAACAGTTGGGAGACAACGAATGCCGGGGTTTACACAAACGGGCAGATTCTTGAGGGATGGCTAGTAACCAACAACGTGGTCACCATTCAAACGACCAACGGGACGGGCTTTCTCACCAACAACGAAGTTGGCATTGTTACTGATGCCAGCGGCGATCAATTCGTCACGACCAACGCCGGGAACGTCCTCGTCACGAACAGCCTCGGCACGAACTACCTGGCATTGACCAGCGGACGAATTGTCCAGACATTCGGAGCCACCAATCCGCCATTCACCAGCGCGAACGGCTTTGCCATCTCGAACGGCCAGACCTATCAAATCCAATTCTACGCCAAGCCTGTGGGCATCATCGGTTGGTGGCCCGGTGACGGCAACGCGGATGACATTATCAACGGCAACAATGGCAGTGAGCAGAATGTCTCTTATATGGGGGGAGAAGTTGGCGAGGCATTCTTGTGTTATGGTTTTTCGAGTTATCCTTACAGTCAGATTTCAATTCCAGACCAGCCAATATTCCAACAGACCAATTCGCTGTCAATTGAAGGCTGGATTAATCCGGCTGGTGCCAATGGAAGCGACGGCACAATCTTATGGCGTGGAGATTGCCGCCCTGGGTTGGACCCGTACCTTCTGCAAATGAATGGAGATAACACGCTCAGCTTCTATGTTGAAGATGAATTGTACAACACTGCTTCGACCTTTACTTCAACGCCGCTGGCCAACAGCCAGTGGTGTCATGTTGCGGGGACTCTGGATGGCAATACAGGAACCATGAGTGTTTACACCAACGGAGTTCTGGCGGCCCAGACAATCACCACGCTGCGACCGTTTGGTGCCTTGGATCCGACACAGGAGCCCACCATCGGCATCGGCAACGTGGGAACGCCTTGTTGGGATTACGTTCCATTCAATGGCGGCCTTGACGAGATTTCGCTCTACAATCGCTTTCTTTCCCCGGCGGAGATTTACGCCATATACCATGCCGGCAGCCTGGGTAAATACAGCACCAATTCCGTCCTGCCCAATTTCGATTTGACCATCGACGGCATTTCGACCAACAACGTCATCCTGACCAACGCGTGGGGCGGCTGGCAGCTGTTCACCAACTCTTTTGTCGCCAACAGCGACAATGTCACCATTGAATTCTCGGGCAATCCATTGGGCGTGCTGCTGGATGACATTCAAATCGTACAATTGCCGTCAACCAACTACAACAATTATTACCTGCCCGAAGAGCCGCTCACTCCGTTCGTCGGCCAGAATCCGCTGGGCTGCTGGACGCTGGATGTTTGGGACACGCGCAACGACTCCCCGAATCCGACCGACGGCACGCTGCTCGGCTGGACCTTGGAGGTGACGACGTCCTCAACCAACGCCAGCCTCTACGTGCTGACCAATGATGTCCCCATGACGGTGACCAATACCAATGGCATGACTTATTTTGCCGTGGATGTTCCTCCGTATGCCACCTTTGCCACCAATATCCTGACAGTTGGTTCGGGCGGCCCGTTAGCTTTGTGGTTTGACCAAAACGCCCTGCCGACAGGCGGCTTGCCCGGCGATGTGGCTTTGTTGCCCGGCGTCACCACCGCCACCAGCCCGAGCGCTTACGTCCTGGCCACGGAAGGCGCGCCGCCGCCGCTGGTGCCCGGCCGGCGTTATTTCCTGGGCGTCCAGAACAACGGCAGCTCAAGCGCCACATTTAGCATTGAGGTGGATTTCAATGGAACGACCAACGCCATCATACCGTTGACCAATGCCATTCCGTTCACAAACACCGTTGGCACAAGCGGCCCGGAGTATTATTCCTTCGTTGTTCCACCCCAGGCCACGATGGTGACGTTCCAAATCCTCAATCCGACAGGCGGCGAAGTTGATCTGTATGCGGACGACGGCCTGCCGCTGCCCGGGCCTCTGTCATTTGATTACGACAGCCAAAACGCTGGTGCCAATGACCAATTCATTGTTGTGACAACGAACTCCGTGCCCGTCGCCCTGCCTGCGCTTTCGTCCAATAACGTCGTTCCGTCATCCACCAACACCTGGTATCTCGCCGCCTATAACGTAGCGGGGACCAACACCAATACCTACACGATCATCGCCACGTGGGAGACGGCAACGAACGGGCCTGCGTTCAAAATCTATTCCCTGAGCAACGGCGTGCCACAGCAAATTGATTTAGCACCTCCAGGTTACCCCGCCAATTTCCTGTTTTCGTTCACCGTCACCAATAATCCTGGGGGTGTTCAGTTTACGGTGACAAACACAACCGGCTCCGGCAATGTTGAATTGCTGGCCGACTTTGACGTCTTCCCGACACCGGAAGAATTCTACTCCGGCAGTTTCAATGCCGGCATAGCCCCTCAACTTATCCAGATCGGAACCAATGCGGAGCTGCCGTCGCTCGAGGGGGTTTGGTACCTGGCTGTGCCCAATACCTCCTCCACACCGGTTTCCTATTTGATAGAAGCGAGTACCATTGTGACCGGCCCGGTGACGAACGTGCCCCTCTTCATCGGCGCCAGTATTTCATTGCGGCCCGGCCTCTTCACCATGTCCTGGACGGCCACTTCGGGGAGGACTTATGAGGTCGAGTTTTCGACCAATCTGACCACATGGACGTTCCTCACCAACATCACGGCTCAATCCGCCACCGCCGCCTTCACCGACCCCACGCCCATCTCCGGCCAGCGCGCCCGCTACTACCGTCTCATGCAGGCGTCGAACGCGCCTCTCCACCCTGGCGGTAAGATCGCTTCGCTGGCCGGCGGCTTTACCTTAAACTGGTCGGCCAATCCTGGGCAGACTTATGAGATTGATCTCTCAACCAATCTGACCATGTGGACGTTCCTCGCCAACGTTACAACCCCGACCAACACCGGGACGTACACAGACTCGACGCCCGTCGGCAACCAGCGCGCCCGTTATTACCGCATTCTGCCGTAGCGCCAGACGGCGATTCAAATAATTGACAAGACCCGGCGCGGAGGCGGAGTCAGTCAACACTGTTTATCAGGAGGCGCCGGTTTATTTGCTTTCGGATTTGCCCGGCCAGCAGAAGATCATCAGGGCGCATGCCGCAACCAGCAGCAGAAATAAAAATCCGCGCCCGACAAAATGCCCGTGCATGGCCAGCATCGCTGTAATTTTCATCATCATAATCGCAATCCTTCTTCTCCATCACAATTACGAGATTCCCCGTGCGATCTTGCGCAGGAAATCAATAATTTTTCCGCAGGCCGGGGCAGGGTTCCCGATCAGGCTGGCGCGGGGGCGGGGGAGCCGTAGCCGGGCAGTTTCGGCGGGAGAGGCTTGGGCACCTCGGGCAAGGGCGTGGCCGCAAGCGCGCCGGACGGAGGCTCGACTTTCGGGGCGGGGGGCGGGGGCGTGAAGGCCCCGGTGCGCACGATTTCGCCGACCTGCTCGCCATCCAGCGTTTCGTATTCGAGGAGGGCGTTGGCGATGATTTCCAGCTTGTCGCGGTTTGACTCGATGATGTGTTTTGAAACGTCGTAAGCCTCGTTGATGATGCGTTTGACCTCGGCGTCGATCTCCTGCGCTGTAAATTCGCTGTAATCCTTGCGCTGAGCGACGTCCCGGCCCATGTAAACCTGCTCCTGATCGTTGCCGTACTGCACCATGCCCATTTTATCGCTCATGCCCCACTGGCATACCATGGAGCGGGCCACGGAGGTCGCCTGCTGAATGTCACCCGAGGCGCCGCTGGAGATGTCGCCGGAAACAATTTCCTCGGCGATGCGCCCGGCCATCATGACGGCGATCAAATCGAGCATTTCCTTGCGGCGATGGTTCAGCACGTCCTCCTTGGGCAGGGACATGGTGGAACCGAGTGTCTGGCCACGCGGGATGATGGTGACTTTGTGCAACGGGTGGGTATGGGTGAGGACGACGTTGACCAGGGCGTGGCCAGCCTCATGCCAGGCGGTGCATTTCTTGTTTTCCTCGGACATGGCCATGCTGCGGCGCTCGCGGCCCATGCGCACCTTGACGCGGGCTTCCTCCAGCTCGGTCATGCCGATGCTTTTCTTGCTCAGGCGGGCGGCCAGCAGGGCGGCTTCGTTCAAGAGATTGGCCAGGTCCGCGCCGGAATAACCGGGGGTGCCGCGCGCGATGACTTCAAGGTCGGCCGACGGGTCCAGTTTGACGTTGCGCGCGTGGACCTTCAAAATGGCTTCGCGCCCGCGCACGTCCGGCAGGCTGACCATGATCTGGCGGTCAAACCGGCCCGGGCGCAACAGGGCCGGATCCAGCACATCGGGGCGATTGGTGGCGGCGATGATGATGATGCCGTCCTGGGTGTCGAACCCGTCCATTTCCACGAGCAACGCGTTCAGCGTTTGCTCGCGTTCGTCATTGCCGCCGCCCCAGCCATGTCCGCGGCTGCGGCCCACGGCGTCAATTTCATCGATAAAGATAAGGCAGGGCGTGTTTTTCCGCGCCTGCTCAAACATGTCGCGCACGCGGCTGGCGCCGACGCCGACAAACATCTCCACAAAATCCGAACCGCTGATGCTGAAAAACGAGGCGTCGGCCTCGCCGGCTATGGCCTTGGCCAGCAAGGTCTTGCCCGTGCCTGGCGCTCCGACCATCAATATGCCCTTCGGAATGCGACCGCCCAGCTTTTGAAATTTTTTCGGGTCCTTCAGGAATTCGACCAGCTCGGAAACCTCCTCCTTGGCCTCTTCCACTCCGGCCACGTCCTTGAAAGTGATCTTGTTTTTTTCCTTGTTCAACATGCGGGCGCGGCTTTTGCCAAAGCTCATCGCGCCTTTGCCGGCCATCTTGATTTGGCGGAAAATGAAAAAGTAAAGCGCGGCGAGGATGAGGATGAACGGCAGGCCGGTGTTGAGGAACACGGTCATCATGAGATTGCCGTTGTTGGGCGTTTTGAAACCACGGTCATAGACCAGCTCTTTGGTCATGGCGTCGGTCAGGGGGATGTCCAATTTGAAAGGCACTTCGACCTTCTTGCCATTTTCCACCGCTATTTTACCGTCCTTGTCCGTCTTGTAATAGCGGCCTGTGACGCGCTTGATGTCCGGCACTTGCGAGCCGTAGGTGATCTTGCCCGAATCAGGGACGACGAGGTCTTTGACCAGCTTGTCGTGCAGTTGCGGGTAACTGGAGAACTCGTCCACTGTCTGGTCCTGGCCGTTTTTCAGCAGGAACAGCATGCAAAAAGCCGCAATAATGCCAATCCAGACCAATAACGTCCTCGGCGGCAGGCGCATATTATTATCGCCATTCCGCTTGTCGTTTCGATCTGGTTCGTTGGGTCGATTTAGATCAGACATGTTTTAGAACTTCCTACGTTAGGGTATCATGGCGCGCACAAATAGCAACTGCTTCAGCGCCCGGCAATTCAGCAGGGACGCATCTTGATTCTGCGACCTTTGGATGAAACGAACCCCTCTCCCTAACCCTCTCCCCACTGCGTGGGGTGAGGGAATGGGCAAATCCCGATTTGGCAGTGTGGATGTATCCTTCAGCGCTTGGAGGCCGGCGCCAGCTCCATTTGAGCTTGCGCGTCGTGCTTTTATCCAGCTTGAACTCTTCGGCCATGCGCAACCCTTCCACCCAGAAGATTTTGCCCTGGCGCGTGGCCGCGACGACCCGCCCGCGCCGCTCGGCCGGCGGCACCTTCAGGTTGGTGAATAAATCCTGCAGTTTCCGGGGGGAAGCCGTCCCAATCGGTTGAAACCGGTCTCCCGGCCGCCAGTGCCTGAGCCAGATGGGCGCGCCAACCTTGTCGGCGTCGAAATGCTCGACATTGGCCTGCTTGCCAGCAGCAATCATCCCCCTGTCATCGACGATTTCCCAGTGAACCTTTAGCCCGTCAAACACGGGTGCCCCCTTCCTGCCAGTCAACGAGAGTTTGCGTTGACTGGAACTGAATGGGATCGATGCCTGCCGTCGCCGATGAACCATGCCGGATGCGTCCCGGGAAACGGAGCAATCCGCGCTTACGGCCATCCATTGATCCGCGCGGAGGCGCAAATGTTCAATCAGGTCATAGTCCGGCGACAGCCTGGCCTGGCGCAATTGGAGATGGATGATCTGCCGTTGCGCCGCCACCGGGAGATGATCGAAATCCGGCGTTCGGCCCCCTTTAATCCATTCGCCGGCGGTGAGCGCGACGAAATCCGCGTCCGCCCCGACCACGTCCATCAAGCGCAGGACCGTCCTGGTCAGCGCGGGCTGATAATGCCGCGTCAGCAGCGGAATCAATTCGCGACGGACGCGATTACGCAGGATGTCGATGGAGGCATTGGACGCGTCTTCGGAGAAGACAAGCTTGTTCACCTTGGCAAAACTCTGCAGCGCGTCCTTGGGCAGGTCGAGCAACGGCCGGGCCAGACGGATTTTGGGCGCGCTGGGGGAGGGATTGCTCCATTTCATCCCGGCCAATCCTCCGCCACCCGTGCCTCGCAACAGGCGCAAGAAAAATAATTCCACCTGATCATCGGCGTGATGGGCCAGGGCCACGGTGGGGATCCTCAATTTCGCGGCGGTTGCGGCGAAGAAGTCGTGCCTCAGCTTGCGCGCCGCCATTTCAACCGACACGCCGCTTTCCCGGGCCAGTTCCTGCACGTTGCCGCGGCCTGCCACGAGCGGCAGTCTGAGCTTTCGGGCCGTCTTGCGCACCAGGCGTTCGTCCGCGTCGCTGGCCGCCCCGCGTAGTTGATGATTGAAATGAGCCACGGTGAGCTTCCAGCGATGGATCTTTGAAAGGCGATGGAGCAACTCCAGCAGCACCATCGAATCCACCCCGCCCGAGACAGCCGCCAGAATGCGTTGGCCGTCGCGGAAGAGCCGCTGGTCGCGGATGCTGGTCTCGATATGGCCCGTCAGATCACTCATAAGGCACTGCCAAGCAGTCGTCTGGCTCCATCCATAAGCGGATGGCCCGGCCAATAAGCAAGCGGAAACAAAAAATCACTGTGATTCGCTTCGATTTGGTGCGACTCGCTTTGAGTTCGAATGATTCGGGTTTGATTCCTGGCGCCCCAAGTCCGTGAGCGTTAACGGTAACGGGAATGCGAAAGGACAGAAAAGGCTCATAGTTTTTAGCACGATTTGCCCCGAATGAGCACGACATAGAGGGGACGCATTTCCGTCGGAACCCATCGGGGGAAGGCTGAAGGCTTCCGCCGTCGTTAATACTTTGGCGGACTGGCGGAAGTTCTGAGAGACTATGCGCATCGACGGAGCGAACCCCTCTTTCCAGAAAGTTCCCGTGAAAACAAAGATTGGCCACAGATTTTGGCGTATCGAATTCATGTTTCCGCCTTTCCGGTCGCTTCCTCCCGTCCGACATGGCCTTGATGGCTCATTCATTAGCCGAATACTACAGTTAACATATAGTTTCGTCAACAGATATTTGAAAGACACCGGGCTGAGGCCGCGGTGTTAATGAGAACTGCAAGATGGATGAATCAGATGAGGAGCGGCGCCAGGGCTTTGACACGCTTGGGGAAACAAATCCAGATGGATTCGGCGGAAGAATTCGTCAGAGGAATGATTGTCAAGGGAATCAAAAATGAATTGGCACAGTCAGAACATCGGGAACCTCTCTTAAGGGTTTGGCTGGAGTTGGGCGGCGGTCCGGGTTAAAACAATGGCGCATAATGAGTCAATTGCTCCTCATTCCCGATCCGAGACCGCTCGACACACGGTTGGGCGAGCGTTTTTTCCGCGAGGCTCCCCGACAGCCGGGGGTCTATCTGATGCGCGATTCGGCGGACAAGGTCGTCTATGTGGGCAAAGCCAAGAATCTCAGGCAACGGCTGCAAAATTACCGGATTGCCAATCCGGACCGGATGCCGCGGCGGCATCTGCGCATGGTTCGGGAGGTGGCGCGGATTGAGTTTCGGTTTTGCGCCGACGAATCAGCAGCCCTGAAGCATGAATCCGAGCTGCTTCGTTCATTGAAACCCCGGTTTAATCGGGCCGGGGTCTGGCCGGGGAAAACAAGGTTCCTGGTTTGGCGGCAGGTGAAGGAGCAATTGACACTGGCCCTGACGGACGTGCCGGAAACAGGCTGGCAACGCTTTGGACCTGTGGGCGGCGAGGCGCGTCATTTGCACGGGACAATGGTTCGTCTGTTGTGGCTGGCCATGAATCCAGGACGCGGGTTCATGGAACTCCCAGCAGGTTGGGCACACGGCAAATTCTCGGATCAGGCGGTGATTCATTGCGGCCATGCAGCGAAGGAAGTTGCGGCGGCTTTGGCGGCATTCTTCTGGGAAGTGCCAAACGGTTTTGTGTCGTGGCTGGAAGCACTCTTAACGGCGAGGACACATTCGTTTGAGCGAACCGTGATTGCAGGGGAATTGGAAACTCTCAAGGAGTTCTCCGCCTGGGATAAGCGGACAGGGAAGAACCGGGCACAATTGGACTTGTTGTAGTGGCTATGGGGTTGTGCGGGCTTGACTCCTGCAATGGAGAAGATTAATTGAATATACAAATCAACCTTAAACTGCGGTCATATCGAATGGAGAAATGGCTTATGTCATGATGGATGGGCGCACGCAAAAAGTGAATGTTGTTTCATCGATTCTAAGGCGAGTTCAGGATACTGCTCGGCAATATGTAGTTGCGCTTGCCGGAGTTTCCCCGGAGATGGAGAGCAAAGTTTACGGAACAGGGACGATAATTGAAAGAGGCGGTCGGGTGTTACTTGTCACGGCTGAGCATGTGGTTTCTGAGATCGAGTGGGCAGGGTACCAAGGCGTTGCTTTTTCAAATGGTGACAAAAAGGAGTATGCTATATATCCGCGCATAATTAAATCGCCATGGTTTTTTCAAGATCACCAATGTTTTCAATGGTTTTGTGCATCTTGGATGTCGCAATCATATGGCGCGGATATATAGGCTTCTGGTTCCCTTCATAAGGAATGCCGCAAACGACGTCGCGTATGTTGAAATTCCACGCCCACAGCTGCCCGATTCCGACCGCCTACCTTGTCCAGGACAATTGATTGCAACATCCACGAATTGGACAGCAAGAGACCTGTTACTTATTTATGGTTTCCCAGGCAACCGTAGTAAATTCTGGGCAATGCTCAGGAATACATTCCAAATCGTTTACTTTCGCCGCATATTCAGGGAAGTCCAATGATCCTGCGTTCAATCCACAAGTTCACTTCGCGATACGATACGGACCCAGGCACTGCATTGGAATTGATGGGCAACCGGCGGATTTGTCAATTCCTCCCGGCGGACTAAGCGGAACCGCGGTTTGGAATATTCCGTGGGAAGTTGAAACAGGCGGTTGGGCGCCTGATGATGCGAGGATCGTCGGAATGGTTCAAAAGTGGGACCAAGACGGCCAATGTTTGATAGCGATACGAATGGAACCCATACTGCCGTTTCTGGATAGTGTCTCCAGCAATGGAGCAACGCCCCTATAACCGCATATTGCCTGTTTTGCATTTGATTTATGTTGTTATGGGGGCTTGACGCCTTCTCGTCGTTTGGGGGAAACCGTTGAAAACGGTTGAGAAGGTCGCGGACCAGAAAGGACACCGGGCTGAAGCCGCGGTGTTAATGAGAAACGCAAGGTTTATCAGTGCGTATCTTCATGACTTTTTACTGTTTGTTTCATGGGGTGCCCGCTGGTTGTAAAACAAAGTTTAGTCGTTGGCTTGCCCTCATCCTGGCCTTCTCCCCCGGGGAGAAGGAAAAGCTTTTGAACGACTGCGTTTATCGGCAAACCATCCGGTTGAGCCAGTCGCAGGTTGTTCATGGACGCCGCGAATGGTTCTCCTCCTCCCGAGTGATGGTCGATTCAGCGCGGACGGTGCCATATTCGCTGGCCGTCTTTATAGACTTCCCGAACGCGGTGGAAGGGGACGCGATGGTTACGGCCCTCCGGGTCTGCGAGGCGGAAGACTTGTGGGTCGTCTTCGGGGAATCGTACTTCTCGAAAGGGGACGACGATGACACGGTTCTCCACGCGGTCAAAGTAGCCCAATTCGAATTGCCCACGGCCAAATTCGGGGTCCCAGCGGATGCGGTTGAGCAGTTCGCGGATGGGGGTCATTGTCGCACTTTTTCGTTTGCTTGATGTTGATACGCGGGCTTGGCGCCCTTTCGTCGCTTGGGGAAAACCGTTGAAAACGGTTGAGAATGTCGCGATCCGGCCGGGACACCGGGCTGAAGCCGCGGTGTTAATGAGAAACGCATGATGCATGACCGGTCTTTCTGTTTTTTGTTTGCTTGATGTTTATACGCGGGCTTGATGCCTTCTCGTCGCTTGGTGGAAACCGTTGAAAACGGTTGAGAAGGTCGCGGTCCGGCCGTGACACCGGGCTGAAGCCGCGGTGTTAATGAGAAACGCGAGTTGCATACATCAGATGAGGAAGGGGACGAGGGCTTTGACGCGCTGGCGATAGGCGGAATATTCGTCGGGGAAATGGCGCAGCATCAGGGTTTCTTCCTGCTGAAGCTTGATCCAGAAGCCGATGCACAAGATCAGAAATCCGAGCCAGGCGTGCAGCCGGCCATTCGGAATTACTGAGCCTAAACACATCAGAAGGATGCCGGTGTAAATGGGGTGCCGCACGGAGCGGTACGGCCCTACTTTGATCAGTTCGTGGTCGCGCTTGAGAGTGACGTTGCTGCTCCAATTCCCCGCCAGAGTCCGGCGGGACCAGATGCACAGGATTAATCCGAGCACGCACATGACGGCCCCGCTGGCCCGGGCCAGGTCCGTTCGCGGGGTCAGAGCCAAGTTCCAAGGATGGTGCAGTCCCGGGTAGTATAGGAGACAGCCACCCAGCGTAAGCGGCACCTTGTACGTCGCCTCGGACAACCAGCTTTGCCGTTCCGCCACCGGCTTCAGCCCGAACGCATTGGCAATCCAATAACCGAGAAAGAACAGCCAACAGGCGGCGATTGTCCAAAATGAGATTTTGGTCATGGCGTGTTCAGGGCGGCGGTTCGGTTGCGGGGGAGTTTTTCCAAGTGATAGATTAGAAATCCCTCCAGGAATTTCCGGATTTCCTGATCTTGCGCAGCGCTCAGGCGCAATCGAAAGAGCGCGGGCCAATCTTCCGCGGCAAATTTTTCCAGGAGTTGTCGCGCGCCGGCGCTTAGGGACGTTTGCGACAGGTCCGGTTTTAGACCCAGTTCGTCGAGCAGTTTCATTTCGAAGGCGAAGATGGTGGTGGGGCGGGCCGGGTGCAGGACCAATTCGCGCAGCAAGGCGGTGAATTGGGCGTACAAGGCGGGCAGGGGAGTCTCCGTCTCGGTGGTTTGTTCGATGAGGGCGGCGCAATAGGAGGCTTGTTGCAGCCAGGCCATCTCGGGGCGCAATTCGGCGTGGCTATCCAGGAGCCGGACTTCACGCAAGGTGTGCAAGTCCGAACGGCGGCTGCGGGCAAAGCTCAGTTCGGCGACGTGGAAAAGGTCGATCTGCCCGCGAAAGGGGGACTTGGGGCGCCGCGCTCCTTTGGCCACGGTGGCCAGCCGTCCCAAGTCCTGGGTCAGCCATTGCACGATTAGGCTGGTGTCTGTCAGTGGCCGCGTGCGAAGGACGATGCCAGTCGTGCGCTCGACGTTCATCCAAAATCCAGCGGTTGGAGTTTAGGAAAGAAACGGAAGCCACAGATGAACACAGATGAACACAGATTCTCGGAAGAGGGGGCCTCCTCTCCCCGGCCCTCTCCTCCACGAGTGTGTGGAGGCGAGGGAGACATCCGAAACCTGGCGCAGTTTGATAAGCGCGCATCCTTTACGCATTGGATGACTCCGGCTTTTTTTTTAGGGTTCATTGCGGGGGCGGCGGACGGGGGGCGGGAACGGGCTTTTCCGGCGGGAGGGTCGAGATGGCGTGTCCCGCGTAATCGGGAGAAATGGCGCCAAGGCTGATGATGAATTTGATGCCGTCGGCCACGGAGATATCGAGCTTGATAATCTCGCTTTCAGGCACGAGCAGGAGGAATCCGGAGGTGGGGTTGGGGGTGGTGGGAATGAAGACGCTGATGAGTTTTTCCGGCCCCAAACCTTTTTGTTCACCGGTAACAAAGGCCAATGATCTGGAACGAGCGTGTGGAAAAGTCACCAGCACCACCTGTTTGAAGGAGGATTTGTTGCTGGACAGGGATTGGTTGACCTGTTTGACCGTTCCATAAATCTTATTCAACAAGGGGATGCGCATCAAGGCCAGGTCCATCCATTCGAGGGTTTTGCGCCCGAGGTAATTGCGTCCGAAACGGCCCACGAGGCAGATGAACAATACTGTCAATAATAGCGCGACCCAGCTCCAGTACCAATAAGTGTCTCCGAGTTCGCCATTGGGCTTTTTGGGGTGGGTCCAGGTGTCGGGCAGGAAGACGAGCAGGTTGTCTGTGATATGGGAGACGTAACCAAAGAGCCAAAGGACAACCAGGAGCGAAATGGCCGCAGGCAGAATGAGGGCGAGGCCGGTCAGGAAATTGGCCCGCCAGCGCACGAAGAAGTTATTTGGATTTGCAGCCATTTTTAGCGCGATCCAGTTTGTCGAAGTCAAAGCGCTGCGACAATTCTAAGACGAGCCTATTTTCCGCCCGCTTCATGGTCCGCCGCGCGGTCGGCTCGGTGTCATTGTATCCTTCCAAGTGTAAAATGCCATGGGCGAGATAACGGACGATCTCCGCCTGCCAGGTCGCGCGAAAGCGGCCCGCCTGGGCCACGGCGTCGTCCACCGAAATAAAAATCTCGCCGTGCAAACTGACAGATATGGGAGGGGAGGGGAAGGCAGGGCGGGGTGCGCGCCCTGGCGGATTGCCATCGCCCGCATCGTCGTTATGGTCGAAGGTGATGACGTCGGTCGAGCCGGCGTGGCCCAGGAATGTTTCGTTCAATTTCCTCATTTCAGAGTAGCCAATGAGATGGACGCCCAACTCGTATTTGCGGCAGGCGCGCAGGTCCTCGAGGATGCGTCTAGCCATGCGCCGCAGGAGAGCGAGGCTTAAAGGCCGGGATTTTTGCCGGTTGAACAGGAGCAACTGTTTCATTTCTGGCGCCCGCGATGTTCCTCGTAGGCGGCGATGATTCGTTGCACGAGCGGATGCCGCACCACGTCCCGGCGCGTCAATTCCACCAAGCCGATACCCTCGACGCCCTTCAAGGCGTGCTGTGCTTCGAGCAAGCCGGAGCGTTTGTGGCCCGGCAGGTCGATTTGCGTCGTGTCGCCGGTGATGACGGCCCTGGAGCTGATGCCCAGGCGGGTGAGGAACATGAACATTTGCTCGGCGGTGGAATTCTGGGCCTCGTCGAGGATGATGAAGGCGTTGTTGAGAGTGCGCCCGCGCATGTAGGCCAGCGGGGCGATTTCGATGACGCCGCGTTCCATGTGCTTCTCAATTTCTTCGGTCGGCAGCATGTCATGCAAGGCATCGTGCAACGGGCGGAGGTAGGGGGTGATTTTTTCGTAAAGGTCACCCGGCAAAAAGCCCAGAGCCTCGCCGGCTTCCACGGCGGGGCGGGTGAGGATGATACGGGAAACCTTTTCCTCCTTCAAGGCGGCCAGGGCCAGGGCCATGGCCAGAAAGGTCTTGCCGGTCCCGGCCGGGCCAATGCCAAAAGTGACGTCATGAGCGCGAATGGCATCGACATATTTCTTTTGCCCCACGGTTTTGGGGACTACGGGCGCTTTGCGGGTTGAGGTGACGATGCGCTCGGCGTAAATCGTGCGCAAAGCAGAGACGCCCTCGTTTTTGACGACGTTGAGGGCCTGGGCGAATTCGCGATTGCGCACCGTGCCGCCGTTTTGCACGGCAGATTCCAGCAATTGAAACATTTGCCTGGCCCGGTCCAGGGCTTCGGCGGAACCGTCGAGTTTGATCCAGTTCTCTCGCGCGACGGCCTTGACGGAGAGTTCGTCGGCGAGGGCCTGGAGGTTGCGCGGCTCGTTGTTGAACAATTGCTGCGCCAGGCGGGCGCTCTCGAAGTGAAGTGTTTCCGTGGGCATGGGGAGGGCTTCTATCCGGCCAGCGCGGCGCGCAATTTTGCGGCCACGTCGGCCAGCGCCTCCGGCAGCACGGTTGTGCCCGCGAGGACCGGCATGAAATTGGTGTCGCCGATCCAGCGCGGCACGATGTGAATGTGGACATGGCCGGCGATGCCCGCGCCGGCGGTGGCACCGAGGTTGATTCCGATGTTAAACCCGTCCGGTTTCATCACTTTCGACAGGGCATTCTGGCAGCGGCGGGTCAATTTCATCAAGTCGCAAAGCTCGTCTTCCGTCAGGCCGTTCAAGTCAGGTGATGCCTTGTAGGGCACGACGAGGAGATGACCACCGTTGTAGGGGTAGCAATTGAGCATGGCGAAGCAAGAGCGTTCCCGCACGATGACATAATTGGCCACGTCGTCGCTGGACTCGGCGATATGCTTAAAAAGCTGGTCGGTTGCCGGAGCGGGTTTAGGCCCCAAGATGTAGGCAATTCGCCACGGCGCGTGCAACGGTTCCACACGGCAACGCTAGTGGTTGGAGCGGGAATTGTCAAAACTGGAGGGGGCGTTACCGGGCAAGGATGCCGGAAAATCACTTTGCCGGTGAGGAATAAGTCATTCCCCTCTCTCCGGCTCTCTGCCCGCAAGCGGGGAGAGAGGGAACAGAACGCCCGCCGGGGAAAGATTCACTTGCAACTTTCCCCTTGCGGCGGGTTAATATGAGGGAGAAACAACAGGTCATTCCGTTTGATTTGATCTATGGCTCAATTTACGTACAAGGCGCGGCGGCGTTCGGGCGAGGTGGTGACAGGCGTGCTGGAGGTGGCGGACCGCCCCGCCGCATTGATGCAGATCGAGCGGCTCGGCTTGTTCCCCATCGTGGTGGAGATCCCGAGGGGCGCGGCTGCCGTGGCCGCCGCCGCTGCCGCCGCCGGGGAGCGCCCCGCCGTGACCAAGCAAACGTTGAGCGCCTTATTGCCGCCCTCCCTGCGGCCGTACTTTAACCGGCAGCGCAAGCCCAAGATGCAGGAACTGTCCACCTTCACCAATCAACTGGCTAACTTGATCAAGTCCGGCATGCCACTGACGGTGGCGCTCGGCAGCATGACCCACCTGGAAACCAAGGGCATTCCGTCGGAGGTGAGCCGCCAGCTCAAACAGGACGTGATGGAAGGCAAGGGGTTGTCCGAAGCCATGAGCAAACAGCCGGTCATTTTTTCGAACCTCTATATCAACATGGTCAAGGCGGGCGAGCAGAGCGGGGCGCTGGTCGATGTGCTGCGGCGCATGGGGAACCATTTCGAGCGCTTTTCCCAGGTGCAGAGCAAGTTTAAATCGGCCATGATTTATCCGATGTTTGTTTGCTGCGTCGGCATTGCCATCAGTATTTTCTTCATGACAGTCATGCTGCCGAGCTTCATGCAACTGTTTCAGGGCATGCATGTGCAGTTGCCGCTGGCCACGCGCATGCTCATCGGCATGAATGATTTCTTTCAGCACTGGTGGTGGCTCATGCTCCTGATCGTGGTGGCTATCGTCGTGTTTTTCAATCGGTTCCGCGCCACGGAAGCGGGCAAGAGAAAGATTGATCAATGGAAGCTGAGCGCGCCGATCTTCGGCAAAGTCATGCGCCTGCACCTCTTCGGGCAGTTTTGCAGGACCCTGTCCACTCTGCTGCAAAACGGCGTGCCTGTGCTGAAGTCCCTGGAAATCAGCGAGCAAATCATCGACAACCGCATCATCAAAGAGGCCATCGCCACGACCCGCCAGCAGGTCACCGACGGAAAGACCATCGCCGAACCTTTGGCCCGCAGCAAGGTGTTTCCTCAATTGATGGTTGATCTGGTCAAAATTGGCGAGGAAACTGGCGACGTGCCCGGGTCCCTGGCAAATCTGGCCGAAACTTACGAAGGCGAATTGGACATTGGCTTGCGCGTTATGACCAACATGATCGAGCCGGTCATTATTTGCGTCATGGCCATGGGGGTGGGTTTTCTGCTCGTCGGTGTGCT
This sequence comes from Verrucomicrobiota bacterium, assembly GCA_050014435.1. Taxonomy (GTDB): domain Bacteria; phylum Verrucomicrobiota; class Verrucomicrobiia; order Limisphaerales; family Palsa-1400; genus DASRLE01. The sequence continues at coordinate 6,627 of JBEKDI010000047.1, read as the reverse complement.
ATCCGCCCTGTTTGCCATCACCTCCAGCATCAGCGTGCGATGAAGCCGGGCCGGCCATTTCCTCGGGGGTTCACCTTGATTGAAGTCATGATGGTGGTGGCGATCATCGGCCTGACTCTGACGATGGGGCTGCCTGCCTTCCTGCGCGTGCTGAAAAAGGAAGGCATGTACAAGGCTGAATACGAACTGGTTGAGGCCTGCTCCAAGGCGCGGCGCGCCGCCATCATGAATAATGAAAAGACATACTTGGTCATCCATCCATTGGACGGGACATTTGAGGTCCCCGGCGCTTATCCCGGGGCGCAATTTCCCAACGACGTTGCCATCGAGATTTTGGGTGTGAATTTCATCCAACTGGAAAGAGCCGACCAGGCCCATGTCTGCTTTTTCCCCAACGGCACCAGTGACGAATTCACCATTGTCCTGCACACGCCGGGAGGAGGGTATCGAAAGATATCGCTCGATACCGTGACCGCCTTGCCGGACATAGAGGACCTGCGATGAGAATGCCTGGCATAAACTGCGATCATCGGCGCCCCGGCCATGCCGCATTCACTCTCATGGAGGTCATGATTGCCGTTACCATCTTTTTTATGGCCATGTTCACGATCCTGGGCGTGCTCAGTTCGTCCCTGCATGCCGCGTCGATTTTGCGCAACGGCGGTCCGACGGCCGGGATGGTGGCTGGACAAATCTCGCTCGCCTCTCTGACCAACAATATGGAGGAGGGCAGTGATGCCGGGGACTTTGGCGACATCCCGATTTATGAGGGTTATCGATGGGTGTCGGAAACCACCGAAGCGGCGACCAACGGGCTGTGGAGGGTGGACATTGAGGTGATCAACCCCAACGGCAGGCCGGATTCCGTCTTGAGCATCCTGCTCTACCGGCCCAATTCGCAAAGCAGCCGCCTGGGACTGCACTGATTTGGAAAGATGCCGCCCAAACCTTCCACTCCAAGCCGGTCCTCGGGGTTTACCCTGATCGAAGTCATGGTGTCGATCGCAGTCTTCATGATGATCATGGGCAGCGTGATTGGCTGTTGGAGATGCGTGGTCAACGGCAAGATTATCGCGGAGAATGCCGCCGCCGCCGCCCAGCGGGCGCGCGTCGGCATCCGGGCGGTGGAAGACGCGCTGACCACGGCCGAGATTTCCGCGACGCCCACGAGCATTTCCTACTACGCCTTTCTGACCGACACCAGCAGCAAGTTCGCCTCGCTGAGTGTGGCGGCTCATCCGCCGCCAGACTTTCCAGGGTCCGGGCTATTTGGCGACAATGTCATCCGGCGGATTACCTTCGACGTTGAAAACGTGGGAGGCACGAACAACTTGGTTATGAATCAATCGCCGCTGTTGGAGGCGCTCAACGACCAAAACACGCCCTATCCCATCACCCTGGCGCGCGATGTGAGCATATTCATGCTGGAATTCTGGTCCGTGCAGGACGGCCAGTGGGAGACCTCCTTCGATGCGACCAATGATTTTCCGGCCGTGGTCCGCGTCACTCTCGGCGTGGGGCATCCGGCAAACAATGCGGATGTGCCCTACGATTTGATCGTGCGCACCGTCGCCATGCCTTGCAAGCCCCATTGAAAACACGCGTTCACAGGCAGAATTCCCGCCGCGGCATCGCTTTGGTGCTGGTGATGCTGACCATCATCGTGCTGTCAGCAATCGTTGGCAGTCTGGCCATTTCCATGAACACGGAAATCCGGCTGGCGCGGAACACGGACTACGACGCGCAAATGGAGTGGATGGGCCGGTCGGGCATCGAGTTGGCGCGTTATGCGCTGGCCAATAAATGTGTCGAACAAAAGGGCTACGACGCCTTGAATCAATTCTGGGCGAATGGGACCTCCCCGTGCAGCAACGGCGTGCAAAGCTTCCCGCTCCACGATGTGCCGCTGGGCCCGGGGCGGATCAGCGTGACCATCATCGACATGGAACGGAAATGGGACATAAACCTGGTGGCCAGCCCGCGCAATCCGCAGAAGGAGATTTTGCAAAAGGCCCTGGCCGAGGTGGGGGTGACCGACGCCGAACAATCCTCCACTATTATTGACTCCATTTTGGATTGGATCAACCCCAATGAATCCGCCGGTTTCAGCGGCGCGAAAAGCGATTATTACCTGCATCTCAACCCGCCGTATTATTGCAAGAACGGCTACTTGGATGACATTTCGGAATTGTTGTTGATCAAAGGTATCACACCGGAGATCTATTGGGGATCCGGTGCGGCCGACCATCCTGTTTCCGCCTTCCAGCAACACGGCGGCGGGAGCTTCGCTGCGCCGACCATGGGGGCCGGCCTCCGCAACGGCGATCAGCCTCGATACCCGGTGGGTTTGGTGGAGCTTTTTGACGTAATGGGCGGTCCGCTGAATGTCAACACGGCTTCGCTCAAGACGCTGCAATTGATCCCCGGCGTTGACGAATCGATTGCGGCGCGAATCCTCCAGCAGCGCCAGGGGCCGGATGGACAGGATGGCACGGATGACGATGTGCCCTTCCAGCCCGGAGAACAAATCGAAGGCATACCGTCAGGCGTCCAGTCCGGGGCGAACCAAGGCAGCGCACTCCAAGGCGGGGCGGCCTACGGTGTTCGCAGTTATTGCTTCAAAGTGAAGGTCGAGGCCGAGATTAACGACTACAAACGCACCTTCTACGGCGTCGTCAGCCGCAGCGCCAGCAGGAGCCAGCAGCTCGACTGCGTGAAGTTTTACTGGGAGTGAACCTGCTTGGCCGCGGCGTGCAACCGCACGCTCAGGCGGGATTTGGAACGGTTGGCGCGCGCCCGGTGGATCACCCCCGTCTTGGCCGCCTTGTCCAACGCGGAACTGAGCAGGCGGTAGGTCGCGGTGGCGTCCTCCTTTTTCCCCGCACCGAGCAGGTCGGCGTATTTTTTTTCCAAATTGTGCAAGCGGGATTTGACCGTGCGATTTTGCAGGGCCTTGCGCGCGCTGTTGCGCGTCCGCTGTTCGGCTGATTTTGTATTCGGCATATTAAACTCAATTTCTTTCGGAGCCGGTAACTGTAGCGGAGGCTGCGGTTTTGTCAATCGCCCGATTGCATCAGGCAATGCCGCGACGCGACAACAACGGCTCGACGGCTTTCCAGATGGCCTGGCTCACGCGGTCCGCCGGCAGGGTGCCATCAATGGCCCGGACGCGGCCAGGCTCGGCGGCCGCCAGTTTTCGATAACCTTGCTCGACCCGCTCAAAAAAGCCCCGATCTGCCTCTTCCATGCGATCCCGCACTTTTTCCAGTCCGGGCAGGAGCCGGCCCTGGCGGCGCGCCTCGCTGACCTCAACGGAGACCGTCAGGAGCAAAGTAAGATCAGGGCGGGTTTCTCCCACCGCGCAGGCGACGGTCTGTTGGACCAATTCCAGGTCCAAACCGCGGCCAAAGCCCTGGTAGGCCGTGGTCGAATCATAAAACCGATCGCACAGCACAATGGCGCCGCTGCTCAGGGCCGGTCGGATGATTTCCCGCACTAATTGGGCGCGGCTGGCATTCATCAAAAGCAATTCCGTCTCGGGGGTCATGCCATGGTTGCTGTTGCTGTGCTTGAGGGTGTGGCGGATTTCCTCGCCGATGGGGGTGCCGCCCGGCTCGCGCAAAACGTGAACCTTGTGGCCCAAGTCCGCCAGCCGCCGGGACAACCGGACGATTTGAGTCGATTTTCCGCTCCCTTCGGTGCCTTCGAACGTGATAAATAATCCGCGCATATTAAAGCCGCTTCAACCGAGCTCCCTTGGGCGTGTCTTCGATGGCCCATCCGGCGCTTTTGAGTTGATCGCGCAAGACGTCGGCGCGCTTGAATTCTTTGGCCTTGCGCGCGGCATTGCGTTGTTCCAACACCGCCAGCAATTCCTGGGGCGCGCCGGCAGTCTCGCCGGTTTCAAGGCCCATTGCCAAAACAATTTTTTGCCACGCTGCCAATCCGGCCGCCGCCTGGCCCGGGAGAAGTTTGCCGGAAGCGGCCAGCCGGTTGATGTTGCGCACCCATTCAAAAATGGCGCCCCAGGCGGCGGAGACATTGAAGTCGTCGTCCAGCGAGTCGGTCAGTTGTTGCAACATGTTCCCGTCAGGCGGCGCAGTGGCGCCGGCGGCGGCTTCGCGCAGTTTGCCCAGGCATTCATCCAGGCGGCCCAGGGCGGTGCGCGCGGCCCGCAGGCCGTCGAGCGTGAAATTGAAAGACTCCCGGTAATGCGCCGTGAGGAGCAAATAACGGATCTCGCGCCCGGTGAACCCCTGGGCCAGCAAATCGCGCACGGTAAAATAATTGCCGAGCGATTTGCTCATCTTTTTGCCTTCGACCAGAAGATGCGCCCCGTGCAGCCAATACTTGACAAACGGCCGGCCGGGCGCCTGCAAGCCGGCCCCCTCGCTTTGGGCGATTTCATCCTCATGATGCGGGAAAATCAGATCCTCGCCGCCCATGTGCAAATCGAAGCTTGGCCCGAGCAGTTTCATGCTCATGGCGCTGCATTCGATGTGCCAGCCGGGGCGACCCTCCCCCCACGGGCTGGGCCAGAAAACGCCGCCATCCGCCGGCACGCGCGCCTTCCACAGCGCAAAATCGGCCACCGCTTCCTTGGCGTATTCATCGCTGCTCACCCGCTGGCCTGGCCGCATTTCCTCAAAGTTCAATTTGAGCAATTGTCCATAGCGCAGGCCGCGCGCCTGGTATTTTTCGATGCTGAAATAAACCGAGCCGTCCGCCGCCCGATAAGCCGTGCCGCGCTCGATCAATTTCCCGATCAGCGAAATAATCTCCGCGATGCAGTCGGTGGCGCGGGGCGTCTCGTGCGGACGCAGGCAACCCAGCGCCTGGAAATCCTCGAAGAAGGCCGCCTCATATTTGGAGGTGTAGTCGCGCAACGATCCGTTGGTTTGCGCGACGCGGTGGATGATCTTGTCCTCCACGTCGGTGATGTTCATCACATGGCGGACGCTGTAGCCCTTGAATTCCAGCCAGCGCCGGACGAGGTCGGCGAAGACGAAAGTGCGGAAATTACCGATGTGAGCGAAATCATGCACAGTCGGCCCGCAGCAATAAAGGCCGGCGCGCTTTGCGTCCCCCTCAAGCGGGACAAACTCCTGCACAGACCGTGACAGGGTATTGAAAAATCTCAACGCCATGCCAGCAGAGGTATCCTTCCCGCCGCATTATTTCAATGCTGCATTGTTCTAAGTGCCGGAAAGTGTAAGTATTTCCGTCGCATTCAAGCAGTGGTGCGCCCGGCGGGAATCGAACCCACGACCCACTGCTTAGAAGGCAGTTGCTCTATCCATCTGAGCTACGGGCGCAACCGTTTAAAATCAACAACTTACATATAGGCACATAGAAACCTATTGACTTTTTGATACTGCTTTTTGATACTGACCGAAATGGAAGAGCAAAAAACGCCAATTTGGCAAAAAACTCAGTATGCAAATTTGATTCGCTATGTTCCATCGGGGACATTATACGCTCGAATTCGCATCCAGGGCAAGTTGATCCGCAAATCGCTCGAAACCGATCTGATCTCGGTTGCCAAACTCCGCCTGGGCGACCTTGAGAAAGCGGAACGGCAGGCAGTTGAGGGTAAAGTTTCGGTTGCTGACGGCCGGATGACGGGTGGCCAGGCGATGGAGATATTGAAGGAACGGGTGGGCGGCGATGCTTCGCTCAAGCCGCGCACGAAAGAATATTACCAACAAAGGATTGCCGCCCTGACAAAATCATGGCCCGATTTCCGTGACCTCGAACTGCGCCGGATTACCAAGAGCGACTGCCTAAATTGGGCGGCGCGAGTTGGCGCAAAGTCCAGTCCAACAGCTTTCAATCACACGATCAGCATTCTGCGTAAAATCATCGAAATCGGCGTGGAGGGTGGGGCACGCTATGACAATCCGGCCAGATTCATCAAACGCGCCAGCGAGCGCCCCAAGAAGCTCGAGCTGCCCGATTTCGGTCAGTTTCGGAAGTTTGTCGATGAAATCGAGCATTCGGGTAGCGGGTTCTCAAGGCCCTGCGCGGCACTCGTGCAGTTTCTTGCATTCGGCGGTTTCCGCAAACTTGAGGCATCGCAGATTACATGGGCTGATTGTGACCTCGCAAAATGCAAAATCATTGTGCGCGGTGATCCCGTCACCGGCACGAAGAACCGGGAGATTCGGGAAGTCCCGATGATCCCTGACATGGTTGAGTTGCTCGGTCGTTTGCGACTGGAACAGCCAGACGCAAATCCAACGGATCCCGTCATGCTCGTTCGGGAGTGCCAAAAGGCGATGGACAGGGCCGCCCAGAGGTTGGGCATTTCACGCATTACCCACCATGACCTGCGGCATTTGTTCGCAACGCGGTGTATCGAATCCGGCGTGGACGTTCCAACGGTATCACGCTGGCTCGGACACAAGGACGGCGGGGCGCTGGCGATGAAAACTTACGGCCACCTGCGGAACGAACACAGCCAGGCGATGGCGCAAAAGGTGAAGTTCTGACTTCGAGCCGCGCTCCCCTTCCCCCGCGTGTTGAAAGCTGGACGCTGCCTCCTGCTAATTCGCATTAAAATTGAGGAATGGGATCAGTGTCTTCTTGGGGGCGTTTGAAATGTCGGTGTCCAGATTGGCCAAAGTA
>JBEKDI010000046.1:0-42582 GCA_050014435.1 Verrucomicrobiota bacterium | reverse complement strand
GGATGGTTTTCTCCAGGAGATTGCGTTCCCCCTCATCCGTTTTGGCCGGAAAGAATTCGAAGGAGATGACGGGTTGCCGCAACGCCGCCTTTCTCGCATAAATGTCACGGATGAATTGCACTGCCGGTCACTATGGAGGATTTTGCGGGCGATTCAAGTACGCAAAAAAAGCGAGGCTGGTGTAAGCCAGCCTCGCCTCTGTTCCCCTTTTCCCCCTTGTTAATTCTAAATGTCTTAGTAGTCCATGCCGCCCATGCCGCCCATGCCGCCGCCGCCATGGCCGCCGCCCATCGGGGCCGCCTTTTCCTTCTCAGGCAGTTCCGTGATCAGGCATTCTGTGGTCAGAAGCAATCCTGCGATGGACGATGCGTTTTGCAACGCCGTGCGGGTGACTTTCTTCGGGTCCACCACGCCGGCTTTGACCAGGTCTTCATACTCGCCAGTGGCGACGTTGTAACCTTCGTTGCCTTTGCGTTTCTTGACTTCCTGCACGACAATGGACCCTTCCACGCCGGCATTCATGGCCAGAGCGCGCAACGGCTCTTCAATGGCGCGCTTGACGATATCGACGCCGATTTGCTCGTCGCCGCCGAGTTTCAAGGCTTCCAGGACAGGCAGACAACGCAGCAAGGCCACGCCGCCTCCGGCCACGATGCCTTCTTCCACCGCAGCGCGGGTGGCGTGCAGCGCGTCCTCGACGCGGGCCTTCTTCTCCTTCATTTCCGATTCGGTCGCGGCGCCGACATTGATGACGGCCACGCCGCCGGCCAGCTTGGCCAGGCGTTCCTGCAATTTTTCGCGGTCGTAATCGGAGGTGGTTTCCTCGATCTGGCGGCGGATCTGATTGACCCGGCCCTGGATCTCGGAGGACTTTCCGGCGCCTTCGACGATGGTGGTGTTTTCCTTGTCAATTACAATGCTCTTGGCGCGGCCCAGTTCGTCCAACTGGATGTTTTCCAGCTTGATGCCCAGATCTTCGCTGATGAATTTGCCGCCGGTCAGCACGGCGATGTCTTCGCACATGGATTTGCGGCGGTCGCCGAAGCCGGGGGCCTTGACGGCGCAGATGTTGATCGTGCCGCGGAGCTTGTTGACCACAAGGGTGGCCAGGGCCTCGCCTTCCACGTCCTCGGAGATGATCAGGAGCGGCTTGCCAATCTTGGCCACCTTCTCGAGCAACGGGAGCATGTCTTTGAGGCTGCTGATTTTCTTTTCGTAAATCAGGACATAGGCGTCTTCCAGTTTCGCTTCCATCGTTTCCGCATTGGTCACGAAGTAAGGTGAGAGGTAGCCCTTGTCGAATTGCATGCCCTCGACCACGTCCAGGGTGGTTTCGATGGACTTGGCTTCCTCGACGGTGATGGTGCCATCCTTGCCCACCTTGTCCATGGCGTCGGCAATGATTTCACCGATGGTGGCGTCCCAGTTGGCGGAGACGGTGGCGACTTGCTTGATCTCTTCCTTGTCCTTGACCTTTTTGGAGATTTTCGCCAGTTGATCGACGGCGGATTCCACGGCCTTGGTGATGCCGCGTTGAATGCTGATCGGGTTGGCCCCGGCGGTGACGAACTTCAAGCCCTGCGAATAAATCGCCTCGGCCAGAACCGTCGCGGTGGTGGTGCCGTCGCCGGCCGCGTCGCTGGTCTTGCTGGCGACTTCGCGCACCATCTGGGCGCCCATGTTTTCATAGGGATCTTCCAGCTCGATTTCCTTGGCGACCGTGACGCCGTCTTTGGTGACGGTGGGCGAGCCGAATTTTTTGTCGATAACGACGTTGCGGCCCTTGGGGCCGAGCGTGGCGATGACCGCGCGCGCCAGTTTGTTAACGCCTTTCAAGAGCGCTTGACGCGCTGCTTCTTCGAAGACGAGTTGTTTTGCTGCCATATAATTATATTTCTTTCGTTAAGTGGGTTTAAAAGTGAGTGGTTTATTCGATGATCGCGATGATGTCGTCCGCGTTGAATATCTTGTATTCCTTGTCGTTCAGTTTGATCTCGGTGCCGCCGTATTTGCTGACCAGCACGCGGTCGCCTTTTTTGACTTCAAACGGAACTTTCTTTCCGTTGTCGTCCGTTTTGCCGGTGCCGAGGGCGATGACAACACCTTCGGTGGGTTTTTCCTTGGCGGAATCGGGGATGATGATGCCGCCTTTTTTGACTTCTTTTTCCTCGGCGGGTTCGACAAGAATCCGGTCTCCGAGAGGTTTGACGTTAATGCTCATAACTTCGTGTTTCTTTTTTGTTTGTACTGTTTTTATTCTCTTACGAATCAAAATCCCGCCGCACCCGCGACCGGGAAAATCATCTAAGCCGCCACCACCGGGCCGGCGGCCACCAGGCGTTTTCGCCGGGCGTCCACATTGACATTCATGCCTTCCATCGCGCGCGAACCCAGCAACGACAAGTCGCCTTTTTGCCCGAAAACCACTTCATCGGTCGTTTCGTATTTGTCCACGCGCAAAATTGCATACCCCACCGACCGGGTCAGAAGCTGGCCGTTGGCCATCTGGATCAGCATGTCTTTCTTGACCGGCTCGATGCCGATGCGATGCAGGATTTCGCCTGGCAACCAGGTGAATTCACTCCCGGTGTCCACCAGCAACTTGGGAACCACCGCGGACCTTTTTTGGTCCTTGTGGTTCTCAACCCTGCAGCCAACGTAAAATGTGCCCATTCGTTTCAAGATTTCCGGCTCTCCCGCTCTTTAGCGTTGGAACGAAGTATCTGCGTAATTGAAACTTACTTCTTCTCGTCAACCACTTCCGCGTCGATGATCGGGCCTTCTTCCTTGCCGCTCTTGCCGGCGCCTTCCTGCGGCTCGTCCGCTTTGGGCTGCCCGCCGCTTCCGGCTTTGGCCTTGGCTGATTCGGAGGCGGCGCGATACATTTCCGCGGAGGCCGCCTGCCAGGCTTCGTTCAGCTTTTCCGTGGCGGAACGAATCACCGAGACGTCCTTGTCCTTCAAGGCTTCGCCCAGCGCCTTGGCTGCGCTTTCGATTTTTTCCTTCTCCGAGGCAGAAATCTTGTCGCCGTTATCCTTCAGCATTTTCTGGCTGCGATAGAGGGCGTTGTCGCCTTCGTTGCGCGCCTCGACGTCCTCGCGCTGCTGCTTGTCCTCCTCCGCGTGCGCTTCGGCGTCCTTGCGCATCTTTTCGATCTCGCTCTTGGAAAGGCCGCTGCTGGCCGTAATGGTGATCTTCTGTTCCTTGCCCGTGCCCAGATCCTTGGCGCTGACGTGCAGGATGCCGTTGGCGTCGATGTCGAAGGTGACCTCGATTTGCGGGACGCCGCGCGGGGCGGGCGGGATGTCCGAGAGATTGAATTTGCCGATGGTCTTGTTGTCGCGCGAGAACTGGCGCTCGCCTTGCAGGACATGAATTTCCACACCGGGCTGGCTGTCCGATGCTGTCGAGAAGATTTCCGACTTGCGCGTCGGGATGGTGGTGTTGCGCTCGATCAACCGGGTGAACACCCCGCCCAGGGTTTCGATGCCCAGGGACAACGGCGTCACGTCCAGCAGGAGCACGTCCTTGACTTCGCCTTTGAGAACCCCCGCCTGGATGGCGGCGCCCACCGCGACCACTTCGTCGGGATTGACTCCCTGATGCGGCGGTTTGCTGACCAGGGTCTCGGCGGTTTGAACTACCCGCGGCATGCGCGTCATGCCTCCGACCAGGACCAGCTCGTCGATTTTCTCGGTGGTCACACCCGCGTCCTTCAGGCAACTCTTGACAGGACCGATGGTGCGCTCGAACAGGTCGTCGCACAATTGCTCCATCTTGGCCCGGGTCAACTTGGCGCTGACGTGTTTGGGGCCGCTGGCGTCGGCCGTGATGAACGGCAAATTGATGTCGTAATTCTGGGCGCTGGAAAGTGCGATCTTGGCCTTTTCGGATTCCTCCTTGATGCGCTGCAGGGCGTCGGGCTGCTTGCGCAGATCCATGCCGTGCTCGCGTTTGAATTCGTCCAGAATCCAATCCATGATGCGATTGTCCCAGTCGTCGCCGCCCAAGTGAGTGTCGCCGTTGGTGGCTTTGACCTCGAAAACGCCGTCGCCGATTTCCAGCACGGAAATATCAAAGGTGCCGCCCCCCAGGTCATAGACGGCAATCTCCTCATTTTTCTTCTTGTCAAGGCCGTAGGCCAGCGAGGCGGCGGTCGGCTCGTTGATGATGCGCAGGACCTCCAGGCCGGCAATGCGCCCGGCGTCCTTGGTGGCCTGGCGTTGCGAGTCGTTAAAATAAGCCGGCACGGTGATGACCGCCTGGGTGATTTTCTCACCGAGGCGCATTTCCGCGTCCGATTTGAGCTTGCCCAGAATCATGGCCGAAACTTCCGGCGGGCTGAATTGTTTTGGCTTGCCGTCCACCTCGACCTCGACAACGGCATCGCCGTTCGAGGCGGGCACGACCTTGTAGGGGACGCGTTTGAGTTCTTCCTGGACCTCGCTGAATTTGCGGCCCATGAAGCGCTTGATCGAATAAACGGTATTGCGCGAATTGGTGACGGCCTGGCGCTTGGCGGCGTCGCCGACCAGGCGTTCGCCTGTTTTAGTGAAGGCCACAACTGACGGCGTGGTGCGTTTACCTTCGGAGTTCTCCAAAACCACCGGCTCTCCGCCTTCCATGACCGCCATGCAAGAGTTGGTGGTGCCTAAATCGATTCCAATAACTTTAGCCATAAAAAATCAATATCGACCAGCAATGAAAGTGCCATCCGAGTATTATATTTGTAACATGCTAATGTGTAATGATTTACATCATAATAGGTTGCGGTTGGCCAAGAGCATAATAGAGCCATTGTGACGCACTGTGCGACTTCATGTCACACTTGAGCGGCACAATGGCGCAGTCAATTGGAAGTTACATCGTTTGCAATGGAGGGGGGTGCCGACTTCGTTGAACTCGCCGTTCAGTGGACGAATATCCACCATCCAACGGACGAAATTCAACCATTGAACGGACGAAAATCATCCGTCAGATGGACGAATTTCATCCGGACGATTTTCCATCTTGGCTATTCGTCAAGCGAAGCCGTCAGTGGGGCTGGGTCGGCGCCTTGCCTCATCCAGATCATCAGGATGCCAACGTCCGATGGAGAGACTCCTGAAATGCGCGCGGCCTGGCCCAGTGTGGCGGGTTGGATCTTGGCCAGTTTTTGGCGGGCTTCGGTTCGCAGGCTGGGGACTTTGCTGTAGTCCATCCAGGACGGAATCTGCTTGTCTTCAAGCGACTTCATCTTGGCTACTTCAATTTCCTGGCGGGCAATGTATCCCTCATACTTCAAGGCGATTTCGACTTGTTGAATGACTTCAATGGGCAAGCTGCCGTTTTGCTTGGGAAGATCGGCGTAGGTGACATCAGGGCGCCGCAGGAGTTGGGCCAGGGTTTCGGAGCCTTCGCGTGTTTTCTCCAGTCTTGAAAGCTCGTTTTCAATCGCCGTCTTCTTGGCCTCGAATTTCCGGTAATTGCGCTCCGGCAGCAGCCCGATTTCGTGGCCCAGCGCGCTCAGGCGCAGGTCGGCGTTGTCCTGGCGCAGCAGCAAGCGGTATTCGGCGCGGGAGGTGAACATGCGGTAAGGCTCGATCGTGCCTTTGGTCACAAGATCATCTATCAGCACTCCAATATAGGCTTCGTTCCGGCGAAGAATAATCGGCTCTTTATTCTGGATCCGGCGGACCGCGTTGATCCCCGCCATCAGACCTTGGGCGCCAGCTTCTTCATAACCGGATGTGCCGTTAATCTGCCCCGCCAGAAAAAGATTGCGGCAGACCTTCGTCTCCAATGACGGATGGAGCTGGGTCGGAAACGCGAAGTCATATTCGACAGCGTAGGCCGGGCGCATGATGTCCGCGTTTTCGCAGCCGATAATCGTCCGAACCAAAGCCACTTGGACTTCGAACGGCAGGCAGGTCGAAAAGCCGTTCACATAGATTTCATCCGTCGCAATGCCTTCCGGTTCGAGGAAAATCTGCTGTCGCTCCTTCTCCGGAAACTTGACGATCTTATCCTCGATTGACGGACAGTACCGCGGCCCGACTCCTTCAATCACGCCGGAATACATCGGCGACTTGTGCAAATTGGCGCGAATGATCTCGGCGGTGGCGTCGGTGGTGTAAGTGACGTAGCACGGCAATTGGCCATTAATCTGATCGAGAATGGAGCCGGGGGGATACTTCCCCGCAGATTGGGATTGTTCCACGTGGAACAAATCGTCTTTCCAGTAGGTGAAATAAGGAGGCGGCTCGTCGCCTGGCTGGATTTGGGTCTTTGAAAAATCAACGCTCCGTCGGAGAAGCCGGGGAGGGGTCCCGGTCTTTAGCCGGCCTAATTCGATGCCCAGTTCCTTTAGCGAACCGGAGAGGCCCATTGCAGCAGCTTCCCCTGCCCGTCCGCCGGCTTGCTGGTTGGTCCCAATGTGCATCAATCCCCGCAAAAACGTGCCGGTCGTCACAACAATCGTTGCTCCCAGATACTGCACGTCCAAAGTCGTTTCGACGCCGTACGCCATGCCCTCTTTGGAAAGGAGCCGGGCAACTTGTCCCTGCTTGACATCCAACTTCGGCTCCCGTTCGCAAATCCATTTCAATCGAAACTGATATGCCTTCTTATCGCATTGGGCGCGAGGTGCCCACACAGATGGACCTTTCTTGGTATTCAGCATCCGAAACTGCAACCCCGTCATGTCTGTTGCCTTGCCCATTTCTCCGCCCAATGCGTCGATCTCACGCGCGAGGTGGCCCTTGGCCAGACCGCCGATGGCTGGATTGCACGACATCTGGCCGATGGTGTCGGCATTGATGGTCAGCAGAAGGGTCTCGCATCCCATCCTTGCCGCGGCTAAAGCAGCTTCGACACCGGCGTGACCTGCGCCAATGACGACGACATCGTATTGTTTTGGGTAAACGAACATATCAAGGTCAGACCGACTGCGCTCCAATTCTAAGCATGGTTTCAGTTAGCGCAACCAAAATCAATTGAAAAAGGATGTTCAGTATCGTCATAACGTTAACGTTATAGTCTTGCTTTTGCCATTACAATTTGACCATTTTGTTGCAAAAACACCCGAGTCAAGTATCAAGCCCAACCAAAAATGAACGATAAAAGTTCATAATTAAGTCCATTTAATGGCAGAATAGCTGCATTTTAAATACCTTTATCGTTAACAATTGTGTTTTAAGCCAAGCCTTCCTTGGTGGAGCGCAATGTGATGTGGATTATTTCCGCCGGCGCGTTGATTCGGAGAGGAAACCAGTTGCCAATTCCGTTGGATACGACCATCTGACTTCGGCCCTTCTTGTAAAGCCCCGACCAGTAGCGGAAGAAGAACGGACCACCGCCGTGCCGCCTGTCGAACATCAGTTGCCCACCGTGGGTGTGGCCAGCCAACGTCAACGGGAAGCCCATCTCCGCAGCGGTGTCGAACACATGCGGATGATGCGCCAGCAGGATGGGGAAAGCGCCCGGGTGGCTTTCTTTCTGCACAAGGTCGCGCAACCAACTGGCGCTAACCCGCTCAAGTTGCCGGGGGGACGGGCCGATCACCCAGCGCAAGCCAAAGAACTGGACCGCGCAACCCCGAATATTGGCCACTGCAGTCTCGTTCAGCAGAAAGGGCACGCCCGAGGCCTTGACGCGCTGCTCGAATTCCGCGCCATTGTCGAGCAAATCATGATTGCCTTCGATCATCCAGAGTCCGTAACGCGCCTCCATTGCCTTGACCAGTGCAAGCCCTTCGTCGAGATCGGACAGCTCATAGTTAATCAGGTCGCCGGTCAAAAGGACCAGATCAGCCCGGAGCGCGTTGGTGGTTTTCACCATGTCTTGCAACACCTGGCCGCACGTCATCCTGCCCACGTGCATATCGCTGACATGGGCGATGGTGAGTCCGTCCAGCGCCGGGGGCAGGGCGGGGATGGAAATCGTAAAGCGCCGCACGCGGAACTGGCTGAGTTGCGACATGGCCACCGCCGTCAAACTGCCCGTCAACAAAGGCGGCGTCAGCGCCGCGGCGGCAGCCACGAATTGCCGGCGGTTGAGGGCGGGACCCTCCGCAGGAACCGCCGCGGGACGCTCGCGCCGAACTCCCAGCATCCGTCCAAACCCCCGCGCCATCCAGGCGCAAAAACACACGATTCCCGCTGGCAGAACGGTCGCAATCGCGAAAAAGTGCCATAGAATGTTCGAAACGCGGACGGCCTTCGGGGCATGGCGGAGCAAATCAACATGCCACGATGATCCTGCAATCAGTGCAAGCAGGGCGGCCGTCTGCCCCGCCATAAAAAGAATCGCCAGGACGCGCCACCGGCTTCCTTTTGTCAAACGCATGGCCATGATCCACCAGATCGCGTCCACGACAACCATGAGGGGGATGAGCACTACATGAAACCAAAACCAAAACATGGCCTTAGAATAATTCCGTTCTCCACTCCCCGCAACGTGAATACGGGCGGCGCGTGCTGCCGCGCAAACCAGCTTTTGGGTGCAAGTTTAACCATCGCTCCGTGGAGGCTGCGTTCCCAATCATGTTTGGAGTTTGGGGGAAATTGTCGATCTCTTGCCTTGATTTTCGGAAGGTGTGGGTTCAGGTTTGGGCAGGCGTTAGATTGCAATGAGGTGTGACCATTGCGAAAATGAATTTGACACTGTGGCTCTCAAAGCCAAACAGGCCACCCAGATCATATGCCCTGCATGCGGCGTGTCCACGATCGTTAGATATTCATTCCGTGACTCATTGAAAGATATGCCCGGCTGCATTAGACGTGACGCAAAATATATTTCACAGCCATTGACAGTTATTTGGTGGGTCGTCTTTGGCAGCGTCCGATTGCTTATCGTTTTCAGTTTCTTTGGGCGATGACCGTTCTGTTGCAAACTGCCACTACCCCAAGGTGGGAACGCCCGGAATACGAACCCAAGCCAAGTAATACCAAACGCAGAATCCGGGCTATTTCTTCACTCTGCCGTGATCGTGAGATCGTCGAATCGTATCGGCGTGCCGGAATAGGGGCTGCCCCAGATCGACGGGCGGCCTTCGTGCGGCGGCGAGGTTTCGTCCAGGGAAATCATCCATTCCTTCGGCTCCGGCTCGGTTTGCCCCCAAGCCTTGCCTTCAACTTTCCAGACACTGCCGGCTTGACGCACCCGCAGCCGGAACATTGTCCAGGAGCCGGACTTCCAATCGAATGGCACGCTGGCCGCCGAAACGTCGCCCTTGTAAATCTCCAGCGAACTTTTTCCCGGCGATACTTTCAATTTGCAGCCGTCCACGCCGTTGAGGCCGACGCCGAAGCTGGGCGCGCGCCGTCCCTTGCTCGTGCCGTAAATGCGGGCGCTGACACAGACGCCGGAATTGGTCGCCGAACCAAATAAAACGCCAAAAGTGTCCAGCGGAGATCCGGGCAATTCGAGGACCTTCCTGCCGTCGCTCTCCTTGACTGCAAAATCGCCGTCGAGCACGAGAAAATCCTTTGGAACCTGGTTCAGTTCGGTTTTTGCAAAATCGCTTTGATAAAGGACCTTTCCCGGTTCTGCGCCGGCTGGGGCCAGACATGGCAGTAACAGGACTAATGGGACTAATGACAGTCGCCGGATGGCTGAAAAATTCTTCTTCATGACACTCGCTTATTCATTTCTGAGGGCGGGCAACAGGTCTCCGCGCAGGGCTGCCCGCGCGGCAGCCCAGGTCCACAACAGCCCGCTGACAAACACCAGGCCCAACGTTGCGGCCAGCGAAAGATAAGATACGGGCGCGGCCAGTGAAAGCAAGGCGGGCAGAACGGCGGCCAGCGCGGCGACGATCCCCGCCAGCAAACCCAGGCACTCCAGCGCGGCGTGTTCGCTCAACACCAGCCGGCGCAGGGCGCGCGGCGCGAAACCCGCCGCCAGCAGCACGGCCAGTTCGCCGCGGCGCTCCAGCACGTTGCGCAACACCACCACCCCCAGGCCGGCGCTGCCCAGCAGCAGCCCAAGGCCGCCCAGCACTTGAAACGTGTCCAGATACGTGTTCTGCACGGCGTTAAACGCATTGAGCCGGTCCGCCGCCGGCGTCAATTCCAAGCCGCGGTCCCGCAGCGCCCGCGCCAGAACGGCCGCAACGCGGGCGGCATCGGCGGGCGGCGCGTCAATAAGAAACATGCGCCAGCCGGTTTCATCCGGGAACCGACGCGTGAAGGCCGCGCTGTCAATTATCAGATTGCCCTGCAAAACGGAATTGGCCAGCGCCCCAACCAACCGCACTTTGAAAGGGCGTCCGCGCCCGTCGGTGTAATCGAGGGTGTCTCCCACTTTTTTGTGCAGTCCCCATTCGATGGTGGCCTCGTCGCCGACCGCCGGAACCCCGTCCGCATCGGCGCTGAAATTCTCCAGCGCTTTCCACGGCTTCCCGGCATAAGCCGCATCCAGCACCCTGGAAAAAGCGAACGCCTCCCGGCTTTGCAGCGCCTCCGGATCCACTCCCAGCAGGCGCGGCGTCTGGGCGCGATTCAAATTGAGGCAACTGGCGTCGTCCCCGTCATGCACGCGCAATGGCACGACCTGCGCGCCGTAAAGGCTCTTCTCATCCAGCGTAAAGAAGTCCCGCCCCGCCTTGGAATTCAGGTACTGGACGATGGGCAGCGCCGATTGGCCGATCAGGGCAAAACCGCCCGTGCCGGACGCGCGCCGGCTGCTGTCGCGCGTGGCATCCAATTTGTTCGCCGCGACGGCCACGATCAAAAAGCTGCCGGAGGCCAGCAGAGCCACCGTGGCCAGGCTGCGATTGGGCCGGCGCGTACAACCGCGCAATCCGAGACTGGCGAGCGTGAGCGGCCGCGAGGCGCAGCGCCTAGCCAGCCAGCGAAACAACACAGCCGCCACGGCGATGCCCGCGATCAACAACAACGCGCCGCCGCCAAACAACGCCTCCACGTCCGCGTGTCCGCCCCGGGCCAGCGCGCCGCCGATCAGGGCCAGTGCGGCGAAGCCGCTGACGCCGGCCATCCATCCGGCCCAACTGCGCTTCGACTTTGCGCTCCGCCCTTCCAGTTCATGGCCCCGTTCCAGCAGTTCGCGGGCGGGCCGCCTCGCTTGGGCGCGCAAAGCCAGGCGGATAACAATAGTACTGACAATAACCCCAGCAACCGCGCCGCCCGCCAGGCTCCCGGCGGTGACGTGGAAACGCAACGGCGAACCGGCCACGGCCGATTGCCACAGCGTGGCCAGCCCCCACAAAATCCCTTTCGCGTACAGCACGCCGCCCGCCGCGCCCAGCAATCCGCCCAACACGGCGATGGCCGTTCCTTCCAGGAGAAATAAACGACGCACCAGCCGCGAAGGCCAACCCACCGCCAGCAGCGTCCCGATTTCCGCCGCCCGCTTCTCCAGTCCGAATTGGAAGAGGAGCGCCAGAAGAATCAGGGCCGCGGCGATGAGGAAGAAGCTGAAGCCGAGAAAAAGTCCGCCAAAATCCTGCGCCTGGCTGCTGGCGGCCAGCGCCCGTTCGCGCAACGGCTGAAACACCAAGCCAATCGCCGCCGGATCCAGCGTCGCGGCCAGGCTCCGTTCAATGGTTTGTTCTTGGACCCGGCCCCCGGAGAAGCGCAGGGCGGTGACATCGCCGAAACGATTGCCCCACATGCGCTGGCCGGCGGACAGGGTGACAAAGGCTTTGGGCGTGCCGCGGTATTGCTTCCAATATTGTTCATCCTTGGGCCGGATTTTTTGCAGGTCGATGGCAAACCCGGCGTCCCAGTTTGCCGTCTTTTCCGCCTGGGCGATGCCCGGGAAGTCGGGCAGCAGGGTGCGGTCCGCCGCCAGACCGGCCATCGGAACAATCGAATGGATGCGAAACTGCTCGTGTTTTTCCTCCAGGCGATAGGCCGCGCCGGGAACATAATAGGTCAGGCGCAATGGATCGCCGGGGCGGGCCTGCAAATCATCGGCCAGCCATTGGTCAATCACAATTTCATCGTCGCGCAGGCCCGCGGCCAGGAGGGAAGCCCCGGCCGCCGTGACCATCGAGTAGGGGGTCGATCTTTCGCCGTCCCGGAACTCATTGACGAAATACGTCAGGAACAATCGCGGCCCGGGAGCGGGAGCAACGGACTGCGCGGCGCGGACGACGGCTGGATCGAGGAAAATCCGGCCGGAGCGCAGTTCCCAGCCGCCGGGGGCTGGGCGCGACTCCAGCCCGGCATCGGCCAGGGTCCAGCGCCGCCGCAACATTTCCGACGGCGCAACGCCATCCAGGGGGGCGCCAGTCAACAATAGATTAGCCTTGCCGTCCAGTCCGGTTTTGTTTTGCAGAAAGGCCCGCGGCACAAACGCGTTGAGCGGCGGCATCTGGCCGGCCTGCAGACTGAAGCGGCCAAACTGCGCGTCGGAAACAATCCCGGCCACCGTCAGGCGGAAACCCGCCGAGACATCCTCCTGCGGCGAGAGGGGCGCTTCCAGCGACAGCAGCGAGGGCTTTTGCGCTCGCAGCACAATGGCGTCGCCCGCCTTGACCCGGAGCTGCGCAGCCAGCGGCGCGTTGAGCAGGACCGCATCCGGCTGAGGGAAGGCCAGCCCGGTTGGATCCTGGGCCAGGGGGACGAAATGGTCGTCGATGCCAATGACCTGCACTTGGTTGGCACGGGCCGATTCATCGGGCGTGGCGGCGGTGCCTGGCAACAGCAGGACGGCGGCAGCCAGCCCGTTGGAAATTGCCGGACGCATGTCGTCCGCCAGCGCCGCGCGAAAGAATCGATCTGTGCCGGTGAGGGCGAAGCTGGCCCGGCCAATGCGGGCCAGGGCCATGTCGCGCAGACTTTCCCGCACGGAATCCCCGACGGCCAAAGCGCCGACCAGCACCGCGCTGGCCACGATGACCCCCAGCAGCGTGCCCAGATGGCTGACCGCGTAAAACCGCAAGCTGCGCAGGACGAGTTGGCGAAGACTGTAGCTCACCAATTCCCAATCTTAATCTCAGCCCCCCGCACCTGCGCCTGGCTGTTCGGAAACATGTCCGCCGGACGTGTCGCCATCCGACGCCGGAGCCAGACCAACCGGCGCTTGTGTGCCGCCTTCCGACCCTGACGGAGCCGGCGGAGCAGGCTTGGGCGGCGATTTGGGCGCCACGGCAACCAATTTGGCAACGAAACGTTTGCGAATGGGGGCGGGTTTCGCCTTTGGCGTGGCCGCGCGCGCTTTCTTCATTTTTTTGATGGGGGCGTGTCCCGGCTTTGGCGCGCTGGCACGGCTTTTCTTCAGCAACTTCTGCAATTTCTTTTCGAGCAAACCGGCTTTGGCCTCCGCCGTCTCAGCCGCGCATCGGGCTTCGGCCAAAACGCCTTTGGCTTTTCTCGCGATTTGCCGCGATTGTTTGGCTTCGCGTTTGGCCAGCTTGAGCTTTGCTTTGGCCTGGCGTGCTTTGGCCTTGGCGGCACGGGCGGCCCCGTCCGCTTGCCGGGCTTCCTGTTCAAGACGCCGCGCCTGCCCGCGAGCGGTGGTGGCGGCTTTTTCCAGTGCTTCAAGTTTCATGGTCTTGTTTTCCTTTCGCGTTTGCGGCGGTTTTGTGGTTTTGCGCAACTCTCGGCAAATCTCCGGAAATTTGCAAGACTCGAATCATAAGAAATCGCCCGGATAAGTGACCGGTTGTCCTCCGCCCATCGCACGTCCGGCGCTGATCAATTGACGCTGCCGGGATGCAAGTCGGACTTCAGAACCGAGCCGTCAGCCGTCGATATATAAACATCTCCCACGTCGGCGTCGTGGCCGGGTTTGTTGGGCCTGGCCGCCCATAATTTGATCTTCCATCTCGGCCCTTCGTCGCTGTGCTGCAACCAGAATTGTGAGCTGGTCAGGCTGAGATTGGCCAAAAGGGGCTGCGACCTGGCAATGGCCAGCGCCTGGTCGGAATCCACCTTCAATTTGGCCGGATCAAGCACCTTGTCCGCTCCGGTGACAGGTTCCAAAAGCCGGAGGGGCCGCGAGACATCCATCTTTTGGCCCGCGCCGAATTTCACTTCGACAGCCTTCAATGTCGCGTCAGGATCATAATAGACTATGTACCAGATATTCGGAACGAGGGTCGCGGCGGACCGTTCCGAGCGGATTTGGACAACCTTGTCTATGCTCTGCTCGCCGATGTACTGGTCGCCGGCCTTAACCAGCGCAAAAGCCGTGGGATCATTAGCCAGCGCGACGCCAGCCGCAGCCAGGATCGGCAGAGCCACACACGCAATTCCAATTTTCAACTTCATTTCGCAACATAGACCCGGCGAACGGAATTGCAAACGCAAGAGATAATGAATAATTGATAATGGACAATGGATAATGAGCAACGTCGTTAAAGAGAAGTCGTTTGCTTTCGCCGTGCGAATTGTGAACCTGCACAGATTTCTCTGCGGGAAGAAGAAGGAGTTTGTCTTGTCCAAACAACTGCTGCGGTCAGGCACGGCAATTGGGGCCTTGGTGCATGAGGCGGAACAGGCTGAGAGCAAATTGGATTTTGCGCATAAAATGGCCATAGCGCTCAAGGAAGCGAACGAGACGGAATATTGGATAATGCTGCTCCGCGAATCCAAGTATCTGACTCCAAAAGAGAGCGAATCCATCTTGAGCGACAATACGGAATTGCTCAAACTGCTGACGAGTATCATCAACTCAACAAAACGAGGATCGGCCAGTTGACCGCCATCAATTGTCAATTGTCCATTATCAATTATCCATTGCAGACATGTATTTCCTGAAACGCATTCTGTTCATGGGGCCGTTGCTGGTGCTCATCAGCTTCCTGGCCTTTGTCATGGTGCGCGTGGTGCCCGGCGGGCCGTTCGACCGCGAACGCAAACCGGCTTCGCCGGAAATCGAACGCAACCTCCGCGCCAAATACCATCTCGACGAGCCGGTCCTGCGCCAATACCTGCGTTACGTGGACGGCATCGCCCATGGCGATTTCGGGGCCTCGCTGAAGTACCGCAATCGGTCGGTGACGGACATCATCGCGCAGGGACTGCCGGTGTCGTTGGGCCTGGGAGCGATGGCATTTTGTTTTGCCCTGGGCACGGGCATTCCGCTGGGTTTTTTCACCGCCGTGCACAAGGGTGCTTGGGGCGATTATTTGGGAAGTTTTGTCGCCTTGTTTGTCATCTGCATTCCGGGATTGGTGATCGGGCCGGTTCTCATCATGCTTTTTGCCATTCACTGGCGGTGGTTTCCGGTCGCGTTGTGGGGCTCTCCCTGGCAGACCGTTCTCCCCACACTCACGCTCGGACTCTATTTCACGGGGCGCGTGGCGCGCTTGATGCATGAGGGAATGCTCGCCACACTGCCTTCCGAATTCATCACCACCGCCCGTGCCAAGGGCCTCAGTGAAATGGCCGTGTTGATCCAGCACGCCTTTCCCATCGCCGTCCTGCCCGTGGTGTCGTATTCCGGCCCGATGCTGGCGGATTTGTTGACAGGCTCGTTCGTGGTGGAGAATCTTTTTCAAATTCCCGGCCTGGGCGTTTTCATGGTCAACAGCTCGCTCAACCGGGATTACACCCTGGTGGCGGGTTTGGTCCTGCTCTATGCGGCTCTTCTGCTGGTTCTGAATCTGGCCGTCGATTTCCTGTTCAGCGTGCTGGATCCGAGGGTGCGCTATGGTTAGGAGCGATAACCTCAGCCCCAACCAGCAAGCCTGGCGCCGCTTCCGCCGCAACCGGCCTGCCGCCGCCGCCGCCATGCTGCTGGCCTTTCTCGTTTTGGTTGTTTTGCTTTGGCCGCTCTTCAGCCGGCCCGGCCTTGCGCCCCACCTGCCCGCGGCCCTGACCCATCCGCCCGACGCGATTTCGGACGCGCAATTCCAGCCGCCCGGCCCCGCCCATTGGTTCGGCACCGATGTTCACGGACGCGATCTGTTGAGCCGGGTATGCCACGGGGCGCGGATTTCGTTGCTGGTTGGGCTGGTTGGCGCGGCGGTCAGCCTGATCATAGGCGTTTTGTGGGGCGCCACCGCCGGTTACTGCGGCGGACGTTGGGACAGCGTGATGATGCGTTTTGTCGATGTGCTCTATGCCATGCCGTCCATCATTTTTGTCATCGTGCTGATCACCGCCCTGAATGCGTTCCTGGGAAAAATGGAAGCCGCCGGCCTCTCGGCGGGAGGGGCGCAGTGGCTGCAATTCGCCGGTCTGTTCGCCGGACTGGGGGCGGTCTCCTGGCTGACGATGGCGCGGATCGTGCGCGGCCAGGTGCTGACCTTGCGGCATCAGGCGTTTGTCGATGCCAGCCGCGTGCTGGGGGCCAGCCACGCCCGGATCGTCCTGCGCCACATCCTGCCCAACGTCTATGGCGTGATCATCGTTTATCTGACCCTGACTATTCCCTCCATTATCTTGTACGAATCATTCCTCAGCTATCTGGGGCTGGGCATACAACCGCCGCAAGCCAGTTTGGGTTCGCTTATCGCCAGCGGGGCGGAACAGATCAATTCCGTCCGCATTTATTGGTGGCTGATTGTCTATCCGGGCGCGACCCTGGCGCTGACACTGCTCGCGCTGAACTTTGTCGGTGACGGCCTGCGCGACGCGTGGGACCTGCGTTCCGCGAAAAAGGCCTAGCCCTTGAAGATAACCATCACGCCGTAATCCGTCAGGATGTGGCGCGTGCTCAACTCCATGTAGCTGTAATTGACCGCATTGATGCTCACAATATTCGCCTGCCCGACCTTTTCCAAAAACGCCGAAACGGTTTCGTCAAAACGATCCTTGTTCACCTCCTGGCAATCGGTTCGTCTGATGGTTCGTATCCGCATCGTTTTGTCGCCATCATTGGCCACAACATCCAACGGGCGTGCGGTGGATTTCTTGATGAGCGTCTCCGTGGCGTGTTCGTGGACGGGCACGGAAAAGTGCTTGTCCACCTTGGGCGGGGCAGGCGGAGCCGCGGGGGCTGCGGGAGCCGCCGGGGCCGACTCGCCGCCGGCCTGCGCTATGGCCGGTTCGGGAGTAGGGACGGTGATGGTCTGGGAACAGGCGGGGCATTCGATCTCCGACCCGGCGCCGCTGACATCGACAGCCAGCTCCTGCTCGCAATTGGGGCAATTGAACGTGATGTCCATAAAGGATCGCTTTCGTGCTGTTTACGGGCTCAGCATGACAGCCCCTTCCGCAAAAATCGAGCGAAATCTTTTCCTGAATGTAACCCGTCAGTCAAGGCGGAATCTCATTAATACCTGGCTTCAGCCAGGTGAATTTGAGGCGAAGCAGGTGCGAAAACTGTTTCAACAGTTTCACTTTTCCCGCCATCACTGACGCATTACTCCTGAATCCCAATTAGTTTTTCATCTTACTTGGAATCCAAAACCACGGTGAACTCCGGCGCTGACTGCCGGTTGAGTTGGAACTGCCGGCTTGCCGTCACTCCGCCCGCCTCGACATCGACCCGGTAAGCGCCGCGAAAACCGCGGAAACTGTAACGGCCGTCGGAATCGGTGGCGCCCGCGACGCTGGTCTGCCACTCCTCGTGAATGAGGCGGTGGAGTTGGTCATACACCGGTTTTGGGGACATGTCTTTGCGCAACATCCCGCCCCCGGGCAGCCATGAATTTTGGTCGCTCAGGTCCCACCAAGTGATCGCGCGCACGGACGGATGCGCAAAGCAGACCCGATAGAATTTCACGGCATAATCGGCTTGGGCGGCTTCGTCCCAAACACCCGTGCGATGCGATCCGGTGATCTCGCCGCCGCCCGAGGTCGGTGTGAATTCCGTGATATGCAATTCCTCGCCGAGAGTGTCGTAATGGTCGAGGACCTTTTGCACCCGATCCAGCGGGAATCGCATCATGTGCGGTTCGTGCGCCTGGATGCCAATGCCGTCGAAGGGCACGCCATTCGCCTTGGCTGCCGTCAGCAGTTCGTAAAACTCCGGCGCGCGCTCGGCCATGACCAGATAATCGTTTACTATCAGGTAGCCTGTCGGATTGATTTGCCGCGCCCATCGATACGGCTCGTCAATCTTGGGTTCCGCAAGGTGGGAAGACTCGTTGACGACTTCCCAAAACGCTATCTTGTCGTGGTAGCGATTCATGATGTCGCTCACGCGCTGGCGCTGGATCTCGGGCGAAGGCTGGCCCTGCGACCAAGTCGGGATGCCCGCCTCTTCCCCCCACAGGAGAGGATGCCCTTTCATCCGGATTCCGCGCTCAGCGCACCACGCGGTGACTTTGTCCGTGTAGGCGTAGATCGGCTTCCCTCGTTCCGGCTCGTACCACCGCCAGTAAAAGCCGACCGTGGCGTAATTGAACATCTCCGCAAAGCGCTGCTTGTAAGCCTCATTTTGGGCCTCGCTCGCGCACCGGTCGAAGCCATAAATGTTGCAGCCGAAGAGGAACTCATGCGCCGTCTGGGCAACGGCCACCCTGGCGCGCGGGATGGATTTGCCAGTCGCATCCACCACACGAATCACCGCATCGGACTTGCGGTTTTGGTCTATGGCCAGCCGTGTGGCGGCGACAATTTCATCCTCGCGTTTCTCGGTCATTGCGAACGTCTCCTTCCCGCCCGCCAACTCCGGCGTCGCGCTTTCCGCAGGCGGCACGGACAAGGCAATGAGTGTCAATACAAAAGCCGGTGTGATACGATGCCTGATCATTTTCATAATTCACCTTTCCAAATGATGCTCCTCCAGAAGGGCATTTGTCCACGATTTCGGAAAAGCTTGCGCAAAAGCGCCCCTTTTCTCATGCTCCACAGCATCCATTGGGGGATGCTCCCTCGTTGCGCCTCGACATATGGCCCTTTGCGCAAAAACAGGCCCCCTCGTAGTTTTCAAGCAGGGTCTTACTCTGATTTGGGATGCCCCTGCCGCAGAGAAAGTGCATCGCCAATGCAATATGTGATTGATACGGGCCTGGGCCCTTTGGGGCAGATCGGGCTGAGGTCGCACTTCGGATCCCGGAACATCTGAGCAAAAACCATCAGGCGAGAAACACCACGAATGAATGGACAAAATAATGCAAATATATGGGTGATCCTTTTGACAGAGCCAGACGACTGAATCGGTTCAAGAAAGCCAGGCCCAACGACCCAGGCTGCGCTGGACGCTTCTGTATCTTGATGAACTTTTCCCTTCGCTCTTCGTGGTTCAAAAGCCTGATAGGGTCAGGATATTGGCATTTGCTCTAGCATTCAGAGGCCGGTCGGCATCCAAATCCTCCCGCGTTTTGCCCCGTGCCATCTGCGCGGCTTCGCGGGCGGCGTTGAGCATGTGGCGCAACCGGACGGGCGTATCATGCTGCGACATATTGCACTTCGGCTTCCTCAATGACTCGCTCGCGGAAATAGGGACTGAGGAACTGGGGCGTGTTCAAGTCCACTTTCCGTCCCAGCATATCGGAGAGTTCCTGCTCCATGGCAAAGAACGCCAGCCCCGGCACATGGTTGGGCTCAAACTCCACCAGCACATCAAGATCGCTGTCGGGACGCGCGTCCCCATGCAACGCCGAGCCGAAAACGGCCAGTTTGCGGATATGATGGCGTTGGCAAAACTCCCTGACCTGCGCCAGCGGCAACTGAATGTGTGACCTGTTAATGCTCATGCCATCCCGGAATATCCCGCAAGGCGCAACATCTCTCAAGCCGATCCTTGCATCGTTGAAGCCTGCGGGCGTCAGACGGCGCCATGGAATTGTGCGCCGGACCAGGCGGAGTTGGCGCGAGGGGCTCAATCCATGGTTTGGTTCGCTTTTGGATAATCTGTTGGTCATACATCGCCGGCGTGCCGCATCCTGACTGAGAGGCGAAACATGTTCCCGGCCTTGCTCGTTCGCGTCTTTGCGTCCTCTTGTCCGCCGTAGCTTCAGCGAAGGAGGATGCGTGAAGATTCTGATTCATGGTTACCCTCTTAACTCCTTGCCGCGCAAAAGCTTGCTTCAAGAACGCCATCTTTCTTAAGAAATCTTTAAGAAATCTGTTGACGAAATGATATGCAGACTATAAGATTGGTTTAGTGAATATAGAATGTGGATGTTTGCAAATGAAAAGTCGGGAATCTGAAGCGGAGGCTGAAACACGCCATGGCCGGGAAGCCTTGCGCCATGTCGCAATCTGGAGCTTCGCCTATTGTGCTGCAATCCGTCAGACCCACGCATTTTCGAGAAGATTTAGGGCCAAAAATCGCGCCTTTTCGCACCTTTTCGCACCTAATCCAACCTTATCGCACCATTTTGAAACATTTTTTTATCCGAAAAAACCGTAAAAAGTGAAAAACCGACTTTTGCCATTTTTCGATTGCAACCCGCTGTCAGCCAATCCGTTCCAACAGAAATGGACGGTGAGGATCTTACGGATTATAAGCAAGAATTTCGCATGGGTGTATGGGGGGGAGGGTGTCCCATCCTAATCCCACTCCTAATCTTAATCTTAATCTTAATCCAAATCCCATGGCCTTCGTTTCGCGTTCGTGGTGAGGCAAAAGTCGATGTGCGCCCTCTTCACCGCGCAACGAGAGATAAGCTTGCAGAGAACCGCCTCTTTTCTCATTCTCAGGCCGTGCCCGCCTTCAACGGCGACATCAGTAGAAGCACCAGATGAAGCTGAACCGTTTTACCGCCTCGTTGTCCGGCATGCTGGTCGCCGCCAGCCTTTGCGCGCAAACTGCCCGGCCGGATTCCAAGATGGATGCGTTTATTTCCGACCTGCTTAGCCAGATGACCCTGGAGGAGAAGATTGGACAATTGAACCTGCTGTCAACGGGGTTTGACGTGACGGGGCCGGTTGTGAGCAGGAATGTGGAGCAAAGTGTTCGCAAGGGATTGGCCGGCGGAGTTTTCAATCTTTACGGAACGGCGCGCAAGGGATTGCACGCCTCACCGACTCGCGCCTGCGCGCGGGCTAGGTCAGGGTGATTTTGTCCTCGGGGCGCAGGGTGACGATGGCTTTTTTCCAATGGGGCGAGCGGCCGGCGATGGGGGTGCGGCTGCGGCGCGCCTTGCCACGCACGTTGAGGGTGTTGACGCGCAAGACCTTGACTTTGAAGAGTTCCTGGACGGCGTGGCGGATTTCCGTTTTGTTGGCGCGGGGATCGGCCACCACGGTGTACTGATTGAGTTTCTCCGATTGCCGCGTTCCCTTTTCCGTCAGGCGAACGGTTTTGATGATGTCAAAAGAGTTCATGTTATTACTTGCTCAGGCGTTGCTCGATGTTTTCGAACGCGCCGCGAGTGAAGACCAGTTTGTCGCTGCGCAACACCTGGTAGGTGTTGAGCGAAGCGCCCGTGGCCAGTTCGACTCCCGGCACATTGCGCGAGGCCAATTGCAGATTTTTGTCGGCGCTGTGCGACACGACGAGCGTGGTGCCTTGCACTTGCAGGGCCTTGAGGAAGCCGATGAATTCCTTGGTTTTGGGCGAGGTCAATTTGATATCGTCCACCACCAGCACGTCGCCGGCCTTGAGGCGCTCGCTCAGGGCCTTGCGCAGGGCCAGTTGGCGGGTGGACCAGCTTATCTTCTTGCCAAAATCGCGCGGTTTCGGGCCAAAGACGACGCCGCCTCCGCGCCACAAGGGTGATTGAAACGAGCCGGCACGGGCGCGTCCGGTGCCTTTTTGGCGCCAGGGCTTTTTGTTGGTGCCGGCGACTTCGCCGGCGTTTTTGGTGCAGGCTGTGCCCATGCGCTGCGCGGCGCGGTAGGCCACGACCGTCTGCTGGACGGCTTCCGTGCCCTGGCCGTTCTCGATCAGTGGAAATTTCACTTCCAATTCTCCTTGGTCCTTGCCGGTAATGTCTTTGACCGTGAGCTTCATAAATTTTTATTTCTTGGCAGGGGCAGCAGCGGGTTTGGCGGCGGCAGGTTTTGCGGCAGCGGCGCCTTTTTTGGGAGCAGGGCCTTCGGCCGGGGCGGTGTGCCGGGCCAGTCTGCGCTTGGCCCGCTCGGAGCCTTTGGGCAGTTTCTTGGCCTCGCGAATGATGACGTAGTCGTTGTTCGAACCGGGAATGGCGCCCTTGATCAGGAGTAAATGATCGGCCTCGCGCACCTGGATGATCTGGAGGTTTTGGGCGGTGCGGCGGACCTGGCCCATGTGGCCGGGCATTTTCATGCCGCGCATGACGGTGCCGGGGAACAAGCGCTGACCGATGGCCCCGGAACGCCGCCGCCAGCCTTTGGCGCCGTGCGAGGCGTCGCCGCCCCGAAAGTTGTGCCGTTTCATCACCCCTTCAAAGCCTCGCCCCTTGGTGATGCCAATGGCATCGACAAAATCGCCCTGGGCGAAAATATTCACGGTGATGACGTCGCCCGGCTTGACGGGCAGGGTGAAATCACGGAATTCGCGCACGCGTTTAGTGGGAGACGCGCCATGTTTCTTGAAATGGCCGAGCAAGCCCTTGGTCATGCGATGTTCCTTCTGGTCGTCGAAGCCTAGTTGGACCGCGTTGTAGCCGTCGGAGGCCTGGGTTTTGGTTTGGAGAACACGATTGGGCCCAGCCAGGACGATGGTGACGGGGACGATGACGCCCTGGGCGTCATAGACGCTGGTCTGGCCCAGTTTTTTTCCTAGGAGTCCGAGCATAGGTCAAATTTTGATGGTGATATCGACACCGGCCGGAAGATTCAATTTCTTGAGTTCATCCACCGTCTTGGCGGTCGGATCGATGATGTCGAGCAGGCGTTTGTGGGTGCGCTGCTCGAAGGTTTCCTGCGACTTTTTGTCGGAGTGCGGCGAGCGCAACACGGTGAAGCGTTCGACGCGGGTGGGAAGAGGGATCGGGCCCGCCACGCGGGCGCCGGTGCGTTTGACCGTCTCCACGATTTCGTGGGCCGATTGGTCAATGACCCGGTGGTCATAGGCCTTCAATCTGATGCGAATACGTTGTCCCGCCATAAAAAGAACAATTTAATATGTTTAACCGTCCAACCGTCTAACTGCGCGCCGCCGGTTTTTTGCCGGCTGCTTCCAAAATAACGTTCAGAATACTATTGGGCACCTGCTCGAATGTCAACGGCTCCATGGAATAGGAAGCGCGTCCCTTCGAGAGAGACCGGATGGCCGTGGCATAACCGAACATCTCGCCCAGCGGCACATTCGCGTTCAGTATGGTCTGCCCGTTTTTGGCGTCAATGCTTAATATTCGGCCGCGGCGGCGATTGACGTCACCCAGCAAATCACCCTGGTATTCATCGGGCGTGGTCACTTCGACTTTCATGATGGGCTCGAGAATGATGGGATGGGCCTTCTTGAAAGCGTCTTTCATGGCGAAAATGCCCGCCATGCGGAAGGCCATTTCGTTCGAATCGACTTCATGGAAGGTGCCGTCAACGATTTCCACTTTGACATCAATGACCTGGAAACCGGCATAGACGCCGCTCTTGCAGGCTTCCTCAACGCCACTGATGACGGCGGGGATGTATTCCTTGGGAATGGCGCCGCCGACGATCTTGTTGAGGATCTCGTTGCCTTTGCCTTTTTCGTTTGGCGCGACGTTGATGCAGGCGTGGCCGTATTGGCCGCGACCGCCGGACTGTTTGATAAACTTGCCTTCGCCCTCGGCCTTGCCCACGATGGTTTCGCGATAAGCGATCTGCGGGGCGCCGGTGCTGGCATCGACTTTAAATTCGCGCTTGAGGCGGTCCACGATGATTTCCAAATGGAGTTCGCCCATGCCGGCGATGATGAGCTGGCCGGTTTCCTCGTTGGTAAAGCAGCGGAAAGTGGGATCTTCCTCCGCCAGGCGCTGCAAGCCTTCGCCCAATTTCTCCTGGTCGGCCTTGGTTTTCGGCTCGACGGCCATGCTGATGACCGGTTCGGGGAAAGTGGGCGGCTCGAGCATGACATCGAATTCCTCGTCGCACAATGTGTCGCCAGTGGTGATGTTGCGCAATCCGACCAGGGCCGCTATGTCTCCTGAGAAAACCTGGTCCACATCCTTGCGTTCGCTGCCCTGGATGACCATGAGGCGGCTGACCCGTTCGCGGCGGCGCGTGCGGGGATTATAGATGATGTCGCCCTTTTTGAGGCGGCCGCTATAGACGCGGAAGAAGACGAGTTTGCCGGCGTAGACGTCCGTCCAGAGCTTGAAAGCGAGCGAGCAGAATTTGCCATTGTCGTCCGCCTCGACCGTCACGGTGTTGTCCGTGCCGGGTTCGATGCCCTCGGCGGGGGGGACGTCGAGCGGGCTGGGCAGATAATCCACCACGGCGTCAACCAGGGGTTGCACGCCCTTCTTTTTGAAGGCGGACCCGCACAAGACCGGAACGAATTCGAGCTTGCAGGTGAGGCGGCGGATGGCGGCTTTGAGCACCAGGGGCGCCACGGGCTTGTCCTCGATCACGAGGTGCGCCACTTCGTCGTCTTTATCTGAAACGGCGGAGATGAGGTCGCGCAAGGCCTGGGCGGCCTTTTCCTTGAGTTCGTCGGGGATATCCCCCACCACGTAGCTCAAGCCTTCCTTGACCACCTCGCCCTTGCCCCAGGAGATGGCTTTCTGATTGACAACGTCAATGACGCCTTCGAAATTATCCTCCGCCCCGATGGGCAGGAAAACGGGGTGGGCGTTGGCGCCGAGTTTTTTGCGCATGTCCTCGAGGGCGTTCTCAAAATTCGCGCCCGTGCGGTCCATCTTATTGACAAAGGCGATGCGCGGCACGCTGTATTTGGTGGCCTGGCGCCAGACGGTTTCGGATTGCGGCTGCACGCCCGCCACGCCGCAGAACACAGCGACGGCGCCGTCCAGCACGCGCATGGAACGCTCGACTTCGGCGGTGAAATCGACGTGGCCCGGGGTGTCGATGATATTGATGCGATGGCCGGAGCCGGTGAAAAGCTTGTGCAGCCCCTCCTCCTTCTTCTGCGTCCAGAGGCAGGTGACGGCGGCCGACGTGATGGTGATGCCGCGTTCGCGCTCCTGCTCCATCCAATCGGTCACGGTGTTGCCGTCATCCACGTCGCCAATGCGGTGGATCAAGCCGGTATAAAAAAGAATGCGCTCGGTCGTGGTGGTTTTGCCGGCGTCAATGTGCGCGGCAATGCCGATATTGCGCGTGCGCTCCATGGTAAACTGCCGTTTGGGCGAGTTAACCTGTTTCTGTTCTGTCATTTCTTCAACCATCGGAATTAACCATAAAAATGCCCCGATTTGCTCAAGCCTTCGGGGCGTTGTTTCTATCCCTGGGAAATTACCAGCGAAAATGTGCAAAGGCCTTGTTGGCCTGCGCCATCTTATGAACCTCGTCACGTTTGCGGATTGCATTGCCCTGGCCCTGGTAAGCATCCAGGATTTCCAAAGCGAGCGCTTCTCTCATGGCCATGCCTTTGCGGGCATCGGCTAAATCCACGAGCCAGCGCATCGCCAGCGAAAATTGACGGTCCGACGGCACCTCGATTGGGACTTGGTAGGTCGCTCCGCCGACGCGCCGCGGTTTGACTTCGAGGCGCGGCTTGGCGTTATCGACTGCGCGTTGCAAGATTTCCAGCGGATTGGCAGCCGGATTTTTGGCGGCAATCTGTTCGAAAGCGCCATAAACGATGCGTTGGGCGGTGTTCTTTTTGCCTCCCACCATGACGGTGTTGACCAAGCGCGACACCAGCGTGCTGTGGTATTTGCTGTCTTCCAACAGCGGCCTCTTAGTTGCTTGACGACGTCGGGACATAAAATTGGGTTAGGCTGCCGGGGCCGCTTCGGCGGCGGGGGCGGGTTCAGCGGCGGCGGGTTTGGGCGCTTTGCCTTCCTTGGGACGTTTGACGCCGTATTTAGAGCGGCTGACGCGGCGTTTCTCGACGCCCGCCGCATCCAGGGTGCCGCGCACGATGTGATAGCGTACGCCGGGCAAATCCTTCACGCGACCGCCGCGCACGAGCACAATGGAGTGTTCCTGGAGATTATGGCCCTCGTCGGGGATGTAGGCGATGACCTCAAAGCCGTTGGTCAGGCGGACCTTGGCCACTTTGCGCATGGCCGAGTTGGGCTTCTTGGGCGTGCGCGTCATCACTTGGATGCAGACACCGCGCCGGTAGGGCGAGTTCTGCAAGGCCGGTGCTTTGGACTTGCTGCGCAATTTACGGCGTCCTTTTCGGACGAGTTGATTAATCGTCGGCATTTGTGCGTTACCTATCGTCTCCGAATCCCTGAGGAAACGGAACGCGGAATATACTAGAACAAGCTAGTTGATGCAACAAGTATTTATATTACTTGCGCAGACCATTGATAATAAGCCAAAACCCGCCTAAATCAAGCGACAAACTCGTGAATCTAATAACCGTTATCAATCAAGGACTTGCGTCTGGGGCCGGCACTCTTCCGTAACAATTGGGGAGGTGTCCGGGGGAGGAGTGGGTTTGATGAAAAGTGAACCGGGGAAGCTTCCTGCGGGCGCGGCAAACTGCTCGCGCTGTGGGGGCAGACCGTTGAGGCAGCAGCGCACGGCGCGGAGCAAGTCGCGCGGGGCGCACGGCTTTTGCAGGAAGTAGCTGTTGGTCTGGCGCAGGAACTCGCTGCTCTCGCCCAGGACATCCCCGCCGTAGCCGCTGAGGAAGATGACTTTGAGGGAGTTCTTTTTGCCGCGAAGGTTTTCGGCCAGCATGCGACCGCTGATGCCGTCCGGCATAATGACATCAGTCAATAATAAATCTATCTCCGGCCCGGCGGTTTCCCACACTTTCAGGGCCAGCGGGCCGGAAGCGGCCTCCAGGACGCGATAGCCGAAGCGTTCAAGGAGCAGGCGGGTGATGGAGCGCAAGGACTCCTCATCCTCCACCATGAGGATGGTTTCGCTGCCGCGGGGCGGCTCCGTCTCCGGGGCGCAGTTGTGCAAAGCGGGGCGGGCGCATTCCAGGGCTTCGAAGTAAATTCTGAAAGTGGTGCCGACGCCGACTTCGCTGGCCACCTCGATCCATCCCTGGTGCTGTTTGACAATGCCATAGACGGTGGCCAGGCCCAGGCCGGTGCCTTTGCCGACACCTTTGGTGGTGAAGAACGGCTCGAAAATGCGGGGCATGTTTTCCGGGGAAATGCCCGTGCCGGT
This sequence comes from Verrucomicrobiota bacterium, assembly GCA_050014435.1. Classification (GTDB taxonomy): domain Bacteria; phylum Verrucomicrobiota; class Verrucomicrobiia; order Limisphaerales; family Palsa-1400; genus DASRLE01. The sequence goes on along the minus strand of JBEKDI010000046.1, from coordinate 15,625 downwards.
ATCCTTCACGCTCAAGCAAACAAACACCCCGGGACGGGCTTCGGGATGGGCGGGATCGCAGCCGTCTTCGAAAGTCAGTTGTTCGGTCGAGATGTGCAACTGGCCGCCGCCCTGCATGGCGTCGCGGGCGTTGACGACGAGGTTGACCAGCACCTGTTCCAACATGCCGGCGTCGGCCCGGACCAGCGGCAAGCCCGCAGTGTGATGGCAGCGCAGGGCAATGTCTTCGCCAATGATCCTCTCCAGCATTTTGCTCAGGTTGGTGATGATGGTATCCAGATCGACCGGCTCCGAGCGCATCATCTGTTTTCGGCTGAAGGCGAGCAACTGGCGGGTCAGGTTGGCGGCCCGTTCACTGGCGGCGCTGATTTGATCGAGGCACTCCGTGACTTCGACGGAGGTTTTCTGGGATTCCATGCGCCCCAAGTCGGCGTTGCCGCGAATGACCGCCAGCAGATTGTTGAAGTCATGGGCGATGCCGCCGGCAAGCTGGCCAATGGCTTCCAGTTTCTGGGATTGCCTGAGATCTTCCTGCGCCTTGCGCAAGGCTTCCTCGGTCCGAATGCGGTCCAGGGCGCCGCCGCAATGATCGGCCAGGGCTTGTAATGTTTCCAGGCTTTGCGTGCCGTAGGCCTTGGAAGTGTAGCTGACCAGCGAAACCAGGCCAGTCGCGGTTGTGCCGTTGCGAATCGGAACGCAAAGCATCGACACCGTTGGGCGGGTGGCATCTCCAAAAGGCTCCCCTTCGGGCAGCGTTTCGTTCTGGCTGCTTTTGAGCACCAATTGGCCGCCATCCCGAAGCGCTTTGCGCGCCAGGGCCGACGGCGGGCGGATTAGGCGATGGGGAACGCGGTCTTTGCGCTGGCCGTTGGTGGATTCCGTATGCAAAACATGGGTGAGCACGTCGTTATCCGGCGAGTAAAGCTCCACCATGCAGGCGTCCCAGCCGAGCAATCTTTCAGAGGTGCCGACGATGATTTGGCCGGCTTCGCGCACCGTGCGCGCGGTGCTCAGGAGTGAGCCCAGGGTCGAAAAGGCGGAAAGGAGCACCTGGGTCTGGCAGCGTTCGGCGATTTCCTGCGCCAGTTGTTCATTGGAGGAGCGCAGTTCGGCTGTGCGCTGGTTGACCATCGCATCCAAATCCGCCATGCGCAGTTTGGCCTGGCCGGCCAGGGTCCATTTCTTGGAGAGAGTTTCGGCCAGTTGCAAGACCTCAACCGTGTCGAAAGGCTTTTTGAGGATGAGCAGACCGTCGCTCTGGCCGAATTTGCGGGTCATGTCGTCCCAGCTATAATCGGAATAGGCGGTGCAGATGACAACCTGCAAGTCGGGGCAGGCTTCCCAGATCCTGGCGGTGGTCTCGATTCCGTCCCAGCCGGGGGGCATGCGGACATCGATGAAGGCCATGCCATAAGGCCTGCCAACGGCGAGAGCTTGCTTGACCATCTCCAAGCCCTCCTGGCCTTGAAAGGCGGAATCGAGTTCGAAGCCAGCGTGGGTGCCTTTCTCGAGGCTCTCGCCAAAAAGCTCGGCGCTCATTTTCCCATAGGCGCTTTCGTCGGCCTTGGGGGAAAGGATCTTGCGAAAATCCTCGTGGATGGCGCGGTTGTCATCAATGACCAGAATCCGCCGATTGAAATTTTCGGGCATTTGATCCTTCAGGGGCACAGGGGATCCTCTCGTGGCAGCACTTCCATTGCTTTGGCGAACGATCCGTTCGGTGCTCCCCGGTGCTTGGCGATGATCATTTCTAGTTTCATGCAGCCGCTTGCAGTCTAAACAGTTTATCGGCTGATTGCAGCATAGTCTTTAGTGTGAATCACAACTAATCTTTACCACACTATCCAGTTGATTTCCAGGGGTTTAAAAGGTTCCCCCTCTCTCCATCTCTCTCCCCGCGCGCGGGGAGAGAGGGGGGAACAGAACCTGAGTAAATTCGTCTGACGCCCTTGTGTTGCGCGAAGGTTTTGGTGACAACACAAAGCTCTCAAGCCAGCCCCCCAATCTACCGATGATGGGAAGAGAGCATGAGACGCGTGCTTGATTGGGAGGATAACGGTGCAATGTGGCAAATCTTACGAACATAAACTGTCCCGCCGTGGAGCGGAACAACCGTCTTTTGATCATTGACGACAACTGGGCCATCCATGACGACTTCCGCAAAATGCTCCATTTCGATGACACTTCAGCCCATCGATATGCGAACGCGACAGCAACCCTGTTCGGAGAAGACTTAGCCGACTGTTCATCCTCAACCGAAAGTTTCGAACTGGACTCAGCCTATCAGGAAGAGGAGGGCGTTGTCCTCATCCAGGAAGCGATAAAACAAGGCAGGCCATACGCCGTGGTCTTTGTGAATGTGCGGATGCCACCCGGCTGCGATGGGGTGGACACGGCGCGAAAGATTCTGGAGATCGACCCCGACATCCAAATTGTAATCTGCACGGCCCACGCTGATTACTCTTATGACGAAATGTTTAAAAAGATTGGGGATCGGGATGGGCTGCTCATTCTCAAGAAGCCGTTCGACCCCGTGGAGGCGCTCCAAATGGCACACGCGCTCTCAGCAAAATGGAGGCTGCACCGACAGTGCCGGCAAAAGATGGAAGAGTTGGAGAGCGGGGTAGTTGAGCGCGCCCGGCAGTTGCTGCGGACCAACCGCACGCTGGAGGCGGAAGTTGCCGAACACAAACAGGCGGTGGAAGAGCTGCGAGGGAAGACTGCGTTCTTTGAGGCCTTGGCGATCTCTTCGTTTGACGGAATACTGGTCATTGACCAGCACCAAAACACAGCTCTCCAGAACCAGCGATTTATCGACTTGTTCAGGATACCGCGGGAGATGGCCGATCAGAAGTCCGATGAGGCCCGATTGAAGTGGGTCACGGACATGATCATGAATCCGGAGCGGTTTATCCAAGAAGTCCATTATCTTTATGCCCATCCGGATGAAATCAGCCGTGACGAGATTGAGCTTAAGGACGGGACGGTCCTGGACCGATACTCGTCTCCTGTCGTTGGCAAAGACGAACAGTACTACGGCAGAATCTGGAGGTTCCGCGACATCACCGCAGATAAAAAGGCGCAAAAAGATCGCAGCCTGATGGAGGCCCAACTGCGCCAGGCGCAAAAGTTGGAGTCAGTTGGCCAGCTCGCCGCCGGGATTGCGCATGAGATCAATACGCCCATCCAATATATCGGGGACAACATCCACTTCATCGAGGAATCCTTCACGACGCTGGGCGGGGCGGTGCAGGATTGCAAGAAACTGGCGGCGGCAGTTCGCTCCAACACAGTTACGCCGGAAGTTTTGTCAGCGGTGGAATTATCCATCCAGAAGGCCGACGTTGATTATTTGGGCAAAGAAGTTCCGCTCGCCATTGAGCAATCACTGCAAGGGGTGGTTCAAGTTTCCCGCATTGTCCACGCCATGAAGGAGTTCTCGCATCCTGGCACCCGCGAGAAAGTGGCGATAGATCTCAACCACGCCATTGAAATGACGGTCCTGGTCGCCCGCAACGAATGGAAATACGCCGCCGAAATGGTGACGGATTTTGCGCCTGACTTGCCGCCTGTGCTGTGTCTTCCGGGGGAATTCAACCAAGTCATCCTCAATCTCATCATCAATGCCTCCCATGCCATTGGGAATGTGGTCAAGCCGCCGGAGGGGGGCAAGGGAACGATCCGCGTCAGCACCCGGGGAGAGGGTGATTGGGTGGAAATAAGAATTACAGACACCGGCACCGGGATTCCAGTAGAAATCCGCCATCGGATATTCGATCCGTTTTTCACCACGAAGCCGGTGGGCAAGGGGACCGGCCAGGGGCTGGCCATCGCACGTTCGGTGATCGTGGACAAACATGGCGGATCGCTCAGTTTTGAAAGTGAAGTGGGCCGCGGCACGACGTTCATCATCCGTCTGCCGAGGCGGGAAAGCGTCGGGGAAGGAGAGGGGGCATGAAGAAGAGAATACTTTTCGTGGACGACGAACCGCTTGTCTTGATGGGGTTGCAGCGGATGCTGCGCGGCATGCGCGAGGAATGGGAGATGGAATTCGTGGCCGGCGGGGCGCAAGCATTGGAACGGATGGCGCAGGCGCCGTTCGACGTGGTTGTGACCGACATGCGGATGCCCGGCATGAACGGCGCGGAATTGCTCGACGAAGTGATGCGCCGCCATCCCAAAACCGTCCGCATTGTGTTGTCCGGCCACGCGGACAAGGACCTTATTCTGAAGTGCGTCAGCTCCACGCATCAGTATCTATCAAAACCGTGTGATGCCGCTTCCATCAAAACCACAGTGCGGCGGGCGTGCGGCCTGGAGAACGAGGAGCAGAACGAAAAAGTCAAGCAACTGGTCGCGGGGATGGAGCGCCTGCCCAGCCTGCCGTCGCTCTACGTGCAAATTGTGGAGGAATTAAACAGCCCGGCAGCGACCATCGAACACATTGGCGAAATCATCAGCCAGGACGTGGCCATGACCGCGCAGTTTTTGAGGCTGGTCAACTCGGCCTATTTCGGACTTTCCCGCGCGGTGGCCAGCCCCACCGAAGCGGCCATCTATTTGGGGGTTGATACCATCAAGTCGCTCGTGCTTTCCCTCCACACCTTTTCCAAGTTTGAGGATGTCAAAGGTCGCGGATTCAAGCTTGATGCGCTCCTGCATCACAGCCTGAGGACCGCCGGGCGCGCCAGGGGGATCGCCCAGATGGAAGACGCCAGCCAGAAAATCAGCAACGAATGTTTCGTCGGCGGAATGTTGCACGACATCGGCGAGCTGCTGCTGGCCGCCAATTATCCCAGGGAATACCAACAAGTGACGCAATTGATTGATGAAGAAGGGGACTCTCATTGCGCCGCTGAAAAGAAGATATTCGGCGTTAATCACGCCAGCGTGGGCGGCTACCTGCTCGGGCTGTGGGGGTTGCCCGTCACGGTGGTGGAAGCCATTGCATTGCATCATTGCCCAAACCGAACCGGCAATCCAGTTTTCGGCGCCCTTACCGCAGTCCACGCCGCCAACGTCTTCGAAAACGAGAGGGCCGGCTGTCCCGGGCCAAACGCGGAGAATGATCTGGATGACTCGTATCTGGACAGGCTCGGGCTGACCCATCGCGTGGCGGCATGGCGTGAAACCGGCCAGGCCGCCGAATCCAAGGAAGCACCCGCATTTGCATGAACCTAAAGATATTATTTGTTGACGACGAAGCCAATGTTCTGAGCGGATTTCAGCGCAGCCTGCGCAAGGATTTTGCGTTGAATATTGCCCTGGGCGGCGAGCCGGCCCTGCGCATGATGGAGGAGCACGGGCCATACGCGATCATCGTCTCCGACATGCAAATGCCGGGGATGAACGGGCTTGAATTACTCGCCAAAGTCGAGGCCCTGGCGCCGGACACCGTCCGCATGGTGCTGACGGGCAATGCGGATCAAAAAACCGCGGTGGATGCGGTCAACCGGGGACATATCTTCCGTTTCATGACCAAGCCGTGCAAGTCCGAGTTGCTGGCGGAAATGCTCAAGGCCGGTCTCAAGCAATACGGGCTGATCACCGCCGAACGCGAGCTGCTGGAAAAAACCCTGCACGGCAGCATAAAAGCGCTGACCGACATCCTCTCCATGTTCGATCCGCAATCCTTCAGCCGCGCCCAACGACTGCGTGATTACATGAGCGAGTGCGCCCGGTCTTTCAACATTGCCCGGCCGTGGGAACTGGAAATGGCCGCGATGCTTTCCCCCATCGGCCTGGTCACTATTCCGCCGGATGTGTTGAAGAAGAAACACTCGAACCAGGATTTGTCCAGCCTGGAGAACGACTTGCTGGCGCATGTGCCGGAAATCGGCTTCACTTTGCTTTCCAATATCCCGCGCCTCGAAGCGGTCGCCCTCATTGTCCGCTATCAGGCCAAGAACTATGACGGCTCCGGATATCCGAATGATGACCTGGCCGGGGAAAGCATTCCCATAGGCTCGCGGATTTTGCGCGTCCTCTCTGATTTGATTCTCTACGAGAATCACAACGCTTCTAAAATCAACGCCCTGTCCAAAATGCGGCAATGTCCGGGCCATTACGATCCGAAAGTCCTGGACTTTGTCGCCGCGGCTTTCGACGTATTTGTTCCAGCGCTGTCCCGGGAAATCCTGACCAGCCGGCCAATCACGTTCAAAGAGCTCCGGGTCGGGCACATGCTGATGTCGGACGTGGTGACGCGGGACGGCCTGAAAATAATCATCGCGGGAGCGCCGGTGACCTCTGTTTTGCTGGCCAAGCTGCGAAACTTCGCCTCTCTCAGCGGCATTCAAGAACCAATCCTGGTGTCAGGATAGTCAACGACGCTTTCCTGAGACGTCCGGCCCGTCCGGGCCTCGAACGGTGCGTTGCGAAGGAATTCGCCAGGATTGCAGGATTTCTTTTTTACTCATTGTAGTTCAGTATCCGGGTCTGAATTATGCGACTCAAATCATTCTGCGTTTCTTCTCTTGTTTTCCTTGCCCTGGCTGCTGCGATTTTTGCCGGCGAGGCCCCACTGCCTTTGGTCAGCCCGATTTTCGGGGACAACATGGTTCTGCAACGCGGGAAATCGGTCCAAATCTGGGGATGGTCCAGGCCGGGAGATGTGATTCGGGTGGAATTGGCCGGGCATAGCGCGACGGCGGTCGCGGGACCCGACGGCCGCTGGCAGGCCGGCATCAAACCGCCCGCGCCGGGCGGCCCCTACACGGTCAAGATCGTCGGGCCGGAGCAAAGCGCCGAGTTGCACGACGTCCTGGTGGGTGACGTGTGGCTGTGCAGTGGACAGTCCAACATGGAGCTTGGCCTGGGCAGGGCGCAAAATGGCGCCGACGAAATCAAGGAGGCAAATCATCCCGCGCTGCGCTTTTTCATCGTGCAGAGACGCGTTGCCTATTCTCCCGCGGCGACTCCCAAAGGCTCATGGAAAATCTGCACACCGCAGTCTGTGGCTGAAGAGGGGGGCTTCTCGGCGGTCGCCTATTTCTTTGGGCGGAAACTCGAGGACGAACTGCATGTGCCCATCGGCCTGATCGAGGATTGCATGGGCGGCACCCCGGCGGAAAGCTGGATGAGCGTGGAATCGTTGCGCAAGCTGAAGGATTTCGACGGGCCGCTGGATGAGATCGAGAGGCTACGCGCCAATGGCGCCCCGGAATACGGCAGCTTCCTCATGCACTGGCTGGACGAATATGACGCAGGGTTGAAGGGCAACACTTGGGCGGCCGCCGATCTGGATGATTCCAACTGGAAGACAGTCAAAATCCCCGGCGGCTTCGCGGAATTGGACGTGGCGGATTCGCCGGCGGTCTGCTGGTTTCGCAAAGAGTTCACCCTGGCGGATCCGTTGCCCGCCGGCCCGGCAACGCTTTTCCTTGGCTCGATTGAAAAAATGGACACCACGTACGTCAACGGCCATTGGGTCGGCGCCAGTTCCTGGGTGGAAAATCCCCGCGTTTATCGGGTCGCTGGAGGCTTTCTGCGGCCCGGGCGGAATGTGATAGCGGTGCGCGATTTCAAATTGAAGCCGCAAGGAGGGTTTCAGGCCAAACCGGAGGAGCTCCGGTTGGTTCTTGGCGGCAAGACGATCATCCCGCTGGCTGGTGAATGGAAGGGGGCGTTGAGCGTCGATGCCCGGCCGCCGCATTCCCTGCCGTTGACCTTCGAGAATTATCCCACCATGCCGGCTGTCCTGTATGAAGGCATGATTGAGCCGGTGGCGCCGCTGTCAATACGCGGATTCATCTGGTACCAGGGCGAGGCGAATTTTGAGCGGGCGCGCCAGTACCGGACGCTTTTGCCGGCGATGATCGGGGACTGGCGGAGGGTGTTTCACCAGGGCGACCTGCCCTTCTACATCGTCAGCCTGCCCGCCTTCATGCACCGCCGCGACCAGCCCGGCGATGATGCCTGGGCGGAATTGCGTGAGGCGCAAGCGTTGACTGCGCGCAAGGTGAAGCACTCCGGCCTGGCCGTCACAGTCGATACCGGCGACCCGGACAACATTCACCCCAAGGCCAAGAAAGTGGTGGGGGAGCGCCTGGCGCTGTGCGCGTTGGCCAATGAGTATGGGGAGAAAATCCCCTGTGCAGGACCCGCTTTCGTCTCGATGAAGCATCATGCTGGGGCGCTCACGCTGCGGTTCAGCCACGCCGACGGCGGGTTGGTGGTGAAGGGGGACAAGTTGGAGGAATTCTCCGTGGCCGGCAAAGACCGCCAGTGGCATTGGGCCGAGGCCAGGGTGGAAGGCGATTCGGTGATTGTCTCTTCCTCCTTGGTGCCGGACCCGGAAGCGGTGCGTTATGCCTGGCAGGCCAATCCGGCGGCAACGCTCTTCAACGGAGCTGGGCTGCCCGCCGTCCCATTCCGCACCGACGACTGGCCCGGCGCGACCGACAACCACAAACCGTGGTAGTCAACAGCAAAGCCTACGCTATTCCTGCACTGCCCACGGGAAGATCCAAGTCTCCGGGTGCGGCTTGTTGTCACGATTCCAGTGATGGGCGCTTCTCGGCGGGTATAAATAATCCTTCCGTGGCACGGGAAGGACGTGTCCATCGCAGAAGAGGACGTTGTATGCCAGGTCATGCGGCGGAGGGCTTTCCAGACTGGCGACACTATTGAATCTGCTCACCCCAAGACTGTAGAGTTGCATCTTGATGTTTCCATGCGGCGCATTGCTCCAAATTGTGGGCCGCGCGTCGGCAAGGGCATACATCTCGGCTGGAGCCAGGACTTCAGGCTCATGAGCCATGGTCTGGTTCAAATCCATGCGAAAGCCCAAACCCAGATGGTCCTGAATGGGACGCCCGGTGCCGCACCAATTATATGCATAACTGCACCAAGCTTGCCACCACTGACCTTCGTAGCCGGAAAAGAGCACGCCGCCGGTTGCCAGGTAAGCCGGACAGTTCCAAGCGGCGTTGGTCCAACGCAACGGATAGTAGGGATAAAACTTGTCAAAGCAGATTTGGAGCGAGTTTGTATCCGCCAGAGGAGGGAAGCGCTTGTAGTCGGAAAGATACATTGTCATGGCCAAGCCAACTTGGCGGAGGTGGTTTTTGCAGACGGTGGAGTGGGCCTGCGCCCTGGCTCCGGATAGCGCCGGAAGGAACAGCGCCACCAGGATGCTGACGACCGCGACCGCCACCAGCAATTCCACGAGGGTGAAGCTTGCGGCGTTCCGCGAATGCGCCCCCTCGTTGCCTGCGCGCAATGTGTTGTTCATAACCTGTATGACGATGGAGACGGGAAAGACCTTTGCAATCTTTTTTCGGAACAAACGGCTGGACTCCGCTCTTGCCAAGGGCGGCCCGGCTTTTTAAGCTTTAGCTCATGGGAATGACGGACAATCAACTCATGCAATACATACCGGTGCTGTTTCTGGGAATCGTCGCGGTCTTGTTTGCCGCCGGCACACTTGTGGCGTCGGTCGTGGTCGGGAAGCGCGGCAAGAATTCGCCCATCAAAGACACAGCCTACGAATGCGGCATGTTACCGGTGGGAGACGGCACCGCCCGGCTGTCGGTGAAGTTTTATCTGGTCGCCATGCTGTTTATTCTATTCGATATCGAGGTCGTTTTCCTCTATCCTTGGGCGGTGATTTATCGGGACATGCTCGCGCACAACGCGGCGTCGATCCTGGGTTCGATGGGCTGTTTCATGGCGATCCTTTTTATCGGCTACATCTATGCCTTGAAAAAGGGGGCGTTCGATTGGAAACACTGAGGTAATTCCGACTTCTACCAAGTTCCTCGCCGCCATCCATGGCAGAACCTCAAAAAACTCTCTTTAGCCGGCTGACCGCGCCGTTCATGGAAATCTTCGGCATGAGCCGTGGATGGGCGCTGGCGGTGGTTTTTCTGGCCGGTGCGGTCCTCTTGTTCGCGGTGTACTGGTCTTTCCACACCTCCCCACCGCACACCATCATCATGACCGGCGGCGCGCCCGGAAGCTCCTTCCAGGCAAACGCCGAGAAATACCGGGACATCCTGGCGCGCGAAGGCGTGAAGCTGAAGATAATTCCATCGGAAGGTTCGCTGGAGAACTTGCAGCGCCTGGGCAACCCAAAGCTGCAAGTTGACGTGGGATTCGTGCAAGGGGGCATAACCAACGCTCCGGGCAGCGACAAGCTGGTTTCCCTGGGCAGCATCGCTTACGAGCCGTTGCTGGTTCTTTATCGCAGCGCCACTCCCATCACGCTCCTCTCCGGCTTTTCCGGGAAGCGCCTGGCCATCGGCTCGACCGGCAGCGGGACGCGCTCCCTGGCCCTGCAATTGCTCGCGCTTAACGGCATCACCCCGGGCGGCGCAACCACCCTGGTGGATTTGGACGGAAGCGACGCCGCCCGTGCGCTGTTGGCCGGCAGCGTCGATGCGGTGTTTCTGATGGGGGACACGACCTCGGGGGCGGTCATGCGCCAGCTCGAGCTGGCCCCCGGCATCCAGTTCTTCGACTTTACACAAGCGGACGGCTATACGCGACGCATCAGCTATCTGAACAAGCTGGTGCTGCCGCAAGGGTCGATGGACTTTGGCAGGAACATACCGGCGCATGACGTGAACCTCATTGGCCCGACGGTCGAGATTCTGGCGCGGCCAAGCCTGCACCCCGCGCTGTCGGACATGTTGATCGGGGCTGCGCAAGAAACGAATGGCGCGCCCGGCCTGTTCAAGCGCCGGAACGAATTCCCGGCCCCGCTCCAGCATGACTTCCCCATCAGCGCCGATGCCAGCCGCTTTTATAAGTCAGGGAAAAGCTTCTTCTATCGTTCCCTGCCTTTCGGGCTGGCCAGTCTGGTGAGCCGCATCGTGGTCGTATTTGTGCCGCTTATTGTGCTGTTGATCCCGGCGTTGCGCGCCATTCCAGCCGTCTTCAAATGGCGGATCCAACTGCGCATCAACCGCTGGTACCGCGAATTGCTGGCCTTGGAACGGGGCCGCACGGGCGAAGGGACTCCGGACGGGCGGGAGAAGTTGATGGCCCAACTTGGGCGCATCGAGAATGAAGTCAACAAAATGAAAGTGCCCACTTCTTTTGCCGGGCAGTTCTACGATTTGCGCGGCAACATCCAGTTCGTGCGCGGCCGGCTCCTGCAAAACCCCGCGCCGCGGTGATCAGGAGATCGGGATCAGGATTAAAATCAGGAGTTGGAAGACGCTTGACTCTCCGGGGTGAATCCGCTTATGTTCCGCTCTGTTGTTGCGATCATTAGTCAGTCACTTGAACCAATTATAGAAAGTGTGCGCTTATGAAATCCATACTGCTTTCAGTTGTCACGGTCCTTGCCTTCGCCCATTTGGCGCAGGCTGAGGATGTCACCGTCAAAATCAGCGATGTCCACCTCTGCTGCCAAAAGTGCGTGAAGGGGGTGGCCACGGCCGTCCAGGGCATCGACGGCATCAAGGCCGTGGCGGACAAGGATGCCGAGGAAGTGGTGATCACCGGGCCGGACAAGGCCACGGTGCAAAAGGCCGCCGATGCGCTGGTCAAGGCCGGTTATTTCGGCACCTGCTCGGACCCCGGAATTAAAATCGACTCGTCCACCGGGGCCAAAGGCGTCAAGGTGCAATCCTTGAAGGTGGTGGACACCCACGTCTGCTGCCCCAAGTGTGTCAAGGCCATCAATCATGCCCTGTCGGAAGTGCCGGGCGTGGTGACCAACACCGCAACCAAGGAAGTCTCCTATTTCACTGTCACCGGCGATTTCAACGATGCGGATGTCTTTGCCGCATTGCAGAAGATCGGCTTGACTGGCAAAGAAGGGCAGTAATCCGCCCGCCTCACATTTGCTCGGTTGTCTCGATGCCCAGTGTCTCGAGGCCCTGCTTGAGCACGCGCGCGGTCAGGTCGCACAGGCCCAGCCGCGAGCGGCGCGAGGGGCCATCGGCCTTGAGCACCGGGCAGTTTTCATAAAACCGCGCGAAGTGCCCCGCCAGCTCGTAAAGATAGGAGCATAGGAAATTGGGGCGGTAGTCTTCCGCCGCGCCCTCCAGCGCGAGGCCGAAATTCAGCAGGTGCCGCGCCAGGGCCGTTTCCTCCGCGGCCTCCAGTGCGAACTCCGTCCCGGCTTCGGGGCCGGTTTCGCCGCCTTTGCGGAAGATGCTGCGCACGCGGGTGTAGGCGTAAAGCAGGTAGGGCGCGGTGTTGCCTTGCAGCGACAGCATTTTGTTCCAACTGAAAAGGTAGTCGCTCTGCCGGTTCTGCGAGAGGTCGGCATATTTGATCGCGCCCAAACCGACCACCCGCGCGATCTCCCGTTGCGCGGCCTGGGCCAGTTCCGGATTCTTTTCCGAAACGACCTTGAAGGCCCGCTCCTCGGCTTCATCCAGCAAATCCTCCAGCCGGACGGTGTCGCCGGAGCGGGTTTTAAACGGCCGCCCGTCCTCGCCCAGGACGGAACCGAACCAGACGTGGGCAAGGTTCACGGAGGCTTCGGGATGCCAAAGGTGAAAAAGCGCGAAAATTTGCTGAAAATGAAGCTGCTGCGGAGCGCCTGTCACATAAATAATGTCGTCGGGTCTTGCGCCCCAGGTCCCGCCTTCGAGGCGGAATTGCAGCGTGGCCAGGTCGGTGGTGGCGTAGTTGAAGCCGCCGTCGCTTTTTTGGATCATGGCCGGGTGATCTTTCAGTCCCGGAATGCCGTCAAAGAAGACCACGCTGGCGCCTTCGCTGGGGCGGGCCAGGCCGCGCCCGGCCAGTTCGCGCACCACTTCCGGGAGGCGGGAGTTGTAATAACTTTCGCCGTATTGGCAATCGAAGGTGACGCCGAGCCGGGCATAGACGCGCTGGAATTGCGATTCTGAGAGGGCGATCATCTCGCGCCAAATGCGCAGGTTTTCCTCGTCGCCGCCTTGTAATTTGACCAATTCCTGGCGGGCGGTTTCCAGGGTTTTTGGGTCCTGTTCGCAGGCGGTGTTGATCTTCTTGTAAAGCCGTTCCATCTCGCCAATGGCATCCTTGCGCAACGCCTCCGGGTTGAGGTCAGACTTCCAGCCGACGAGCAGTTTGCCGAACTGGGTTCCCCAGTCGCCGATGTGATTGTCGGTGATGACGCGGTGCCCCAGCAAGCGCAGCAGGCGCGCCAGCGATTCCCCCAAAATGGTGGAGCGAATGTGCCCGACATGCATCGGCTTGGCGACGTTGGGGGAGCTGAAGTCAATAACAATGCACTGCGGCCGGTCTGTTTTCTGGAAGAACAAAGAGCCTCCCCGGGCGGCGTCGCGCAATGCCGCCGCCACGGCGGAGGGCTTGAGGCGGAAATTGAGGAAGCCGGCGCCGGCCACTTGCACCGGTTCGCACCATTCGGCGATGTCCAGCTTCGCGGCCACGTCGGCGGCCAACTGGCGCGGATTCATTTTTCGCGCCTTGGCCAGGGCCATCAAGGCGTTGCTCTGATAATCGCCGAATTTCGGGTCAGGACAAGGCCGCGCCTGCACGCCGCCCACATCGGCGTCGGGCAGGACCGCAGCGACCGCTTGTTGCAACTTTTGTTCGAGGATTTTGTGGAGCACAGAATCGCCTGGGGCAGATTTCACGTTTTTGGGCAGCCGCTCTTAATCTTAATCATAATCCTAATCTCTTGGTGTTTCATGCTTGAGGCGGCGGTTATTCGATTAAGATTAGGAGCCGAAAAGCGCCCACCGAAGGTCAAATGCATCCATACACCTGTTGAACTGGTCACGCGAACGGACTAAGCCGGCTCGGAATACTTCTTGATGATGGCATACATGGCCGCGGCGTCGGGAGCTTGTTCGAGTTCCTGCCGAAATTCCTTGATGTGAAGCAGCTTGGCGATGTTGGCCAGGGTATGGAGGTGTTTTTGAAATTGTCCCTGTGGCACCAGGAAAAGCATGACCAGATTGACGGGCTGGTTGTCGAGAGCGTCAAAATCCATCCCCTTGTTCGCGCGGCCCAGCGCGCCAACCACTTCGTGGATCAGGTCCGTCGAGGCATGGGGAATGCCGATGCCGAAGCCGATGCCGGTGCTCATGGACGATTCGCGCTTTTTGACCACGGCCACAATGGCCTCGCGGCTGGCGGGCTGGATTTTGTGGGTGGCCACCAAATTATCGATCAACTGGTCAATGGCCTCCCACCGGTTTGTCGCTGGCAAGTCCGGGAGGATGTTCTCCAAGCTCAAAATATCGCCAAGGTTCATATAGTCGCTCCTGCATTTCGCCTTAATTCCCGCACAACCGCAAGTGTAATCCTGCTTTTCGTGGCGCTCTTTGGATTCGGGCCGTCAGAGCATATTGGCCACGCGCTCCAATATGGCGCGGTTGCAGTTGAACCACAAGCCAAGGGCGTGCAGGAGGCTGTGTCCGGTGAGGAGCGGGACCGCGATGACCAGCACCATCGCATTGCCCAGAAAAATTACAACCGCCGAGAAAAGCCGCCCTTGGCTGGTGATGTCCGTCTGGCGGTTCTTCAATATCTCCCAAGTCAGTGTGACGTGAAATGCGTAGGCCGCTCCGAGCAGCAGATGAAACCAGGACAGGTAGGCGCGGCGCCATTGCCAAAACAGGTCGCCGATGAAAAAAACCGCCACCACCAGCACGGCATACAGCGGAAAAAAATAAGGCGCCAGCGCAATGATGAAATTGCTTTTGGTGGTGATGACCTGTCCGCCGTCCGAAGTGGCCTGGAACCGTTTGACCCGGCCGCCAAAAATCCAGGTCCAGACCGCGTGTGTCAGTTCATGTCCGAAGACATAAATCCACATGGGTTTGGGAAGGAGCAGGAAAATGACGACCCAACAAGCCGCCCCCGCCAGCAATGGCAGCCATACCCGCTCCGCCATGGAGGCGGAGGCGAAAAGGATCCTCCACAACGCCTGGGCGGTCCCCAGGCAAACGGGCAGCAGCAGAACTCCCAGCAACATTTTGACCCATTTGGGCACGCGCCAGAATTAAAAATTCCGGCGCGCGAAGCGAGAAATTTCTCGCCGGCTGCCGCCGGGCGAGAGTCAACTTTTGTCAGCGCCGCAGGCCAGAGGCATTCAAAAAGTTGCCTTATACTCCTTCCCGGACTGTGGAAAGCGGCAAACGCAGTTTCTGATCCCTTTACGAACATGGACATGCAAGCAACTGACCCTTTTAGGACCCTTTTATGGACGCCAACGAAAATTGAAAACATGGATGAATGCAAATATCCTAGGACTGACCCTTTTATGGTCTCCTGTCCGTAGATACATGTGGGTGAGTTCATGAACAATAGTTCCAGCTTGTGAATCCTCTCCGGTAAGAGGCGCAGACCAAAAATCGTCTCCAAGCCGGATTGAGAATAAGCTCCTTGATCCCCAAATAGAACTCCCATAGTAATCCATACTACTGCCATTTGCATATGCAAAATATTGGGGCTTGTGAGCAGTAAAACTCAGGTTAGCATTGTGTAGCGCGTTATCTAACGTTGTCCAAGCGTCTTTCACATTGCCAATTCGTTTTGCGTCCGCTGCCCCAAACCATCGAATATATCGAGCTGTTGGATTATTGTAGGTACTGGACAGTGGAACGTTCATGCAGCCTTTTCCAGTTCAAGGATTTCAGCGTAGCCGCAGCGGGCGGGGCTGATTTTGGTTGCGAGGAATTTCTTGAGGGTAACGCTTTCGGGTGAACGA
>JBEKDI010000045.1:0-42934 GCA_050014435.1 Verrucomicrobiota bacterium | reverse complement strand
GACGCCCCGAAACAAATTATCAAATTCAACGGTGTGATCCTGCAAGGCCAGACCACCGCCCAAGGTTATTTCCTCGGGGCCGATCAGAGCGGCGCCTTCACGCTCGCCCTGCCATAATGGAATCATTCACGACTTCGGTGAAAGTGTCTGTTCTGGAAATTGGCCTTCCTTCGTTTTGGGCAGGAATTATGCAAGGCGCGGGCAAGCGGTTTGCGGGTGCTCTTGAGTGATGGAAAGAAAAGGCTGAAGGAATTTGATAATGGATAACTGACAATTGGCAATGGGGTCAGATTCCCGGCCGAGAAATGATAGAAGGGAGGTTCGCGTCCGCGGCTCGAAATCGGCGCACAGCGCCGACTCTAGTGTGCTTGGCAGGTGTTGTGAACTATCGGGATGAAAGGAACCCGACGGAGGCGATGACGCCAACCGTAGCGGAAGGTTAGGCCGAGGCCGCAAGGCGCAGGCCGAAAGAACCGGAAGCGAACTCTTGGCCGCAGGAACACGAACGAGTAGTGAGGCCGGGTGCAGGCGGCAAGCTGGCTAGGAACAGCGAAGCCCGAAAGTCATCAAACTGCATCAGGTAGAACTCGGCGGCGTGAGGGGAAAGGCACAACACTGACCCAAGGAGATCCGGTGGCCGAGAGGCCGGCGGAAGTCAGCAGAGGCCATAGTAGCGGTGAAAGCGCGGCGAAAGCCGGGCCGAGCGAAGGGCCGAAGAACGAAGGAACAAAGCTAAACGACGGACTGAGAGAGAACCTGTGAGTCAACCGAAACGGCGGGAGGCGACAACTGCGGTCACCAGCCCGGTCCGGCTAAGGCGCGTCCCAGCGGTGCAACCGCCTCAAACGCGCGGAGCGGTGGGCAAGGGAACTCTTTTGCGGAAGTCGCCAAAGAAAGCAATGTACGAGAACCTGATGGAAGAGATAGTCAACCGGGACAACGCCACGGCAGCCTGGCTGGCGGTTAAACGCAACCAGGGCGCGGCGGGGATCGACCGGATGACGGTGGGGGAACTGCGCGACCATATACGAGCGCATTGGGAAAGCATCGCCGCCAAACTGCTGGCCGGGACTTATGTGCCCAGCCCGGTGCGGCGGGTGGAAATTCCCAAGCCCAACGGCGGGAAACGGAGGCTGGGCATACCGACGGTGCAGGATCGGTGGATACAACAAATGCTTTTGCAGGTGTTGCAGCCCATATTCGATCCGGACTTCAGTGAGCACAGTTACGGATTCCGGCCGGGGCGGGGGGCGCAAAACGCCGTGCAAGTGGCGCAAGCGCACATCCGGAACGGCAAAGAGTGGGTGGTGGACATGGACATCAGCAAATTCTTTGACCGGGTCAACCACGACATTCTAATGAACCGGATTGGACAGACGATTCGGGACAAACGGGTGTTGAAATTGATCGGCCACTATTTGCGAGCGGGAGCGATGATCGAAGGAGTGGTCATCGCCAGCGAGGAAGG
Source organism: Verrucomicrobiota bacterium (assembly GCA_050014435.1). Classification (GTDB taxonomy): domain Bacteria; phylum Verrucomicrobiota; class Verrucomicrobiia; order Limisphaerales; family Palsa-1400; genus DASRLE01. The sequence goes on along the minus strand of JBEKDI010000045.1, from coordinate 41,466 downwards.
CACGCCGCAAGGCGGGCCATTGTCCCCGCTGCTGGCCAACATCTATCTGGACGAGCTGGACAAGGAGCTGGAGAGAAGGGGGCTGGCCTTCAGCCGTTACGCGGACGACTGCAACATTTATGTGGGCAACCGACGGGCGGCGGAACGGGTGCTGGCCGGGGTGGCGGAATGGATCAAGGAACATCTGCGGCTGGAAGTCAACGCGGACAAAAGCGGCGTGGGGCGGCCCTGGGAACGGAAGTTTCTGGGGTTTCGGATCAACCAAGAAGGGAAGATCGAAGCAGCCCCGCAAAGTGTGGAGCGGTTGAAAGCCAAAGTCAGGGAGATGTGGCGAAGCTGCCAAAGTGTCAGCAGCGACAAGCTGCGCGACCGAGGGCGCGCGTATCTGCGCGGTTGGTGGGCCTATTACGGCCTGGCCGAGGAACGCCGCACTATCTTTGCCTTGGAAGGGTGGATACGGCGACACATGCGCAAATGCTTTTGGGAACGATGGCGCAGCATGGCAGGGCGACTCCGACACTTGAAGCAACTGGGAACCAAAGGGCGATTGCTCGAAGTGGCCTTTAGCAGCAAAGGCGCATGGTCCATTGCCCGAAACGGAGCCCTCCATACGGCGTTAAGCAATCAGCTACTGCGACGCTTCGGATTCCTTATGCCATCAGACCTTGCGGCGCAGTAAGGCCGCTGCGTTCAACCGCCGTATGCGGAAAACCGCACGTACGGTGGCGTGGGAGGGGTGACGGGCGCAATCCCGTCACCTCGACACGATCCGGGCTCACTGCAGTAGGAACGGGCTGCCGTGCGTCCGGCTGGCCTTGGACGACTTCATGAGCCAAGCCGTGCCTCGCGAGCGTTTCGGCTTGTTGCGTTGAGATTGTCTGGCAGGATTTTAATATGATCGGCCAGCAACCTCCGCCAGTAAACGCGGCTTGTGCCGGCGGCCGGGATCAACGCTGGCGGGTGGCGGGGCTTTGCCTGGCGCTGGCCGCAATCACGTTCGCCGTTTTCGGGCAGACCCGAGGCTTCGGATTCGTCAATTACGATGATGATCTCTATGTTTATGAGAACGCGAGGGTCGCAGGCGGTTTGAGCCTGGAGGGCCTGGCCGGGGTCTTCACCCACCTGGACTGCGGTTTATACCATCCGCTGACCATGCTTTCGCTCATGGCGGATGATCAACTCCACGGACTCCATGCCGGCGGGTATCACTTCACGAATGTGCTGTTGCATATCGCCTCGGTCATCTTGCTGTTCCTCGTCCTGCGGCAGATGACCGGCGCTCTGTGGCGCAGCGTGTTCGTGGCGGGGGTGTTTGCCATCCACCCGCTGCGGGTGGAATCGGTGGCCTGGGTGGCGGAACGCAAGGATGTGCTGGCGGGCTTTTTCTTTATGCTCACGCTCGGCGCCTATGCCCGGTATGCGGAGAATCTCAAATTTCAAATTTCAAATTTCAAATTCTATTACATCGGGGCGCTGCTGTTTTTTGTTTTGGCGTTGCTCTCGAAGCCGACGGTGGTGACGCTGCCGTTTGTGCTGTTGCTCCTGGATTACTGGCCCTTGAACCGGTTCGATCAGCCGCGAAAGCTTTGGGGGTTGATCTGCGAAAAGATTCCGCTGCTGGCGCTGGCCGCCGGGGTGTGCGCGATGACGGTTGTGGCGGCTGGGAATGGAATCGCCGCCCGCGCCCATGTTACGATGCTTTCGCGCCTCGGCAATGCATTGGTTTCCTACGCGGTCTATCTGCGCCAGATGGTTTGGCCGGAAGGACTGGCGGTTTTTTATCCCCAACCGGAAAAGGGATATGCGCTTTGGACAACAGCCCTTTCCCTGCTTGTGCTGGCGCTGATTACTGGAGGGGTTTTGGTTTTTCAGCAGAAGCGCCGCTGGCTTTTGGTCGGCTGGCTTTGGTATTTGGGAATGTTGACGCCGATGATCGGCCTTGTGCAAGCCGGCTCATTTGCACACGCGGACCGCATGACCTATTTGCCGCAGATCGGTTTGTATGTGCTGCTGACATGGATGGCGGCCGGCCTGTCCGCCGAGTGGCCATATCGGCGCGCAGCGCTGGGCGGATTGGCCGCGATTATCCTCGTTGCCTTGATTTTTTGCGCGCGAACCCAGACGGGGTATTGGCGCGACAGCGAAACCTTGTGGAACCACACGCTGGCCTGCACCACGGGCAACAATGTGGCCGACAACAACCTCGGCAACGCCGTTTTGAAAGAGGGACGGGTGGACGAAGCGCTCCTCTATTTCCAAAGAGCAGTGCAAATCAAGCCCGGCTACGCGGAGGCGCACAACAACCTCGGAAACGCTCTCTTGCAAAAGGCCAGGGTGGACGAAGCCATTGTCCAAGAACGGGAGGCGCTGAAGATCTGGCCCGACTTCGCCGAAGCGCACTTTAACCTGGGCTTGGCGCTTGGCCAAAAGGGCAGAATAGATGAATCCATTGCCCAGTTCCAGGAGGCGCTGCGAATCAAGCCCGATTACGCGGCAGCGCATTACACCCTCGGCTACACTCTTGGCCGAAGGGGAAGGGTTGATGAAGCCATTTCCCATTACCGAGGGGCGCTGCAAATCAAGCCCGACTTCGCGGAAGCCCACAACAACCTCGGAACGGCTCTGCGCCAAAAGGGAAGGGTGGACGAAGCGATTTCCCATTACCAAAAGGCGCTGGAGATCCTGCCAGACAACGAGTCAGTCCACGTCAACCTCGCCAACGCATTTCTGCAAGAGGGCAGAGCGGACCAGGCAATCGCCCATTTCCAAAGCGCGCTGCAAATCGAACCAGCCGACATGGACGTGCAAAACAATCTGGCGTGGCTGCTGGCCACTTGCGGCCAGGCGTCGTTGCGCGATGGGGGCAAAGCGGTGCAACTGGCCCGGCGGGCCAATGAACTGGCCGGCGGAAAGAACCCGGTCATTCTCGGCACTCTCGCCGCCGCCTTCGCCGAAGCCGGGCAATTTGACGAGGCCCGGCGCAACGCCCAGGAGGCTATCGTGCTGGCCCAAGCCGCGGGGCGGCCGGAGTTGGTGCGACAGTTAAACGACGAGTTGCGCCTTTACGAGGCGGGACGCCCCTTTCATCGGCCCTGACTCGTGTGGATTTCACTTTTTTGTCGCTGCTTTGCCTTGGGGAAGGATCCAGTGGTCGCGGTCGAAGCGATTGAGAATTGGTCATTGAGTATCTGTCATCGCAGAACTTGCGCAAAAAAGCGAAATGCAAGCCCACGATTCAAGTTGGAATCATTTGGCAGAGACAAAATGGGCCGGGTCTGATAATCCTCTGGCATGAATCAATTGTATGGATTTTCCCGCGATGTGATTAAAGCGCGTTATGCGCTGCGGACGCCCGCCGGCTACGTGCCGAGCTGGCTGCCGGGCTGGCGCAATGCTGTTCCTGTCGTGCAGATTTCGCCCGCCATGGGCGCGCATTTCTGCCAGTGGCAAATCACTTTCGAGAAAAATGGCGAGGGCCGGGGCAACACCGGGGCGAATGAATTCTTCGCCTACCTCCTCGAAGGCCGGTGCGCCGCCACCCTGGCCGGGACATCATGCAAGATGGTTGCGGGCAGCTTCGCTTACCTCCCGCCGGGAACCGATTTCCACTTCAGCCAGCCCGGCGCCGGGTCCCGTTTGCTGGTCTTCGAAAAAAAATTCCAGGCTCTGGCGGGTTATGAAAAGCCGGGCGTCATAACCGGCCATGAAAAGACGATTGTGGAGAAGCCGTTTCTGGGCAACAAGGACGCCCGCCTGAAGGCGCTTCTGCCCACGCATCCCGCTTTCGACATGGCCGTCAACGTCTTCACCTTTCAACCCGGCGCGGCGCTGCCGCTGGTTGAAACGCACATTATGGAGCACGGCCTATTGATGCTCTCAGGGCAGGGGATTTACCGGTTGGATGCGGACTGGCATCCGGTGCAGGCCGGGGACGTGATCTGGATGGCCCCCTATTGTCCGCAATGGTTTGTGGCCATGGGTCCCACGCCGGCCAGCTACATTTATTACAAAGACGTCAATCGAGAAGTAAGAATTATGAATTAAGAATTATGGATTTCATACTTCTTAGTTCTTAATTCTCACTTCGGTTGAGTCTCTCCACGGCGAGCCGGCCTGGTAAAGCCGAAGTCGCTTTTGCAGCAACTCCGCCAGTGCGCTGTTGGTCTGGGCCAGGGCTGCCTGGCAGGCGCGGCGGTCAGCGGCGATGGCTTCCGGAAATTTCCCGGCTTCGGCATAGGCGGCGGCCAGCGTGCCAATGATCACCGGATTTTGCCCGCCGGAAAGTTCATCGGCGCGCAATCCCAAGACCACCGCCTTGGCGCCATTGCGAAAGGTTGGGTCGGGATGGCAGGCCAGGATCCAGGCCAGGTCGCTGAGGGCCTGGATGTGGTTCAGGTCGAGCTGAATCGCTAATTCGAATTGCCGGATCGCTTCCGCGACGCCGCCCGTTCGGTAGAGCGCATTGCCCAGCAGGTAATGCGCCGCGCCATCAGCCGGTTTGATTTCGAGGGCCCGTCGCAGATACGGAATGGCGTCCCCGGCCAGGCCGTTTTGCAGCAGGACGGCGCCCATGTTGTTTTGGGCCTTGTAATCCCCGGGCTGCAAGCTGACTTGCGCCTGAAACTGATCCAGAGCTTCGGCCACTTGCCCCTTGGCCAGCAAAGCGTGGCCTAGATTGTAGCGGGCATCGGCCAAGGCGGGGTCGAGGGAAACGGCCTTTTGCAACTCCTGGAGCGCGTCATCCTCCCGGCCTTCCAACAAAAGGATTCTGCCCAGGATATTTCTGGCGTTGGGGTAATTGGGCTTGATCCGCAGCGAAGTTTGCAAATGACTGATGGCCAGGTTGGTGTTCCCGTGCGTCCCCTCATATTCCCCCAGGCCGGCGTAAGCGACGAAGTTTCCCTTTGTGGCCTGGATGGCATGGAGAAAGAGGGTTTGGTCGTTCTGCCAGAAGGTTGCCTGGCGCGCAGTCAATACCAGGCAGATGGCCACGGCCAGCCCCCCAATGATCGCCCGCGCCCACGGGGCCAGTCGGACGCTCCAGTCCCGCGCCGTCCAAACAATGGCGATCAACAGTCCAATGCCCGGGAGGTAACTGTAGCGATCCGCCATGGATTGCATTCCAACTTGAATCACACCGATGACGGGGGTCAACATGCCCAAAAACCATAGCCAGCCCACCGCCAGCCAAGGTTGGGTGCGGACGCGCCACAGCACCAAGGCCGATAACAGCAATAACAGCACGATGGCGCCGGCCACGGCCCAAGCCGGCCATTTTAACATGGGATACGCGATGGCCAAATGCGCCGGCCAGAAAGTCTTCGCCACGTATCGCACACAAGCCACGGGGACGTTGGCCAGGCGCATGCTGAAGGGCAGTTGGGCCGTTGATAATACCGCCCCCACATGTCGCTGGACCAAAAAGGTGACGGCGCAGGAGAGAGCCGACAAAATGAACCAGGGGGTCTTTTCAGCGACCAACCCGGCGAGGGGGACCTGGCGGCGTTGCAAAGGCCAGAAGTCAAGAAGAAGCAATACGAAGGGCAGCGTCACAAGCATCGGTTTCGCCGCCAGGCCTAGCGCAAAGAGAACGACGGACGAGATGTAATAGAATTTGAAATTTGAAATTTGAAATTTGAGATTCTCCGCGTAGCGGGCATAGGCGCCGAGCGTAAGCATGAAGAAAAAGCCGGCCAGCACATCCTTGCGTTCCGCCACCCAGGCCACCGACTCGACGCGCAACGGATGAAGGGCGAACAAGGCCGCCACCAGCGCGCTGGGCCAGGTCGTCCGGGTCATGCGCTGGAGGAGCAAAAACAGCAAAATGGAGTTGGCGGCATGCAAGGCGATGCTGGTCAGATGATGGCCGGCGGGATTCAGGCCATAGATTTGAAAATCCAGCATGTGGGAAATCCAGGTTAGCGGATGCCAGTTGCCGGCGTGGCCTGTCGTAAACGCCCAAATGAAACCGGACCAACTCAAGCCGCTTTGGACCACCGGGTTGGCGGTGACGTAAGCGGGGTCGTCGTAGGTGATGAATCCGGCACTCCAAACAGGCGCATACGCCGCCAGCACCGCCAAGGCCAAGCAAAGGCAGATGAGCCAGCTTTGACGTTTCGACCGTGTGTCGCTCATAATTAGCGGATTAATTTCCCTTGATTGTGTCCCGAAATGGCGAGCTGGTGCGGTAAGAGGCCAGTTGCGCGCGCAGAACGCCGGCCAGCGCGGAATTGGTCTCTGCGCCGGATAACTGCAAGGCGCGCCGCACGCTGGCGGCGGCCGTGGAAAAATCCCCGGTTTCGGCGTAGGCCGCCGCCAGAACGCCGAGGATCTTTGGGTCTTGGCCGCCTGAAAGTTGATCGGCGAGCCGGGCCAGTTGGACGGCTTTTGCGCCATTGCGGAGGGAAGGGTCCGGGCTGGTGGCAAGCATCCAAGCCAGGCGGGAGACGGCCTGGACGTGACGGGGGGAAAATTGCAGCGTTTTATTGTATTCACTGACTGCCTCCGCTGCGCGGCCCGATTGGCGACAGGCGTCGCCCAGCTCGCAATGGTAATCGACCAAGTCGGGGCGGAGTTGGACGGCTTTTTCCAAATGGGGAATCGCGTCGTCGGCCAGCCCGTGCTCCACCAAAACCCGGCCGAAGTTGTATTGAGCAAAGGGGTCGTTGGGCTGGAGGGCAACCTGGGTCTCGAATTGACTCAATGCCTCGGCCACCTTTCCGCTGGCCAGCAGCGCGCTGCCCAGATTGTAATGGGATTGCGGGTAATCGGGCGCAAACGCCACGGCGCGCAACAAGTGCGGCAGAGCCTCATCCACGCGGCCCTGTTGGAGAAGAACGTTGCCCAGAGTATTCTCCATCGCGCCGTTATGCCCCGTGACGGCCAGGGCGTGGCGATAGAGGGTTTCGCTGTCCTTCCAATACCGCACTTGCATAGCTGTTGCCGTCAGACAGGCGGCCAGTGCCAGGCTGCCGGCAAAGCCAAGCGCCTGCGGCCTAACCCGCCCCGCCCAGATCACCATGATGAACAAACCGGTGTTGGACAAGTAAGACCAGCGGTCGGCGATGGAAAATGAACCCACCTGAACCACTCCAATGACCGGCGCCAGCATGATGAGAAACCAAAACCAGCCCACCGCACAATAGGGCCGCGAGCGTGCCTGCCACAGGACCCATCCGGTCATCAGCCCGAGAAACGCGACCGCACCGGCAATATCCCAAACGGGCCAATGGCGCTCATACGGATAAAACACGGCCAAATCGACGGGCCAAAATGTTTTTGCGATGTAGCGCACGTACGAGAGAGGGACGTTTTCCAGATGGGACGCCAGCGAGCGGCCCGCCAGCGGCACCGTCGCATCCGCGTGCCGCGCCACAAAAAGGGTCAGCGCGCAGGATGCTGCGGCCAGAATGAAAAACGGCGCCTTTTCGGCCAGCAGCGCGGCAACGGATGCCTGCCGGCGCTGCAAAGGCCAGTAGTCAAGAAGAAGCAAGATCAAGGGGAGAGTCACCAGCATCGGCTTGGCCATCAAACCCAGCGCGAACAAAACGAGCGACCCAAAATAAAAGGTTTTGGACTCCGGGCTTTTCAGCGCGGACTGTTCCACATAACGGACGTAAGCGCCAACCGCCAGCATCCAGAACAATGTGCTCAGGACGTCCTTGCGCTCGGAAACCCAGGCCACCGACTCGACGTGCAATGGATGCAGGGCGAAGAGGGCGGCGGCCAGCGCGCTGGGCCAGGTCGCTTTGGTCATGCGTTGCAAGAGCAGAAAGAGAAGAATCGAGTTCGCCAGATGCAACAGGGCGTTCGTAACATGAAACCCGCCGGGATTCATTCCATAGAGTTCAGAATCCACCAGATAAGACAGCCAGGTCAACGGATGCCAAATGCTGGCATCGCAGGTCGTAAACGCCCAAATGAAACCGGCCCAACTCAAGCCTCCCCGGACGTGCGGGTTGGCGGTGACGAAAATGGGATCGTCGTAGGTGATAAAACCGGCGCTGAAGACCGGTGCATAAGCCGCCAGGACCGCCAACGCCAAGCCAAGGCAGATCAGCCAAGTTCGACCTCTCCCCTGGATGTCGTTCATAAATGGTGGTTAATTTCCATGGACAGAATCCTGAAATGGGGAGCCGGCGCGATAAATGGCCAGTTGTGCGCGCAGGACGCTAGCCAGTGCCGAATCCCTCTGCGAGCCGGCCAATTGCAACGCGCGCTCCACTGTGGCGGCGGCTTTGGAATAATCCCCCGTCTCGGCGCAGGCCGCCGCCAGAACTGCGAGGGTCTTCGGGTCTTGACCGCCTGAAAGCTGATCGGCGAGCAGGGCCAGTTGGACGGCCCGGGCGCCGTTGCGGAGGGAAGCGTCCGGGGTGGTGGCCAGCATCCAAGCCAGGTTGGAGGCGGTCTGGAGGTGGCGGGGTCGAATTTGCAGGGCTTTGTCATATTGGCCGATCGCCTCCGCCGCGCGTCCCGTTTGGCGGCAGGCGTCGCCCAGCTTTAGATGGTAATCGGCCGATTCAGGGCGCATTTGCACGGCTTTTTCCAAATGGGGCATGGCATCCCCGGCCAGCCCGTGATCGAGTAGAACAAGGCCGAAGTTGTATTGGGGGAAGGGGTCGTTGGGTTGGAGGGCGACCTGGATCTCGAATTGACGCAGCGCCGCGGCCACGTTTCCCGTGGCCAGCAATGCGTTGCCCAGGTTGAAATGGGGAAGGGGATAGTCGGTGGCGAACGCGACAGCTCGAATCAAGTGGGGCAGCGCCTCCTCCACGCGGCCTTCCTGGAGAAGAAGGTTCCCCAGATCATTCTCCATGGCGCCGTTTTTCTCCGTCACGGCAAGAGCGTGGCGATAGAGGGTTTCGCTGTCCTTCCAATACCGCGCTTGGAATGCAGTTCCCGCCAGGCAGCCGGCCAGGGCCAGCCAGCCTGCAACGCCAAGGACTTGCGGCTTCATCCGCCCCGCCCAGACAACCATGATGAACAAACCGGTATTGGACAAATAGGACCAGCGGTCGGCCATGGCAAATGAACCCACAGGAACGACCCCAATCACCGGCGCCAGCATGACAAGAAACCAAAACCAGCCCACGGCAAAATGAGGCCGCGAGCGCGCCCGCCACAGGACCCGTCCGGTAATCAGGACGAGGAACGCTGTCGAACCGGCAATTTCCCAAACGGGCCAATGGCGCTGATACGGATAAAACACAGCCAAATCGGCGGGCCAAAAAGTTTTTGCGATGTAGTGCGCGCAGGACAGGGGGATGTTCTCCAGACGGGACGCCAACGGCGGGCCGACCAGCGGCGCGATCGCACCCCTATGCCGCGCCACGCAAAGGGTCAGAGCGCAGGATGCGGCGGCCAAAATGAAAAAAGGCGCCTTTTCGGCCAGCAACAGCGCCATGGGCGACTGCCGGCGCCGCAAAGGCCAGAAGTCAAGCAAAAGCAAAATCAAAGGCAGCGTGACCAGCATCGGCTTGGCCATCAACCCCAGCGCAAACAAAACGATTGACCCGATGTAAAAGGTTTTGGCCTTCGGGCCTTTCAACGCGGAATCCTCCACGTACCGCACGTATGATCCAACCGCCAGCATCCAAAACAACGTGCTCAACACATCCTTCCGTTCGGAAATCCAGGCCACCGACTCGATGTGCAGCGGATGAAGGGCGAACAAAGCCGCGACCAGCGCGCTGGGCCATTGCGCCGAGGTCATGCGCTGGAGAAGCAAAAACAGGAGGATGGAGTTCGCCAGATGCAGCAGGACGTTCGTAACATGAAACCCGGCGGGATTGACTCCGTAGAGTTGAGAATCCACCAGATAGGAAAGCCAGGTCAACGGATGCCATATGCTGGCATCGCAAGTTGTAAAAGCCCAGATGAAGCCGGCCCAACTCAAGCCGCCCCGGACGTGAGGGTTAGCGGTGACAAAAACAGGATCGTCGTAGGTGATAAAACCGGCGCTGAAGACCGGCGCATAAGCCGCCAGGACCGCCAACGCCAGGCCAAGGCAGATCAGCCAGGTCTGACGAATCCTCCGCACATCATCCATGGAACCTTGTTTAATTGGAAAAAGCCGCAAAGAGAAGGCGTAAATGGCGTCCCTCAATGGCATTTTAACACTTTCTTAATATCTTCCGCCCGGATTTTAATTCACTCCCCGCGGCGTTCGCATGGCATGGTTGCAAGGCGTGGCGCGTCACGTGCCGGAAATCATTATGAATGACTTGATCTTTATCGCAGTAATGGTCGCATTTTTTGCGCTGGCGGCGCTTTACGGCCGCTTTTGCGAGAAAATCTGAAAAAGCCTGAAATTATGGAGAATATTGTTGTCGGGATCATCTCTCTGTTGCTGTTTGTGTATCTGTTCGTGGCCATGGTCTGGCCCGAGAAATTCTAAGGCCCACTATGCGCGCTGTTGATTGGTTGCAACTGGCCTGCTTTGTCGCCGTTTTGGCGGCGATCACCAAACCGATGGGCCTTTATCTTTGCCAGGTCCTCGATGCCGATGGCAAAACCTGGTTTGACCCCATCCTCCGTCCCTGCGAACGCCTGACCTACCGGGTCATGGGAGTGGATGCCCGGCGCGAGCAGGGCTGGCTGCAATACACCTTCGCCATGCTGCTCTTCAGCCTGGTCGGGTGTTTGTTCACGTATGCCATTCTGCGGTTGCAAAAATATCTGCCGTTGAACCCGCAGGGCTTTGACAACCTCAGTCCCGATTTGTCGTTCAACACCGCCGTGAGTTTCGCCACCAACACCAACTGGCAGGCCTACACGGGCGAATCGACCATGTCCTATCTCTCGCAGATGCTGGCTCTTGTCATACATAATTTCACATCGGCGGCGACGGGCATTGCCATTGCCGCGGCGCTGGTGCGGGCGGTGACGCGGCATTCGGCCAAGACCATCGGCAATTTTTGGGTTGATCTGGTGCGCGTGACTTACTACCTGCTGCTGCCCATTTGCATCGTCTTTGCCGTCTTCCTGGTTTCGCAGGGCATGATCCAGAACTTCAAACCGTACACCAAAGCCAAACTTACGGAATCTTATACCATTCAGGTTCAAAAAGCCGATGACAAGGGCAATAACGTGACGACTAACATCCAATTGGTGCTGTCCATGCCCAAGCTGGATGCCAAAGGGCAGCCGGTTCTGACCAATGGCGTCGCCGTCATGGTGGACACCCCGCAGGTTGACGCCAAAGGCGCGCCGATCATGACGAACGTGCCGGTGATGGTGGATCAAAAAGTGGAGGAGCAAACCATTCCGCAGGGCCCCATGGCCTCACAGGTGGCCATCAAGATGCTGGGCACCAACGGCGGCGGCTTCACCAACGCCAATGCCGCCCATCCCTTCGAGAATCCGACCCCGCTTTCGAATTTCATCCAGATGCTCTCCATTTTCGCCATTGGCAGCGGGTTGACGTATTACTTGGGCCGCATGAGCAAGAACCAGGCGCACGGCTGGTCCGTTTGGGCGGTGATGATGGTGCTGTTCCTGGCCGGGGTGCTGCTTTGCTGGTGGGCGGAGGCGGCGGGCAATCCGATTCACCAGCATTTGGGAGTGGCAGCCGCGGGCGGCAACATGGAAGGCAAGGAAGTCCGCTTTGGCATTTTCAATTCCGCGCTTTTTACCACGGTCACGACCGACGCTTCCTGCGGGGCGGTCAATACGATGCACGATTCCCTGACCGCGCTGGGTGGGTTCGTGCCGCTGTTCAACATCCAGCTCGGAGAAATCATCGTCGGCGGCGTGGGGGCGGGATTGTACGGCATGTTGGTGTTCGTGGTGCTGGCGGTGTTCATCGCCGGTTTGATGGTGGGGCGCACGCCGGAGTATCTCGGCAAAAAAATCCAGTCCTACGACGTCAAGATGGCCATGCTGGCGCTGCTCGTGCTGGCGGTGTCGATCCTGGGATTTGCCGCGTGGGCCTCGGTCAGCAAGTGGGGGCTGGATGGCCGGAGCAATGCGGGACCGCACGGTTTGAGCGAAATCCTCTACGCTTTTAGTTCCGCCAACGGGAACAACGGCAGCGCGTTCGCCGGGTTGAACGCCAACACGCCCTGGTACAACACGACAATGGGACTGGCAATGCTCGTGGGGCGTTTCCTCATGATCGTGCCCATCATGGCCATGGCCGGGTCACTCGTACAGAAGAAGGTTTCGCCGCCCAGCGCCGGGACCTTTCCCGTTTCCGGCGGGACGTTTGTCGTGCTGGTGCTCGGCACTATTTTGCTGGTGGGCGCGCTGAATTTTCTGCCGGCCCTCACCCTTGGACCGATTGTCGAGCACTTCCTTACCCTGCAGGGCAAACTCTATAATCTATGACGCAAAAAGCTCCTTCTCTCTTTGACTTGGACATCGTCGGGCCGGCCCTGGTCAATTCGTTCAAGAAGCTTGATCCCCGGCTGATGGTCAAGAACCCGGTCATGTTCGTCACCATGGTGGGGGCCGCGCTGACCACCGTCGGCATCTTCACCTCAAAAACCGACAGGGGTTTTATTTTTCAACTGGCGCTCTGGCTGTGGTTCACCGTTCTGTTTGCCAATTTCGCCGAAGCCGTCGCCGAGGGGCGGGGCAAGGCGCAGGCCGACAGCTTGCGCAAGAGCCGCAAAGAAACCATCGCCCGCCGCTTGCGCGACAAGCGGGAGGAACCGGTGCCGGCCACGGAGTTGCAGAAGGGCGATTTGGTGGTGTGCGAAGCGGGTGACATCATCCCCGCGGACGGCGATGTGGTGGAAGGCATTGCCAGCGTGGATGAGGCGGCCATCACGGGCGAATCGGCGCCCGTCATCCGCGAGAGCGGCGGCGACCGCAGCGCGGTGACCGGCGGCACGCGGGTCTTGAGCGATCGCATCGTCGTTCGCATCACCTCCGAAAAGGGCAACACGTTTTTGGACCGAATGATCGCCATGGTGGAGGGAGCGAGGCGCCAGAAAACTCCCAACGAAATCGCGCTGACCATTCTGCTGGCGGCGCTGACCTTCATTTTCCTGCTCGTCTGCGTGACACTCAAGCCCTTCGGCATCTACTCCAACGCGGAGTTTACCGTGCCGGTGCTGGTCGCGTTGCTGGTCTGTTTGATCCCGACAACCATCGGCGGCCTGCTCAGCGCCATTGGCATCAGCGGCATTGACCGGCTGACCCGCCGCAATGTCCTCGCCATGAGCGGACGCGCGGTGGAAGCGGCGGGAGACGTGGATGTTTTGCTGCTGGACAAAACGGGCACGATCACGCTGGGCAACCGCATGGCCACCGCTTTTATTCCCGCGCCCGCCGTCAAGCCGGATCGTCTGGCCGACGCCGCGCAACTGGCGTCGCTGGCCGACGAAACCCCGGAAGGCCGCTCGATTGTGGTGCTGGCCAAGGAACAATTCAACCTGCGCGGCCGTGAAATCGCGCCGACCCAAGCCCGGTTTGTCGCCTTCACGGCGCAAACGCGGATGAGCGGGGTCGATTTTCCGGCGGTGGGCGGACAACCGGCGCGCAGCATCCGCAAAGGCGCCGCCCAGGCCCTGGCCGTGTACGTCGATCAGGCGGGGGGAAAGTTTCCGCAACAGGTCAGTGACACGGTCGAAGAAATCTCGCGCTCGGGCGGCACCCCGCTGGTGGTGGCCGAGGGGCGCGAAGTGCTCGGGGTCGTGCAGTTGAAGGACGTCGTCAAGGGAGGCATCAAGGAACGCTTCGTCCACCTGCGCAAGATGGGCATCCGCACCATCATGATCACCGGCGACAATCAACTGACCGCCGCCGCCATCGCCGCCGAGGCCGGGGTGGACGATTTCATGGCCCAGGCCACGCCGGAACAGAAACTCAAGCGCATCCGCGAAGAGCAGGCCGCCGGGCACCTCGTGGCCATGACAGGGGATGGCACCAATGACGCGCCCGCCCTGGCCCAGGCCGACGTGGGCGTGGCCATGAACACCGGCACCCAGGCCGCGCGCGAAGCCGGCAACATGGTCGATCTGGACAGCAACCCCACCAAGCTCATCGAGATCGTTGAAATCGGCAAACAACTGCTCATCACGCGCGGTTCGCTCACGACCTTCAGCATCGCCAACGATGTCGCAAAATATTTTGCCATTGTCCCCGCGATGTTGATGACGACATTCCCCGCCATCGCGCCGCTCAACATCATGCGCCTGCACAGCCCGAAGAGCGCGATTTTGAGCGCCATCATCTTTAACGCGCTGATCATCATCGCGCTCATTCCGCTGGCCCTGCGCGGAGTCAAGTATAAGCCGATTGGCGCCCTGGCCATCCTGCAGCGCAATCTGCTGATTTACGGCCTGGGCGGCGTGATTGTTCCCTTTGTCGGCATCAAGGCCATCGACGTCCTCATCACCGCCATGAAATTTATTTGACCCATGAAAGAATTCTTTGCTGAACTGCGCGGGGCCATTTTCTCCACCCTGATTCTGGCCGTGGTCTGCTGCGGGATTTATCCGCTGATCGTCTTCGGCATCGGCCAGGCGCTCTTTGCCAACAAAGCCAACGGCAGCCTGATCGTTGACGCCAGGGGAACGGTGATTGGCTCGAAGTTGATCGGCCAGAATTTCAGCGCCGACAAGTATTTTCATCCGCGCCCCTCCGCCGCCGGCAACGGTTACGATTCGCTGAACTCGAGCGGCAGCAACCTGGGGCCGACCTCGCAGAAACTGTCTGATACGATCCAGCAAAACGTGTCGGACTACCGGAAGCAAAACGGCCTGGCGGTTGACGCGCCCGTGCCCGCCGATGCCGTGACCGCGTCAGCCAGCGGGCTTGACCCGCACATCAGTGTGGAAAACGCCCAAATGCAGGCTGCCCGCGTTGCCAAAGCGCGCGGATTGAAAGTGGAGGACGTGAAAGCGCTTATTCCCGAATACACAGACCCGGCTGACCTTGGTTTTCTGGGCGATCCCGGAGTTAATGTCCTGCGCCTGAATCTGGCCCTGGACGGCAGGAAGTAAACTGAAGATGCTTGGGGAGGTTTGCCTTCAACGCCACTCTGCTGAACATCTCGTATTTCATGTCTTGTACGGATGAAGCGTCATAAATTTGACGGGGGCAGATTAACTCCTCTCAAAGCAGGCCAACATCTCGCTCAATGATGAGAATATCGAGTTGATGAAGATCTTGTTTTAAATGCTCTTTAAGTTTGCCCAAGTATTCGCGTGAGGCGGCCGAATCCTGGCTGATCACCCGATAGATCACGATCTCGTCGCGGTAAGTAATGTCGCCAAATTTCCAAAATCCTTGGTTTGCCTGCGGAAAATAGGTCAATCCTTCAAACCGCTCCAAGAGCCTGACTTGCAACTCTTGAAATTTGGTTGGCTCAATCGGAGATCCATTGTTGTAGAAAAGCGGTACGAAAATATCATACTCTTTCACCGGCAACCTCCTCCAGAGACGGGGCAAGGGCTTCACGACTTAATTCGGTAAATCGGATGCCAGCGTTCCGGAGCGAAGCGACGGCGTCTTCACCAAGCACGTAAGTGCGTTCAGGCAAAATCATTCCCGGAGAGTGGCGCAGGAGAACAGGCAACGCCTTCGCT
This sequence comes from Verrucomicrobiota bacterium, assembly GCA_050014435.1. Lineage (GTDB taxonomy): Bacteria > Verrucomicrobiota > Verrucomicrobiia > Limisphaerales > Palsa-1400 > DASRLE01. The sequence goes on along the minus strand of JBEKDI010000045.1, from coordinate 25,930 downwards.
TCTTCTTCTCTGCTCAACTGAATGATGATCTTCATGGAACAAGTCTAGCCGATGACCGGTCTGGGTGCAATGCAGAATGGCTTTCGGCAAGCCGCACGCTGGAAATTCATTTGCCCTGCGTCCCGATGAGTGAAGGGACGCACTTTGAGGTCGAGCAGCAAATGGCAACGGAGGTGCAAAATGAATTCCGGCAATTTGCCCCAGGAAAAACTGTAGCACGAGTCTGGGCCAGAGGGGTTTGGGCGATTCGGAGGACAGTGTCCCCCGAATTGCACGTCGGCGATCCAGCACGCAGGAACCGTATCTCTCCCGGTCTATCAATCGCCTTGACGAATTGATTGTATTTCATGGGCGTGAGCGGGTAAGCGCATGAAGCGTTGCCTGCGCGGTGAGGAGCCGCTTGGTCCCGCCTCACCGGTTTTCGATTATGCCGCCTGGGCCGGCGCAGCCGCTGCGCTGCGCTTGGCCATGATGGCGGCGATGATCTTTTGGGCCAGCTCCGGCTTGTCGGCCAGGGCCTGGCGGGCGGCTTCCTTTCCCTGCCCGATCAGTTCGCCCTCGAATTGCAGCCACGCGCCCTTCTTGTCCACCACGCCATGAGTGATGCCGACTTCAATGATGCTTCCCTCCTTGTTGATGCCGTGGTCGTAAATGATTTCAAACTCGGCCTCGGCAAAAGGCGGCGCAACCTTGTTCTTGACTATCTTGACCTTGACCGCGTTGCCCACCGCCACGCCGGCCGCGTCCTTGAGCGTGTCGCGGCGGCGGATGTCGATGCGGATGCTGGCGTAAAACTTGAGGGCCTTGCCGCCCGGGGTGGTTTCGGGGTTGCCGAACATGACGCCGACTTTTTCGCGCAATTGATTGGTGAAAATGCAGGTGGTCTTGGACTTGGCCAGAATGGCGGTGAGCTTGCGCAGGGCCTGGCTCATGAGGCGCGCCTGCATGCCCATGGTGGCCATGCCCATTTCCCCCTCCAACTCGGCCTTGGGGACGAGGGCGGCGACGGAGTCAATCACAATGACGTCCAGGGCGTTGGAACGGGCCAGGGTCTCGCAAATGCTCAGGGCTTCCTCGCCGCTGTCCGGCTGGGAGACGAGCAATTCGTCCAAATTGACCCCGAGCTTTTTGGCGTAACCGGGGTCCAGGGCGTGCTCGGCGTCGATGAATGCGGCCAGGCCGCCGGCCTTCTGCGCATTGGCGATGACGTGGAGCATGAGGGTGGTTTTGCCCGATGATTCCGGGCCGAAAATTTCAACCACGCGCCCGCGCGGCACGCCACCGACGCCCAGGGCCAGGTCCACGGAGAGCGCGCCGGTGGGGATGAACTCGATGCCGGTTTTGGCGCGGGCATCGCCCAGCCGCATGATGCTGCCGTCGCCGTAGGACTTGGTAATGGACGAAATGGCGGCCTCCAGATCGCGCTGCCGGGTGGCGGCAATCTTCGGATCAGCGGTTTTGGCATCGGCGGCGGGGTTTTTTTCGGTTTTTGGCGGCATAATGTTGGAGACTTTAAATTTTACGGCTCAAAGTTGGAAAACTTTGCACCCGGCGGGCGGATTTAGTCAATGTTCCCTTCATCAATTTTTTCCCCGCCCCGGGCCATCCTGCTGACGTCACGGCAGACGCCGCGTTTGGCGGAGGCGACAAAATCCAGCAGGACCCGGGCGGGCGCGCTGGTGAATTCGTTCCTGGCGCTGGACACGGCGTCCGATAGATTTTCCCCAGAGCGAAAGAGGTGGTGATAGAGCTTCTTCAATTCCAATCGTTCCTCCGCGGTCAACCCGGCGCGGCGCAAGCCGATGGCATTCAACCCGCACATGCCATTGCCCCAGCGGGCCACGGTGTAAGGCGGCAAATCCCGGCTGATGGCCGCGCCGCCCTGCATGATGGCCAGGGTGCCGACGCGCACGAATTGATGGACCAGGCAATTGCCCGAAATAAAGGCGCGATCACCGACTTCGACGTGCCCGGCCAGCAGGGCGCCATTGGCCAAAATGACGTGGTCGCCCACAACCGCGTTGTGCCCGACGTGGGAATTGACCATGAGAAAATTGTGCGAGCCGATGACGGTGGCCTCGCCGGCCCTGGCCGAGCGATGCACGGTGGCGCCCTCGCGCACGAGGTTGTTGTCGCCCATGCGCAATTCCGTCGGCTCATCCTTGTATTTGACGTCCTGCGGGGCCTCGCCCACCACGCACCCGGCGTAAAAGCGGTTGTTGGCCCCGATGCGCGTGTGGCCGGTCAGATAAGCGTGCGGCCCGACGCGGCAGCCCGGCCCCATGGAAACGCGCCCGTCGATCACGGCATAAGGCCCGACCTCGACGCCCGGGTCCAGTTGCGCTTCCGGATGAATGATGGCGGTGGGATGAATCATTTTTTCTCAGGTGTTGAAGAAGCCCAGTTCACGCAACGAGGCGTAATCCCGGCCGTTTTCGGCGGTGCGCCGGCCGAGAATGATGTGATCGAGCACTTCGATTTTTAAAAGCTGGCCGGCGCGGATGAGATCGCGGGTGGTGCGGATGTCCGCTTCGGAGGGGGTGGGGTCGCCGCTGGGATGGTTGTGGACCAGCACCATGGCGGAGGCGTTGGCGGCGATGGCGCGTTTGAAAACTTCGCGGGGATGGACCAGAATCGAGTCAAGAATGCCGTGGGAAATAAGCTCCACGCCAATGAGTTTGCGCCTCGTGTTGAGGAGCACGGCCTGGAATTGTTCAACGGTGTAGGCCCGATTTTCCTCGCGCAACAAGTCGGCGATCCTTTCCGGACTGTCCAGCAAAGGAGCTTCTCCCTGCAGTTCCCGGGCCAGGCGCCGGGCCAGCGTAAAGGCGGCCTTCAAGGTGACGGCCTTGGCGGGGCCAATGCCTTTGACGGATTCCAATTCCTCCAGCGAGGCGCGGGACAGGGCATCGAGTGATTGGTATTGCTGGATCAATTGGGCGGCGATTTCGACAGCCGACCGGCCTTTCATGCCGGTGCGCAAAAGAATGGCGATCAATTCAGCGTGGCTGGGCGCATCCGCGCCCAATTCGGCCAGGCGTTCGCGTGGCCGTTGATTTTTGGGGAGGTCCTTGATGAGATGGCCCGTCGTCATGGTCCCGGCGGTTTTAACCGGGAAAGGGAGGACGGGCAATGAAAATCCTTTGCGGTTGAATGCCGCGCCCGTCCCTGCTACGGTGCAGGGGTGAACCTCTCGTTCCCATACCGAACTTACCGGCCCACCGCGCCGGCGCCGACCGCGCGGCAACGGGCGCTGGCTCAATGGCGGGGCTGGGATTCGAGCGCGGCGGAAAGGGCGCGACAACCCTCGGCACGCCCCGCCGCGGAGGTCATGCCGCGCGTCCTGTCCGGCTTGCGCATGGACGTCCGGCAGGCGGAAACGGAGATCCTCAAAGTCTGGAATCATCAGATCGACCCGACTATCACGGCCCACGCCCAGCCCACCGGCATCCGCAAAGGCACCTTGTTCGTCACGATAGACAGCAGCGTTTGGCTGGATGAGATCGTGCGCTATCGCCGTCGGGAAATCCTGGAGCGGCTGCAGAACAGTTTCGGGCGCGATTTAATCGCCAGGATTTCGTTCCGCACCGGCTAAGTCCCCGGGGCGGCGGCGGCGCCTGGCGCGGGCGCGGGCGCCCCGGGCGGCGGCAACCCCAATTTGGTGCGCAGGATGGCCGCCGCCTGCGGCGGCAGGCCGGTTTGCGGATCCAGGAGCTTCTTCAATGCAAACTGTTCCAACTGCGCCATCGGCTTCAAGGCCACCCGATCCTGCGCCGCGCCCTTGGTTTTCAGCGCGTAGTAGGTCCAGATTTTTTTTGCCATGTTTTCGTAATTGACCGCCTGGGCGTCGTTGTCCCGGATCAGGAAAACGTATCCCTGGTCCAACATGCCGAGGATGCTGGACTCAATTTTGTTCATGTCCGTTTCGTTGATGTCGGTCGCGATCTGGCTGACCGCATAATCCTCCATGCTCATGTTGGTCTCGCGGCCGACGAGGGAGTTGGTATAGGTGGCCTTCATGTAATCGAACCAATGCTGCGCCTCTTTCTCGCGTCCGTCCTCGTAGAGCAGATAAACCGCCTGCTTCAGAAAATTCTTGTGGGCCGTCTCCATGTTCTGTTGCAGGCCGATGGGATGCGTTTTCTCCTCCTCGAGCATTTTCAGGTAAACGCCGCTGATGGTCGGGACCTGGTCCAGATTGGGCCAAAGTATGAAATTCTGGGCGGTGATATTCGTCAGGGACTTGTCGAGCGCTCCGCCGCGGATGCCCATCGCTTGCAGGCTCTGATAGACGGAGCGGCGCAATGTTTCCTGCTCCTCCGGTCGGCCGTGGATTCGGCCCACTTCGGCCCAATAGACGGCGTGGGCGTCCGGCAAACGCCAGTCAAACGGCCCGTATTCCTCATCGACCTGCTGCACAATCTTCGGGTCCATCTTGTAAACTTCGCGCAGCTTGCGCACCCGCTCCTTCCACTCCGGCGTGGTGGGGTTGAGCAATTCCTTGAAGTCCGGCCGGCCGCCCAGCACCCCCTGCATTTCCTGCGCCCAACGCAGCTTGTAAAGCATGTGCGCGTCATCGAGGTAGGCGCCGATTTTGTGCTGGAAAATCCAGGAGAGGTCGCGATAGAGGGGTGTTTCACCGGGGTTGTAACGCAGGCCGTCGTCGCGCAACAATTCAATGCCCCGCTTCACCCAATGCCAGCGGTCCTCATGATCCTTGAACTTGACAGAGATATTGTAGGCCATGTTCCAAGCCTGGAATTGCCAGACCGCCGCCATGTGCGGCTGGAGCTTGGTGATCCAGTCGGCGAGCTGCACCATTTCGAAATACTTGTCTTCCAGCTGCAGATCATTCAGGCGAATCCAAAGGGCATTGGCGATCAGCCCGCGGAAACCGCCCAGCGCCACCGTGGTGAACGCCAGCACGGGGGGGGCATTCTCCAGCGGGTCCATGCGGGTCAAACCCAGCTCCTTCCGGTCCACGTTGAGCCGCCCCTGCATTTGCGCCACGACGCAAAACAAAATGGCCGCCAACGCCAGCAAGGCCGGCTTATACAATCGCGTCCTGAAATTCATCTTATCCCCAGCATGGTTGCCTTGTTTGGACAATCTGACAAGCCTTTCGCTCGAACTCGAAATGACAAATCTTCAATTGGCTTTTATCAGTTCCGCCGCCGGGGCAATGTTCCAGCGGAACTGTTTTATTGACAATCGGCCATTGAGAATTGGCTATTTGCCATTGGCAGAAATACCGGCCTTGCATTCTTCAAACAGCCAGGCCCGCGCGTAGGCCCACCACCGTTTTGCGGTTGGCTCGGAGACCCCCAGCACCCCGGCCGCCTGCTCCAGGGTCAACCCGGCAAAGAAACGCAATTTCACCAGCTCCGCCTTGCGCGCATCCAGCGCGGCGAATTTGTCCAGCGCGTCGTTGACCACCAGAAGCTCGTCATCCCGGGCGGGCGCGGCGATTTCCATTTCGTCAATGTCCACCCGCTGCTGGCCGCCGCCATGGCGCCGGGCCGCCTTGCGCCGCGCGCGGTCGATCAGGATGCGGCGCATCGCTTCCGCCGCCGCCCCAAAAAAATGCGCGCGTCCGTTAAAGTGCGGGGCGTCGCCGCCCGCCAGTCTCAGCCAGGCTTCATGCACCAGCGCGGTTGGCTGCAAAGTCTGTCCCGGCGCTTCGCGGGCCATCCTGGAGGCGGCCAGCTTGCGCAGCTCCTCATACACCAAGGGCAGCAGTTCGTCGGCGCTCGTGGCGTCGCCCTTCTCGATGGCCTGGAGCAGCTGCGTGACTTCGTTCATTTGACAATGACGCCCCGCGCCTCATGGGTGAACAACAGGGTGGTCATTTGTTCGTTCCAAGTTCCTCCGGTGAGCGAGAATTGGTCATCGTCGAGGAGCTCGGTGTGATCGGCCGTGCCCAGCTTGTAGTGAGCCATGGCCAGGATCATCCGCGCCTGCGTCGCCGCATTGGTGTTCGTCAGGAAATCGACCGTTTTTTCGAGGCGGGCGGCGGCGGCGGCAAATTGTCCCTGGCGATACTCCGCCAGTCCCTTGACGAATTCGGCAGATGGCCGGGGCGGCGTGGCCGCGGCATTGTCAAGTATTTTAATTGCGCGTTGCGCGACCTCGTCCGGCGCGGGCAGGATCAGGCAATCCAAAGCCATCCGCTCAGCCGCGTCCGGATCGGTGGTGGACGCGAATTGGTTCAGCGCCTTGTGCCGCCATGTTTCGAACTCATTGGTGCGCCCGGCCTGGACCAGCAGCGGCAGCAGGCAGTGAAAGCCCAAATCGTTGGTCGGCTGGACGGTGGCGCATTTGGCATAGTTGGTGATGGCTCTGTCCAGCCTCCCCCAACGCGCGTGACACATTCCCAGGGCGTAATAAATGGCGGCGCTCTCGGGGATGGGTGGAACGTCCTTCATTACATCCTCGGCCTGGTCCATGTGGTCCTCGCTCATGAGCACGCCCGCCCGCCACAGTTTCTGTCCGAGTTCCGCGCCTGCCAGCGCTTTGCGCTCAATCTCCAAACCTCTCTCCGCCTGTTTGCGCAGGCCCGCTTCCTCCTGTTCGGCCTGGAGCGCCCGGCGCAAAGCCGCCTTCTCTTTGACATACAGATTCAGAGCCACGATAAGACCCAAGGCCAGCGCCGCCACAATTCCGGACACCGCTGCAAACGCCATTTTGTTCCGCCGCACCAACTTCTGGAAACGATAGATATTACTCGGCGGGCGCGCCATCACCGGCTCATTGTCGAGGAACCGTTGCAAATCCGCCGCCAGTCCGCTCGCCGTTTCAAAGCGCCGCGTGCGGTCCTTTTCCAGCGCCTTCATCACGATCCAATCCAAATCGCCCTTGATGAAATGCACCAGGCGCGGCGCTTCGACCCGCCGGCGTTTGGCAGTCGTGGTCAGATCCGCATCGGCCATCGCGTTCAGGCGCGTCGAGGGCGAGAGCGGCTCCTTCTCCCGAATCGTCCGCCGCATCTCGTCCAGGCCGGACTGGAGGAGTTCCTGGGAATCGAACGGCGTTTTGCCGGTGAACAATTCGTAGAGCAGCACCCCCAGGCTGTAAATGTCGGTGCGGGTGTCGATGTCCAATTCGCTCATCTCGGCCTGTTCCGGGCTGATGTAGGCGGGGGTGCCTATAAATTCGTATAATTGCGTATAAATGGTCTGGTCGGTCAGCCGGCCTTCCGTCGCTTTGGCGATCCCAAAATCAATCACCTTCGGCACGGGGATGCCGTCGTGCAGCGTGACCAGGATGTTGGACGGCTTGAGATCGCGATGGATGATGCCCTTTTGATGGGCGTGTTGCACCGCGTGGCAAACCTGGATGAACAAGCGGATGCGTTCCCCGGTGTCCAGATTGTTCTGGTCGCAGTACTCCGTGATCTTTATGCCGCGCACCAGCTCCATGACGAAGTAGGGCCTGCCGGCCGTGGTTGTGCCCGCGTCCAAAACCCTGGCGATGTTGGGATGGTCCATCATGGCCAGCGCCTGGCGTTCGGCCTCGAACCGCGCTATCACCGTGCGCGTGTCCATGCCCAGCTTGATGACTTTCAGCGCCACCCGCCTTCGCACCGGTTCTGACTGGTCGGCCACATACACCACCCCGCAGCCGCCTTCCCCCAATTTCTCGCGGATTTTATAGCGCCCGATGATGTCGCCCGGATTTTCCGCGGGCGGCACGCCAGCCACCAACGTGCCCGAGGGACCGGCTGCCGCCGGCGGCGCTTCCAGGAAACCGTCTGAGTGGCTGTATGCCTCGAGCAAGGCCTCCACACGCCGGCGCAAGGCCGCATCCGCTCCGCATTGCGTGTCAAGATAAGCGCCGCGTTGTTCGGGCGGCAGAGCCAGGGCGGATTCGAACAGCGACTCTTCGCGGCTGCCCCCTGCGCTGTCTGGCTCGGGTTTCATATTATGGGGGAGGGTAGTCATTTTGGACACCAGTTGAAAGCAGATTACTGCTGCGCCGCCGCGGACGTTGCGAGCAGGTTTTGCAAGGATTGATTGTCCGGATAGAGCGCCGCGCCGCGTTGCCAAACTTGCTGGGCGGCGGCCGACTGGCCGGTTTTCTGGTACTGCTTGCCGAGCCACTCGTAGGCCGCCGCATACTGCGGTTGCGGAGGCTGCTGTTCCTGCTGCGCGATCAGCGTGTTAAACTGATCGACCACCTCCGGGCCCTTGTTCAAATTCTCGGGCCAGTAAGTCATCGCCACCGCCTTGGTGAAGCGCGCTTCCCAATTCGACGGGTCCAGGCTCAGCGCGGTGTCAAAATCCACGTCGGCGTTCATCGCCCAAATCGCCTGCGCCCGAACGTCTGTGGTGGTCGCGCACAGCTTGAGATAGGCCTGGCCCAGTTCCGCCGGATACATGGCATTGTTCGGGTCGGCGGCCATAAGTTTCTCCAATTCGGCGGCGGCGTCAGCCAGGCGGCCTGAATTGGCCAACTGCTTCCAAATCGCCTGTTTCTCGGCAAAACTGCCATGCGGCGAGACCAATTTGTCAATCGCCGCCATGAATGCAATCGCTTCCACGCTCCCCGGCGGCGGGGCGCTGGAAGCTTGATTGGAGGCGGAGGTTTCCGGTCGCGATTCGTGCCGCGCGACTTGAGCCGGCTTTGACGTTGCAACATCCGCCGTTGCTGCTTCATCCACCGCAGGCACAGCCTGCGTCGCGCTCTGCTTCGCGTGTTGTGTCGTGTAGTAAAAACCCAGACTGCCGATGGCAGCCAGACCCGCCAGGATTAAGATAGTTCGTTTCATATAATTGCCTTTCTATCCAACAGTGCGAATTTCAGCCGCAAAAGGGATCATGCCCGCTAGAGCGGTTTACAGTTCGCGGAGGGCAGCGGTGATGGGCATGCGGGCGGCGCGGATGGCGGGGAGCAAGCCGCCGATGAGTCCGATGGCGGCGGCCCAGACGATTCCGCGCAGCAATAATTGCGGGGTGACGCGGAAGGCAAAGGCCACCTGGCTGAAGCTCTGAAAATTCATGGTCGAGGTGTGAAATCCGTTGAAGGCGAAATAGGCCAGGCTGCCCCCCAGCGCGCCCCCCACGAGGGCCAGGGCCAGCGATTCAATCATCAGCGCCACCACGACCGCCCCGGCTCCGAACCCGAGCGCGCGCAGGGTCCCGATTTCCCGGGTGCGGGTCGAGACGCTGCTGTACATCGTGTTCAAAGCGCCGAACACGGCCCCGATGGCCATGAGAAAAGCGATGAGAAAGCCCAGGGTTGTGATGAGACGCGACATGGTTTCGGCCCGCTCGACGTAATACTCGGTTTGGCGCTGAACCTTGACATTCAATTGCGGGTTCGAGGTCAGCGCATCCCTGAATTGCTCATACGCGCCGGGGGAAATCAGTTTGGCCTGAACGGATTGGAAACTGTCACCGCGATGGTAGGTTTCTTGGAGCACGGTGGCGCCGGTCCAAATCTCCGATTCCGCCACCCCGCCGTTGGCGGTAAAGATCCCTACAACGGGCCATTGGGCGCGCCCGACTTTGATGGTGCTTCCGACTTCAAGCCCGTCAAATTCCTCCGCCGCGCCGGTGCCGACCACCACTTCGTCCTTGCCCCAGTCAAACATTCTGCCGCGGATGATTTTGAAGTTGTCGTGGACTTGGAAGGCGGCGCGCTCGACGCCGCGCAGAGGGACGTTGGCATCCAATCCGCTGGAACGTTTCGGGATGTCGATGATGACGAAAAGTTCGGCGGAGGAGAGCGGGCCTTCGGCGGAATGCGCCACGCCGGGCGAGTCGGCAATGACGCGGGTTTCGTCGCGTCCGAGCCCGCTGACCATCTCGCTGTCGGCCCCGCTGCGCAGGACAATCGCCGTGTCCGGCGAACCGGATACGACCATGGCCCGCTCAAAGCCGGCTGCAATGGAAAGGACGCCGACGAGGACCGTCACCACTCCGGCAATGCCAAAGACCGTGGCGACAACCGCACCGCGCCGGCGGGGAATGCTGAGCAACCCGAATTTGGCGATGGACGCGATTTGCAAAAGCCAATTGATGGGGCCGGCCATGTTACATTCTCCTTAAAGCGTCGGCCACCCGCAGCCGCATGGCGCCGAGAGCGGGGAAAAATCCTGTCGCCACCCCGAGGACCAGGCTGATGCCCAGGCCGATAAACAAATCGGGCACGGGCAGATAGAACAACGGCAACAGACCGCCGGTGGGATCGCCGCGCGAGGTCAGCATCCAGGCCAGCCCCAGACCCAGCACTGCGCCGAGGGTGGTGAGGAGACAGGACTCGGCGAGGACCAGTGAAACGATCTGCGCGTTGGTGAAGCCGATGGCCTTCTGCACCCCCAATTCCCCCGTCCGCTCGCGCACGGATTGCGACATGGTGTTGCCGGAGACGAGCAGCATGGTGAAAAAGACCGCGCCCAAAATGGAGCTCACGATCAGGGTGATATTGCAGATCTGGCTGGCCCAGCCCTGGAGAAAGGCGCCCTCCGGTTCGGTCTTGGTTTCCGAGGATGAGTTTGCAAATTCCTGGTCAACGCGTTTCGCGATTTCGGCCGCTTTCGCCGGGTCCTGGATGCGAATGGTGTACCAGCCGACCTGCCCTTTGGCCCAGGAGGAACGCGCTTCGTCGAAATAATCGTAGCGGAAAAACATCTGGGTGGTGTCAGTGCCTTTTTCCCGGCCGTCATAGATGCCGACGATGTCGAACACCCAGGTATCATCGCCGCCTTCCTTTGGAAAGATCGCGCTCTTAATGGGGATCTTGTCGCCGATTTTCCAATGGAAACGATCGGCGATTCTCCGGCCCACAATCGCGCCGGTGCGGGTTTGGAGCCACGCCTTTTTCTGTTCCGGCGGGAGGATGTATTCGGGATGAACCTCGAGGAATTCCCCGGGAATGACCGCGGTTTGGGCGAAGAAGTTTTTCGGGTCCTGATAGACGCCGCCGAACCACGTTTGATGGGTGGCAACAGCGACGCCCGGGATCCGCTCCATGCGCGCCTTGTAGCTCACGGGCAGGAACTGGATGATGGAAACCTTGTCGCGCACCATCAGCCGGTCAGCTCCGGCCAATTGCACGCCGCCGGAAAGGGCCTGCTTGATGGCCATGAGCATGCCAAACAAAACGAAGGCGACCAGAATGGAGAGCAGCGTCAGGAACGTCCGCAGTTTCTTGCGCTTGAGATTGCACCAAATGAGATGGGCGAATTTCATAGCTGCGGTTCGTTGCCGAGCTGGCCTTTGTCCAGATAAACGGTTCGCGCGGCGCGCTTGGAAGCATGGGGGTCGTGCGTGACCATGATAATGGTCTTGCCGTGTTCGCGATTCAGCGCCTGCAACAGATCGAGGATGCCGTCCCCGGCCTTGCGATCAAGATCGCCGGTCGGCTCGTCGCACAGGAGGATGGTGGGGTCGGTCACAATGCCGCGCGCGATTCCCACTCGTTGCTGTTCGCCGCCGGAGAGTGTGCGGGGAAAATGTTTGGCGCGATTGGACAACCCGACGACCTCCAGCGCGGCCCGGACGTGTTCTCTGCGCTCGGCCTTGGAAAGGTGGGTGAGGAGGAGCGGAAGTTCCACGTTTTGTTCCGCGTTGAGCACGGGCATCAGGTTGTAAAGCTGGAAAATGAAACCGACGTGCCGCGCCCGCCAATGGGCCAGTTCCCGGTCGGAATGCTGGTCCACGCGCTCGCCTCCAACCGTCACCGTGCCTTTGGTGGGGCGGTCCAATCCGCCGATCAAATTGAGCAGGGTGCTCTTGCCCGATCCCGACGGCCCCATCAGGGCGAGAAATTCCCGGGCGGGAACTTCAAGGTTCAAGTCTGACAGCACGTGGATGTCTTCCGAGCCGCGATGGAAGACTTTTTCAACGTGCTCCACCCGCACCAGGGCGCCATCGGTTGTTTGACTTTCGCTCATGATTTTTTCTCCTTCACCGGCGCCCCGTCTTTCAGGACGGACGGCGGATTGACAACAATTATTTCGCCCGCGCTCACTCCCGCGCTCAAGACTGCATCATCCCCCTGTGTGTCGCTGACGGTGACGGCGCGGCGTTCGGCGCGGCCGCCTTGGGCGACAAAGACGACATCGTGGCCGTCCTGGCTCAGCAGGGCGCTTTTGGGAACAAGGACGGCGCGGGTCACGGCCGCGGGTGCGGCGGCCGTCTCGCGAAAGGCCACTTTGACCGACATGTCGGGCAGAATGCGCGGGTCGAGCTTGTCAAAACCAACGCGCACTTTGACCGTCGATTTCTGGCGGTCCGCCGTCGGGATGATGGCGATGACCTTGCAGGGGATTTTCCAATCGGGATAGGCGTCCAGGGTCGCCTCAGCCGGTTGGGCCGGCTCGACTCGGTTGATGTAATTCTCGTTGACATCCAGTTCTATCTCGAGCGAGTTCATATCGACCACCGTGCCGATGCCCGTTCGCGTGAACCCGCCGCCGGCGGAAATGGGGGAAATCATCTCGCCGGGTTGCGCGTTCTTGGTCGTGATCACCCCGTCGAAGGGCGCGCGGATGACCATGTCCTCGATCTGCTGTTGCCAGAGCGCCACCTGGCGCTCGGCGGTCGTGATGTCCTGTTGCTGGCGGATGACCCGCGCCCGCAAAGTCATGGCGTCGGACTCGGCCTTGTCCAGATCGGAGGGCGAAATGAACTTGGACTTGGCCAGTTCGGTGTCGCGCGCGAATTCAAGATCGGCTTGTTTGAGTTGGGCGCGCGTTTCTTCGAGGGTGAGCCGGGTGGACCGCAATTCCGCCTCCGCCACATCCAGGCTGGTCCTGATATTGGAATCGTCCAGGCGGGCCAGCACCTGGCCTTCCTTGACCTTCATTCCCTCCTCGATCAAAACCTCCGTGACCTTGCCCGTGACCTTGGCGGAAACAGTCGCCTCCCGCCGGGCCGTGACATAACCGGAGGCATTCAGGATCGTGTGATCGGCTCCGCCGCCGACTTGGCGGGCCGGGACAGTCTGAACCTCCATGCCATCGGCGCGCCCATGCCACCAAACCGCCGCGCCCGCCAGAATCACCGCGACAAGAACAACCGCGGCCAGCCAGGAATAAGAAGAACCCTTCCTTTCCGGCCCGCGCCTGATGCGAAGCTGTTCGATGGAATCCTGATTGATGCTCATGCCTCTGGCCCATAGCTTTGGCAAATCCCCGCCAAAGTCAAGATTGCCCGAATTATCCATTATCAATTGTCCATTATCCATTGATCCATCCAACAGTGCGTAATTCGGGCGGAAAAGGGATCACGTCTGAAATCGTGCCCCTTGGCTAACCTCACATGAACCTTCGCGCGTGCTTTTATAGGCTGGGGTGTTAAAATCGAGCGGGCTAATGCCAGATATTTTCACTAAGGAAAAGGCTCACAAGTGATGTCCCGAATTTGTTCTAGAGGAAACAAAGAAACGGAACTCAAACTCGCATCGATACTTCGCGCCCAACGGATTACGGGCTGGCGCCGTCACCAACCCCTTATGGGTCGTCCAGATTTCACCTTTGCAAAAAGCCTACCGATGCCGTCTGCGATGGTGCTGATGTGGTAGTTTTTGGAAAGCACTGGGGCAAAGAGCTCCGGTTACCGAGCAGGCTCGAAGGGGGTGGATACTTCATCGACTGGATCCTCGCCCGACTCGGTAAGAACCGCACACTCGAGGAATTCGTTGCCGTCGAAGTTCAGACGATGGATACAACTGGCAGTTATGAGGCACAGGTACATCGCCTCCTTTGCACTGGGCAGGTTCTTCCCAAGAAGCAATCCAACATAAATTGGGAAAACGTTTCCAAGCGAATTTTGCCGCAAATCATCTTCAAGGGACACGTCTTGCGACAGGAGCCACTTTGCAAAAAAGGTCTGTATTTTATCTGTCCGTCTCCAGTTTACACCAGAATTCTTGGGCGGCTCGGAGGCAATCTTCGAATTTACCACCAGCAGCCTGGTGCTCTCTCGTTCAGGCAATACGACGTTGGCAAACTTGTGCTGCCTGGAAATGTCCGGTCTCTTGAGTTCAAAGGCCAGATTACAACAACTGTTGACCAAGTTGCTCTCGCCTTCACTGCGCCGTCGAATCTCCCGGAGCCAGGTGTTTACGAACAGGCCATTCGAGCTGGGCTTGGTGCGTAGTGCAAGACGCGGTCGGGATATCGGCAAAGACGCCGGGCGAACCTCGTCACTTGCGGTTGCGTTCGGCGAGATAGCATTCCAGCGGGCGGTAGTGGAGCGGCTTGCGGCGGGCGTGCTTGAGCCAGGCTTTGTCGTCCAGGTCCTCCACGCGCTCCAACAGTTCTTCGTAGTCCTTGATGGGGATGGTGACGGAAACGGTTTTGCCTTTGCCCGTCACGATTTCAGGTTCGGGCAGTGCTGCTCTCATGTCAAAACTCTATTCCTTTTGGCACGCCCCGGCAAGTTCCGTTACAGTCTCACCGCTTGAATTCCGTGCGTGCCATGCGTTCAGCCAGGCCGTGACCACAAACGCGCCGACAGATCAGGCGCCGTATTCCTTGGGGGGAGATTCCCGGAGCGCGGCCGGCGCGGCGGCAGATTCAAGCCCTTCCAGCTCAACCCGCTGCATCGCCTCCTGGCCGCCGAAGCGCTTTTGGGCGTCGAGAATTTCCAGTCCGGCCAGACGCCCCTCGCTGTCGTAATCCGCGGCGATTCCCTCGGCCAGATGTTTGGTCGTGACCGTGGTTTTGCGGAACGTGATGCTCAACGCATCCACTTCGGCGTCGTAACTAATTCTCATGCTTTAAAAGTAATACGTATAGACCGTTATCACAACTATTTCTTCGGCCTCCTCCACGAAGACAGGGCGCACCTGCTTGGTGGCATAGACCTTTCCATTCCACGTCAACCCGCAGGCAAAATTCTTCCGGCAATCCAACCGCCCAAGCTCGGCCGGGCTCCATGCGCAAGTGCGGATGGCCTCTTCCACTTCCGCCACGGCGAAACCGCGTGACGTGATATAACCCAAAGCATGTTTGGAAAATCGAATTGGCTTCATTTGGACTTCCTGGCCCGGGTCATGATTTGCTGAATGAACTCTGTCTTGCCGTTGGTGTAAGCGACGCGATCATTCGGATGCGCGGCTGCCAGGTCTCTCTTGATCCGCTCGTAAGCACGGGCGGCTTCCGGGTGGTTAATCAGATAGTCGCGAAAGAGCAGGCGGTCCCAATGCCTGCGAAACGCCCGCCCGCAGGTCACCATGTGAATGTGATGCGTGCGGATGCCCTGCTCGTTGCGCCGGATAAAGAACGCATACCACGGAGGTGTGTCGTCTCCGAAGCTGGGACGCCAAAAGTACTCGTAGCCCTGCGCCTGCAGGATCGGGACAATCTTGCTTCGGGCTGCCCGGAGGCTCGTCACTTGAACCAGCATATCGACAATCGGCTTGGCGGCGAGTCCCGGAACGGCCGTGCTGCCAAAGTGCTCGATGCGCAGGATGAGCGGAGAAGGCACACATGACCGCAGATGTTCCGCCTCGCGCCGGAACATCTCTGGCCACCGAGAATCGTAAGGCACAATGCTGACGTCCTCGCGGCTGGCTCGCTGCACTCGCTGCTGGTTTGTGATCATTTCACTGATACCGTTGGTCTTTTGAGCTTTAGGGTCATTTTTGGTCCGACCCGTCTGCCAGCACCGCCTTATTTTTATCCATGTCGCCGGCCCCCGCAAGTCTCGTTCCGTCCTCGCCGATCCTGACAATGAAAGGCTTTTAAAAAATCTCGCAAAATCTGTTGACTAAATGATGCTTCAATTGTATTCTTCTCTTAGTGAATAGTGAAATAAAGGATGAATCATGAAGGAGATCATCTCCACCGGGACGCGGGACTGCGGTCGGCGAGGAGCAAATGGCTGGCTTGCCCCTCGTCTTCGTAATCCTGATCTTAATCCCATCCTCGCTTTTAAGGGCCCAAAAATCGCGCCTTTTCGCGCCTTTTCGCGCCTAATCCAACCTTTTCGCACCATTTTCAAACATTTTTTTATTCGGGCTTGCTGGTCTGCCCGAACCTTTCAGGGTTGCGGCGCAAGCCAGGGTCGGCTAGCCTATGGATGGTTTTATGACGTTAACTGAGAAAATTTTGGCCCGGGCCGCCGGCAAAAAGAGGGCCAAAGCCGGCGACAATATCTGGGTCCAGACCGATATCCTGATGACCCACGACGTATGCGGGCCGGGCACGATTGGCGTCTTCAAGCGCGAATTCGGCCCCCAGGCCAAAGTCTGGGACCGTAACAAGGTGGTCATCATGCCCGACCACTACATTTTCACCACCGATTCCAAGTCCAACCGCAACGTGGACATTCTGCGCGACTTCGTGCGCGAACAGAACCTGCCTTACTTTTACGACGTGATCGATGACGCCAATGGCACATGGAAATTCGATCCGGCCAAAGGCATGTTGCAGCGGCAGTACGGATCGCATTACGCGGGCGTGTGCCACACCGCCCTGCCCCAAAAGGGCCACACCCGCCCGGGGGAAATCCTTTTCGGCACCGATTCCCACACCTGCATGGCGGGCGCCTTTAACGAATTTGCCACAGGCATCGGCAACACGGACGCCGGCTTCGTCATGGGGACGGGCAAGCTGCTATTGAAAGTCCCGGAAACCATGCATTTCCGCCTCGAAGGCAAGCTGCAACCCGGCGTCATGGCCAAGGACATCATCCTGCATTGCATCGGCGAGATTGGTTTTGACGGCGCAACCTACCGCGCCCTTCAGTTCGACGGTTCGGGCATCCAGCATCTGACGATGGATGACCGCATGACCATCGCCAACATGGCTATCGAGGCCGGGGGCAAGAATGCGATCTTTGAGTTTGATGACCAAACCCAGGCGGCGGTGGACCAGCGCTGCAAGCTCAACGGCACCAAGCAAACTTACCAACCCGTCGAACGCGACCGGAAGGAAACGTTCATCTATGAATTGACGGTCGATTTGTCCGCGCTCGAACCGATTGTGGCCTGTCATCCCAACCCCGGAGAACGCAAGCTGGCCCGGGAAATGACCGGCACGCAATTGGATCGGGCCTACGTCGGTTCCTGCACCGGGGGCAAGACGAGCGACTTTATTGAATTTGCCCGCGTGTTGCGCGGCAAGAAGGTCGTCATAGACACTTTTGGCGTCCCGGCCACGCCGGAAATCGTCCATGATTTGCAGACGGCCCGCTGGGGCGACAAAACCATCTGGCAGATTTTGACCGACGCTGGCGTGCAGATGACCGAAAATGCCGGGTGCGCCGCGTGCCTGGGCGGTCCGGTGGACACTTTCGGTCGCATGAACGCCCCGTTGAAGTGCATCAGCGCGACCAATCGGAATTTCCCGGGACGGATGGGGCATAAAGAGTCACAGGTTTTTTTGGCGTCGCCCGCCACTGTTGCCGCGAGCGCCTTGACTGGCCACATTACCGATCCGCGGGAATATCTGAGCTGAGTGGTGTTTGTTGGACAGGCCAAGGCGGAAGCGCCGGCGCGGAGCCGGCTGCGCGAACGGTTGGATCTCTCTTGCGAGAGGGGCATCCTCGGGACCGTGCTGTTGATTGTGCTCTGGGGGCCGCTGGCCTTTGGCGGCATTCCGGCTTACGCGTTTCTGGTCATTCAAGGATTGACCATCCTGGCGCTGGGACTTTGGGTGGTGCGTCTCTGGGCGCAACAATCCTTCCGTCTGCTCTGGCCGGCGGTATGCTGGGCGGTTTTCATCTTTGTGCTTTACGCGCTGGTCCGCTGCCGCCTGGTCCAGATTGAATACATTGCGCGGCTGGAATTGATCCAGGTCATCGTCTATGCCTCATTATTCTTCATAATCATCAATAATTTCCACCGCCGCGAAGCGGTCACCCTCATCGTTCTCTGTTTGATCCTGCTGGGCATGGTGTTGTCCTGGGACGCGATCTTTCAATCGGCCGCCAAATATCCGACCATTTGGGGTGTCCCTCTGGTCAACGTGACCCGCCCCAGCGCAACTTACGTCAACGGGAATCATCTGGCCGGGTTTCTGGGCATGATGGTTCCGTTGGCCCTGTCCTACTTGCTAATGAGCCGCTTCAGCCACACCATGAAAGTCCTGTTCGCCTACTGCGCTCTGGCGATGCTGGCTGGCATTGGCGTTACTCTGTCACGCGGCGGCATCCTTGCCACCAGCGCAACCTTGTTTGTCTTTTGTTTGGTGCTCCTCTTTCAGCGGCGTTATTGGCTGCCCGCGTTGGGCATTTTGGCCGCGTTTGCCGCCTTGGCCGTTGTCTTTGCCGCGGAATTTGCCGCGGTGCAAAGGCGCTTTGAGCGGGCTTTTATCTCCGGCCATCTGACGGACGTTCGCTTCGAATACTGGCCGGCTGCCGTCCATGTTTTTGAAGATCATCCGTTGTGGGGCGGTGGTCCGGGGCATTTTGACTCGGAGTTCGCCCGTTACCGGCCGATCCAGGTGCAAAGGCGGATCGGCTATGCGCACAACGATTATCTCAATACTCTGGCTGATTGGGGATGCGTCGGAATGGTCCTCATCGCGGCGGCTTGCGCTTTGCTGTATTATGGCGCCTGGAAAATCTGGCCCGCCTTGCGCCAAGCCGACTCGGATGGTGTTGCCGCGCAAAAAAGTGACCGATCGGCGTTTCTGCTGGGCGCTTGTCTGGGGCTGCTGACCCCCTTTTTTCATTCCGTGGTTGACTTTGACATGCATATCCCGGCCAATGCCGTCATCACGGTCACATTGATGGCGCTGATCGGCGCGCAATCAGGCATCGCTGCGGAACGCCATTGGAAAGACCCGCGCCTTTCCGGGAAGATTTTGCTGACAATCGTGCTGGCGGCGGCCATGGCCTGGCTGGCGGCGCAGGAACTGCGCCGGGGCCGCGAAACATTCTGGCTGCATCGGGCGGACGATGAAACCGCCTCGTGGGACGACCGGCTGGCTGGCCTGCAGAAGGCTTGCGAAGCGGAGCCATCCAACTACGCAAACACCTATAACCTGGGCGAGTATTACCGCATCTCAAGCCAGGAAGGCAATCCGGGCTGTCAAGCCCTGGCCGCGCAGGCCTTGTCTTGCTATGCCAAAAGCATGGCGGCTAACCCTTTGGACGCTTTTGTCCCCATGCGCTATGGCATGTGCCTGGACTTGCTCGGGGAAACCAACCGGGCCACGGCCTATTTTGACCTGGCGGAAAAACTGGACCCCAACTGTAGCGAGGTGGCCTACTACATGGGGCGTCATTACGTCGAGCTGGGCGATTATCCAGCGGCCGAACATTGGTTTCTGCACGCGCAGAATATCTCCTTCAGCATGATCACATGCCAGTCGCTCAATGATCTCCACCAAAGGATGGCCGACCCGTACGGGCTGTATAAAAAATGATGTGGACATGCGCTTTGAGGGGGCATATAAGGGGGACAGTTGAGAGGATATTAAGTTGACATTTTTCGTTAAACGCCGAGAATAGTCGCAGGAAAAGAACTATCACCATTAGGAATGTTATGAAAAGAACTCACATTACCCTCGCGTGCGCGCTGGCCTTGATGCTGGCAGGCGTGACCCCTGTTCGCTCCGCGGAGGAGGGCATCAAACAAGCCAGGGCAACCGTCCGGGCCAGTCATGGCAAAGTGGATTACCAGGACACTCAAAATGGCGCTTGGCTGCCCGTCAAGCCCAACATGAAATTCTCCGCTGGCGTCACCATCCGCACCGGCCCTGACGGCGCCGCTGATATCAGCGTCAACGGCACTTCCTCCGCCGTCCGGCTCACCAATAATACCATCCTGCAAATCCCGACCATGTCCTATGTCGGGAGCGCTCGCGAAGGGGACACCACCACGATGCTGAACCTCGAAACCGGCACGGTCATTGGCAATGTAAAGAAGATTTCGGCCAATTCCCGTTACGAGATCATGACGCCCCATGGCGTGGCCGGCATCCGCGGCACCGACTTCGCGGTGGAGTGCATTCCTTTGGATAATCATATGTTCGATGTGACCTTCAACAGCATCACCGGCGTCATCACGGTTTCAGCGGTCATTAACGGCCAAACGATCACGCATACGTTGACCACCGGCCAGTCCTGGGAAATTGGAAAAGACGTCACACAGATGAAGGCGGTCATCCTTGAGTTTTTTCAGCAGCAAATTAACTTCCTCATTCAACAAACGCTGCCGCCACCGCCGCCGCCCGGCCCCAGAGGCCCCAATCCGGGAACTCCGTTCCCCGGTGGCTCCGGCCCGCCTCGCGGCCCACAGCCCTCCTAAGGGCCGACCTGCGGCTGCACGCCGCCCTGACATTGGATTCTTTCGCCCGGAGCAGCTTGTGTTGCTCCGGGCTTTTTGTTTAACTCCAGCCAGTGCGCTTGAATTTTCTTAAATCACCGATCTGCCTCATTGCCGCACCGGTGATTCTGGGCGTTTGCCTGCTGGAGATCACGCGCCTCCAGGCCTTGCAGCGCTTGGAATGGATGACCTATGACTGGCGGGTCCGGCTGGCTCACAACTATTCCGGCCATTCCGCCCATGACGCCACCAATCTTGGCGTGGTCGATATAAGCGACAAAACCATCGCCACCGTCGCCAGCGGCGAGCTGGGATATCAATTCGGCCTGTATTGGCCGCGGCAGGTCTATGCGCGCGGATTGGAGGAATTGTCCTGGCAAGGCGCCAAAGCCGTGGCCTTTGATGTTCTTTTTGCCGAAAGGCGACCGGACCAGCCGGAAGTCAGTCTGTCCGATGGTTCATCAATGTCGTCGGATGACAGTTTTGCTATGCAACTGAAAAATGCCCGCAACGCCATTGTGGCCGCGGACCATGGCCTTTTGCCGGATTCTCTTTTCAGGACCAATGCCTGGCGCATCGGTAATATTGCCACGGATAGGGATGCCGACGGGGTACTGCGGCGCGACCAGGCCTTTTTGGATTACAGGGACTGGCACTGGATCCTCCAATACGTCGCCCGGGCAAAGAATTTTGATTTGTCCAAAACCAAGATCGAGCCCGGTAAACTAACCCTTCGACGGCAGTGGGACGCCGAAAATGTAGTATTGCCTACAGATGCGCAAGGGATGATCGATACAACGAGCATCGCCAATCCGGTTCCGCCCGGAGTCCCGGCCCATTTTCTTCCCTTCACCCCGTTGCGAGTCTGGAGCATGGGCATTGTCCTGGCGGCCTACCAATTGAAGCTCGATTTGGACCACCCGGAAATCGATCTGCCGCACCATCGCATCGTGCTGCACGGCGAGCACGGGTTGACCCGGGAGATACCGGTCGATGCCAACGGTTATTTCTACATTGATTGGTCCATGGGGTTGCATGATACGAATTTGACACAAGGCCCGTTCGAAGACCTGCTGCTGGAGCAAAAGGCGCGCAAGGCCGGCCACCCCGTGCCGGATCGGTGGCGTGACAAATTGGTCCTGGTTGGCTCGACCGCCACCGGCAACGATCTTTCCGACACCGGCGCCACCGCTTTGGAGAGCTTCACTTATTTGGTAAGCAAGCACTGGAACGTGGCCAATTCCGTGATTACCGGACGGTTTGTCCGGCCAACGCCGATGCCGGTCAATCTGCTCCTCATCATCCTGGTCGGCGCGCTTTCCGCGTGGATAACATGGGTGGTGGTGCGCCCGGTGACGGGCTCCGTTCTGATGGCTGCGACGGCGCTCGTATATTTGGCGGCGGCGGCGGTTCTTTTCGTTCAATGGCGCATCTGGCTTCCCATCGTGCTCCCGCTCGGTTGCGCCGGCATCGTGACCCATCTCGGCGCCCTGACCTATCGCGTGAGTGTGGAACAATCCGAGAAAAAACGGATCAAGTCTCTTTTCTCCCGCCTCGTGTCGCCCGAAGTCGTTAATGAAGTGCTCGGCGCCAAGGATGTTTCGCTCAGCTCACTGGCCGGCCAGCGGCGGCAGATCACGGTCTATTTTGCCGACATTCGGGGCTTCACGGCGCTGACCGATGCTGCCCAGGCCGAAAACACGGAATTCGTGCATCGCCACGAGTTAAGCCCCCAACTAGCCGAGGACTATTTTGCCGAACAAGCGCGGGAGGTCATGCAAACTGTCAGTCTATACCTGGGCGCCATAGCCGATTGTGTCAAGAAACACGAAGGCACGCTGGACAAGTACATTGGCGATTGCGTCATGGCCTTTTGGGGCGCGCCGCTGGCCAATCCGCATCATGCCCTGGCCGCGGTGCGTTGCGCTATCGAAGCGCAACGGGCTTTGCATTCCATCAATGCGCGGCGCGAGCAGGAAAACCGGCGGCGCGAGCAGGAAAACGTTGAGCGCCTGCGCGCGGCGCTGCCCCCCCTGTCCCGTTTGCCGGTCCTCTCCATGGGCAGCGGCATCAACACCGGCATGACCATCGCCGGCTTCATGGGTTCAAGCGAGCATATCGTCAATTATACTGTCTTCGGCAGGGAGGTGAACCTCGCCAGCCGTCTCGAAGGCTTGTCCGGCCACGGCCATATCCTCATTGGCGAAAGCACCCATGCCGCGTTGCAGCACGACGACCCGGATCTGGCCAAAACCTGCGTGGAATTGCCGCCGCGCATCGTCAAAGGCTTTCGTGAAAGCGTCCGAATCTTCGAAGTTCCCTGGCAGCTCCCTGGCGCCCCCGCCCCAGCCCCGTGCCAGCCTGGCCAGGCCCATGACGATACTCCTGGAGTGGCTTGAATCACGGGTGCCCATAATCCGGGCTGCAAGGCAGACTTTTAGTTGATCCATGCGATTTTTTTCGACGGGCGGCACTTGAACTGCTACCTTTTCCCAACCAAGATGCGCTGGAACAAAATCTGTGTGATCGGCATGGGGTTGATGGGCGGCTCGCTCGCTTTGGCCATCAGGCAAAAGCAGTTGGCGTTCAAGGTCCATGCCTTTGTCCGGCGCGATTCCAGCATCGTGGAAGGCCGGAAGCTGGCCGTCGCCGATGTCATCACGCAGGATTTGAAGGACGCGGTTCTCGGAGCTGACCTGATCGTTTTATGCACACCATTGTCGCAGATGAAGGCATTGGCCGGGCAGATGCAACCCCATCTCAAGCCGGGCGCTGTGGTGACTGACGTGGGCAGCGCCAAGAGCCTCATCGTGCAGGAACTCGAACCTGTTGTCGAAGCTGCCAAAGCTCACTTTGTCGGCAGTCATCCAATGGCCGGGTCGGAGAAGAACGGTTTGGCCGCGGCCCGCGCCGATCTGTTTCGCAATGCCATCTGCCTTGTGACTCCGGGCGCCCATGCCTCGGTTGAGGCCATTTGCGCCGTGCAGAATTTCTGGAAAGCGGTGGGCGGCTGGCCCATACGCATGTCGCCTGAATTGCACGACGATTTGGTCAGCCGGTCGAGCCATCTGCCGCATGTGGTGGCGGCGGAGCTGGCCAATTATGTGCTCAGCCCGGCGCACCCCAAGGAACAGGCGCTGGTCTGCGCCAACGGCTTCCGGGACACCACGCGCGTCGCCTCCGGCTCCCCCGAAATGTGGCGCGACATTGTGCTGGCCAACCGCAAAAACCTGGGCCGCGTCCTGGGCGTTTTCATAGAAGATTTGCAGGAGTTCCAACTGGCCCTGGAACGCGAGGATGTCAAGACCATCGAGGAGTTTTTCGCCAAGGCCAAACAGCGCCGCGATCAATGGCGCGCCCACGGCCCGTCAACTTCGCCGGAATGAAGTAGGATCAGCAGCAAGAGGGATTGCATTTCCCCTCCCCCATCCTTCATCATGGTCGCATACTGATGCTGCCCGATTTGATTGAAATAATGCCTTTGGTTGGAAAGGTTTCCGCAGGAATTACGGTGCCGGGATCCAAGAGCATCACCAACCGCGCCCTGATTCTCGCCGCGCTGGCTGATGGTGCCATCACGTTGCGCGGAGCGCTCTGGAGTGAGGACACCCAGGTCATGACCGCCGCCCTGCAAAAACTCGGTTTCGAGATCGCGGTCGCGCCGGACGAGCAGGAAATGTGCAATCGAACCATCCACATTCGCGGCCTGGGCGGAAGAATTCCCAACGGCGGCCGGCCCGGCGCGCCGCTCGAGCTGTTTGTCGGCAACGCCGGCACGGCGGCCCGGTTTTTGGCGGCGCTGGTTTGTTTGGGCAACGGCATGTATCGCCTGCGCGGTACCAACCGCATGCACCAGAGGCCGCAAGCCGCCTTGTTCCGGGCCCTGCGTGAGTTGGGCTATGGCGTCGAATCCGCCAAGGACCATTTGCCGGCGGAGATTACCGGCGCGGGGCCCCGCGAGGCCGCCTGCCGCGTCTCCATCGAGGATAGCTCGCAATTCGCCTCCGCCCTGCTTCTCTGCTCCCGGCGTGGCCGATGGCAGCCCAAGCTGGCGGGAGATTCGCCGGAAGAAGCCTCCTACGTGGCCATGACCCGCCGGCTGATCGAGGCCTTTCCACATCAGGGCGGAGAGTTTCAAATCGAGGCAGATGCGTCCAGCGCCAGCTATTTTTGCGCGGCGAACTGGCTGTTGCAGAGCCGGATTGAGGTGAAAGGGTTCCCGGCCACCGTCTGGCAAATCGACGCGGCGTTCCCCAAATATCTGCCGTTGCCCGGCCAGATTTCCCGGCGCAGCCAGCTCGGCGACAGCCTTATGACGGCGGTGGTCCTGGCGCCCTTTGCCGACGGCCCGACACGATTCACCGACTTGGAGCGATTGCGCATGCAGGAGTGCGAAAGAGTGACGGCGTTGCGGACGGAATTGACCCGATGCGGCGCGAAAGTCGTCGAGGAAGGGGAGAACCTGACAGTCTTTCCCTCGGCGGGAAGGATGCACGGGGCGGAGATTGAAACTTACGACGACCATCGCATGGCCATGTGCTTTGCCATCCTGGGCTTGAAAATTCCCGGAATCAAACTTAAGAATCCTGCATGCGCGAGGAAAACGTTCCCGGACTTTTTTCAAAAACTGGCCGCTCCACCCCCGGCCGGCCTGGGCGCTTCAATTCTGGACGCGCGCACCGGCCATCCCTTGGCCGGGGAGGAATTGTTTGCCGGTTAGCATAGTGCTGCAATGAAACCTTTACACGAACCCCTCTCCCGGCCTCCGGCCACCCTCTCTCCGCAAAGCGGTGAGAGGGCAGGGACAGGGGTTGTCATAGCGATTGACGGCGCCAGCGCCAGCGGCAAAAGCACCAATGCCAAAATCGTGGCGCGCGCGCTCGGGTTCATCCACGTCGATACCGGCGCGATGTATCGGACCCTGGCCTGGTATTGCCTGAAACAGGGCGTCGATGTGCATGACGCCGAAGCCGTCTCGGCCCTGTGCGCCCGGTGGAACGCCACCCTCGAATGCCCCGGGCACGCCGTCCATCTCCTGGTCGATGGTTATCATCCGACGCGGGAAATCCGAACCGCGCAGGTTAGCGAAGCCACCCCCTGGGTGGCGGCGGCGCCCAGGGTGCGGGAGTGGATGAAGGAAAAGCAGCGACAATGCATCCAATTTGGCAACCTGGTCATGGAAGGGCGCGACATTGGGACGCACGTTTTTCCTGAAGCGCAGTTCAAGTTCTACCTCGACGCCAGCCTCAGTGAGCGCGCCAAACGCCGCGCGGCGGAAGGCATCCAGGAGAACATCGCCGCTCGCGACGAACGCGACACCCGGCGGGCGGCGGCTCCGTTGCAGATCGCCCCCGACGCGGTTGTCATAAATAATTCGCACTTGACCGCGGCCCAGACCAGCGCGCTGATACTGGAGCGGATCAGAAAAGAGCTTGCTTCGGTTTAGGCGTGACAGAGTCGGAAGAGACTTTCCCCAGCCCCCCGTTGTCAATTGTCCATTAAGAGTCCCATCCGTCCCATAAATCCCATTCCTCCCATGCGTCCTATTTGTCCCATTCGTTCCTGGGTGGTCATGAAGGTGTCCACTAGTGTCCAAATTAGCTTCTGAAAAAAGCTGAAAAGGGCCTCCGTTTCTGATGAAGATGAGGGTGAAATTGAAACCACAACCCATCATCCACGGAGGTCCCAAATGATTCGAACCGGC
>JBEKDI010000044.1:0-42954 GCA_050014435.1 Verrucomicrobiota bacterium | reverse complement strand
CTCACGTTGAGTTCGTTCATTGCGCTCATGTGCAGCCTTGGCTGCCCAATACGCAATGCGTCCCTCAAAGTGGCCTATTTTGAAGTGCCCATCCCTGGCCGGTTTTCACTGCCCGCTGACATAAGAGGCAATCCTGAAACGAAGGAACCGACGGATTTCTATTACTTCTGGCATGTCGTCGGTCGTTCCGGAAAAAGTGACGCCAAAGCTGGCCGATGGGGACTGGGAAAGACCGTGTTTCCCAACTCTTCGCAAATTTCGGCATTTTTTGGGTACACGGTCCGGAGCGACGACTGTCGACACTTGTTGCTGGGCCAAACCTGCCTAAAGACGCATTCCTTAGACGGCACGACATACCTGCCGTACGCATTCTTTCAACAATCTTCTCCGCGGCAGTTTGAACTGCCGTTCGATGATCCTGAACGACTCGCAAAATTCCGATCCGACTTCAGACTAACGCGGACGAACCAGAACGGTTTGTCAGTCGTGGTGCCGTTCCCATATCGGGAATTAAATGAGGACAGCCTCATCGAAGCTGCCATCGAGCATTATTTCTTTCCCATCTTATCGAAAACGCTGGTTGTGAAAGTCGGCGCTCGCCGAATTGACCACGCAACCATTCTCCCGCTTGCCGCCCAACTGCAGAGCCGAAAACTCCGCGACATCGAGAAAGCGATCAAATTTGCGGCCGAGCTGCAAACTCTGCCAGCATCAGCAGTACAACTGGTCGATCGTCCTGGCCAGTTGAGTTCGGGCTCAGGTCGAGTCCCATCGGAAGCATTTGCATCTGAGACAATTTCCCGGTTGCGCCAAGAATTCCGGGCGGAAAAGATCACAAGCGTGCGGATACCGGTCATCATCGAACTCAAAACGGGACCGGCGGAAACCAGCTTTGTAACGGTGTATTTGAAGCGTGATCCGTCGTTGTTGCGTGGCCACGACTTTTACCTTCGGGGCGGTATCACTCTCTCCGGGCAGAATGTATTTGGAAGCCGGCCGGCATTCGGTATGCGGCTGAGCTTCCACGTCTAGTTTCCGGCACTGAGTTGTGAAATCATGACGGCATGTATTCTTCAAAAGGCAGATCAGGGCGTCGGCGCTGGACCGCTAAACAGCGGCAACGATTGCTGGCGCGTTTCCACCAAACTCAATTGACCCAGCGGGATTTCGCCAATCGCCACGGCGTCGGGTTGTCCACCTTGAGCAAGTGGTTGCGAGTTGAATGCGAAGCACCTTCGCCGCCGGTTAAGTTCCAGGAGGTGAAGCTGCCCAATATGCCGCTGCGCTACGCAGTGGAGGTGGTCAGTCCGCAGGGTTGGACTGTTCGGTTACAAAACAGTTCCGAGATTGAGACCTTGCCCCAACTGTTGCAGGCGCTGCCATGTTGAACGTGTCGGGCACGACACGGGTGCTGGTGGCCACCACCCCGGTGGATTTGCGCGGCAGTTTCAACCGGCTCTACAGTTTGGTTGTTGAGCATCTCAAAGGCGATCCCATTTCGGGCAATCTCTTTCTGTTCACTAACCGGAGACGCAACCGGCTCAAGATTCTTTGGTGGGATGGGTCAGGTTTATGGGTGTGTGCCAAGCGACTGGAGCAGGGCCGTTTTACCTGGCCGGTCAGCCCAGATGGTCAGGTCAGTTTGCGCGGCGAAGAGTTCAGCGCCTTGATTCATGGGTTGGAAGTGCGGTCGAAAAAGAACTGGTATCGACGGTGAAAAGATTTTTGAAAAATATTGTTATGTTGATTGAACACAATAGTTTGACATCCGTCTGATAATTGTGACCGACGCCACGCTGCTCAAAAAGGTTGAAGAACTGAGCGCGCGCGTGTCCACGCTGGAAACGGAAAACACCCAGTTGCGAACTGAGAACCGGCTGCTGCGACAAAAGCTCGACCAATACATCCGTCATTACTTCGGCGGTCAGCGCAACGAAGGTCTGGACAAACAACAACTCGAACTATTGCTGCAAGGATTGCCCAACGTCATCGCGTTGCCGACGCCGGAACCCAAGCCCGCTGCCGCTTCACGTTCAGGCACACCGCATCCGGTGCGGCGAATGCTGGCCGAAGATAAGTTGGAGACCCATGAGATCGTGATCGAACCGGAGGAAGTCAAGGCCCAGCCAGACGGTTGGAAAAAGATCAGCGAAGAACGCACCAGTCAACTGGATTGGGTCGCACCGAAAATCATCAAACGAGTTTTCATTCGCCCGCGCTATGTGAAGGCTGAACGTTTTGCCCTGGCGCCACTGCCCCCGCAACCGATTGAGCAAGGCATGGTAGGTCCGGGCTTGTTGACTCAGGTCATCCTCAACAAATTTGAATATCATCTGCCACTCTTCCGGCAGGAGAAGATGTTCCGCCATCAATTCGGGGTGGAACTGAGCCGCAAGACAATGGGCTGTTGGGTGGAACAAGCGGCTGAGTTGTTGAAACCGGTGTATCGGTCGATCCGCGAGGATTTGCTGGCAGGCAATTACCTGCAAGCCGACGAAACCCCCATCCGGTATTTGGACCCTGATGTGAAAGGCAAAAGCCAGAAGGGTTATCTTTGGGCTTATAGTCGGCCCAAAGGCGATGTCTTGTTTGAATGGCAGGTGAGCCGGTCGCGGGAGGGGCCGGAGAAATTTCTCAAAACGTTTCGGGGCAAGCTACAAACCGACGGCTACTATGCGTATGAATCGCTGGCCAAGGAACGCGATGGCGATTTGATTTTGATTGCATGTTGGGCGCATACGAGGCGAGGGTTTCATGAAGCGTTGGCGGAGAGCAAACTGGCCGCATGGTTTGTTCGGCAGATCGGGCACCTTTACGCAGTGGAAAAAGAGTTGCGCCAGAAAAAAGCCGGGCCGCAGCTACGTGCCGCAATGCGGGTTTGGCAAAGCCGCCCAGTGTTGCAGCGGCTGCGCCGGGCAATGGAACTGGTCCGGCGGCGGACTTTGCCTCAAGGATTACTCGGTCAGGCCATTGACTACCCCTTGAAACGGTGGGAAGCCTTGAACCGGTTCGTGGATGACGGTGCTCTGGAAATTGACACCAATCTCCTCGAGAATTCAATTCGGCCCAGCGCACTCGGAAAGAAAAATTGGTTGTTCGTTGGGCATCCTGAAGCCGGGGAACGCAGCGCGGTGATCTACACTCTGCTTGGCAGTTGCCGGCGGCACGGGATCAATCCCTTCGAATATTTGAAGGATTTGTTCACGCGCTTGCCAGCGGCCAAGATCACCCAGATCAAGGAGTTCACGCCGGCGGCGTGGGCCAGGGCCAAAGCGAGGGAGAAATTGGTGGCTCAGGGAGCTTGAACAAGTAAGCCCCTCGAATCAGAAGCCTTGCATGCTGGATTCGCACGTTTAATATTGGAGCCGCTCTAGTTATGTAATGGTTTTGGCCACACAATGCGCGATGCCTAAAATTCGTTCAAAAGATCCCCTGCTTGCCGCAACGACTTCGATTTTGCTTCCGGCTGTGAAGCCGTTTGGGTTTCAGCGCCATGGCAGCAGGAAGTTGATTAGAATCCGCGAAGATATTTTGCACCTCATCAACCCATGGTATTCTGGTTGGGGCGGGCGTGACTTTCATGTGGATTGCTGGGCGATGCCATTGGTCCCGGCGACATCTTTTATTTATTCTGCCCGAGGGGATCGCGTTTGCGACGAAGTAAGTCAAGGCTCGCTATGGGCAGGTCAGACACAGGAGCTTGCAGATACTTCCATGGAACGAGTCGTGAAGATTATTCAGAAGCGAGTTTTGCCATTTTTTATAAGTATTGAAACGACGGAATCCTTTTTGAACCTGCTCAAGCAGCGTCCAGACCCAGACCATCACGAGCACTTTCGAGTTGCATGCTGTTTGGTCAGACTGACGCGCCTGGACGAAGCCAGAGAGCGTTTGATTGCGGCAATTCGTGCTTACGCCGAGGATGGCAGGGCGTGGTGTGCGGGTTACGCGACTCAGTGCGAACAAATGGTCAAAGCGATCGATGAAGGCACAGCTTTGGAACTCCTGGAGAATTGGAAAATGGAGACGATAAGAAATCTGAAATTGCAGAAGATCGTTTCAAACGGAACGGGTGCTTAGAATGCCATCTTTTCATCATGAACCCCAGCGGCGAAAACTAGACGTGCCAGGTCAGGCGGATACGGCATTCGGACTACTGCTTGCCGACGACACGCCTATTTGTCGTTTCCTTGGGGACGCTGAAAATCCGGCTCATACACTCTGGAACCCCAGGTCGCCTCGCATCGGGGCCAAGTACCGCAAGGCCCGGGATACGGTTATGTTTATCCGCGAGGCTATGGTCAGCTTGTTGGATACGTTAACCCAAGTATCTGAAGAAGAGGACCGCGCAGCGTTATCTGACATTTTTTTCATTCCGCGAAAGGCAGAACGTCAGCAAGAGCTGCGGGAAACCGCTCCAACGGAACCTTTGCCGGAAATGGCCGAACCACCCTTGCCCAAGTTCACGATCTTACCCGTTAAAGGCGGCTTCACGGTCCGCGGTGGTCCGGGTTTGAGTCCAGAAGACCTGCCTTTCGGCCTCTCTGTGTGGACTGCGTACGAAATCCGCACGGGAAATCCATTTAAAAAATACAATCCTTGTGATTATCGTCTTGAGGCACCACCGATGAAAATTGAATCGGGCGGAACTGCCGACATCACGCCATTGGGGCAACGGTTGGATTTTACCGCTTCTGCTATAGATTTCCAAGTGGAGGTTTCCGGTTTCGACCTTAATCGCGACCTAAAGCTCAAAGTCGAGGAAAGGAACGAGAGCGAATGATTCGACGCCTCAACTATACCGGCCGGCGGAAACTGCCGCGGGATAACATCCACCTCACCCTGTTTCGTGCCAATGGAGCGGACGAATTTGACGCCGTTATACGTTTGGGCGGAATGGAACTGCCTGGATCGGCCAAGGTGTATGTTGAAGCGTACCATAAATCCGATTGGATGCGGTTTGATTTCGGGACTGTGGCCGCACCAGCAATTCCTTCCGACCGTCGGCTAACCGCATTTTATGACGGAGCGCGCATTTTATTCCGCGTTAAAGTCGTATCAACCGGGGATGATAGCGGCAAGATCCTCGCCGAAACAGACCGACTTACCCCACTCGCCCCTGACAATGACCGCGACCATGACCCTCTCTTAAATGTTCGAGTCGTTGGCAATCTTGGTCATCAGGTTTGGCGCGTGACTTGGAATGGCGGACCCGTGCTGGAACTCAATAAGAACGAGCCTGAGTGCAAGCATCTGCTGACCACAGATTCGCGTTTCAAGTGGTTGATACTTCCTGAAGTTCTTCGGACGATACTGACACGCGTCCTTACCGAGGAAATGGACGAGGATGATGAAGCCGGGGACGGTGGGCCCGGAAAGCGATGGCTGGAATACGCAGTGTCAGTCCATCCTGAACCACCGCCAAATCCTGATGCGCGCGATCCTGAAATCATCGAGAAATGGGTGGACGAGGTCGTTGCCTCGTTTTGCCGGCGCCATCGGGCGTTCGACCACTGGCGTGCAGCAATACACCCAAATGATGAGCTTTTCTCAAGCCAGCCATGAAATCTCTGATTCGATCACTTAACGAACGTGGTTTGGACCGATTCCGATCGTGGCTGGAATCCGGTGCGGCCAGCGACGCGCCAAGCGATTTGTTGGTCGGCCCGCAAACCTCAGAGCCCATAATGGGCACTAGCGAAGTTGATCAATCATATTTTGCCAATCGCTATGACCTTGCGCTGCACATATTAGATGCGTTCTCTGGGTGTGATATTCAGCGTCTGACGCTTGAGCCAGGCATTTGGGGATGGCTAAGCCTCTTTTACATCGATTTGCTTTGTCCGAAGGACTTGACAGGCAGGAGAAAGATCCTGGCGCTTCATCGGTACTTGTTTGATCCTGGATTCCGCACAGCCACCGGCCATTTGATCCGCGAAGCTGTAATCGCCGTTAAAACGCACGGTCTCCATAGCAAAGTGTTGCTGGTCTCACCGACTGGAGGCATCAAGGACACATTGACATTGACGCAAATCGGCTCACGCCGCGACTTGATTTCGAATCCTGGCATTATCGAATTGGCTTGGCACCTCTATTTTGACGTGCGACGCGGGGGATTGCGCTATGGTGCGGCATCACGGACACAACCAGGCGCTGTCCGCCGCTTTGCCCAAGTCACTCAACAACTGAGCCTGACCTATGATTTGCCGGGAATGAACGCGTTCCAAATTGCCAACTTGCTCCCCAACGAATTCGACTCGTGGAAACGGCGTGCTAAAATGCCTGGCCCAGATCCATCAGTCCCGTCTCAGTAACACCACGAACAATATGCAATCGCCTGAACAAGGTATTGAACCCATGATGACCTATATTGGCAAAGTTCGTAGGCAACCTATTGTTCGAGATCACAAGGTCTGCCGTGGCAAAGTACTCTGGCCTACGGCTAACGGACTGCCGACCGAATTAAGTATCCGGGGGTGGATCAGCAGGAGAATGTCGTGTGCTGTCGGTTGAGGCTTAGCCCAGCTTTCACGCAATATGTGCGGATAAATTAATCGAGTCGTCTGTTGCTCGTGCTATCGAACAAGAAAGGTTGCTTCGATGTTTTCCTGGAAGCAAGAGATTCCGGGGCTACAGCCACCTCATAAAGTCCGAGTTGACCCTTTACCGGGAATGGATCGATTGCTCGAACGTTTTGAAGGACCCACGCGTAAGCGTTGGGATAAATTGAACATCGGGCTGCATTTTGGTCTGCCTCCGTCATCACCCGGCAATCGACCAGATCAGCAACCGCGACAGCATATCCTGCGGGCTCAATCTTCGGAATCTTGGAGGATACTAGCCGAAATTTCATGGTTGGAGTAGGAGCGGCAGCGTAAGACGTTGATTTACAGGGCAGCGATCCAAAAGGTCTCCACCACATTTAGGACTTCGTCTCGGGGTCTTTTGGGGCGCTGGGAAGTTGCGCCCGCCGAATGCGCGGCGGCGGTTGCGGAGGCAACTCCCAGCCCAGCTTTGCCAAGACCAGCCGATGTCCGTCTTCCGGTTGGGTGTAGCGCGGCATCACCAGTTCTCTCCCGTCGGCCAAGGGCACATGGACGTCCAGCATCAAAATGCCGGAAAGGGTTTCCAACACCGCCCGTGAAGTCAGTCCCGGCGCGTGGGCTTGCAGCCGTTTGCGCAAGGTCACACTCAGGCAAAAGGCCAGAAAGCACACCAATATGTGCGCCTCGATCCGCAACTCGACGTGGTGGCGGATGGCCGCTCGCTCGTTTGGCTGTCCAAGAACACCATCCCGATGTGCGGCTGACCAATGTTTTGTCTGAGTGAGCGATTAATTAACGTCATTCGTACACGCAGGTTTGCTGCAATCGTGGGAAACGGATCGTCGCCCCAATGTCCGATTGTCGCGATCCTTAATTGTAAAACTGTAGCGAATCTTAATTGTATGGAGCTTACCTTAAATGAGTGTAGCATCCTTAATTGGATTCAGACAACAGGGTGGGGCGCAGCCAGCCGACCCTTGTTCTCCCGGCTGCGTCTTGAGGAATTCCAGCGTGGCGGCCCGATTGGTAACCAGCAAGGTCCTGATAAACTTGCGCTGTTTGGAAAATCCCAGCCCCGCGGTTTGAGTGCTCGCCCTTGGCTTTAATTTGGTACAAGCCGTCGGTCGAGTGCTGAAAATCGCGGTTAGCTTTCTTTTACATCGAAACAATCACCGGTAAGCAATAAAATTGTATGAGTAACCAGTTTCTTTGCACGAGTAACCTATATTGTTGTACGAGTCAGCAAATTATTTGCACGCTGACAATCAACCCTTGCCGGGGCGTTTAGTGATCCGCGCAGGCCGCGTTGGCATGATCGCAAAAGTCCCGCGCGATTTGCAGCAGGGACTGGCTCACCGCGGTTTTTTACCCAACCGGGCGTCTGCGCCCGCTCAGCAAGGGATGGCGCGCTAACCGCAGCAGGCTTACTCTTGGCAAGAACCTGGCCCGAATAGAACCAGGAATCTGCTGGCCGGTGTTTTGGACTCCGCTGTGGATGGGGGAAATCACTGCGAAAGTGTCCTTGCAGGATAGAGTCATGAACTGCCGCCGAAGTCCATTTGTTGATACACAAGGGTTTACACGATGGCCAAAATAAGTCATTTATAACAAAGTCGTGACCAAGTTTTTGAGAGCTTAAAAAATTGCTGAATCCGTCACCAGAGTCACAGAATGGAGTCGTGACTATGGTGGGAAGTCGAGCCGATCCAGCCCGGAAGCTTATCGAATTGTCCTCGGAACTGCTTTGCCGTCGCCAAGAGGGGATGCCGCAGACGGCAAAGTCACCGAACTCAAGGTTTGGTGAAAATGAGGCTGTGGGTCCCCCAGCGCCCGGGGTCACCTTCGTCTCCAGATTCGGCGTACCTCAGTTCTTTGACCTCCAGATCTAATTGCTGGAAACGATGGGCCAAGAAACATTTTAGTCTTGTCTTCACGCTCACGCTCATTGGCGGCAAGACGCATGCGGATGCTTTGGATCATCGCGTTCACAAAGACTCCTGACAGGACGGAACGCGCCGAGAGCTGTGTTTTGGTATCGAGGCTTTGCTTCCTAGCAGGCGGCTTTGGCCTGGCGATAGCGCCCCCTAACCCGGCCTCCTGTGAACACCGGGGCGGCCGTGTTTGCGGGGATTGACAAAGTGTTGGCGCTGGATGCCTAGCTTTTCCAGATCGGTGCTGGACCCGCCGTAAAACACAGTCAAACCTATGCGGGGAAAGAAGTTACCAAAGGCGACGCCGATTTTCGCATTGGCCGCACGGACGTTTTGCTCCGCCATGCGAACGTCGGGCCTGCGTTCAAGCAGACCGACAGGCAGGCCCACCGGGGTCTCATTTTGGTGTTTGTGCCTGCGCGAGTTGCGACGGCTGCTCCAGTTTTTCCCATCCGCCGCCCAGGGCCTTATAGAGGCTAATGAGGTTCTGGGTCACCGCCTTGTCGCTCTGGACCAGCGCGTCTTCGGCCTGATAGAGAGATCGCTCGGCATCAAGCACGTTGATGAAGCTGGCGAGCCCGTTGGAGTAGAGTTGGTTGGCCAGATGCAGGGAATCCCGGCTGGACGTCGCCGCATCCTCGAGCGAACGCCGCCTGATCTGTTCCTTGGCATAGGCAACCAGCGAGTTTTCAACGTCTTCGAATGACATGAGCACGGTCTCCTCATAAGCCGCCAGGGCCTGCTCTTGACGGGCGTTTTGTACCCGGATGTTGGCCCGGATGCGCCCGGCGTCGAAGATCCTCCACTGCACGGTCGGCCCGAGAGACCAGAATTTGCTACCCCCCGCGAACCAATCACTGGCGCTCGTGCTTTCATATCCGGCGATACCAGTCAATGAGAACTTCGGAAACAGGTCCGCCGTGGCGACCCCGATGCGCGCGGTGGAGGCGGCGAGTTGCCGTTCAGCCTGTTGAATGTCCGGCCGGCGGCGCAGTAATTCGGAGGGGAGTCCAACCGGCACTTCGGGAGGGCCAGAAGGAATGGGGGCCGGCGCGGACAACTCCGTTAGGAGAGCTTCGGGCGGCTGGCCCAAAAGCACGCCGAGCCGGTGGATATAATCTTGAATGCCCGTCTCGAGCATGGGAATAACGGCCCGGGTGTTCGCCAGCAGCGTGGCGGCCTGCTGCACATCGAGATCGCTGGTGAGTCCTTTATTGAACCGGTCCTTCGTCAGGGCTAAAGCCTCTTGCTGCGTTTTGAGGTTGTTGGTCGCAATCTCCAACCGGCGCTGGCAGCCGCGCAACTCAACGTAATTGCGTGCCACCTCGCCCAACAGCGTTACCAGTACATTGCGCCGACCGAATTCCGCGGCGGCCACTTCGGACTTTCCGGCCTCGACCGCACGGCGATTCCCGCCGAACACATCGATTTCCCAGGAGGCATCAAATCCCGCCTGATAGACATTGTTATCGAAGGGAATGCCCGATGGCATCGGAAGAGAGCCGAGAACCGGCTGATTCTTGCTTTGCCTTTGACGCGCGTAGGAGCCGCCTGCATCCATCGTCGGCCAGAGTTGCGAGGAAGCTATGCGGTATAGCGCCCGGGCTTCGCGTACACGCGCCTCGGCAATCCGCAGGTCATGGTTAGTCTTCACAGCCCGTTCAATGAGCGAGTCCAGTTGCGGGTCCTTAAAGCTCTTCCACCACGACGCGATGGAAGGCTCAAGGTTTGTTTCGCCACCCGGCTTGGGCGCGCTCCATTGCGCAGGCACGGCGGTTTTCGGTTGTTGGTAATTGGGGCCAACAGCGCAGCCCTGGAAAAGCGCGAGAGCAAGGACGGCGCCCGTGAGAAGGATTTGAGGACAGTATTTCATAAATTGGCAATTAGTAATTTGAGCTTTGGTTTGCACGGTTCGAGCGAGGTTAATGCATCATCACGGCTTTTTTGCCTTGCGCCTTTTTGAGCAGAAGCACCAGTGGGACAGACAAAAAGCAAACCAGCGCCAGCCAGCGGAATTCGTCCGCGAATCCTTGCATGTTGGATTGAAGCAGCACTGATTTGTAAATCACTCCCAATGTACCGGGAGCCGCTTGTGCTCCCATCGCAGGTGTCAGCGCGGCTTGTCCCATTTGCACCGCGTTTTGATAAGGCAAATCATACGGCGTCAGATGAGCTGTCAGATAGGCTTGATGCCGCAGTGCGCCGCGCGAGACCATGGCGATCGCCACGGCAATGCCGATGCTGCCCGCGAGGTTGCGCGCCAATGCGAATAACCCGGTGGCGTTGCCCATTTGCTCATTGCGAATGGTGGCCAAGGCCACGGTCATCAGCGGAATTGTTGTCAGCGCCATGCCCATGCCTTGAATGAAGTTGGGCCAGAAAAAGTCGTGGCTGCAAATGGCGAGGTTGAAATCCCCCATCATCAAGGAGGCCCCCGCTATCAAAAGCATTCCGGGGCCAATCAGGAAACGGTCGTCCACTTTCCCGGTCAGAATCCCCACGACCGGCGTCAGCACCATCATGCCCAGCCCGCGCGGCGCTTGCGCCACTCCGCTGAGAAAGGCCGTGTAGCCCATGAGATTGCCGGCCATCAGCGGCTGCAAGTTCATGATGCCATATAAAAGGAGAAAGACCATGGAGATTAGAACGGTGCTGACCAGGAAGTTCCGGTCGGCAAACACCCGCAAATCCGCGAGCGGTTCGCGGGCCCAAAATTCCCTCACGACAAACGCGACCAACGCGATGACGGAAATCACTGAAAGCGTGCAAATAAAATTAGAATTGAACCAGTCTTCATCCTGTCCCTTGTTGAGGACGGTTTGCAGCGTGCCGAGCCAAATCGCCAGGACGAGGAAGCCGAAGGCGTCAATGCGGCCGCGTTTGGCGTTGCGGATGTATTCCGGGTCGAAAACGAACTGTTGGATCATCCACAAGGCGACCAAACCGCAAGGGATGTTGATGTAAAAGATCCAGCGCCAGGAATAATTGTCGGTGAGCCAGCCGCCAAGCACTGGGCCGACCACGGGCGCCAGCACGACGCCCACCACGTAGGCCGCCATGGCCAAGCCTCGCTTGGCGGGCGGAAAACTCTCCATCAAAATGGCCTGCGAGATGGGCTGCAACGCCCCTCCGCCAGCGCCCTGCACAATGGAAGCGACGATCAGAAAGGTAAGATTCGGAGCTTCGCCGCAAGCGAAAGAAGCCAGCGTAAAGATGCCGATGCAAATCATGAGAAAGCGCTTGCGTCCAAACAGCGCGGAAAACCAGGCGGTGGCGGGCAGGACGACGGCATTCGAAATCAGATAGCCCGTCTGGATCCACGTCGCCTGCGATATCGTGGCCGAGAGATTGCCCGCGATATTTTCCAGCGCGACGCTGACGACGGTCGTATCGAGCATTTCGATGAAGGTCGGCAAAATCACCGCGACCGCAATGAGCCACGGATTGATTTTAGGCTGGTTCGAATCGCCATTCATAAGTTGTGGGCAACAGATTGTCTGGTTACTTCACGCGCACTTTGGGCACCACGGACATTCCGGGGCCAAGCGCGAGATCGTCTGCGGGCAGGTCATCCAGAAGGATTTTTACGGGCACGCGCTGCACCACCTTGATATAGTTGCCGGTGGCGTTCTCCGGCGGGAACAGGCTGAATCGGGCGCCGGCGCCGCTTTGAATGCTCTCCACATGGCCCTTGAATTTGCGGCCCGGATAGGCGTCCACGCCGACCTCAACCGGCTGGCCGACGCGCATGTGCGTCAGTTCTATTTCCTTGAAGTTGGCAACGACCCAATACTGGCGCGGCACAATCGCCATGAGCGCCTGGCCGGGCTGAATGTATGCGCCTTTTTCCACGACGCGGCGCGTGACCCGGCCGTCGTCAGGCGCGATGACTTGTGTGTACGACAGATTCAGTTCGGCCTGCAGGAGTCTGGCTTCGGCCTGTTGCACCGCGGCACTCGCGGTTTCGACGCTCGCTTCGCTCAAAGCCACGTCCGCCTCGGCGGCTTTGGCCTGACTGCGCGCCGCTTCCAAATTGGCGCTGGCCGCACGCGCCTGGGACTGCGCCAGGTCAATTGCGCTCTTGGAAACCGCCCGACTTTCCACAGATTCGTAGCGCTTGAGATCGTCTCCCGCGCGCTGATTCTCCGCGTCGGCGGCAACCGCTGTCGCCTGCGCCTGCGCAACTTTAGCTTTGCTTGCTTCCACCTGCGCCTTCGCTTGCGCCACTCGGCTGCGTGCCGCTGCCAGATCGGCGCGCGCTTGCGCCAGACTTGCCTCGTAATCGCGCGGATCAATTTTCAGAAGCACATCGCCCTGTTTGACCGCCTGGTTGTCTTTCACCAGCAATTCTGCGACCCGTCCCGGCACTTGGGATGCCATCGGTACGACATAACCTTCAATGAACGCATTGTCGGTGGACTCGAAAGGCGCGACAAACCGGAAGTAATACACTGTGGAGGCAGCACCAACGAGCAGCGCGAAAACCAGCAAGGCAATCCGCCCTTTGGTCTTTGACCGGCCCGGAACTCCTTGAGCGATCGGGGTCCCTTCGCCGTCGTGTTTGGTTCGGTCCTGCGAGTCAGCCCCCGTCCGGGGCTGATGACTGCCGGTTTGCGGATGTTCCTCGATTGTGGCCATTTCGTTACGGTCTATAGATTTCATGTTGCGTTATGTTTTTCCTGTTATTACGTTAGTCAACACGTAGCTTTGATCCGTCTGAAGGAGCCAGCGTTTGCACCGTGGCTCAATCTCCAACTTCACGCACCCACAGGGTGTTTTGGCCAACTACAAGAACTCATTTATGGCGCGAAGCCGGGATTGAATTTGGAGAACCTACGAGAACTGGAACTTTCGATACCGCCACTCGCCGAACAACGCCAAATTGTCGCTAGGGTGGATCAACTGATGGCATTGATTGACACCTTGGAAAAGCAGCAACAAGAGCGGGATCATCTGGCCGAGACCTTTGCCAAAGCCGTTGTCGCGTCGCTCACCGGCACCCAAATCGCAGAAACCCGCCTGATGGGCTTCTGCAACCTATAATCAAATTCGACCCCTGCAACTATTTACTGCCTTTCGGCCATTCAGCCTGTGTCACTGGATGACGTATGGGTATACGGTAAGGGACTGCGCGTGGGGGCGGACGATGTAGTCCAGGGGTCACCAGTTTTCGCTCGGGGGGCTGCTTGAGCCAGATTATATCCAGTCCGAATTCCATACAACCGCCTCGAATTCAGGCGATTGCATCAGTGCGACGCACGAAAAAGGGCTGTCACAATTGAGGAAAACAACGGCGGGCGTGGTTGAGGGATCCCAGGGCACCAGCACACGACTCCATTCTTTTGTTCACGACTATAAAACTTTGTTCACGACTCCGTTCGCAGAGGACAGAAAGCTGCCGTTTCCATTGATATGGTGCGAAATGCGATACACCACTGGATTGAGGGAATTCAACGAAGGGTGTCGTGGGAATCCCCGGCGCGCAATGGGGTGCTGACGAGTATTTTTTCCTTCTGACGACTATTTTTTTGTCGGACGAGTTTTTTTTGTCGATACAGCAACGCCACAGGCATCGACCGACCGACCGGCCGGTGACTGATATTTTGCACAGGTGATCAACATATTTGTGCGAGTGACCGACAATTTTGTATCGGTGACCAAATTATTTGTGCGTTGACACTGTCGCACGACATCCGGGAACAAACAATCGGCGCAGAGGGCGTTGGAATTGTCGCAGAAGTCGCGCACGATTTGCAGCAGGCCTTGCTGGCGCGCGGCGGATTTGCGGCATCCCGCCGTCTGCCGCCCAAGCAAACGCTGCCGCGCCAGGCGGAGCAGGCTGTTGTCCTGCGCCGGGGGCCAGGCCAGGAAACGATCCTCGGCAAGCTGGGCCAAACGCTGGTTTCTCCCCGCCCGCGCCCGGGTCCAAAACCAGGGCAGAATGACGTTGACGGCCAGATCGGTGGCGCGGGGTTCGCCCAGCAAAGGCTGCGGCTTGGCCAGGCGCGGCGATTGGAAGCTCCAGTGACGGGACCAAAAATCATCCTGCGGAGGCTGCAGGCATGAGAGCAGGGATTGCGGCAGCGGGACGTTCGCCGGCTCGGTCGTGAACCATTGCTCAAGCCGGACGGGGAAATCTTTCCAAGCCAGCCAATGCGCGGCCAAAGCCAGCCGGCGTTGCGGTTGGTTGGCCGGACGAAGGCCGCCCATATGCCAGAGGGTTTTGGGCAGGATGACTTCCTGAAAATTGTCGCGCTCGCGCCACCAGTGGTCCCACAAGGTTTGCAGGTGCTCATGCTGGCGGCCCTTCTCGTGCGAGGCGTCGAGAAAACCGCTCACGCCGAAGAGCCGCGCCTGCCAGGCGGACACGGATTCCCCGGCATCGCCCAAGCGCGGCAGCAACTCGGCCAGACGTTGCATGGGCCAGATGTTTTGTTTGTAACCCAGCGCGCGAAACAGGCCTTCCCACAGGGCCTGTTCCCAGCCGGCCTGACGGGCGCGGATTTCCAATTCGCGCGCCTTGCGCTGGAAACGAATGAGGGCGGCTTGATGCAGAAGTCCGACAGATTGTTCCCGGCTTAACTGCGCCAGCGGAACCGAGCAAGCGCCTTGCAAGGCTTCGGGCCAGGCCGCCGCGACGTCACTGCCCGCCCAGCTTTGCATCTCGGTCAACGGCGTATCGACAAACTTTTCCAGGGCCAGCGTGGGGAGCGGATGGGACGCGCCCGGTCTGGCGCTCCACACCACATGCAGAATGACGTTGGCAAATGCCGGATTGCGATGATGCTGATGGCCCTGCCAATTCTGCTCCTCCCAATCCACCTCGATGTCGCCCGAGCGGGCCTCCTCCCGGTCGATTTGGACAACTGCGCCGCGAAAATCAGGGCCGGCCTCATGGTTCCAAAAACCGGGATGGAGCACGCGCAAAGCCCGGCCATCGACCGTGCGCAATTGATCGCGCTGGAGGCGCTGATGATGCCAGACCGTTTGCAGCATGCGTTCGGGCGGATAAGCGCCGCGCTCGCGCAACAGGAAGCGCGATTCATTTTGCGCGCGCCATTCCGCATAAAACCCTGGATGGAGACCGGGCATGTGCAGTGCTTTTCAGCCCAGCGCAGGGCAAAGTCAAGAAGGGATTTTTTGGTTGGGCGGCCCGCAACGGCACACCGCCGCTTGCGGGCACGTCTGCAGTTTTACCCCGCAGAGTCAACGATTCTACTGGGGCATGGGCTTTCCATTCGAATCCGGCACGACGGCGATGTTGTCAGGAAAAGCCACCAAGTTTGGCGGTCCCGCGCTGGCCGGGGGCATGTATGCCTGCTGCCTTTCATTCCCGGTCGAGCAGCCAACCAGCGACGCCAGGGCGGCGGCGGCCAGGACTACTGCAATTAGTTTCTTCATAGGCTTATAATCCTCCTTCCTGCTTAAACCTAAGCCTTGAATTGGCCGGATGCAAACGGGGTCAACACCTTGGAGGGGGATGTTATGGAAAAGCTTATTCCCTGGCGGATTGCAGCATTCGTTTGAGGCGTTCACGGGCTTCAGGTGACAGCGCCTGCTGCTGAAGATGCCGGTTATCTTGCGCAAGCCCCCCGGCCGCCGAGCGCAAAAACGCGACCTGCCTGCCATAAGCGCGGCACCATCGGCACAACACGAGGTGAAGCCGCAACCCGAACCTCTCGGTTAGCGTGAGGTTGCGGTCGAGCGCGGCCGATTGGAGGCGGATGGCCTCCTTGCAACGGGGGGAAAGGTCCCCCAGCCTTCCGACGAGGCTTTTGACGATGTTAGAGGTCCTATTCATTCCATTGTTTTCCGCCAGTCAGTTCGTCGCGGAGACGGCGCGAAACCTTACGATGTTTTTCGCGGCCAACGTCATGCCAGCGCGCGCCGGGTTCATTCCGGCGCATCCTTTTTTCCAAACCAGTTCACTTCCATGCAGCGGCGCAACGCCATGCGCGCGCGATGCAACATCACCCATAAATTGTTTTCTGAAATGTTCAGCAGGGCGCAAACCTCCCGGCCCTCGATGCCGTCCACCTCCCGCAAAGTGAAGACAGCCCCGACCTTTTTTGGCAGCTTGTTCGCGCAATCGCGAAACGTCTGCCAGAAGATTTCCCTGTCCAGGCTGGCGCCGGGATTTGTCCACTCTTGCGGTCCGAGTTCGTGAATCCAACTGTCTTTGAAGAGGCCAACCGGCACAAATCGGTCGCTCTCTTCGTCCGAGTAAAATTCCAGGTCCGTGAAAGGGGTCTCCCGTCCGGCTTTCCGGTAATAATCGCAAATTTTGTTTTTCAGGATGCCGACCAGCCAGCTCTTCTCCGCCGACCGGCCGGCGAAATTTTTGCCTCCTTTCAGCGCGGCGAGGAACGTGTCCTGAACCGCGTCCTCCGCCTTGGCGGCATCGCGCAGACGCATCATTGCGTATCTGAAAAGGTAATCGCCGTGAAGTTCCACCCACTGATCCGGGTCGGACAGGCCGGGCGTTGCTTTCACGTCTTCCGCCGGCGGCTGGCTTATGGTTGAATCTTCGTCCGCATCCACAGTCAGAAATTAGTTGTTCAAGCCGGAAAAGCAAGCCGCCCACGTCTTCGCCGGCTGGATGGAATTCACAGCTTTTTACATTCATTTGTAAGATTTCGGCGGGACACGCGACTCATGTTTATGGGGCCGGAATGGAATTTCGGCGTGAAAAGTCTGGAATGTGAGTTATAATCAATGGAAGGAAAGCTTATGTGCTCAAACAGAATTCTGGCAGTCGCGGCAGCGGTGGTGTTGGCGGCGGGTATCGCCGTCCTGGAACGCCAGGGACGCTCAGAACCAACAAACAACTCAACTTACGAAGCAGAACGCATGAATGATTTCAAGAAACCGGAGCCGTCGCAGTTGAAAACGAAGTTGTCCGCGGAGCAATTCGCAGTCACCCAACAGTGCGGCACGGAACCGCCGTTTCACAA
Organism: Verrucomicrobiota bacterium; assembly: GCA_050014435.1. Lineage (GTDB taxonomy): Bacteria > Verrucomicrobiota > Verrucomicrobiia > Limisphaerales > Palsa-1400 > DASRLE01. The sequence goes on along the minus strand of JBEKDI010000044.1, from coordinate 25,524 downwards.
CGCCTACTGGGACAATCACAAGCCGGGCATCTACGTGGACGTGGTGTCGGGCGAGCCGCTGTTCAGTTCGCTGGACAAGTTTGATTCCGGCACGGGCTGGCCGAGCTTCACGCAGCCGCTGCAAGCCGCGGACGTCGTCGAGAAGAAAGACGCCACTTTGGGCATGGAGCGGACGGAGGTGCGTTCGAAAATGGCGGATTCGCATCTCGGCCATGTGTTCAACGACGGACCGGGGGAAAAAGGTCTGCGTTACTGCATTAATTCCGCGGCGCTGAAATTCATTCCCGTCGAGGAGATGGACCAGGCCGGTTATGGCCGGTATCTCGAACCGTTCGTGAAGGCGGGTTTGGTCAAGGCCCCGGCCCGCGAGACGGCCATCTTGGCGGGCGGTTGCTTCTGGGGGATGGAGGAGATCATCCGCAAGATCCCCGGCGTCCTCGAAACGACCGTGGGGTACACCGGCGGGCATACCGCAAACCCGACCTACGAAGAGGTTTGCAGCCACACCACCGGTCATGCCGAGGCGGTGCAGATCGTGTTCGATCCCACCCGGCTGAGTTACGAGTCGTTGCTGGATTATTTCTTTCGCATGCACGATCCCACCACGCTGAACCGGCAGCACAACGACGTGGGGACGCAATATCGCTCGGCCATTTTCTACACCAGCGAAGCGCAGAAACAGGCCGCCGGGCGCGTCAAGGCGCGATGGGACAAATCGGGCAAGTTCGACAAGCCGATCACGACCGAGATTACGCAGGCCACGACATTCTATCCGGCGGAGGAATACCACCAAAAGTATCTCATGAAGAATCCCGGCGGCTACACCTGCCACGTATTGCGGGATTGAACCACGCTGCGCCGCCATTCGGGCGCCTCCCGAACAAGCCAGGCCCATCGCAAACCATGAAATGCTCCACGCACAACGCTGAGGCCGTGGCCGTCTGCATGTATTGCGGACGGGCGCTTTGTCCCGCCTGCATTCAAGCTCCGGCCGCAAGGCGTCTTGTTTGTTCGAGCGATTGCGCGTCCGCGCTTGAGCACACTGAACAGGCGGTGCTGCTGGTGCTCGACAAAAGCGTGCAAAGCGCCAAAGCCAGTGCGTTCTACTGTTATCTTTGTGGAGGATTGTCGGCGGGAGCGGCGGTGGCCGCCTGGTTCATGTTGCCGTCGCCTTTCCTGATTTTCTTTACGGCAGGCGCCGCGCTCGTTCTCTTCGCGGCTGGAGTCTGGTATGGGCGCGGCGCGAAAGCGGCTTTTTAGCTTCTATTTCATATTGTCCGATTTCGCGAGCCAACCGCCAACCGCCTGCACCGGGGTCAGAGACCCGCTGCGGGTGACCCAGACGGCCAGAGCCTGACTGTCTTCCGGCGTTTTCTGACTGGCATCCAATGTGAAAACACCCTGCAACCCATCATTCCCGGGCGAGAGCGGCTGATGGATGAATTTAAGAACCACAAAATCATGCCGCAAATGGCGTCCGGCATTTTCTCCAGCGTTCACATCAGAATCCAGCCCGCTGCCCAAGAGTGCGGCGTTCACTTCGTAACCTGAAGCGCCAGCGACGGCGGGATTAAAGCGCACCTGCCAATGATGGGTGTCTTCAGAAGTGACCTTGAGGAGGCCTGCTTTGGTTCCGGACAATCCGGGAGCCCCGTTCAGTTCAAACCAGTTGTGCCACTCCCTGCCGTTCAGGACAAATTCCGGAGTGTAAATGTTCTCGCTGCCCCAGACTGCGGCGTAATCGCGCTGACGGTCGGCATATTGTTTGCTGGACCACTTGTCGGGCCAGCCGAGATGGTTCCAATAATCAACGTGAAAGGCGACCGGCACAAAATCGCTCCAGAGGCCGGGTTTCTCCTTCAACCGGCTCAGCCACGACTCCGCCGGCGGGCAACTGCTGCACCCTTCGGAAGTGTACAGTTCCACCAGCGCCTCCTGACGCTCGGAACTTTGAAATTGAATGGGCGCGCCGTTGACGGCGATGCCGGCAAACATTCCCAAAATCACATAGCGCACCAGCCACAGGCTTTGGTCATGGGTTCGGCGACGCTCACCCGTCAGGTGTTTGGCGCACGAATTTAGTCCCCGCGATCCGGATTTAACGGCCGCCCGGAGCGGTGGCTGGAAAAGCGCGTCCGCGGCCCAACTCGGGATTATCGACCGGGCAGTTTTGACGGCTTCCGATGTTCGTTTCATAGAAGTTTGTCGTGCTTGCGACCCCACCCTTACATACAGCGCAATCGAATTTAACCGTAAGGAATCGGCTTTCGCTTCGACCAATTCATGAGTGCGAAAACATGAACATTAAAAACGAAAACAAACTTATGAAATCAATAATTCCACTAATCGCAGTTCTGGCCGCATTGACGCTGGTTGGCTGTAATCAAAGCGGTCCAGGCAATACAACCGGCATGGCCTCCCCCAATTCGAGCATGAGTGATACCAACGGCATGATGGGCGGCGCCACCAATAATATGATGGCAAGCAACAGCATGTCGGGTATGAGCACGAATATGATGACAAGCAACACCATGCAGGATATGAATACGAACATGCCGGCAGGCGGCAGCATGCCAAATATGAACACGAATATGATGGCCACCAACAGCATGTCGAACATGAATGCGAACATGCCGGCGGGCACCAATCAGTAGGTGATGATCCCTGCGGTTTGACTCAATGAAAGAACCGGAAAAATACCCGCCAGCGAAATCACCGACCCCGCCGTGTACTTCAATCGTCGGGCGTTCATGCGGGCCGGCATCGTTGCGGCCAGCGCCCTGGCCACCGGCCTGGTTTATCGACGGCTCAACCGCGTGGCCACGGGCACCATCGACACGCCACGGCTCGAGGGGTTGACACAGCCCGTCGGCCCCGCGGCGGAGTCCACCGGCTTCCGCGCTGCCGACAAACCGACTTCACTCCAGGACATCACGCATTACAACAACTTCTATGAATTCTCGACTGACAAGGAGGGGGTCGCGGATGCTGCTGCCACATTTGAAACCAAAGGCTGGCAGGTGTCGGTCGAGGGACTGGCCCAAAAGCCGGGAGTCTTCGATCTTGATGACTTGCTGAAGATCAGTCCGCCCGAAGAACGCGTTTACCGCATGCGTTGCGTTGAGGGATGGTCGATGGTGATTCCGTGGGCCGGTTTTTCGCTGTCCAAATTGCTGCAACGGGTCCAGCCGCTCAGCGGCGCGAAGTATGTCGCCTTCGAGACGCTGCTGGATCCCAAGCGCCTGCCCGGCCAGCACGCCAGTGTGCTTGACTGGCCTTATGTCGAGGGGTTGAGGATGGATGAAGCGATGCATCCGTTGACAATCCTGGCCAGCGGGCTGTATGGGCGGGAGCTGCCGCCGCAGGACGGCGCCCCGATCCGGTTGGTCGTGCCGTGGAAATATGGTTTCAAAGGGATAAAGTCGATTGTCAAAATCAAGCTGGCGGCGACGCAACCGCGCACGACGTGGAGCGCGCAGGCCCCAAATGAATACGGCTTCTACGCCAACGTGAACCCGCACGTTGACCATCCCCGCTGGAGCCAGGCCACCGAACAACGCATCGGGGAATCGGGGCGCCGGCCCACCCTCATGCTCAACGGCTATGAAGAACAAGTGGGGCATTTATACGCCGGGATGGATTTGCGCGCGAATTTCTGACCAACGCAATCGTCATGAAGGAAAACGATCTTCGTTTCGCCAAGTTCCTCGTGCTGGTCAATGCCGCCGTGCCGGGGGCGTTGCTGGGCTGGGACGCCTGGCACCACAAGCTGGGAGCCAACCCGGTCAATTTCGCAATCCTCACCACCGGCATGTCGACGCTAGTTTTTTTGATGCTGACGCTGTTAGTGACGCCCGTGCGAAAAATCACCGGCTTGAACTGGATCATTTCCTTCCGGCGCACGCTCGGGCTTTACGCCTTTTTCTACGCCTGCCTGCATTTCCTGATTTTCTTCAGCCTCGACCGGTCTTTCAGCATATCCAGCACGTTGTCGGAGATGGTCAAACGCAAATACCTGATGGTGGGCATCGCCGGTCTGCTGGTCATGGTGCCGCTGGCCGTCACATCCACCAATGCCATGATCAAACGGCTGGGCGGCAAGCGCTGGCGGGCGCTGCATCGGCTTGTTTATGTGGCCGCCATCGCCGGGGTGATTCATTATTACATGCAGGTCAAAGCCGACGTGCGCCAACCGCTGGCATTTGGGGCTGTGCTGGCCATCCTGCTCGGGTACCGGCTCGCGGTATACTGGCGCCGTCCGAAGTCAGCGTCGGCGGCAACCACCGCAGTCAAACCCAGGATATGGTCCGGTCTGTTGCGCGTGGCGCGCATCGTCAGGGAAACGCCCGACGTCTGCACCTTTCGCCTCGCCTCGCCCGACGGCGACCGGCTCCCGTTCGACCATCTCCCCGGCCAGTACCTTACGCTGTCGCTGCAAATCGCCGGTAAAAAGGTCATCCGCACCTACACCATCGCTTCTTCTCCGTCCCGGCCCGACCGCTGCGAAATCACCATCAAGCGCGAAGAAAACGGCCTCGCATCGCGCCACCTTCATGACACTCTTCGTGAAGGCGACATGCTCAATGTTTCCGCCCCCGCCGGCCGCTTTATCTTCGACGGCACGCGATCCACCAGTATCGTGCTCATCGCCGGAGGCGTGGGAATCACGCCCTTGATGTCCATCCTGCGCTACCTGACCGATCAGAATTGGAAAGGCGATATTTACTTCCTCTACTGCGCCAAAACTCCGCAGGACATCATCTTCCGCCAGGAACTCGATGATCTGCAAAAGAGATTTCCGAACCTGCACCTTGTCGTCACTCTCACGCGCGCCGGGGGAGTGGATTGGGCCGGGCGAAAGGGGCGTATTGACGGCGAGCTCCTGACGCAAACCGTCCCCAACCTCGCCGCGCGGCCCGTCTATATCTGCGGACCAACCTCCATGATGGAGCCGACCATTCAATTGCTGCGTGAGCTTGGCGTTCCGGGGAATCAGATCAAATCTGAGGCGTTTGTCGCCGCGAAACGGGCCGAAGCCGCCCTCGCACTGGCTGATTCCACAGCGGCTCCAGTCCCGCCCGTTCGCGATCCGGCGGTCCCCACATTGACATTTGCGCTGGCGATGAAATCCGTTCCCCTGGCGCCGGATAAAAACCTGCTGGAGATGGCGGAAACGGCCGGCCTGAATCCGGATTTCGAATGCCGCTCCGGCATATGCGGCCGGTGCAAGACCCGGCTCCTCGCCGGCTGCGTCACGATGGAAGTCCAGGATGCCCTGGACGACGCGGACAAGTCGAACAACCTCATTTTGCTCTGCCAGGCCAGGGCCACCGATCATGTGACGATAGAGGCATGAAGTGACTGCAGGTTCATTCCTGCTTGGACATTGGGCCGTTCCTTTTCTATGATGCGGCCCTCATGCAACGCGATACGATTACAGTCGAACGGCTTTACACCGGCGAAGCCCGGAGCCTCGAATTGAAGTTGGTGGCCGGCGCCAGCGGCCTCAAGCGCATCATTCGCGAACCCACGGTAAACCGGCCGGGACTGGCCCTGGCCGGGTTCACGCGTTATTTCGCCAGCAAACGCTTGCAAGTCTTTGGCAATGCCGAAACGACTTTCTTGAAAAGGCTCTCCCTCGCCGAACGCGCCAAGCGCTATGCCAATTTGTTTTCATTTAAAATTCCCGCCGTTGTTTTCTCGCGCGATTTGCAGCCGGACAAAGTCTTTCTGCGCGCCGCCGAAACAGCGCAGGTGCCCGTGTTCGTCACCCCGATGATCACGATGAAGTTCATCAACCTGGCCACCCTGGCCCTGGAGATGTTGTTCGCCCCGCGCACCAGCGAACTGGGCAGCATGGTCGATATCCTCGGCGTCGGCGTCATCATTCGCGGCGAGAGCGGCATCGGCAAAAGCGAGAGCGTGCTGGCCCTGATCGAACGCGGCTACAGCCTGGTCTCCGACGACATCACTCGCGTCACGCTGCTGGACGGGCGGGAAATCATCGGCACCAGCGCCGAGGTCACCCGCAACCACATGGAAGTGCGCGGCATCGGCATCATCAATGTGGCGTCGATGTTCGGGGTCAGGAGCATTCGCAGCCAGAAGGGGGTTGATTTGGTCGTCACCTTGAAGGCTTGGGACGAAGTGCCCGACGTGGAACGCATCGGCATGGAACAACAGTATGTGAAAATTCTCGGCATCGAGGTGCCGCACATCATCATCCCGGTGCGGCCCGGGCGCGATCTGGCCCGGTTAATCGAAGTGGCGGCTTTTCAAATCAAGCTGAAGTCCTCCGGCCAGAACCCGGCCAAGGAATTGAACGACCGGTTGATTGCGCAGATGGCGGGCAATATTAAGATATAATTAGTTATAATTCATTGGAATAAGTCTTGGGCAGAGTCCAACATTACAGGCAATGAGTAGTGCGAAGAAACCCGGCGGCAAGCACGCCATGCGACGCGAATTTGTTGTGATCAACAAATTGGGCATCCACGCCCGTCCCGCCGCCATGTTTGTCAAAACCGCCAACCGCTTCTCCTGCACCATCCTGGTGGAAAAGGACGGCGAACAGGTCAACGGCAAAAGCATCATGGGCTTGATGATGCTGGCCGCCGGCCCCGGCAGCACCCTGGCGGTCAACTGCGAAGGGGAGGATTGCCAGGAGGCGCTGGGCGAAATCGAGAACTTGATCAAACGCAAATTCGACGAGGAATAGGTCCGACCATGGCTGGAGATTTCAATGTTCAATATGTGGCGCACCTGGCGCGCATAGCGCTCACTCCCGAAGAGCAGGAAAAATTCGGCGCCCAGCTTTCCAACATCCTCGGCTATATCGAGAAGCTCAATCAACTGGATGTCAGCGGCATCGAGCCCACGGCCCACGCCGTGCCCCTGGTCAATGTGTTTCGCGCCGACGAGGTGCGCCCGTCGCTGCCCACGGCGGAGGCCCTGCGCAACGCCCCGGCCACCGCCAACGGGCTTTTCCTGGTTCCGAAGATCGTGGAATGAACCGGCCCATGTTGAACCAATTGACGATCTCCCAACTGGCCGCCAAGTTGGGCAGCCGCGAGGTTTCCGCTCGCGAGGCCATGCAGGCCTGCCTGGATCAAATCCAGAAGGTCGATGGCCGGATTCACGCCTTCATCAGTTACGATGCCGCCGACGCCCTGGCCCAGGCCGACGCCGCCGACCAGGCCATCGCCCGCGGCGCGACGCAAAGACCGCTGCTGGGCGTACCCATCGGCATCAAGGACGTCATCGCCGTGCGCGGCCAGCCGCTCAATTGCGGGTCGAAAATACTCGGCAGTTTCATTTCCCCCTACAACGCCACCGTCATTGAGAAATTGCAGGCGGCGGGCGCGGTTGTCTTCGGGCGCTTGAACATGGATGAGTTTGCCATGGGCAGTTCCACCGAGAATTCGGCCTTCGGCGTGACGCGCAATCCGTGGGACGTCTCGCGCATCCCGGGCGGTTCTTCCGGCGGTTCGGCGGCAGCGGTGGCGGCGGACGAATGCATCGCCGCGCTGGGCTCCGATACGGGCGGCTCCATCCGGCAGCCGGCGGCCTTGTGCGGCTGCGTGGGGCTCAAACCCACCTATGGCCGCGTCTCGCGCTTTGGCTTGGTGGCTTTTGCCTCGTCTCTCGATCAAATCGGTTGCTTTACCAGGGACATACGCGACACAGCCACCATCCTGGGGGTCATCAGCGGACAAGACCCGCGCGATTCCACCAGCGTGCCGCGCCCCGTGCCGGATTACACCACCGCGCTCGATGGCCGGATCAAGGGGCTGAAGCTCGGCCTGGCCAAAGAATACATGATCGGAGGATTGGATGCGGAAGTGGGCGCAGCCGTGCAGGCGGCTGTCAAACATTTTGAAAAACTCGGGGCGGAAATTGTGGAGATTTCGCTCCCCCATACCGATTACGCCGTGGCCACCTATTACATTGTGGCCACCGCCGAAGCCAGCGCCAACCTCGCCCGCTTCGACGGCGTCCGTTACGGGCTGCGCGTCGATGGCGCCGATCCGATAGATCTCTATTGCAAAACGCGCGGCGCCGGTTTCGGGGCCGAAGTCAAGCGCCGCATCATCCTGGGCGCTTACGTCCTGAGCAGCGGTTATTACGACGCCTACTACCTGCGCGCCCAAAAAGTGCGAACGCTCATCCGGCAGGATTTTCTCAACGCCTTTGCCAAAGTCGATGCCGTCATCACTCCCACCAGCCCAACGCCGGCCTTCAAAATCGGCGAAAAGGCGGACGATCCTTTGCAGATGTATCTTTCGGATATTTTCACGATTTCCTGCAACTTGGCGGGAATTTGCGGCGTCAGCCTCCCCTGCGGCTTCACTCGCGAGCCCAAATTGCCCATCGGCCTGCAGTTGCTCGGCAAGCCGTTCGGTGAAGAGACAATTCTGAAACTCGCCCATGCTTATGAGCAGAGCACGCCGTGGCGCAAGGAAAGGGCGGGCCTGTCATGAGCGAACCCCTGGCCATCCTGCACTACTCGAACCTGATGCCGGGCGGGCAATTGGCCAACCGGCTGCAAGACCTGGGCTATCGCGTTCAGATGGTCCCGGACCTGGCGGCCCTGGTCGAAACTTGTCAACGAGAAAAACCGCTGGTGGTTGTGGCCGAAATGGCGCCGGCCGGCCCTGCCTTCGCCGCCATCGCCCAACTGAAACAGGACCCCGCCACCCAGCATATTCCGGTGCTGGGTTTCTCCGCCGCCCAGGATTCGGCGCAGCAGCATCAGGCTACGGAGGCTGGCGTCACCTTGTTGGTGGGCAACGCCGCCATTGCCGAACATTTGCCACGATTGTTGGACCAGGTTTTGCAGGTGGAATGAGACATGGCGAATCTTCCGGTCATCAAACTGGATCGCGGAATTCACGCGATGCATCTCTTTTACCGTGTGGATCGGGAACGCTGGGCCGAATCAGAACGGTGTCTTGCCCGCCTGGAGGCCCTCTGCGCCGCCAATGGCCAGCCATCCCATCCCCGTTTGACCACCTACGCCACCATCGGGGGCAAGGCTGATCTGGCCTTCTTCCTTCTCGCGGCTGAACTGGCCCAGCTTGGCCAGATGCACCGCGACCTGGAGGCTTGCTTTCCACCCGGCGCGCTCGCGCGGGTTTTTTCCTATCTGAGCGTGACGGAATTGAGCGAGTACATGCCGACGGAGGAGGACAACCGGCGGACGCTGATCGAAAAGGAAAAGCTGCCCCCCGAAAGCGAGGCGTTCAACCGGCGCTTGGGCGAATTGCGGGAGCGAATGAAACAGTACGAGCATTACCGCCTCTACCCGGAGATGCCCGATTGGGAAGTCATGGGCTTTTACCCCATGAGCAAGCGCCGCGCCGCCACGGACAACTGGTATACGCTCGATTTTGACACGCGCCGGAAACTGATGAGCGGCCATGCGCGGGTCGGCCGCAAATACGCCGGGCGCGTTTCGCAATTGATCACCGGCTCAACCGGGTTGGATGATTGGGAATGGGGCGTCACGCTCATGGCCCATCAAGTCGATGCGCTCAAGGACATCGTTTACGAAATGCGCTTCGACGAGGTCAGCGCGCGCTACGCGGATTTTGGCCCCTTCTTTGTCAATATGAGATTGCGCCCGCCGGAACTCTGGGCGCACCTGCATCTTTAGAACTGGCTTTCACGATTTTTTGAAGTAATCAATGCACGTTTGGGCTGATCTGATTTCAAAAACCAAAGACATCCTTTTATCAAAGCGAATATTGCAGATGTCCTTAAAAAGAGAAAGTGCGAGGCTGAGCGGAATGCCAAACCAAACAACTAGCGCGACCAACGCGCTGAACAGCCAATCCACCCATCCCTCCGGACGACTCCACTCCATTAGGCACATCCCGATGAAAACGATGCCAGGTATCAAAAGGTCGAGCGCCGCCATGATCCAACGTGAGCGCCGGGCGCGAATGAACGATGAAATGAGCCCCAGAACACTGAAAAGAAACATGCAGAGGAAGATTGCCATCCCCTCCACGGCTGCGAAGCGGTGAATTCGCCATGAGCACGCTCCAAAAAATGCTGCGTAGAGCGTGAAAGCAATTCTGTTCAATTGAACCGCGATCGGCGCTTTAATGACGGGCCAAATATTCATGTACATGAAGGGCCTCGCACAGATTCTCCTCTACCGAGAGTCAAAGATCAAGAGATTACCCGAACTGCGTAGGGGAGAACCCATTTGACAATTGCATCAATTTTGATACACTAATCTCCAGATGAAATCGGAAAGGCCGATGGCGGTCATATTCTTTGAAACGGAAGCTGGAAATGAGCCGGTTCGCGAGTGGTTGAAAGAATTGCCGAAGGAAGACCGCAAAACCATAGGCACGGACATTCTGACCGTTCAATATGCGTGGCCGGTCGGAAAACCTTTGGTGGACCATTTGGGCGACGGGATTTGGGAGGTTCGGTCACGCCTCACGAATCGCATCGCAAGGACGTTGTTCATCCTGGCCGATGGCGAGATGGTTTTATTGCACGGTTTCATCAAGAAAGATCGCAAAACGCCGAAGACCGAATTGGATTTGGCGCGGAGACGAAAGAAACAATATTTGCAAAGCAATGAATAAGAAACCGCATCGTGGAACGAATTTCCGGAGCTTTCTCCAGGAAGACGGAATTTTGGAAGAAGTCGAAGCGCGTGCCTTGAAACACGCCTTGGCGCTGCAACTGGGCAAATTGATCGCGCAAGAAGCGATTTCGAAGACGGAAATGGCCGCGCGGATGAAAACGAGTCGCGCCGCCGTTGACCGGCTGCTGGATGATTCCAACACCTCTGTCACGCTCACGACTTTGGGCAAGGCCGCCCGCGCTCTGGGACGAAAACTTAAGATCGAGATGGTGACTGGCTGATGACCACTTAAGGTTTGACTTCCACCTTCTGGAACAAGGCTTCGAGGCTGTTGAGCGGCGCGTCTGTTTTTGCCACCGGATTGAGCGCTTGCCGCAGATATTCCAGCGCGTCGGGAATGCCCCTGACGGAACGCGGCAGGGTGGCCCCGCAGGCGTTGGGGTGGCCGCCGCCCTGCAGTTTTTCGGCAATCTTTAAAGCCTCGCCGTTGCGGCTGCGCAGGCTCACCACCACGGTGTTGTTCGCCTTGCGGAAAAGGGTCAGCAGCACCGGGTAGGGGGTTGCCTTCTGCTCCAGCAGTTGGTGAACGATCAAGTTATTGTTGCCCACCACGGTGTCCACATAACCCACCATCGGGCTGACGGCGATGACGTTGGCCTTGCTCCATGCGTAACCGAGCGGGTCTTCGACGCGCCGTTTGACGGCCATGACCTCGAGCAAAGGATGGTCCAGCAACCGTTCCAGTTGCCCCTCGATCAGCGTGTGCAGATTCCAAAAGCCGTAGGTCTTTACCAGATTGGCGAAATCGTTGGCCAGCGCGAAGTCAGGGTCGTTCTCCAGGAATAGATCCCCCACATTGTTGAGGTGAACCAGGCGGGCCAACTCCGGCGAGCCAAGGCCGTTTTGCTGGCACAGTTCGTAGCAGAGCAATCCGGCGGATTTGGTGACATCATGAACCAAGCGCGCGTTCTTCGGTTGGAGTTCGGTGGCGTGATGGTCAATCACCAGCCAATCCGGCTTGTCCAGCCGCGGCTCGAAACTCAAATCGCAGACCCAGCCGGACTTTTCGCGCGGCTCCCGGATTTTCCAGCTGTTATAGTGGTGGGCTTCCAGGCGGATGTTCGTGTCGAAAAGCTTCCGGGCCAGCCGCTGCAAAAGCAACCCCGCCACGAAGCCATCCAGGTCGCTCTCGTGTGTCAAAATAATCTCCGGGCGGGGCAAATTATCCATGCGCCCAGCTTATAGTGCCGCCCTGAAACTGGCCAGCAGAAACCCGCGGAGAATGCTCATTTGTGTTGCGGCCCATGCAGGGGGCCTTTCTTCAGCCACCAGCGCCGCGCCGCGACCAGACACCAGATGGCCTCGACCACGCCGAACGGCCAGGCCCCTTGCAGAAATCCATAGACCGATCCCAAGGCGCAGGCGGCGGCGAATCCCAAAACGAACCAGCGGCTGCGGTCCTCCAACGCGTAGCACACCAGCATCGCCGTGACCGCAAACAGGCCAAACAGGGTGAGCCGGTCCATGTTCACCCTGTTTTCTGGAAGAGCACGATGCGGTTGGTGTTGGTGCCCTTGTCATTATTATCGACTCCCCAGCAGTTGGCGGTTTTGGTGAATTTCTGGTCGTTGATGAGGATGAGCAGCGGCGCAAGGCCGGCGTCCAGGCCGCACAGCAACACCGTCTCCTCCAATTTGATGGTGCCGGCGCGGATTTCGCCCACTTCAAAGGCCACGTGCCCGCCGGGCCGGAGCACCCGGCGCAACTCGCGGAATATGGCCGTCATTTCGGACTGCCATTCCACAAGCTTTTTGGGGACGGTCAGGCGGACGGATTTTGGATCGATTCCCAGAAACCAGCAGCGCAGCCAGTTGTCGCCCGCGTAATCCACCACGTCGAGAAATGGCGGCGATGTGACAACCAGCGCGACTGAATCGGAAGGAATCCGCGGCGTGGCCCGGGCCGGCTGGTTTAACAACAGCGAGTTGTCCGCCACGATTTCCAGCGCCCCGCGCATCGTCGCATCGCAATCCCCCAGCAGTTGGCGGCTCTTTTTCAGGATCAAATCCGGGACGTGGCGGCGCGGCGGAATTTGGTTCCGATCGGCGTTGATTTTGCGCTGTGATTTGACCGACACCGCCTGGTTCGGCGGCAGGGTATAAACGGAAAAAAAGCCGGGCGAATGGCCGGTGAGCCGGTTGAGGGCCACGAGGCAAATCCATTGATCCACCGCATCCTGTTTGCGGGCCAGCAGATATTTTTTCAGCGCGGCGATTTCCCGCAGGGTTTCGGGATGATAAAAAACCAGCATCTCGTCCGGCGTCTCATTGTGATCGCGAAAATCGATTTTCGTCAGCCGCGCGCGGATTTCTTCAATTCCAGGAGGGCGGAGCCGGGGGCCGACTAATCGCAGGCTCAGCGGATTGACGTCGCAACCAAATGGAATCCGCCCCAACAGCGCTGCTTCCAGCAGCGTCGTGCCGCGGCCCATGAATGGATCATAGACGACGTCGCCGGGCTGGGTCAGGCGCTCGATGAAAAATCGCGGCAACTGCGGTTTGAAGCAGGCGCGGTAAGAAACCTCATGCAGCCGGCTGGCGGCGCGCTGTTTGGAAGTCCAGAACTCATTGACGAACACGGGCACATTCGCCGTCCTGCCATCGGCCAGGGCAACGCTCGTCGTCATGCGAACGGTGCTTTTACCAAACTGGTGGAACGCCGCCAATTCCTCCGGCAACGGGACAACTCTTTCCGGTTGGGTGGGGCGTTCTTGCCAATCGAGCGGCAATTGCAGATCTTCAGCGAGCATCCTGCCCTTCATCTTCCACTGCTTTGGCGCGGCGCGGCAAGCAAAAGCGGTTTCCGAAAAATCGACAAAGCCAATAATTGACGCCTTCGAAGCATGTTGTGATGATCCTCTTTAATGGCGGCAAAAGTGAATGAGCCGGAAAAACTGATTCCACTGCATGGCGGCTACCGGAAGCTGAAAAGCTTTCAGGTGGCGCAATTGGTCTATGATGTGACCGTGCGGTTCTGCGACCGCTACCTTGATCGGCGCAGCCGCACGAACGATCAAATGGTGCAGGCGGCGCGTTCCGGCGTGCAGAACATCGCCGAGGGCAGCCAGGCCAGCGGCACGTCCAAAAAAACGGAACTCAAGCTCAGGAACGTGGCGCGGGCCAGCTTGGAGGAACTTCGGCTGGATTATGAGGATTTTTTGCGGCAGCGGGGGCTGGCATTTTGGGCGCGCGAGGACGCGCGCCGTGCCCTATTCATAGCGCGCCGGCCTGCCACGGTCGGCGACGTGGCGGTCTGGGCGCGGGAAACGTATGAGGGACAGCATGGACGGCACGGACAGAGTGGACCACATCGAGGAATGCAAAAGTCCATTCAGTCCACAAGGTCCATGGAGTCCAATTTTCCAGAGATTGCCGCGAATGGAGCACTGGCGCTCGTGGCAGTTGCGTGCAGTCGGCTCAGCCGCCAAATAGCCACCCAAAAGAAAGCCTTCGTGGAAGAAGGGGGTTTCACGAAACGCCTCTACCGCGTGCGCAGCGCGCGGAGAAAATAAGCGCGTACGGCCTTTCCCGAGTCGGCCGAAAAATCCTGAAAAAACCCGTTGACAAACTCCGCCAACTGTCATACTGTCCTATGACGGATGAAGATTTTATGATGTTTCGGATAGATTTCAAGTCGGGCAAGCCGGTTTACCTGCAACTGGTGGATCAGATTCGGTATGCGGCTGCTTGCGGGGCGCTGAGGGCGGGGGAACCGCTGCCCTCGATCCGGCCGCTGGCCGAGCAATTGCGCGTGAACCGCAATACCGTGGCCAAGGCCTACACCGAGTTGGAAAGCCAGGGGGTGATCGAAACCATCGCAGGCAAAGGCTGCTTTTTGAAGGACAATCATTCGCCATTCACCAAACAGGCCCGGCACAAATTGCTGGTCGAGAAAATCGACGATGCCTGGGTGACGGCGCATCAGTTGCAGGTGGATGGGGAGACTTTTCTCGAGTTGGCGCGTGAAAGGCTGGCGTTTTTCGAAAGGGAAGCCGCCAGGGACCAGTCTGGAAGCCAAGGAGGACAAAAATCATGAATACCAGTTCAACAGTCATCGAAGTCAAGAATCTCAAACGCCGCTTCGGCAAACTCGATGCGGTCAACGGACTCAGCCTGAATGTGCGGCCCGGCCGCTGTTACGGCTTTTTCGGCCGCAACGGCGCCGGGAAGACGACGACCATCAAGTGCATGCTCAACCTGTTGCGGCCCACTTCGGGCAGCGTCAGCATGTTTGGCATGGACCCGCGGCGCGACGAAGTTGCGGTGAAGTCGCGTCTGGCCTACGTGCCTGATGCGGTGGCGTTTTATCCCTGGATGACGGTGCGGGAGACGCTTTGTTACCTGGCCTCATTCCGGCGGCATTGGAACCTGGAGGTCGAGGCCGATTTGCTCCGGCGTTTCGAGTTGGACCCGGCGCAGAAGACCAGCCATTTGTCAAAGGGCCAGAAAACGCAATTGGCCCTGATCGGGGCGGTTTGTCCCGAACCGGAACTGCTCCTGTTGGACGAACCGACGTCGGGATTGGATCCGATCGTCCGGCGCGAATTCATCGAAACAGTGATCGGCGCGTATCAGTCCGGCGACGCGGAGCGCCGCACCGTGTTTGTTTCGACGCATCTGATCGCCGAATTCGAGGGGTTGATTGACGAATTCACCATTATCGAGCAGGGACGCGAACTGTTCTCGATGGAGGCGGACAGCGCGCGCGACCGGTTCCGAAAAATCCGGGCGCGATTCGCCGGGCCGCCGCCCGCCGTGCAATTGCCCGGGGCGCTGGGAGTGCGGCAGTCTGGGCGCGAGCTGGAATTGCTGGGCAACGGCAACAGCGAGCAGTTGATGGAAATCCTGCGCGGGCAGCATCCGGAGGAACTGCATTGCGAATCGTTGTCGCTGGAGGAGATTTTTGTCGCGTCCAAAATCCTGGCGGAGGCCGTGTCATGAACCCGCTCATCCGCAAGGAAACAAGGCTGCTGCTGCCGGCCTGGATGGCGGCATTGGTGGCGGCGACCATGCCGCTTTGGCCGTGGGTGAAGTCCCATGATGGCTTGTGGCCGGGCTGTTTTGCCGCGGCGATGCTCGCCCTGGCCCTGTCTCCGTTTGGGCAGGAAATGAGCCATGGCACATTTGGCCTCCTGCTCGTCCAACCTGAAGATCGGCGGCGTTTTTGGAGGATCAAGACCGGCCTGCTGGCCGTTGCCATGGTGTCAGCTTGGATGTTGCTCACTTTGTGTCTATGGAGCTTATTGAGCACGCGTTTCCTTTTTGTCAGGTGGTTTGAAGGGAGCGCGCTGCTGATGCTCGCGGCTTTTTCAGGGGGGCTGTGGAGCACATTATTGTTGCGAGAAATGGTGCCCGCCCTCCTTTGCACGTTGATTGTTCCAATAATGATTGGCACCGCGACTATGATGACTGTGAGCCATTGGACCAAAGACGGGATCGACCCGTCGCCAACAATCCTATTTTGCGTGTGGGCAGCGTATGGGGTGGCTGGTTTTTGGTGGGCGCGGCGGCTTTTTCTTAGGGCCCAGGATGTGGCATGGACCGGCGGGCAAATTACCCTGACGGTGCGCGGAGTGCCGTTGCGCTGGCTGGCCTTTGAATTCGAAGGAGGACAAAATCGGTGGACAGCCCTGGTCAAAAAGGAATTGCAATTACAGGAAATCACTATGGTTTTGATTCCATTCCTGGCCTTACTTTATCTGGCTGGTCTGGCCTTGCTTCATCTTGCTCCACATCGGATTCCGAAAGAGGTGGTATTAGGGGGCATCCCCGCCATGTGGCTTGCGGTGGTGCCGCTGGTGATCGGATGCGTGGCAGTGGCTGAGGAGCGCCGCCTCAACACTTTGGAGGGCCTTCTTTGCCTGCCGATCAGCCGGCGCAGTCAATTTGCCGTGAAACTTGGGGTCGCGCTGGCGTTGGGAATCGTTCTGGGCGGGATCATTCCCTGGTTCCTCCTTGGTCTGGGAGGCATGAGGCCCAATGATTTTCATGTGCAGAACGCCATGGAGGTCGCCGCGCTGATTACCGGAATTGCATTCTACGCCTCAACGATGAGCCGCGGCTTTTTGCAAACCATTCCAACAATACTGTGCTTCGTGGCGCTGATGGAGACGGCGGTCTATCTTCTATGGGAATGCTTTCCTGGCGACGCCGATAACATTATTTTTGCGTCCGGCGCGATTTTTCCCCTGCTAGCATGGCCGGTCATGACCGTCACCATTGCCTGGCTCGCCTTCAAGAATTACCAGCAATTGCAAATTGGCTGGCGGGTCTGGGTTGGAAATTTGACCCGGGCCGGCGCGGTTACGGTTTGCGTGACGCTGGCGTCCGTGGCGATTTTCGACCGCTCCTGGGAATTGTTCCAAACGTTGGAACCTCCCCATGGCCCTGCCCGTATCACCGGCGCTGGACGAGCCGGCATGGGATTTTCGGGGCAGAAACTCTACGCCTTGCTGCCCGATTGCAGAATCTGTATTGGGGAATTATCTTGGACAAAAGAGAAGGGGAACATTTCTTTGAGTATCGTTTCCGGCGGCTTTGCCCCAGGCTCAAATTGGGTGCAAAGCGCCGCCAACTATAATGGCGAATTTGCCCTCCGATCAGATGGGTCGCTCTGGAGCATTCGCAGTGCTTCCGACGTCCGCCAAGTCGGCTTTGATTCGGACTGGAAAGCGATCCTAGGAGGCGAAGGCCTTTTTCTGGCGGTCAAGCGAAATGGGACACTCTGGGGATGGGGTCACGACCACTCCAGAATACTTGGCGAGTGTGCGGACCCGCGCGGCACCAACATTTCCGATCCTGTTCGAATCGGAGGAGACTCCGATTGGGTAAATGTCTTTATGCTGGGCGATCAACAGGCGATGGGAATCAAGCGCGACGATGGCACATGGAAATGGGGTTATGTTGAGGTTGGCAAAGGGAAATGGGCCGCGGCGTCTGTGCGCCAGAAGGTCCGCGGGAGATTTCAGGGAACCAATTGGCAGGCAATGACCGGCGTTGGGGAGTTCACTTTGGGCATTCGTACCGATGGCAGCCTATGGGTTGCTGGCAATTACATTCTCGCGAAAATCTTTGGTGAAGATGTCAGCCCAAGCCTCCACCAGGGGGATGTCATCCGCGTCGGAGCTAAGTCGGATTGGATTGTGCTAAACAGAGACCGGCGACAAATCACCGCGCTTGAGTCGGATGGCACCCTTTGGATGATGGATTTCCGCAGGCCAGGCAATTACAAGCGCCCGAGCAAATATACCGACTGGCTGGCCGCCGCGGGGAATGCATCGTTCACATGGAGCTTGGCGAGGGACGGCACGCTCACGTGCTGGAATGCATTTTATATGCATGAACCCGATGAGAAGGACCCGTTCATAAAAAGAATTTTGCTTGGTCCCAGCCGCCGGCCGGTCTTTTCGGGGAACATCCTGGCTGAACCCCAGTGACCCCGCGCCTTCCTTAAGACGGTGGGGTGAGACTCCGGCGGACCCAATTTCGATCTAGTCAGGGTTCGACGGAGTCTCACCCTACCGACAGGAGCGCTCAGAGTTTGCCGAGCAGGTTCTTGAATCGTTTCCACGCCTGGTCATGGGCCTTCTGGTTCGCTGCTTCCGCATCGGGTTGTTCGCCCGCGCGCATGAAACCGTGGCCGGCCCCCTCGTACGTCACCGGTTTGTAAGTCTTGCCAGCGGCTTTCATCAACTTCTCCGTGGCTGGGATGGTGGCGCTGATGCGCGCATCGTTGCCGCCGTAAAAGCCATAAACGGGACATTTGATGTTCTGCACGTCCTTCTCGTCAGGAGGCGGTCCGTAGAAAACATAGGCGGCCTTCAAATCGGGCCGGTTGCAGGCGAATCGAAAGGACTGTCCGCCGCCCCAGCAGAAGCCTGCCACCGCCAGTTTGCCATTGGCCGCCGGCAGCGCCTTGACGTAATCGGCCACGGCATTGAGGTCGGCGGTGATTTGCTCCGGCGGCAATTTATGGATCGCGGCGACGGCATCATCGGTGCCGGGAAATTCGCTGCTGCCTCCACCCTTGGGGCCGGTGCCCGAGAGCAGGTCCGGCGCGATGGCGATGTATCCCGCCGCGGCCACTTCATCAGCCGCGCTGCGCGCCCATGGGGTCAGGCCAAAAATCTCGTGGATGACGATGACCGCCGTGGCCGGGCTTTTGACTTCAGGATAGACAATGAAACAATGCACGGTGCGGGAGCCGTATGTCACATCAACCCACTCGCCGTGGCGCGGGGATTTTTCCAGCCGGGCCTTGGCCCAATCCTGGGCGGAAACGGACAAGCCGGCGCATATTAAACTTATGATGAAAAGAAGTTTCGTTTTCATGGCTACAAGATCGCCGGAGCGGGCTGAAGGTCAATTGGAAAAAGGTGATTAATAATTCAGCCGCCGCAAAGCGCACACGCGATCAAAGGCTTTGTCATTGCTGATGAGCGGCTGATTAAAAAAACGGGCAAAGCCGGCAATCCAAGTGTCATTTTCACCCAGGCGTCCGCCGGTATCCATGAGTTCGCGGTCAACCTGCGCGGCAACATATGCAATCTCCGGCTGCAAATTCAAAATGCGCCAGCGGCATAAAAAAATTCGCGCATGCCGCATATCATCAAACCCCGCCGCAAATTCTCCAGCGGAAATCACGGTCGTGATCAACTGGTGCGAACGATGACCGTGAAGAAATCTTGAAGCCGGACCGGTTTTGGCTCCGCACAGCTCGTTGTGGAAGTCCACCAAAAACGTCGTATCCGCGATCATTTGGCACTTGGGCGCGGGCGGTTTGAGCGCCGACCCCGACCGGAACGGAGCAGGGCACCGCGCCGCGGATTCATGGGCGTCAAAGGCACGCTTTCAAAGGCCTCCAGCATTTCACCGGCGGTGGCGCAAGGCCGGGGGATGGTGCGCAGGATCACATCGGAAAAGCTGTCGCCCGGCTCCTTGAGCTTGCGCAATCTCGCGTGCGCCTCGGTTGAAATTGTAATGGTTGTAAAAGGCATGCATGAAAATTGCATGAATTATGTCCGAACGCAAGCGCAATTTTGCGCCGAAATGATAGAGGCCCGACGGAGAATGATTTTTGCAAAACCCGCTGACTGTGCTATAACGAGGGTGTGTCTGGGAGCGCGCCGCAACCGAAGTCCGTCCGTTTGTTTGTCAAACCGATGTGCGGCTGGTGCCGTCAGGCTGAGCAATGGCTAAAGGCGCGCGGAATCGGGTATGAAACGCTCGACGTGATGGCCGATCCGGCGGCGAACCGCGAGATGTGGGAGCTTTCCGGACAGGGATACGCCCCGGTCATTGAGGTGGACGGCCAGATTTTGGCTGACTTTGATGCGGAGGAACTGGCAGAATTCTGGAAGCGATTTGAATGAATACCATTCAGTTAAACACCATTGAGGCGATTTCACCGAGGCCGCGACCGCGCCTGCCGGATTGGCTGCGCACCCGGCTGCCCACCGCCCAGAGCTTCGGGCGGACGCGCGCGTTGCTCGATGAACTCAAGTTGCACACCGTCTGCGAGAGCGCGCAATGCCCGAATCACTGGGAATGCTGGAGCCAGGGCACGGCGACGTTCATGATTGGCGGGGACCACTGCACGCGGGCGTGCGGGTTTTGCGCGGTCAAAACGGCGAAACCGCTGGCGCTGGAACCCGACGAGCCGGCCCGCGTGGCCGAAGCCACCCGCCGCATGCAGCTCAAGCACGTCGTCATTACGGCGGTGGCGCGGGACGATCTGGCCGATGGCGGCGCGGACCATTTCCGGCAGACCGTCGAAAAGGTGCGGGAACTCAATCCGGACATTGTCATTGAAGTGTTGGCGCCGGACTTTCTCGACCGCGACGAGTCCATTGACCTGGTGCTGGCGGCGCGTCCGCATATTTACAATCACAACCTGGAAACAGTGCGGCGCCTGACCCCCGCTGTGCGGCATCGCGCCACGTACGACCGTTCGCTGAGCGTGCTGTGCAAGGTGAAGGCGCGGCGCGGCGATTCGATTTATACCAAATCAGGCATCATGCTTGGCCTGGGCGAAACGGAGGACGAACTGCTCCAGGCGCTGCAAGACCTGCGCCGTGTGCAATGCGACATCCTGACCCTGGGGCAATATCTCCAGCCGACGCTCCGCCATTTGCCCGTGGAGGAATTTATTTTGCCGTCCACTTTCGCGCGCTACAAGGTGGCGGCGGAGGCGATGGGATTCGCGCATGTGGCCAGCGGCCCGTTGGTGCGCAGTTCCTATCATGCGGGCGACTTCACGGTGCCGGCGGCGTCTTGACGGCTGGTTAACTGTCCTTGTTGATTTTCATTTTTAACACTTTTTCCTTGACAACGAGGTCCGGACGAATTATGGCACTACCCGCATTGCGTTTCTTTCAATGCGGGTAGTGCCATAATTTTAAGCTGCGGCAGAATTGGCATTGGCAAAGGAACTTGTTCCTTTTGATCTTGGGTTTGTTTCGGTTCGTTTCGGCTTCTTGGGGTCCATTGCAGGTTTTGCAACTCGCAAATTCGCCACACTCGCGGTACTCGCGAATTCGCGCCCCGGTTCGCGCCTACAAGCCGATGACCTTCATCACGGCTTCCTTGGTCGGCGGCACAATGATGGGTTCGAAGCCGGCGGTCTTGATTGCGTTATCGGGGTCCTTCAACCCATGCCCGGTCATGGTGGCGGCGATGACACTCCCGGCCGGGATGGCCCCCGCCTTCACGCGCTGAATCAATCCGGCCAGGCACGCGGCGGAAGCCGGTTCGACAAATACTCCGTCCGTCCGGGCAATTAATCTGTAAGCGGAAAGAATCTCTTCATCCGTAACCGCGTCGATGAACCCCTTGGATTCCTTCAACGCCTGCACGGCCCCCTGCCAGCTTGCGGGATTGCCGATGCGGATGGCCGTGGCCACGGTTTGCGGATCGGCCACCGGCTTCCCCAGGACAAGCGGGGCCGCTCCCGCGGCTTGGAAACCAAACATGCGCGGCAGGCGGTCGCTCTTTTTGGCCTCGAAATACTCCCGGTATCCCTTCCAATAAGCTGTGATGTTGCCCGCGTTGCCCACGGGCAGAAAATGAAAGTCCGGCGCACGCCCCAGTTGATCGCAAATCTCGAACGCCGCCGTCTTTTGCCCTTCGATCCGCGCCGGGTTGATGCTGTTGACCACTTCCACTTTGCCCGTCTCGCCCAGTTCGCGGACAATGCGCAAAGCGGCGTCGAAATTACCCTCCACCGCGATGGTGGTGGCGCCGTACATCAGCGCCTGGGCCAGTTTCCCCAGCGCGATCTTGCCGTGCGGCAGCACGACGACGCACTTCATCCTGGCCCGCGCGGCGTAGGCCGCAGCGGAGGCGGAGGTGTTGCCCGTGCTGGCGCAAATGACAATCTGCGCCCCGCGTTCCTTCGCCTTGGACACCGCCAGGGTCATGCCGCGGTCCTTGAAAGAGCAGGTGGGATTGACCCCTTCGTATTTCAGCCACAACTGGAAATCGCCGCCGATGGCCTCGACAAAATTATTGACGCGCACCAGAAGAGTGTTGCCTTCGTTGAGCGAGACGACGGGCGTGGTTTCGGAAACGGGCAGATACGGCCGGTAGGCGTGAATGACGCCGCGCCAGCGATTGCCCTCGAGGGGAAGGATGGAATTCATGGGTGCGGATTGGCCGGGCTTTGCGTTCATTCGAAACTTTCCACCCGAATCATGACCGGCGGCCCCTTGACCACCGGCAATTTGGCGATGGCGGCCAGCGCCTTCTTCATCGCGGCGTTGGGCGCTTCATGGCACATGAAAATCAGCGGCACGCTTTTGCCCTCGTGACCTTCGGGTTGGATCACCGAGGAAATTCCGATCTTCAATGCCGCCAGGATGGCCGAGATTTTTGCCAGCGTGCCGGGTTTGTCAATGACGCTCAAACGAAGATAATACCGCGACACCACTTCATCCATGGACAGGACTTTTCCCTGGCGATCATGCGACACGAAGGGCGGAATGCGGCAATGCATCCCGTTTTTGAAATCCAGCGCCGCATCCGCAATGTCGCTTAACACCGCGCTGGCCGTCGCGTCCTTGCCCGCGCCGCGTCCGTAGAAAAGCGTGTCCCCCACCACGTCGCCGCGCACAAAAACGGCGTTAAAAACATGATTGACGCTCGCCAGGACATGCGAGTCCGGCACCAGGGCGGGATAGACCGAGGATTGCACCGCCTCGCCTGATTTTCCTCCCTTGACCACCCCGAGCAGCTTGATGGTATGGCCCAGCTTCCCGGCAAATTCGATGTCCACCCGGCTGATGGACCGAATCCCTTCGACATAAATCTCCTTGGGGCGAACCCAAAAGCCGTGAGCCAGCGAGGCCAGAATGCCGATCTTGTGCTGGGAATCAAAGCCGTCAATATCCAGGGCGGGATCGGCCTCGGCATACCCCAGCCGTTGCGCCTCGGCCAGTGTCGGCTGAAAGTCCAGGCCCTCCAGTTTCATGCGCGTGAGGATGTAATTGCAGGTGCCGTTGACGATGCCATAGACGTGGGTGATGCGATTGCCGACAAAGCCCTCGCGCAAAGCTTTGATGATCGGAATGCCGCCAGCGACGCTGGCCTCGTAGTAGAGATTCGTTTGGTACTGCCGGGCGGCGGCAAACAACTCCTCGCCGTGCGAAGAGAGCAGCGCCTTGTTGGCCGTGATGACGGGCTTGCCCAGTTTAAGCGCCGCCAGGATCATGGTCCGGGCGATGGTCGTCCCGCCCACCAACTCG
Source organism: Verrucomicrobiota bacterium (assembly GCA_050014435.1). Lineage (GTDB taxonomy): Bacteria > Verrucomicrobiota > Verrucomicrobiia > Limisphaerales > Palsa-1400 > DASRLE01. Next base: position 2,119 of record JBEKDI010000044.1, on the reverse strand, counting down.
ATGACAACATGGACCTGCGGATCGTTGACCACGCGCGTCCAATCGGTCGTCATGAGCGACGCGGGAATGGGGTAAGGGCGCGGTTCGTCCAGCGCCTTGACGGCGATTTTGCGCAGCCCAATCTTGATGCCCAAGCGCGATTGCAGCAGGCCGCCGTTGTTCTCCAAATGATGGAAAACACCACTCCCCACCGTGCCGCCGCCGATGATGCCGATATTGACCCGTTGCATACAGCTTGCAACAATGGCCAAAAACCGGCGTCAAAACAAATCAAATCACATAATCAACCCCTCCGGCCGGGTTTTGTTCCAGGCGTCGCGCGCGTTCGCACAAATCGGCCAGCGTCACCCGCTCCATGATGCCGACCACGGCTTCCCGCGCCTCTTTCATAACCTCGCGGATTGGGCAGGTCGCTTCATCCGGGCAGGTGCAACGCTCGTAAAAATTGTCGCTCACGCAACTCACCGGCGCCAGCGCCCCGGACACATAACGGATCACCGACGCCAGAGTGATGTTCTGCGGCGGCCGCGCCAGCCGGTAACCGCCTCCGGCTCCGCGCTTGCTTTCCACCACGCCCAGGGTCCTCAAATCATTAAGAATCTGCTCCAAAAATTTCTTCGGAATATTTTGCTGGTCGGAAATGGTCTGAATGCGCAACACCTCCTGGCCGTAGTTTTGGCCCAGCACCAAAAGCGCCCGCAACGCATATTCCCCGCGAACAGAAAGCTTCATTCCTGCAACTCTAGTATTTCCAGCGCTTCAGTCAAGATGCGCCACTTGGGAAGGACGCATCCAAGATATTGGAGCCATTGGCCCAACTGTTATTAACTTCGCGGTATGGGCCCGACTAGCGACATATTTGGCAAGGTTGCTTTTCAGACACTCGCTATTTGAGGCGGAAGAAATTTTCGTCGTTTGGTTTGAGATTGCAATGGACCGCATAGAACTTTAAATGAATGGCATGGTGCGCTTAAAAGACATCGCGGCGCAGGCCGGAGTTTCGGTGATGACCGTGTCCAAATCCCTTCGGGGCGCGCCGGACATCTCGGCGGCGACCAAGGTCCGCATCAAGGGACTGGCCCAGCAAATGGGGTACATGCCCGATTCCATGGCCCAGGGATTGCGCAATCGCACCACCAAGCTGCTCGGCTTGGTTCTGCCCAGCGTGACCCATCCCATTTTTGTCCGGACGGTTGCGGCCATCGAGGAGGGCGCGCATGAGTGGGGCTACGATCTGATCCTGGCCCATTCTCTGAACAGCCCGGAACGGGAGGAAGCCTGTATCCGCCGCCTGCTCTCGCGGCGCGTGGATGGGCTTTTCATTTTCCCGGCCAACCGGCTCTCGCCCACCGCGCCCGTTTATGAGGAACTGTGGCAGCGCCAGACGCCCACGGTCATCCTCGGCCAGCGGCCCCCTTTTTGCGCGCAGTTCTTGAGCGTGGAAACCGAGGACCTTGCCGGCACCCATCTGATGACAAAACACCTGCTGGAATTGGGCCACAAAAGAATCGCCTTCCTCTCCGGCGCCAGCGGATCCCCTTGGGCGCAGGAACGGCTGGAGGGCTACCGCCGCGCCTTGCGCGAGGCGGCCATCGAACCGGACGACCGCCTGATCTTCACCGCTGGTTCGACCCTTGAAGACGGGGAAAAGGCCGCTGTGCAGTTGATCAACGAAGCCGCCACCATGACCGCCATCCAGGCGGCCACCGATCTGGTGGCCATGGGCGCGGCCAACGTCTTTCTCAATCAAGGCGTCAAGATTCCCGAGGATCTGTCGGTGGCTGGCTTTGGCAACATCACGATGAGCCAACATTTTCGCGTGCCGCTCAGCACCGTGCGCCAGCCGAAGTTTCGACTGGGAATCGCCGCCATCGAGTCCATGCAAAAGCTGCGTCGTGGGGAGCATCCGGAACCGAACCGCCTCCCCGTTGAAATCATTGTGCGCGCCAGCACGGCACGGCCCAAGTCCGATGCGCAGAAGTAGGAATTAAGAAGGCGGGGTGCAGGGAAAATTAGTTGATTGATTTTCAAAAAAGCAGATTTTGCTGGACTTTTCGCGCCAATATTGTATATGATATATACAATATTATGATGACACCTTCTCTCCAACAAGAACGCT
>JBEKDI010000043.1:0-43135 GCA_050014435.1 Verrucomicrobiota bacterium | reverse complement strand
GTTGTGCTTTGCTCAGTGGCTGGTTTGACGATTTTTGGAAGCATCATAATAGCGCGGGTCAAACTCTGGCCTTCCCCGCATGAAGTATCTTACCAGCTGTCAACGGATTTGGCCTGCACCCTCGCGCCAGCGGGCCGGTTCTTTTGACTTGGTTTGGGCGGCGGCGATGCTGCACCATTGCTTATTATGAAAAGCATTTCCACAAGTTCCGCCATGGGCCGCCGCCGGTTTATCGGCCTGGCGGGCGCGGCGGGCGCGGCCATTGCGATGCCGACTTTCATTCCTGCCACCGCCCTGGGCCGCGGGGGCAAACCCGCCCCATCCGAACGGATCACCGTGGGCATAGTCGGTTGGGGCATGATTGCGCCCGAAAACACAGAAGGGTTGATGAAGTTGGACGATTGCCGGGTTGTCGCTTCGTGCAACATCGACAAGAACCATCTGCGGCAGTCGCTGGACGCCATCAACGGATTTTACGGGAACAAGGATTGCAAGCCGTATCACGACTATCGGAAAATGCTGGCCCGAAAAGACATCGACGCGGTCATGATCGCCGTGCCGGACCATTGGCACGAAATAATTGCCGTCGAAGCGGCCAAACGCGGCAAGGACATTTACGGCGAAAAACCGCTGGCCAAAACCATCGCCGAGCAGCAGGCCATCGTCAAAGCCGTGCAGGCGCACGGGCGCATCTGGCAAACCGGCTCCTGGCAGCGTTCCAAAGGGCATTTCCATAAAGCGGCGGAAATCGTCCGCAACGGTTTGATCGGCAAAATCACACGCGTGGAAGTGGGGCTGCCCTCGGGCCATTCCGACTTTGCCAAAGACGGCGAGCAAACGAAAGTAACCAAGCCGCCGCCCGAATTGGATTACGACACATGGATCGGTCCTTCCAAAATGGTCCCGTACATTCGCTGCCAGGTTCATTTGAATTGGCGGTGGAATTACAATACCGGCGGCGGCCAGTTGCTGGACTGGGTGGGCCATCATGTCGATATCGCCCATTGGGGTCTGGGCTTTGAAAACAGCGCCCCCTATGCCGTGGAAGGCCATGGCGATTTTCCGCCAAGGGACGCCATCTGGAACACTTGCACGAAGTATCGCGTCGAATGCAAATATCCCGACGACATCCACATGACCATCGCGGGAGGCCACAACGACATCAAGAGCGGCACAAAATGGATCGGCACGGACGGCTGGGTTTGGGTCGATCGTGGTGACAGTTCGTTTGATTCTTCCAACGAAGATTGGAACACGATGGACGAACTGCCCTACGACCAGGTCAAAATCCGGCTTCCTCGTTCCACCAATCACTACCGCAATTTCATTGATTGCGTGAAGTCACGCCAGCCGACCATTGCGCCGGTGGAGACGGCGCATCATTCGACCATTCCCGGGCATCTGGGCCTGATTTCGATGCTGGTGGGCCGGAAGGTGCGCTGGGACGCGCAACGCGAGGAGATCGTAGGCGACGCCGGCGCGGCGGCCTTGTTGACCCGGCATTATCGCCACCCGTATAAAATAGGCTGAAGTTAAGTGGCGGGTTTGACCTGGATCGTGGAAATGACGTCGCGAACTCCGTCGACTTCCAGCGCCAGGGCCATTGCCCGGCCAATATCATCGGCGGTGGAAACCGTTCCCGAGAGCGTGACATGGCCTTGCGTGGAGGAGACGGAGATTCGCCAGACTGAAAGATTCGGGTCCACCGCGTAGTTTGCCTTGATGCCCGCCTCGATGCGCGTGTCCGCGGTGGCATCAGCCACCGCCGCGCCAAAATCTTGAGCCTTGCGGCGGATGACCTTGCCGGTGCGCGCCAGTTCATCCTTGATTTGATCGGTGCGCAAATCGAGCGCTTCCCGCCTGGCATTGAACGCCTCTGACAAGCGCCCGTTCGTATCGCCGGTGGAAGACGCGGGTTGTTCGGCGGAGGTCCGGTAGTGTTGCTCCGCCTCCGGATGTTGAGCGGGTTTGGTTTGCAAAAACCAGTAACCTGCCGCGCCAAGAATTATTCCTAAAAGCAATCCTTTGAAGAACCTCATAACGTTCCTTTCCAATTCTAATCTACTTATCACACCGCCCTTGTCAAAGGCGGCGCTCGAGAATTTGGCGTTTGATTATGGCGGCGACATCGGTGGAATCAATTTGTTCCGGCAGGGAAGCGGCGGACTGGTCACAGATCAAGACCGGCTGCTCCCTGGGCGCGGTGACGCGGCGGCCATGCGATCCTTTGACCAGGCTGGCATCCAGCGGGATGACATCCATCAACATCCGAAATCCAAGTTGCTTTTGCGCGAGCCGCCACAGGATCTTCAACTTCACCAGGGGAATTTCCGGATCGAGAAAAAGTTCCACCGGATCGTAGCCGGGTTTGCGGTGGATATCGACACAACGGGCGAAATCCGGCGCCAGCGCGTCATCCATCCAATAGTAATAGGTGAACCAGGCACGTTCCGCGGCCACGGCGATCAAATCGCCCGCGCGTTGATGGTTGATGCCGAGCGCCGCCTTCTCCGCTTCGCCCAGCACGGATTCAACGCCGGGTTGGGCCTGCAAAAATTCGCGCGCCGGCCCCGCCAGCGACGGATCATTGAGATAAATATGCGCGATTTGATGATCGGCCACGGCGAAGGCCCGGCTCGCCCCGCAGTCGAGAAGCTCCAAGCCCAGTTCGTCCCGCACGGCAATCCAGCCCTTCTGCCGGAAAAGATGATTCAAGTGGACCGGCGTATCCACCGTCGTGATGCCGTATTCGGAAAGCAAAATGATCCGCACGCCGCGCGACTCAAACCAGGAAATCAGGTCGCCCGCTATCGAGTCGATGTGCGCGAGGTCGGGAAGGATGGCGGGATTGGGCTGGATCCCGGCCCACGGGCCGTGCCGCTGTAAATTATAATCCAGATGCGGCAGGTAAATCAGGCTCAGCGTGGGCGAGTAACGGCTTTCGATCCATTTGGCCGATTCCGCAATCCAGCGCGATGCCGCATCCGCCGCGCCCTGGGGAGTATTGACACCTGCGGCAGGCCCCCAAAAAGCCGGAAACGGGAATTCCCCCAAATCCCGTTTGATCTCCGGGCGGATGTTCGCCGGCCACGAGTAAATGTCGAACACCTTGCGGCCATCGGCCGGATAGGCCGGACGCGGCGTGATCGAGTAATCGGCGGTGGAATACATGTTGAACCACCAAAACAACTGCGCGCAGGTGAATTTCGGATCGGCCTGCCGCGGTTGCTCCCAGATTTTCGGCCCCGCAACCAAGTGGTTGGATTGCTTCCAAAAATGCACCTCCGCCAGCGCGCGGTCATACCAGCCGTTGCCGACAATCCCATGCTGGGCGGGGTTTTGGCCGGTCAAATAATTGGACTGAGCCGTGCAAGTGACAGCCGGAAAGGCCGGCAGGATGCGGGCTGTTTTCCCCTGCCGGGCGAAGCGCGCGATGTTCGGCGTGGCCGGCCCGATGAGGCCGCCGGTCAACCCGACAATATTAATGACAGCCGTCCGATTCATCCGCCCTTCCGCATGGATTATCCCGCCCGCAGGATTCTGTGTTCTGCTTGCGCGTCGCGTCGCTCCAGTTCGTGGATCGCCTCCGCCATTTTGGGCAGGACGATTTCATGAACTTCCACGCTCTGGCCAATGCCTTTGAGCAGGGTCAGCGTCAACATCCCGCCCAGATGCTCGCGAAATTCCTCCAGGCCCTGGAACACGACAGGCTGTTGATAGGCGTCAAGATGAAGCAATTCCCCGGCAGAAAGCCGGAAGCCCAGCCGGCGCAACAGAGCCAGGATGCGGTCTGCCGAAGCCCCGTCCAGCAGCCCGATGTTCCGCGAGTAAATCACGTCCAGCGCCATGCCGATGGCCACCGCCTCGCCGTGCCGGAGTTGAAAGTGGGAAAGCTGTTCCAGCTTGTGCGCCGACCAATGCCCGAAATCCAGCGGCCGGATCGAACCCAATTCAAACGGGTCACCGCTCCCGGCAATGTGCTCGATGTGCAAGGCGGCGCACCGTTCGATCAGCAGCCGCATCGGCTCGGGTTCCAGCCGCGCCAGCGCGTCGGCGTCGCGCTCCAAACGCTCGAAAAATTCGCGGTCCCGGATCAACGCCACCTTGACCGCCTCCGCGTAACCGGCCCGTTTGTCGCGATCCGGCAGCGACGCCAGCAGGTCGAAATCATTAATCACCGCAAAAGGCGGGGCAAAAGCGCCGATGAAATTCTTTTTGCCGAAGGCGTTGATGCCGTTTTTGACGCCGACCCCCGAATCGTTTTGGCTCAGGACAGTCGTGGGAATGCGCACATGGCGCACTCCGCGATGGGCGGTGGCGGCGGCCAATCCGGCCACGTCCAAAAGTGCCCCGCCTCCGATTCCCACCAGGTAGGAATGACGGTCCACGTGATGGCGATCAATCAGAGATTGGATTTCCGAAACGTGAAAGTAGGAAGCCTTGGCGCGTTCGCCGCCTTCCATGATCAGGGGCGGTCCCGCCAGTTCCAGCCGGCCGGCGCAGGCCGCAAAGTAACTCTCGATGGATTTGACCAGAAGCGGCTGGCCCGCGGCGAGCGATTCGTCCAGCACCGCCAACACCTTTGGAACACGGGCCGGCTCGGCCAAAACGGATTGGAGCAGGGAGTTGGAAACACCGAACACGCCGCGCGTAAAATAGACGCGATGCTCAAAACTGACCGAAATGGTCCGTTTGATGGATCCCATGCTCTCCCGATTATGGCATTTTTACGGGGCAATTTGAAGGTTTATTTGGACCGGCCTAATTTCACCTTGCGGGCGCGGGATTTGATTTGTTAAGTATAGCCGCACGTATGGCAGCCATTGGCCGCTTTCAAAAGGGCGATGAAGTTTTTTATGCGAAGGTAGTGGACGGCGGTCTTTACCGGTTGCAAGGGGATGTTTTTGGCGTGCCGACGTTTGCCAAGCGGGCGATTTCCTTCAAAGGTCTGAAAACATTGCCGCCGGTCAATCCTTCGAAAATCATCGCCGTCGGCCTCAATTACGCCGACCACGCCCGGGAACAGGGCAAGGCGCTGCCCAAGGAGCCGCTTTTCTGGTTCAAGGCGCCCACCTCGCTCCTCCCCGACGGGGGCAAGATCGAAATTCCGTTTCCAGCTCATCGCACGGATTATGAGGCCGAACTGGCCATCGTCATTGGCCGCCGCGTGCGCAACATCCCGCCGGCGGCCGCCTCGCGCCATATTTTCGGCTACACGTCGGCGCAGGACATCAGCGACCGCACCATCCAGAACTCGGAAAGCCAATGGGCGCGCTGCAAATCCTTCGACACCTTCACGCCGCTGGGGCCTTATGTGGAAACGCAACTGGACCCGCACGATTTGACCATCCAGCTCTTTCAAAACGGCCAGCTTCGCCAGAATTCCAACACCAGCCAGCTCATTTTCAACTGCTTTGATCTGGTCAGCTTCATTTCCACCCATTTGACTCTGTTGCCCGGCGATGTCATCCTCACCGGGACTTCGAGCGGCGTGGGGCCGATCCAATCGGGCGACCGCTTGGAGGTGCGCATTCAAGGCATGGCGCCCCTCGTCAACACGGTCAAGTGACTCCCATTATTATTTTTATTTTATGCGTTGGACCCAGGGATTTATTCCCACTTTAAAAGAAACTCCTGCCGAGGCTGAAATCCTCTCGCACAAACTCCTCCTGCGCGCGGGCCTGATCCGCAAGCTCACGGGCGGCCTCTACACCTTCCTGCCGCTGGGCCTGCGCGCCTTGCGCAAGGTCGAACAAATCGTGCGCGAGGAAATGGACCGCGCCGGCGCCCTGGAAGTCCTCATGCCCGCGCTGCAACCGCCCGAAATCTGGCAGCAGAGCGGTCGCTACGAAACCGCCCAGGCCGTTTTTTTCAAGGTCCGCGACCGGGCCAAGAAGGAATGGATCCTCGGCCCCACCCATGAGGAGGTCATCACCACCCTCGTCGCCGGCGAACTCAGTTCCTACCGCCAGTTGCCCAAGAATTTTTACCAGATCCAAACCAAGTTCCGCGATGAGATCCGCCCCCGCTTCGGCCTGATGCGCGCCAAGGAATTCATCATGAAGGACGCTTACAGCTTCGACGCCACCGACGAAGCCGCGCAAACAAGTTACAAAAAGATGTACGACGCCTACACCCGGATTTTCCAGCGGTGCGGCTTGAAAGTCATGGCCGTCGAGGCGGACACTGGGGTGATGGGCGGGAAATTCTCCCATGAATTCATGGTCCCGGCTGAAACGGGCGAAAATGAAGTGGTCTATTGCGACTCCTGCGCTTACGCGGCGAACATTGAAAAAGCCTCCAGCCGCGCCCGCGAGTCGGCGCCTGTTCCGCCCGCCACGTCTGCGCCCGAGAAGTTCCCCACGCCGGGAGTTGTCGCCATAGACGCTTTGGCGCAACCGCCCTTTGGCGTTCCGGCCGCGCGCCAGATCAAAACGCTGGTCTATATCGTGCAAGACAAGCCGGCGCTGATTCTGCTGCGGGGCGATCACCAATTGAACGAGGCGAAGTTGACCGCCGCGCTCGGCACCGCCACCTTCCGTGCGGCGGAAGCGGAGGAGATTTTTGCGGCGTTGCGAGCCCATCCCGGCAGCCTGGGCGCGGTCGGAGTAAAGGATTTGCCGGTGTACTCGGACGAGACCCTGCGTGCCGCCGCCGACATGACCACGGGCGCCAATGAAGACGGCTTCCATTTTCGTCACGTCGAAATAAATCGCGACATTCAAGTGGCCAAGTGGAGCGACTTGCGTCTGGCCCAATTGGGTGAAGCCTGTGCGAAATGCGGGCAACCGTTGAAAATCCGCCGAGCCATCGAAGTGGGGCATGTTTTCAAGCTGGGCACCAAATACAGCGAAGCCCTCAAGGCCCTTTTCCTGGACGAGACCGGCAAACAACAGCCGGCCATCATGGGCTGTTACGGCATAGGCGTCACCCGCACGTTGCAGGCCGTCATCGAGCAATGCAACGACAAGGACGGCATCATCTGGCCGGCCAGCGTCGCGCCCTACACAGTGTGCCTGACGCCCTTGAGCGTCGCGCCGGACAGCGCCGTCATGAAACTGGCCGAAAAGATCTATGCCGAACTCGGCGCGCATGGCGTCGAAGTGATTCTGGACGACCGCGACGAACGCCCCGGCGTCAAATTCAAAGACTCCGAACTGATCGGTTTCCCGTTGCGCATCGGTTTGGGTGAAAAGTCCATTGCCAAGGGCGAAGTCGAATTCAAGCCCCGCGGCGGCCAGATGATTCCGGTCAAAGCCGAATCCGCCGTGGCAAAAGTCCTGGAGTACTTAAGCGCCCCGGCGCGTTAGGTGGTCCGTATAAGCAGTATCAAACTGGGCCAAGCATCCTTCTCTTCGTCAATGGATTTCGTCGCCTGGGAGCGCCATGCTCCCATGCATATTTCTGCGTGAGTCGTGTTCTGCGGGCAAATAATTCCTGTGGGTCATTGGGAGTATGCGTCACAACATTTGTGGCATTGCCCCTTTTCGACCTCCCGCATTTTGCAATTTATTATGTAGATTGCCGCAAGAACAATGTCCCTTGTGCCAAACTCCGAAGCCCTTGCAAAAATTAACCCACTTCTCTCCAAGGACTTGCAATGCGGGAGAAAATTGATCTGCTCAGGCATATTTATTGCTGAACGTTTTAACCCGTGAAGTTTTGACGATCCTGTTTGTTGGAACACTCCCGGTATGGGCAGTTGCGGGGCCGCCTGTCGCCCAACAGAGATTTGGCAATATGAGCCATGCACGAATGTGCCGAAACCGTAAGTCGGCACGATTGAGACCCGCTCACAATCCATTTCCATCGCCGATTCCCTCGAAATCCAGATGACGAACGGTGCTGGATGCGAGTCGCAGACGAACCGTTCACCAGTTCAAAGGCAAATATGAAAACTGCAGACCAAATCGCAAACACTCCAGGCGTCGCCTCGCAGCGAGGCGCCAACACTCGAACAGCTATTGCGTCACCCGATCGACAACCAGGCAACGAGCAGGCACCTGACAAGAATACGATTCGTCCGTTTCGTGTGAATATTCCCGAAGCGGAACTCACTGAATTGCGCAGGCGCATTAATGCGACCAAGTGGCCCGACCGGGAGACCGTCACGGATGCATCGCAAGGCGTGCAGCTCGCGACGATTCAGGCACTCGCCCGGTATTGGGCGACTGAGTACAACTGGCGCAAGATCGAGGCGAAACTGAACACCCTGCCGCAGTTCACCACCAAAATAGATGCACTGGACATTCATTTCATCCATGTTCGGTCGAAACATGAGGATGCGTTGCCACTCATCGTCACGCACGGATGGCCCGGCTCGATTATCGAGCAGATGAAAATCATCGATCCTCTGACCAATCCCACGGCGAATGGCGGCAGGGCATCCGATGCGTTCCATCTGGTGATTCCGTCGATGCCAGGCTATGGCTTTTCAGGCAGACCCACCGCCACCGGATGGGATGCTCCCCACATCGCGCGGGCGTGGGTCGTGCTGATGAAACGCCTCGGATACACCAAATTCGTGGCGCAGGGCGGCGACTGGGGTGCGATTATCACCGATTTCATGGGCGTGCAGGCGCCTCCGGAACTGCTGGGCATTCACACCAACATGCCCGGCATCTTTCCAGCCGATATTGATGCGGCGGCTTTTTCCGGGGCGCCGGCGCCATCGGGTCTCTCAGCCGAGGAGAAGGCCGCTTACGAAAGTTTGCAGCTCGAATATCAAAAGGGCATCGCCTACGGGTACCAGATGGGGCTGCGACCGCAGACACTATACGGAATCTCGGACTCACCCGTCGGTTTGGCGGCTTATTTCCTTGATCACGACGCGCGCAGCTACGAGCTGATCTCACGCGTCTTTGAGGGAAAATCCGAAGGCCTCACGCGCGACGACATCCTCCACAACATCACGATCGCCTGGTTGACGAACACGGCGATTTCCGGCGCCCGTCTCTATTGGGAGAATTGGGGCAAACTCGGCTTTTTCAATGCCAAAGGCGTCTCCATCCCGGTTGCTGTGAGCGCCTTCCCTGACGAACTCTATCCAGTTCCGCGGAGTTGGGCAGAACAAGCGTACCCCAAACTCGTCTATTACAAGAGGCACGAGAAGGGCGGGCACTTTGCGGCCTGGGAACAGCCACAACTCTTTTCGGAAGATGTTCGCGCGGGCTTCAGATCGTTACGCTAGGGTTCTTCACAAGAGAGGAGGAAATGCGCCATGACTAACGCTTCGCAATTCAACATCGACCGCACCTGTCCGGGTTGGTGGACGATCACCTTCAACAACCCCCCGATCAACATGTTTGTTCCCACAACGATCGTCGAATTGGGAGCACTAATGACTGACATCGAGGCAGACCCGTCTGTGAAGGTGGTAGTGTTTCAGTCGGCGATTGCCGATTTTTTCATCGCCCATCTCGACGTGGCCAAGGCAGTTGAACGACCAGAGGTGCTGGGCCTTTGGCGCGACTTTGTGCTGCGCCTCTCGTCCACGCCAGTCGTGAGCATCGCCAAGATTCGCGGCCGCACGCGCGGCATCGGTAACGAGTTCGCGCTGGCCTGCGACATGCGCTTCGCCAGCCGGCAAAGCGCCCTGTTCGGCAACCCCGAGGTCGGCGTCGGACTGGTCCCGGGCGGCGGAGCGCTGGAATGGCTCCCGCGCCTGGTCGGCCGCTCTCGCGCGCTTGAGTTCGTCCTCAGCGGCGACGATTTCGATGCCGACATCGCCGAGCGCTATGGCTGGGTGAACCGCACGCTGGACGACGATGACCTTGACTCCTTTGTCGATGCGCTCGTCCTGCGTTTGGCCTCATTCGACCGTGAAGCGCTGGCCGCGGCGAAGGCCCAGGTCAATCGGTTCGGGACGCCGACGGCGACCGAGCTCCAGTCGAGCACCGAGATATTCTTCACTGCCCTGTCTTGGCCCGGTCAAAGGACGCGCCGTGACAGGATGCGCAGTATTGGCGGATACGGCGTTCCGAGCGACTTCGAGTTGAACTTCGGCAGGTACCTGCCTGCGCTCGGGCGGGCGGACGACGATGTCACGGATACGCAGACCACAAAGACACGTTAGCGACGAGATTCATCATACGAGCGCGACAGTTTCCACCCCGTTACCTCGTTCAACAACTCAGGAATTAAACTTATAGAACTATGAAAACATTAACCTCAACGGAAGAATACGATCTCGTCGTGCTGGGCAGCGGCATCGGTGGCAAGCTTACTGCCTGGTCCTTCGCACAAAAGGGGCAACGCGTAGTTGTGGTCGAGCGCAAATATGTGGGCGGGGGCGGCTCGTGCCCGAACGTCGCGTGCCTGCCCGCCAAGAATATCATCCACAGCGCCAAGGTTGCTTCGTTCTTTTATCGCAGCAACGAGTTCGGCATCAGCAAAGAGAATGTTCGCATCAACATGGCAGCCGTGCGTGAGCGCAAGCGCAAAATGGTGAGGAACCTCGCGGACATATTCCTCGATATATACAAGAAGAGCGGCGCGGAACTGGTGATGGGGACAGGACGATTCGTTGGCCCCAAGACCATCGAAGTTGACTTGACCGATGGCGGGAAGCGCATGTTTCGCGGCAGGAATGTCATCATCAATACGGGTTCGCGCGCCACGATTGAGCCAATTCCGGGATTGGCCGAAGCGAAGCCGCTGACCCACATCGAGGCCTTCGAACTGGATCACATCCCGAAACATCTCCTGGTGCTGGGCGCCGGTTATGTCGGACTCGAACTCGCCCAGGCTTTCCGCCGTTTCGGCGCCGAGGTGACGCTCATCGACCGCAATAGACGCCTCGTCCACCACGAGGACGAAGATATCTCGCTGGGATTGGAAGAAATGTGCCGGGACGAAGGGATTACCGTAGTGACGAATGCAAAAATAAGCCGCGTCGAGGGCTGCTCTGGCCAGTGGATAAGGCTCCTCGGCTCGCGCGATGGGGGCGAACTTTCTCTGGAAGGCACGCACTTGCTGGTAGCCGGAGGACGCACGCCGAATACTGACGGCATCGGTCTCGACAAGGCAGGGGTGGCAACGACTGACCGTGGGCACGTCAAGGTGAACGAGCGTTTGCAGACCACTGCCGAGGGCGTCTGGGCCGTCGGGGATTGCGCCGGAAGCCCAAATTTCACACATATCTCGCACGATGATTTCAGGATCGTGAGTGACAACATCGCCGGGGGCAGTCGCGTGACGACCGGACGCCAGGTTCCGTTCTGCCTGTTCACCGACCCGGAGTTGGCCCGTATCGGACTCAGCGAAACGGAGGCGAAACAGCGTGGCATCCCTTATCGCGTTGCCAGGTTGCCCATGGCCGCCGTCTTGCGCGCGATGACGATTTCTGAAACGCGCGGGTTTATGAAGGTGTTGATCGAGACGGAAAGCGACCACATCCTCGGATTCACCATGTTTGGCGCCGGCGCTGGAGACGTCATGGCGGCCGTGCAGATGGCGATGCTTGCCGGATTGCCCTACACCGCGGTACGCGACGCGATCCTCGCTCATCCCACCATGCCGGAAGGGCTCGCCTCGCTTTTTGGCAACGTCCCTCCCATCAAAGCCGCGATTAAACGCGGTTTCCAGACGCGAGAAGCGGAAATGGCCCTGGCGTGAATGTTGGGTGCCTGAACGCTGCGCGCCAGGCGGAGCTTCGCATTTTCTACGCACTGCATCATCGGTACCGCCAAGGCGGCTACGAGAGCTGGAAATACATCACGCCCATCCAAAAAGCAGCTTGGTCGCACAAGACGTTCGAAAACGGCGCCTGGGGCGGGAAGATTCGCAGCGAATTCACACCTCAGGCGGGCGAGATCGTCGCCCAGGAGCATTGGTGCTCCAGTGGTTTCGCCAACACGGATTTGGATTTGCAGCTCAAGAAGCACGGCATCCAAAAGCTCATCATCATCGGGCTCATAGCGCACACCTGTGTTGAGGCTAAAGTTCGTTATGCGGCTGAACTTGGCTACGAGGTCACTATGGTAAGAGACGCGACGGCGGCTTACTCGAATGAAGAAATGCACACCGCTCTCGACGTCAATATCCCCAACTACTCCAGTGCCATTCTGACCACGGTTGAAGTTGTGGGCTCGATCTCAGTGCTTGCCGGTGCCGCGTGAAGCAACCATTGAATGGGTGCGGCGAGGCGCGGCGGCAATGCGGCAGGGCGCAAAAGCTGAATCCGATCCTTCAATCTGTCGAAATCACTGACCAGAACGAGTAGTTTCCTCGCTGTTTTCGGTGGAATGAAATGTGGCCAACGCCGTCCCGATTCAGGATCCGCAGGATGGGCAGGCATGGGGCTTAAAGGCGGGAGATCCTCCAACCAGCGCCCGCCTGGAAGGATTGTAGCGGGTCTGTAGCGGCCGTGTTGCTGGTTTTGTAGCAGATTAAGTCATTGACTATCAACCGTGTAGCGGGTGTAGCGGGTTTTCCACACCAATGTATCAATATGGCATTGGATTTTCGATAATTTCTCGGGGGTGCATTGGGGGGAGGGGTCGCGGGAAAAGACAGTGTTGGGTGCGAGAACCCCGGCCGATTCGGGGTAATTCGTGCCAAAAGTTATCCATCAGGTCGCCCTGACTCGCTTTTCAAACCGGTTGTTACGCCGCGACGGGTGCGGCGGCGGAGACGGCGCGGGAGGCGGCCAGGTCCACTTTGCGCTGGCGCAGGCTCTTGAAGAATTCGTAGCCCTCACGGCAGCGCCGGACAAAAACATCCTTGTCCTCCAGCATCGTCTTGATAATGCGCAGGATTGGCTTGGGCCGCAGATAGTAGGCGCGATAAAAACGGTCCACCGCCTCAAATATGTCTTCCTTGTTCAAGCCCGGATATTCCAGGGAGCTTTGTTGGAAGCCGTCCTCATGCACGATGTCGGTCTTGTCCTTCTTTTTGGCGAACCAGCCGTTTTGCCGGGCCATTTCGTAAAGTTCCGTGCCGGGATAGGGCGCGGCCAGCGAAACCTGGATGCTGAAAACGTCCAACTCCATGGCGAAACGGATCGTCTGCTCGATCGTTTCCCTGGTTTCGACAGGCAAGCCCAGGATGAATGTGCCATGGATGACCACGCCGGCCTTGTTGCAGGCAGTCGTAAAGCGCCGCATTTCCTCCAAATCAATGCCTTTCTTGATGCGATTGAGAATTTCCTGGTTGCCGCTTTCGTAACCAACCAAAAACAAACGCAGGCCGGATTCTTTGAAGAATTTGATGGTGTCGTAATCCAGGTTGGCCCGGCTGTTGCAGGACCAGGTCAAGCCGAGCGGGGCCAGTTTTTTGGCGATTTCGCGGGCGCGCGGCAGATTGGCGGTGAATGTATCGTCGTCGAAGAAGAACTCGCGCACTTGGGGGAACACCTTTTTGGCGTAAGCCATCTCTCCCGCCACGTTTTCGGGGGAGCGGACGCGGTATTTGTGGCCGCCGATGGTTTGCGGCCAGAGGCAGAACGTGCATTGGGCCGGGCAGCCGCGTCCCGTGTAAAGGCTCAGATACGGATGGAGCAGGTAGCCGATGAAATACTTCTCGATTTGCAGATCGCGTTTGTAAGTGTCCACCACCCAGGGCAGGACATCCATGTTGGTGATCAAATCGCGCTCGCCGTTGTGGATGATTTTTCCCCCGGCATCGCGATAGGACAGGCCGTCGATCCCGGACAGCGGCCGTCCCTCGGCCACTTCTTTGCACGTAAAGTCGAATTCTTTGCGTCCCACCCAGTCAATCGCGGACGAAGCCTTCAAAGTTTCAGTGGGCAGGACAGCGGCATGGGCGCCGATGAAGCCGATTTTCGTGCCGGGCTTCTGTTGTTTGATGGCCTCGGCCACTTTGCAATCGTTTTTCAACGACGGCGTCGAGGTGTTGATGATGACATGGTCGAAGTTTTTCGCCTCGGCCAGGCATTGCCGGACCCCGATGTCATGCGGCGGGCAGTCCATCAACTTGCTGTCAGACACAAGTGCGGCCGGCTGGGCCAGCCAGGTCGGGTACCAAAAAGACGTCACTTCGCGCCGGGCCTGGTAACGCGAACCGGCGCCGCCGTCGAACCCGTCAAAGCTGGGGGGCGAAAGGAACAACGTTTTCACGTCAAGCTTTCTTGGTGCCGGCAATCTTCGCCAGCAATTCGTCTTTCTGCGTCGTGTCGCCCGAACCGCAGCCGCCGGCAGTGGCGTTGATGGCCGCCTTGGCCTGGGCCAAATGACCCTTGCCGATGGAAGCGCCGTTAAAGGCCTTGACCGCGCGGCCCGCATAATAGGGCGGCGGCTTGGCGCTGAAATTGTAGCTGAGGTTCTTCCATGTGTCCCCAACTTTGGTGCTCAGGGCGCCGCTGGGATCATACCCGCAATGCACCATGCAGTTTTCACAACGAGCATCGCGCGCCACGCCGTCCACCACGCCGTAACTGTTCCAATCCACCTTCTGCAGCATCTCCTTGTAGCCGGCATAATGGCCGTCGGTGATTAAATAACACGGGGCTTTCCAACCGCGGACATTGCGGGTGGGAATGGCCCAAGCCGTGCAGGTCAAGTCGCGCTTGCCCGCCAAAAACTCCTGATAAACCCGGGTGCCGATGATGGTGAAGCGATTCCCCCATTTCTCGACGTCCTTGAATTTTTCCCGCGTTGTTTCCCGTGTCAGGAAGAAATCCTCCGGCTTTTTGCCCAGGCGCTTGAGCATGTCCTTCTTGGCCGCGTCATATTCATATCCCGGTGAAATGGTGTGCGCGTCCACCTCCAGCGACGAGAAAAACTCGAACATCTCCCCGATTTCCTTGACGTCAGTCTCTTTGTAGACCGTCGTGTTGGTGGCCACCTGGTAGCCCAGGATTTTCGCCATTTTGACGGCATTGACGCATTCCTTGAAAACGCCTTCGCGTTCCACGATCAAGTCGTGGGTGTATTCCAGCCCGTCGATGTGGACATTCCAAAACATCCAGCGCGTGGGGCGAATGACGGGGCGGGCGTCGGTTTTGCCCTTGCGAATAGTTGCCGCCTCTTTTTCCGTGAGCAAATTCTCCTTGAGCAGCCGCGCCAGCGCCGGCTCCTGTTTCCGGTCATAAACGGCGGCCAAATAGTCCCGCATTTTTTTGCGCATGAACATGCCGTTGGTGCAGAGATGAACGATGCGCCCCTGCTTGAGCAGCCCGGCCACCAGCTCTTCGATTTTGGGATAAATCAACGGCTCGCCGCCGCAAACGGAGACCATGGGGGCGTCGCACTCCTGCGCCGCCGCCAGGCAATCCTCCAGCGGCATCATGTCCTTGAGGTTGGTGGAATATTCGCGGATGCGCCCGCAGCCGGTGCAGGTCAGGTTGCAGGTGTGCAGCGGCTCAAGTTGCAGCACCAGGGCGAACTTGGGCGTGCGCAGAACCTTGTGTTTGACAATGTGCGCGGCGATCTTCGCCGTTAACGCGAGTGGAAATCGCATAGTTTTAGTTTAATGTGACTGAACCCCTGTTGGACGCAATCTGCGCCGTTTTTGCCGGTTGCGTGACTGGAATAATCTGCGGAGTGCCGGGCTTGGCCTCAACCAGCCCGGGCAAGAAAAACATCAGAGGCGAAAAGCTCTGGGTCGTGGCGATGCCGGCGCAGCCCGTGCCCAGCCCGAGCACGACGGCGGCAGCCGCCACACACTTCATTATAGAACCAACTCTCACTCAGAGCACTATAGTAATGATTCGCATTATGGCAACGATTATTTCTTACCAATCACATCTTGTAGGTGAAACCCTTACGCTTGAAGTTTTGAAGATTAAGCTGGATTTTGCGCGGAAATGAGCTAAAAATGGTTAGTCCTAGCACAGCACCATGACCCATCGACCGAACAGCGCGGGTCAAATTCCAGGGCGAGACATGGCCAGGCCACCTGGTTGTCCCGTGGCGTTCACCTTGATCGAGTTGCTGGTGGTCATCGCCATCATTGCAATTCTGGCAGCGCTGCTCCTGCCCGCCCTGGCCAAAACCAAGGAAGAAGCCAGGCGCATCAATTGCCTGAGCAATCTGAGGCAGCTGCAACTCTGCTGGGAGATGTATGCCAACGATAACGGCGGCGTGTTTTGTCCCAATGACTGGATCGACACCGTCGCGTCGGGCGATCCCTCTCTTGGATTCATGAGCAGCAACTCGTGGTGTTATGGGGATGCCCGCGTCGACACCACCACGTCAAACATCCAGCAAGGGATGCTCTTTTCTTATAATACCCAAACCGGCATTTACCATTGCCCCTCCGACATGTCCACCATTCAGGACGCAAACGGCAATTCACTCCCCCAACCACGCACGCGAAGTTATAACATGAGCCAGTCTGTAAACGGTGACCCTTTGTTTATCGATCCCCAATCGCATTATTATGTGGATGCGACCCAGCCTTGTTTCGCAAAATTCTCGTCCATCACCAATCCCAAGCCATCCCAACTCTTTGTCTTCATCGATGAAAATGAAAACACGCTGGAAGACGATCAATTCGGGTATCCCATGGTGAATTATGGCTACGGTCAGTGGCTGGACATGCCGTCCAATCGCCATAATCAAGGCGCCAACCTGTCTTTCGCGGATGGGCATGTTGAGTATTGGCGTTGGTGGGCGCCGGAGATTAACACGGCCGGTCCTTTTGTTCAGGTGCTTCCCGCGCAAATGCCCGACTACCGACGCATCGGCAATGCCATGCGGCAGGTTCCGATTGACTGGAGCGTCGGTCCTCCAGGCAATCCGTTGTGACACAGGCCGTTTTTCCAGCCTTGCGCGATTTCGGGAATCATCATAACTTCGGCCAGATGAATTTGACTAAAGAACGGTCTCTCGTGGAGATTATTCTGTTTGCCGCGGTGGTTTTCGGCGTCTGGCTCTTCATCTGGGCGGTCATTCTGGTCAGCACCGCGCTGGAAGTCGTGGCGGCCCTGATCACGTTGATCGCATTGATCCTCTTTGCCTTGCGCGGCGGTGAATAGCCCGCGCGCGCACCTCGAGATGAGAAAGCTTTTTATTGGTATTGACAGTGGAACGCAATCGACGAAGGTGTTGGTCGTCGAGGCGGGGCGCGGCAAAGTGGTGGGCGAGGCGGCGCGGGCCTACGGCCTGATTCCGGGCCTGCCGCCCGGCGCAAAGGAACAGCATCCCCAAACCTGGCGCGATGCCGCCGCCCAATCCATCCAGGCCGCGCTTAAACAGGCGAAGGCCTCGGCGGATGAAGTCGCCGCCATTGGCGTCAGCGGGCAACAGCATGGGTTCGTGGCGCTCGACAAGGACGGCGGCATCATTCGCCCGGCCAAACTCTGGTGCGACACCACCACCGCGGCGGAATGCGATCTGATCACGGCCAAATTGGGCGGGGCGCAGGCCACGGTCCGCCGCCTCGGCAACGCCATCCTGCCCGGCTTCACCGCCCCGAAAATCCTCTGGCTCAAGCGCAAGGAGCCGAAGAATTTCGCCCGCCTGCGCACCGTGCTGCTGCCGCACGATTATTTGAATTTCTGGTTGACTGGCAACAAGGTCATGGAATGCGGCGATGCCAGCGGCACGGCCTTGATGGATGTCAGGAAGCGCCGCTTTTCTCAGGCGGCGGCCAACGCCATTGACCCCGCGCTGTCCCGCGCCCTGCCGCCGTTGATCGGCAGCGATGAGCCGGCCGGTTTTCTCTCCGCGGACACTGCCAGGGCGCTGGGCCTCAAGACCACGGTGCTGGTCAGCGCGGGCGGAGGCGACAATATGATGGGGGCCATCGGCACGGGCAACACGCGGGCGGGCGTGGTCACGGCCAGCTTCGGCACGAGCGGCACCATTTACGCCTGCGCGGAAAAGCCGGTCATCGATCCGCAAGGCGAGATCGCCGCCTTTTGCGACTCGACCAACCGCTGGCTGCCCCTGCTTTGCACCATGAACGTGACCACCGCGACGGAAATGGTGCGGAAGGATTTTGGCTGGACGCACGATCGGTTCGGCGCCGAGGCGTGCCGCGCGCCCGCCGGTTCGGGCGGCTTGATGCTCCTGCCCTATCTTGAAGGCGAGCGGACGCCCAACGTGCCGCATGGCACGGGGGTTTGGTTTGGCGCCAACCAAAAAACATTCACCGCCTCCTGTTTCGCGCGGGCTGCCATGGAAGGGGTGACAATGGGGATGAATTACGGCTTGCAACGGCTGCGCCAATTGGGCGTCAAGCCGGACCAGATTCGCGTGACCGGCGGTGGGGCAAAATCGCGGATTTGGCGGCAAATCATGGCGGACATCTTCGACGCCGAAGTGGTCACGATCCACGTGAGCGAAGGCGCGGCCTACGGGGCGGCCTTGCAGGCCATGTGGTGCTGGCATGTGCAGCGCGGCGAAAAGGTTGGCATTACTGACATCACCGGAAAATTCGTGCAATTGAACCGCGCGGAAACCGCCCGCCCGAACAAGGCCAACGTGAAACTCTTTCGCGAATGGCAATCCATCCAGGACGAACTGTCTTCCGCCTTGCGCCCTGTGTTCACCCAACATCGCCGCTTTGCCTCCGGCTACGCCACCTAATCCTCAGACCCGCGATCCGCGCCTTTCCTCCAGCCCGATTTGTGATTTCTCCCTGCTTCTGCTAATTTTCTTTTGTGAGTTTTTTTCACGAATTTAACGGGCTTCCTTTGGACAGGTTGCACCAGCGTTCCCTGACAGCCTCGGAGGCGGAGGCACGCCGTTGCGTGGGCGGGGGCCAATGGTCGCTGGCAGATTTCGCAATGTTGATTTCACCCGCGGCGGGCCGGCACCTGGAGGAACTCTGTTTTCATTCACGCGCCCTGACCCGCCGGCGTTTTGGCAACGTCATGCGGCTTTTTGCGCCCCTCTATCTTTCCAACGAATGCATCAACAATTGCCAGTATTGCGGCTTCTCCCGCGACAATTCCATTTTGCGCGTGACCCTGACCGTGCGGGAAATGATGCGGGAAGGGCAGGCGCTGCGCGAGCAGGGCTTTCGCAATATTTTGCTCGTGGCGGGCGAGCATCCCAAATTTGTCTCCACACAATATCTGGCCGATTGCGTGCAGGCTCTGCGCGCGGATTTTCCCGCCATCTCGCTCGAGGTGGGGCCGATGGAAATCGCGCAATACCGCCCCATCATCCAGGCGGGGGCAGAAGGCCTCGTGGTCTATCAGGAAACTTATGACCGCGACGTCTATGCCGCCATGCATACTGCTGGTCCGAAGCGCAATTTCGACTGGCGGCTGGAAACTCCCGAGCGCGCCTACGCCGCGGGATTCCGTCGCCTGGGCGTCGGCGCGCTCCACGGACTGGCCGATTGGCGGCGCGAAGCGTTGTGCCTCGCCGCCCACGCCGATTATTTGTTGCGCCATTGCTGGAAGGCCCAATTGTCCATTTCCCTCCCCCGCCTCCGCCCCTGCGCCGGCCAGTTTCAGCCCCTGACGCAAATGTCGGAGCGCGAAATGACCCAGCTTGTCTGCGCCTTGCGCCTGGTTTTTCCCGACGCCGCACTCGTTTTATCGACACGCGAAGCGCCCCGGCTGCGCGACGGCCTCATCCAGGTTGGCATCACCCTGATGAGCGCCGGCAGCCACACTGAGCCGGGCGGCTACACGGGGGCCGGACGGGAAAAAACGCATCAGACCAGGCGTGGCCGTATTATTGACACAGCGGCGGCCAGCGAATGGTCCGGGCCGGATGGCACGACCAATGCCACCGGCCAGTTTGAAATCGCCGACGACCGTTCGCCGCGCGAAGTTGAGGCAGTGCTGCGCCGCCTGGGCTACGATCCGGTCTGGAAAGATTGGGACGCCGTGCTGACTGCGTGAAAGCTTCAAACTCCATTTGATTTGAATGGACGACTCCTGCGTCATCGCCAACGGGCAGCGGATCGCCGCGGCGATTCCCTGTTCCATCGAGCAATTCCTTCTGGCGCAAAAACTGCCGCCGCGCAGCGTGGTGGTGGAACATAACGGCCAGGCGGTAGCCCCTTCGGAATTTGCCCGGCGGCAGTTGGCGCGCAACGACCGGCTGGAGATCGTCCGCATCGTCGCCGGAGGCTGATGGACCATAACCCCGCACTGTCGGCCTTTGTGGCCGGCCTTGAAACCGAATCGTTCTTTGGCCAGGTCTGGATCCGGCGGATCGAGCGCGGTTTTGAGTTGCGCCACGTCGCGGACAGGGACTGCGACTCCGCCACACTGCGCCCGCTCGCGCAGGATGACATCCGTCCAGTGGCCCAATTCACCGCCTGCGGCGCGTTTCGGCCGCTCATGTCCGCGCCGGATTTGCAACACGGTTGGCGGGCAACGGCCCGCGACGCAAACGCCCTGGGTGCGGCCCTGAACCTATTGTATCCGGGCGCCGTGGCCGACTGGTTCGCCGCACAGGCCCCGCTGCCGCCCGTGACTTCCTACCGCGAGTTTGCCGGCCGGCAAACCGGCATGTACCGCATCACGGCGCGGCTGGACGACGCGGCGGCGGGCGCGGTCATCGAGACTTGCTGTCAAATAGAGTTCTGTTTGAAACGCCGTCTCTGGACCGTCGAAGGCCTGCCGCCCGATCCCCCCGGGGCAAAAAGCGACCTGCCGTGCCTCGAACCGTGCGCCGTCCTGCTGGAGTCCGCCCGAAAAAAGGCCCGCGCTGAGTTGGACAAAAAAGCGCTAAAGCATTAGAGTGGTGATTTGTCTTGGAAAAGCGCCCCGCGTCGATTACACCGCAGCCGGTTAAATACAAAGTCTATGCGCAGCAATAACAATGTTCTGTCCCTGGCGGGACTCATCCTCGCCGCGGTGTGGACGGGCCTCTTTGCGGCGGCGGGGGAGCCGGCGGATAATGCTGTCGCGTCGTCCCAATCCAATCCGCTCTCACCCAAGCTCCATGCGAAGGAGGCTGGCGCAGCCTGGACCGAGCTGACGAGTGCCAATCACCACCCGCCGCCCGTCCCGCCGGAATGGAACATCACCCCGCCGACTGCCGGGGAAAGAGAGAAGTTTTACCTTCCTTACATCGAGGCGATGGCGGACAAATCGAGGGATTTTTATACCCGGTTTCCCATCGACACCAATGCTGCAGGCGCCAAGTTGATGGAATTTCAACTATTGCTGCTGGCCCGGCAATGGGGCCAGACCAATCAAATGCCTCGCATTGAGGCCGTGGGAAACTTGCTGCTCAACGATCCCGCCATGAGCGGGGAAAGGCATTTTCAGATATTGTGGACCATGGCGCTGAACAGCCCGCCCAACAAGGCGCGCCCCTTGTTCCAGGAAATCATCAATGGCGCCGCCCCCGACAAACTGAAAACCGCCGCTGCCGTCGAGCTGAAGAAACTGGATGCGGTCGGCAAACCGCTCGATGTGCGCTTCACTGCGGTGGACGGCCGCAACGTGGACCTGGTCAGGCTCAGGGGCAAGGTTGTGCTGGTCGATTTCTGGGCTACCTGGTGCCCGCCGTGCGTGGCTGAGGTGCCTGAAGTCAAGAAGACTTATGACCAGTTCCATGACAGGGGATTTGAGATCGTCGGCATCAGCCTGGACAAGGACAAGGACAAACTGACGCAATTCGTCGCGGCCCACAAAATGGAGTGGCCGCAGTTCTTTGACGGTCTGTATTGGCAGAACAAATACGCCGTGCAATTTGGCATCGAAAGCATCCCGGCCATGTGGCTGATCGACAAAAAGGGTCTTCTGCGCAACGTGGACGCCCGGGCCGACTTGGACGGGGCCGTGCAAAATCTGCTGAGCGAATGACCATGGATGGCCTGCACCATTTGCTTTGGTTTGACGGAAAATTCCTGGGTGTTGCTTGGAACGCGTGGAAAATCATCGGCTGGAGCGCCAACGGCGTATTCTCGACCCGTTTTCTGGTGCAGTGGTATGCCACGGAGAAGCGAAGGCAGGTTGTCGTGCCGCCGATGTTCTGGTGGCTGAGCCTGGCCGGTTCCCTTCTCTTCCTGGCCTACGCCCTGTTCTACGAAAAGGACTCGGTCTTCATCCTGGCCTACGCCTTCAACTGGCTCCCCTACTGCCGCAATTTGATCATTCATTTCCGCCATGAAAGATCCCGCCAGACCTGCCCGCGCTGCGGCCTCAAGGCCCCGTCCGCCGCCAACTTCTGCGGCCAGTGCGGCTCCCCCCTCAGCGCCGCGCAGCCCGAGGTGAGGCTCAACGCACCGTAATCTCGCGCCTGTTTGCCGAACGGCGTTCCGTCATTTACGAAATTTTCGCGGAGGAATTGCGCCGACCTGTCCAGGCAATCAATCATTGTTTTGAGCGTGAGCAACTGCAGGCCGATATCCTCCGGCGCAAGTTCCGGAGTACGGCAAGTGCTTCCGAACTTCCGAAATGTCTTGCGGCGGTTCTTGACTGTGCTATTTTCACGAACTGATTTGTGTTGCCTATAATTGCTTAAATTTGCTTATGAAGAAACTCGCCCTTTCTCTGATGCTTGTTGCATTGACCGGTTTTTGCCAGATCGCCTCGGCTGGCGATGTCGTCGGAAAAGTGACCCTGCAAGGAACGCCGCCGCCGGAAAAAGCCATCGCCTTC
Organism: Verrucomicrobiota bacterium; assembly: GCA_050014435.1. Lineage (GTDB taxonomy): Bacteria > Verrucomicrobiota > Verrucomicrobiia > Limisphaerales > Palsa-1400 > DASRLE01. The sequence continues at coordinate 20,652 of JBEKDI010000043.1, read as the reverse complement.
GATGACACCTGCAGTTCGTTGCATCCCACCGTCACCACCACGCGCCATTATGTGGTCGGCAAAGACCATGGCCTGGCCAACGTTTTTATTTATATTTCCAAGGGCCTGGAAGGGAAAAAATTCACGCCGCCCTCCACCGCGGTGGAAATAAACCAGGAAGGCTGCATGTACCATCCGTACGTGCTGGGAGTCATGGTCGGGCAGGTCTTGAAATTCAAGAACTCGGACCCGCTCATGCACAATGTCCACGCCCTGCCGGCCGTCGATGGCAATCAGGAATTCAATTTCGCCCAGCCCAACCAGGGCGATATCAACGATACGAAATGGACGGCCAGCATCACCAAGCCGGAGGTGCTGGTCAAGATCAAGTGCGAGGTGCATGCCTGGATGTTCTGTTACGTCGGCGTGCAGGACAACCCGTACTTCGCCGTGACGGACAAGGACGGCCAGTTCAAGATTCCCGATTTGCCTGCAGGAGACTATACGTTGACCGCTTATCATTTGAAGGCGACCCCCAAGCCGGGCATCTCCAAACAAATCACGGTGGGAAGCGGTCCTGTCACTGCTGATTTTACGCTCGAAGTGCCTGCCCCAAAGTAAGTTGGGTGCCCTGACAGTCCAAGCTCCCTCAACCAGCGCCTCGTCCTTTTGCCGGACGCTGTTTGACTTATTGTGATTTGTGTTGTCTCTTGTTGTTCGTTGTCTGTCGTTTTCTGTTGTCGGAAGTGAATTCATTGCCTGTTGAAAATGTTGGCCTGAAGCGCTACGCGGTATTGACCGCGTGCATGACGTTTGTGCTGGTCTGGATGGGAGGCATGGTCACGAGCAAAGGCTACGGTCTGGCCGTGCCGGACTGGCCCAACACCTACGGCTATAACATGTTCTTCTTCCCGCCCTCGAAATGGATCGGCGGCATCGTCTTCGAGCACAGCCACCGACTGGTCGCTTCGGCGGTGGGCCTGCTGACCATGATCCTTGCCCTGTGGTTGTTCGGCCGCAAATCTCGCCCCGTGCTGCGCTGGGGCGGCGTTCTCTTTATTCTCGCCGGGCTTGGCCTGTGCCTGAAATTTCCCGCGCACGGCAAGGAGAATATTTCGTTGTCCATCCTGGGTCTTGCGGCTCTGGCCTCCAGTTTCGTCTGGCCGGCCTGCGCGCCGTCGCCGCGATGGCTCCGTGTGCTGGGCGTCAGCGCTTTTGCCGCCGTGGTGGCCCAGGGCGTTTTGGGCGGGTTGCGTGTGACGCAGTTGGACGCCCGTCTCGGAATTTTTCACGCCACACTGGCGCAATTATTTCTCGTGCTCGTTTCCTTCATCGCCCTCAGCCAGACCCAATTCTGGCGCGGGTTGCCTGTCCGCACCCAAACGGACCGCCGCCGTCTGCGATTTCTCTTTGTTGCCGTCACCGGTCTGGTGCTGGGCCAGCTTGTGCTGGGCGCAACCATGCGCCACCAACATGCGGGGCTTGCCATTCCCGATTTCCCCGCCGCCTACGGCAAAATCTGGCCCGATACCAGCCCGGCGACCGTTCTGAGCTACAATCAAAACCGCTTGGAAGCTTCTGGCGAAAACCCCATCACCGCCTTCCAAATCGAACTGCAAATGGCGCATCGCATCGCGGCGCTGGCCATTCTTGTTGCGGTAAGTCTGGTGTCCTGGCGCACCCGCTCTGATCTGGGCCGCCGCCATCCCCTGTCTCGTTTGGCTTTTCTTTGGTTTGGACTTGTCCTGACGCAGGCTTTCCTGGGCGCAGCCACCATTTGGACCGGCAAATCAGCCGATGTCGCCACCGCGCACGTGGCCTGCGGCGCATTGTGCCTCGTCACGGGCGGGCTGGCCTCAATTGTGTCGTTTCGAATGCTGGCGGCTCCGCTTGCGCAATGTGCCGTACTAAAAACAGAACTCGCGGCCCTGGATCGCATCGTCCGGCATCCACCTTTAAGCCTTTGATGAAAGCATCCATACAAACATTGAATGCGCCGCCGGCCATCGCCGTTGCGCCGGCGGCGGAGAAATCGCTGGCGGTCGTTTTGAGCGAGTTGTTCAAGATGCGGTTGACAACGCTGGTCTTGTTGACAACGCTGGCCGGTTTTTACCTGGGCTCGCGCGGGCCGGTCTCGCGCGGTTTGATGGCCGGCACACTTCTGGGGGCCGCTCTCCTGGCTAGTGGCGCCTCCGCCCTCAATCAGCTTCTCGAACGCGATTACGACGCCAAAATGCGGCGGACGCAGGACCGCCCGCTGCCGACGGGACGGCTCACTCCGGAAGCGGTGTTGTTGATTGGCAGCGCTTGCGCGACGGCGGGTTTGGCCGGGCTGGCTCTGGCCGTGAATCTGCTGACGGCGCTGCTGGGCGGCATCACCCTGCTCTGCTACGTCTTTATCTATACTCCGCTCAAGCGGGTGACCACGCTCAACACCGCCATCGGGGCCATACCCGGGGCGCTGCCGCCGCTCATGGGCTGGACGGCAGCGCGCGGCGAAATCTCGGCGGAAGGCTGGTCATTGTTTGCCATTGTCTGCTTTTGGCAACTGCCGCATTTCCTGGCCATTGCCTGGATGTACCGCGACGAATATGCCAAGGCCGGCTTTGTCATGCTGCCGGTCGTGGATGCCGGCGGAGAACGGACCGGGCGGCAGGCCTTTTGTCATACATTGGGTCTCCTGCCGGTGAGCCTGGCGCCGTTTCTGTATCACTTGACCGGGCCGATCTATCTGTGCGGCGCGCTGGCGCTGGGCTGCGCCTTTGCGTGGTGCGCCTGGCAGTTCGCCCGCCAGCGCACCCTGCGGCGGGCCCGGGCGCTTTTTTACGCTTCGATTCTCTACTTGCCAATATTATTTGGACTAATGGTATTTGATAAAATAAAAACCGGATAAGAAACCATGATTCCATTTGACAACCCCGGCAAGCTGGATTTAAATACAGTCAGAAATTGTTGTTGCCAGTGCAATAAATAGCCATGCAGCCTGAAAACCATTTGCAGTCCAGCGTCCACAGCCAGCCTCATCATGAGTTGGGGTTCTGGCGGAAATACATCTTTTCCACGGACCACAAGATCATCGGACTGCAATACGGCGTGACCGCGCTGTTGTTCATGTTTTTTGGCTTTTGCCTGATGCTGATGATGCGCTGGCAACTGGCCTACCCGGGCAAGGCCATACCCGTCGTCGGGAACCTGCTCTATCATGTGCTGGGGGCGGACATGGTGGGCAAGGACGCCGCCGGCAACTGGGGGGTGATCATGCCGGATTTGTATAATTCCTTCGGCGCGATGCACGGCACCATCATGGTCTTCCTGGCCATTGTCCCGCTGGCTTTCGGCGCTTTTGGCAATTTCGTCACCCCCCTGCAGATCGGCGCGCCGGACATGACGTTCCCGCGCGTCAACATGGTCAGTTATCAATTTTATTTCATGGGAGGCGTGATTATGTTTGCCAGTTTTTTCATTCCCGGCGGGGCGGCGCAATCAGGCTGGACCTCCTACTCGCCACTGGCCACGGTGACAGCGGGCAGCCAGCATCCCAACGGCCAGACGTTTTGGATCATGGGCATGGTCTGCCTGATTAATTCCTCTTTGCTCGGAGCGGTGAATTTCATCACAACGATCATTCAACTGCGCGCCCCGGGACTGACTTGGATGCGGCTGCCCTTTTTTGTCTGGGCGCAATTTGTGACCGCCTTTCTCCTCCTCCTGGCTTTTCCGCCTCTGGAAGCGGCCAGCGTCCTGCAACTGGCGGACAACCTTCTCCACACCAGCTTTTTCCTGCCCACCGGTCTGATGGTGGCCGGGCAGGCGTTGCATGTCAGCGGCGGCGGCAGCCCGTTGCTCTGGCAGCATTTGTTCTGGTTCCTGGGGCATCCTGAAGTCTATGTCTTAATTTTGCCCGCCATGGGCATCGTCACCGAGATAATTGCGAATAATACGCGCAAGCCGATCTGGGGCTACCGCTCGATGGTCTATTCCGTCCTGGTCATCGGCTTCCTTTCCTTCATTGTTTGGGCGCATCACATGTATCTGACCGGCATGGGAACGCGGATTGCCACCTTCTTCCAAACGACCACCATGATGATTTCCATTCCCTCGGTCATCATTCTGACTGCGCTGTTCATTTCGCTGTGGGGTGCGTCGATCCGCATCAATACCCCCATGCTCTTCGCCCTGGGCTTTCTGCCCATGTTCGGCATTGGCGGCCTGACCGGCCTGCCGCTGGGTTTCAACGCCAGCGATATTCAGTTGCACGACACTTATTATGTCATCGCCCACTTCCATTACATTGTCGCGCCGGGGACGATCTTCGCCTTGTTTGGCGGCATTTATTTTTGGTATCCGAAAATGACCGGGCGGTTCATGAATGAATTCTGGGGTAAGGTGCATTTTGCGCTGTCGTTCATCTTCATGAACCTGATTTTCATGCCGATGTTCGTGCAGGGTTTGGAGGGCATGTCCCGCCGCATGTATGACGGCGGCGCAACCTACGCGGAAAGCGGCGGAGTGGTGGGCCTAAGCAAGTATATCGTCGGTTTGAATGTGCCGATCTCGCACGCCGCCTTCGCGCTGGGCCTGGCGCAAATCCCGTTCATCATCAATTTCTTTTACAGTATCAAACGCGGCCGGTTGACCAACTCGGATAATCCGTGGGGCGCCACCACTCTGGACTGGCAGACGCCGACGCCGCCCCCGCACGGCAATTTCAGCAAGCCGATGGAAGTTTTCCGCGGCCCTTACGAATACAGCGTGCCCGGCCACGCCACCGATTTCACCCCGCAAAATGAGCCTGCAGGACAAGAACCCTCCCTCCATGGAAATCCCGTACGCAGTTAAACCCCGCCCTGACACCGGCCTTTACAACGCCAAGCTGGGCATCTGGCTCTTCCTGGCTTCGGAAGTGATGCTTTTTGGCGCGCTTTTTTCGTCTTACATCCTCCTGCGGGTCAACGCCGAGGAAGGGACCTGGCCGCATCATTGGCTCAACATCTGGCTGGGCATGACCAACACTTTTGTCCTCATCATTTCCAGCGTGACGGTTGTCCTGGGCTGGGCTTCGCTCAAAATGGGCAAATTCAACCGTTACAAATTCTACCAAGGAATCACCCTGCTTTGCGCCCTGGTTTTCCTCGGCATCAAATCCTTCGAATACCATGACAAGTTCATGCATTACGAGATCCACCTCAAGGATGGCCGCATCGCCGACGGCCACATCCAGCCCGGTACGACGGACAAGACGGTAGTGCTGGACGGACGCTACGTCGCCAGCCACGCCGATTTGATGGAAGGCGAAGTGCATCACGAGAAGGAACCTGAAATCAGCATACCGCGCGACCAGATTGTATCGATGGAAAACTACGGCCCGTGGCACAACACCTACACCGCGATTTACTTCACCTTGACCGGCCTGCACGCCTTGCACGTCATCGGCGGGGCGATTGTCATTTTCGCCATTTGGGGTCCGCTGGCCAAAGTCTGGGAGCAGGACCCCGAGCGTTACACCAACCGCGTCGAAGTTTCGGGGCTGTTCTGGCATTTTGTCGATCTGGTTTGGATCTTCCTCTTCCCCGTCCTTTATCTCTTATGACACCCATGGACACCACCACCCACTCCCCATCCGCACCGCCTGGCGCCGTGAGCGAACATGCCGTCGAAGAAGCGCGCAAACACATCCGCACCTATCTCATCGTTGGTTTCGCGCTGTTGTGCGGCACGATCATGACGGTTTGGGCTTCGCTGATTAATTTCCACAGCCGTGAGATCAACATCGCCGTGGCGCTCACTATCGCCTGCACCAAGGGCTTTCTTGTCGCCGGCTTTTTCATGCACCTCATCTCCGAACGGAAAATGATCTATGCCGTCCTGAGCTTCACCGTTTTCTTTTTTTCAGCCTTGATGTATCTTACTTTGTATTCGATGGCGGACGGCAGCATCGTCCATATCCGGTGATATGTCACTCAAGGCTTTCCATATCGTTTTCGTGGTGGCGTCCATCCTGCTCGCTTTTTTCATGGGCGGCTGGTTGCTGCATGATTATCTGGCCACGCGGGAAACGGCGGAATTGGTGGTGGGGATTCTTTCCATTCTGGCCGGTTTTGGTCTGATTTGGTACGGCAAATCCGTCCTGCGCAAACTCAAACACATCAGCTATTTATGAAACGTATTCTGAGACTTGTATTGACCGTTTTCGCGGCCGTGGTGGCCTCGCCCTCCGGGGCCTTTGCCTGCGCGGCCTGTTTTGGCCAATCCGATTCCAACATGGCCAAAAGCGTCAACGCCGGCATTTTCAGCTTGCTGGCGGTGGTCGCGACGGTGCTGATTGGCGCCGCTTCCTTCTTTGTCTTCCTCTCGCGCCGCGCCAGCGCCGTTGAAACCGGCAAGGCCGGCCAGGGTGCGCCATGAGCTTGGAACCCAGCACCATGCCGGACTCACCGCCAATTAAGAAGGGACTGAACTTTAAGCTGTTCTTCCTGTCGGGCTTGCTGCTCCTTCTCCCCACTTGGTACGCCTTCCACTATCTCTCCCCCGTGGGCAACATGCCCGACGACGCCTCCGGCCAGGGGGCAAGCGTGGATCGCTTGATTTTTTCCGTTCATGCTTTGATGGGGATGCTGTTCGTCGGCTGGATTGGCTACTTTTTTTATGTGCTCTTCCGCTACCACAAAAGCCGCAACCCCGTCGCCGATTACAAGGGCGTCACCAGCCACGCCTCGACCTATCTCGAAGGCGTCGTCGCCCTGATCGAGGCTGCGCTGCTCATCGGGCTGGCCATTCCCATTTGGGCGCACGCCGTCGATCAATTTCCCAACGCGAAGGATGCCACCGTCATCAAAGTCATCGCCCAACAGTTCCAGTGGAACGGCTGGTACCCCGGCCCGGACGGGGTTTTTGCGCGTCAGGACAGAAAACTTGTTTCGGGAGACAATCCTTTCGGCTTGGAAAAGAGCGACCCACACTACAAACAGAATTTCATTGTGGCCAAAGACTTGGTTGTGCCGGTGAACAAGCCGGTGCTCGTCTATATAAGTTCCCTCGATGTCATCCATTGTTTTGCCTGCCGTCCAATGCGCGTGACCCAGGATGCGATTCCCGGCATGGTCATTCCCGCCCACTTCACGCCCAGGAAAACCGGCACGTATATGATCAATTGCGCCCAACTTTGCGGCGCGGCCCATTACACCATGAGAGGCACCTTGAAAGTCGTTTCCGCCGGGGATTACCAGAAATGGGTCGCCAGCAAATCCAGCGCCGGCGCCGGCGCTGGGGCGGGCTACGAGTAAGGGGCGTCCGCCGGGGGGCGGAACTCCAGGGATTTTCTTGTTCCCTCGCCCCGCGAGAGCGGGGAGAGGGATAGGGAGAGGGGAATCGAAAAGGGGTCTCCTCTCCCCGGCCCTCCCCTCCGCAAGTAGGTGGAAGAGGGGAAATGTCCTCTGCAAAGTCAGATTTGATGAGTCAACTGCCGCAAAATGTCCGATGGCTCTTTTGGGTCGCATGGGGTGGACTGTGTCTGTTCGTGCTCGCCACTCTGGCGGTATCGGTGGCGACTCAATTCAAGGGCAAGCCGCTGCCCGTCTATGGCACTTTGCCCGACTTCATGCTGACGAATCAAAACGGCCGGAGGGTGACACTGGCCGATTTCAGCGGGCGAATCTGGATTGCCGATGCCATCTTCACCCGTTGCCCGGGCCAATGCCTGGTCATGTCCCAACACATGAAAGAGATTCAGGAAGCATTGCCAGCGGGCCTGTCCATCCAGCTTGTTTCCTTCACCACCGACGCCGCTTTCGATCAGCCGGCGGTTCTAAAAAAATACGCCGAACGCTTCGGGGCCAGGGACAATTGCTGGTCATTTCTGACCGGTGACAAACACGCGCTGCACGGCGTGGAAGTCGATGGCCTCAAACTTTCCGTCCTCGACAAGCCCGCCGCGGAGCGGGACAGTTCTGACGATCTTTTTATCCACAGCGAAAAATTTATCCTTCTCGACAAAGTGGGCCGAATCCGGGGCTATTACGACGGCCAAACCGGGTCGGCGGTCACGGAGGTGATCGCCGCCGCCCAATCCCTGGCGCGCGAATGAACCACAGCCTCTTCACACTATGACCATGCACGACTTGCCCGCCGTCAACGGCACGCTCAACGGCTTGAGCGCCGTTTTCCTGTCCGCCGGCTTTTTTTTCATCAGGAGAAAAAACATTCGCGCCCATCGCAATTGCATGATCAGCGCCTTTGTCACCTCAGTCATTTTCCTGATCTGCTATCTGACTTACCACATCTTTGTCCATCATGTGACGCGCTTCCAAAACCCGCCCTGGTTTCGTCCGATTTATCTGGGCATCCTGCTGACCCACACCGTGCTGGCCGTGGTCATAGTGCCGCTGGTTTTGGTAACACTGAATCGCGCCTTCAAGGAACGCTTCGAGCTGCACAAGAGAATTGCCCGTTGGACCTGGCCGCTTTGGATGTACGTATCCGTTACCGGCGTGGTGGTCTATCTGATCCTCTACCAAATCTTCCCGCAAACTCAATAAATCACGGCCTGCCACGTTTCTGGCGCGGCTTTTCAACCGGTGCATCAGCAAGGGCGCGGCAACGTTCCGACAACCAGGCCAGATTCTCCAGAAACTCCTCCCTCTTTTTCTCGCTCCATTCCGCCAGCACCTCGGCTTGAAGCGCGACGGCAATTTTCCGGGCGCGCCTGTATTCCCTGCGACCGGCAGTAAGAAGGCGCAGCCGGTTGGCGCGGCGGTCGCTCTCATGGGGCGCGCGCGCGATCCAGCCGCAATGCTCCAACCGTTCCGCCAGCGCGCCGACGGTGTTCGGGTCGCTGGCCATCAGCCGGGTCAAATCGCTCTGTGTCAATCCTCCCGGCTCATGCTCTGACAGGGTGCGCAAGGCGGTGAATTGGTCGGGAGTCAGCCCGCTGTGCGCCAGCCGCCGGCGAAACGTCTGGTTCAAGCTGTACCAGGCATGGCGCAGCAGGATGGGCAGCCGCCGCCTTCCGGGAGCGTCGATGGGCAGATTGGCGGAGGCAAAAACTTGTTTTTTGGCGGTCATGGGCATTTGACAAACTATTACGTGTAAGTATTATTAATCTTGCATATTCCAAAATATGTAGAACAATATCCGTGTGCTTGAAAGACAATAATCGTGTGGAGAGTCTGCGCCTTTTATTGATTTATGAAATTCAAAACAACGGTTGTGTGCCTGCTCTGTCTTCTGCTTTCGGGGATCCAGGCCGCGCCCGCCGCTCCGACCGGCTGGTTTAACTGGCGCGGGCCAAACCAAAACGGAACCTCGTCGGAAAAAAATCTGCCGGACACTCTGGACGCCGCCAAACCGCTTTGGACGGCCGATTACCCCGGCATGTCCACCGCCGTGGCGGCCAACGGCAGGATTTACATCCTCGGTTATCTCGGCGAAGGGTCGGATTTGTCGGAGGGCGTGGCTTGTTTCGACGCCAACACCGGCAAAAAATTGTGGGAAAAGCTCTACCTTGATTTTCTGAGCGACACGATTTATCTGCGCTATGCCACCTCCAGCCCGACGATCGATCCTGACACCGGCAACGTCTATATCCAGGACACGCAGGGAATTTTCGCGGGCTTCACCGCCGATGGCGAGAAGCTCTGGGAACACTCGTTGATGGAAGAATATGGCCGCCTGACTTTTCCCAATGGCCGCACTGCCTCGCCGGTCGTCGATCAGGATCTCGTCATCACCCGCGGCATCACCGCCAACTGGGGCGGGCAAGGCCCGGCTTCGGACCGGTTTTATGCCTTCGATAAATTAACCGGGGAAGCCGTCTGGTCATCGACTCCGGGCGGACGTCCGAAGGACAATTCGTATTCGCATCCCGTTTTGTCCTGGTTGGATGGCAGGCGCGTCTTTTACGCCGCCACCGGCGACGGCGCGGTCGTCTGCGTCAACGCCCGCAACGGCAATCCCATTTTCCAGATCCCGATTTTCAAGGCGGGCATCAACTCGTCGCTTTTGCTGCACGGCGACGATGAAATCATTGCCATTTACGGAACGCCCTACGATCCAGGCCGGATGGTTGGCCTCAAAATCCCGCATGTGACACCGACAAATGCCGCCGAACCCGTCATCGTGCCGCGCGCCGACGCGCTGCTCTGGGAAAATGAAATTCGCACTTCAGCCAGCTCGCCCATCCTGGTGGGAGACCGGGTCTATGTTACCAGCGAGATCGGCTATTTGGTGGCGGTGGATGCCAGGACCGGCACCGTGCTTTGGAGATTGAAGCTCGGCATCGAGCAGCGCAATTCCTGTCCGCTTTATGCCGACGGCAAGATTTACGCCCCCATCGTCAATGATCCGGACGCCTCCGCCGCCATCGGCGGGGAAAACGCCGAGGGCGCCCACGGCGCGCTGTATGTCATCGCGCCCGGAGATAACGAGGGAAAAATCCTCTGTCACACCATGCTGGATGGCCGCTGTTTCGGAACTCCCACGGCCTACAACGGTCGCATCTACATGCAAACCACCAAAAAGCTTTACTGCTTCGGCCTCGCCACGCCCGCTTCCGCCTCCTTCGAAACCGCCGACGCCGCGCCGGCCGGGAAATGGCCGGAGCCTGGCCCGGCCAAAAGCCTGCTGGCCGTTCCTTCCGAGTTGCTGTTGCAGCCGAGCGACACGGTGTCGTTTCATGTCCGCGCTCTCGACGCCAACGGTTTGACGGTCCGCCCGGTTGATGACCCGAAGTCAATCCAATGGGCATCCTTCATCCCGCCTACTGCCAAAGTCAGGGCCACCCTGAAAGCCTCCTTCAACTCCGACGGACAATTGGTGGCGGCTCCGGACAAGACGCCTTCCGCCGGCGCGTTCCAGGCCAAAGTGGACGGCCTGGCCGGCTACATCCGCGGGCGCATTTTGCCAGGCCTGCCCATCCTGCAGGATTTTGAAAGTTTTAACCTGACTGAGACCGCCAGCAATGCCTTTGAGCCGCCCGCCAAGTTCGCCTACCCGCCACTGCCGTGGATCGGCGCGCGCTTCAAATTCGACGTGCGCGAAAAGGGCGGCACGAAATGTATTGTCAAGACGATTGATAACCCATTCTTCCAGCGCGCCACAGTCTTTATGGGTTCGCCGGACCTGAAGAATTACACCATTGAGGCCGACGTTATGAGCGATGGCAACAAGCGGAAGATGTCCACCGTCGGAGTGATCAACCAGCGTTATCGCATCTCGCTCAAGGGCAATGAACAGGCCCTGGAAGTGACCTCCAACGAGCAACTGCTCGATGTCATCCAGCCTTTCCACTGGGCGGCCAACGAGTGGTATCATTTGAAGGCGCGGGTCGATATGGCGGCGGATGGCTCGGGCGTCGTGCGCGGCAAGGCCTGGAAAAGGGGGGACTCCGAACCGGTTGCCTGGGGGATCGAAGTGCCGCTCAAACACGCCAGCGCCTGCGGCTGCCCCGGGCTCTTCGCCTTCTCCCCCCAGAACATGCGCGTGTATATCGACAATATTGCCGTCACCCCGAATTGAATTTATGAAAGCTAATCTCATCCGTTTTTCCAGCATCGCCGCCGCGCTTTTGGCCGGCGGCTTGATCGCCCGCGGGGCCGACTGGCCGCGCTGGGGCGGGCCCGATCCGGGCCGCAACATGTGCTCCACGGAAACCGGTTTGCCCGACCATTTTACCTCCGGCACCAACGGTCAGATCGGCCTTAAGCCGGGCACCGACGCGGTTGATGTCAATAATATTCCCAATGTCAAATGGGCTGTCAAAATCGGTTCGCAAAGCTACGGCAACGTCGTCGTCGCCGATGGCAAGGTCTTCATCGGCACCAACAACGAGAACCCGCGCGACCCGCAACACCAGGGCGACCGCAGCATCCTGATGTGTTTCGACGAGAAGACCGGCGCGTTTCTCTGGCAACTGGTCGTTCCCAAACTGGCCTCGGGCAAGGTCAACGATTGGGAGAATCTCGGCCTGCTCTCGTCGCCCAACGTCGAGGGCAACCGCGTTTATATCGTCACCAGCCGTTGTGAAGTCATGTGCCTGACCACCGACGGCATGGCCAAGAGCAACCAGGGGCCTTTCATGGATGAGGCGCAATATGTCGCCGGCCCGGGCAATCCCCCCGCCAAAATCGGCCCGCACGACGCCGACATTGTCTGGAAGTACGACATGATGGATGAACTGGGCGTCTTTCCGCACAACGCCTCCAATTGCTCGCTCCTCATCGTGGGCGATTTGGTTTATGCCTGCACCTCCAACGGCCAGGACTGGACACACGTCAACATTCCCTCTCCCAATTCCCCCAGCCTCATCGCGCTGGACAAGCACACCGGCAAACTCATGGGCGAGGACAATGCCGGCATCGGCCCGCGCATTTTTCACGGCGAATGGTGTTCCCCCTCCGCCGGCGTCGTCAACGGTCGCCAGCTCATTTTCTTTGGCGGCGGCGACGGCATCTGTTACGCCTTCGACGCGATGCCGCAGAAAGGCGACGGCTCCCCCATCGTTCCTGTCGTGCCCGGCCCACCCAATCCCAGGTTCGAGGACAAGGACACCATGTATCTGAAGAAAGTCTGGTGGTACGATTGCAACCCCCCGGAGCGCCGGGTCAACGATGCCATGCATAAATATCCGGCGCCGGACGGCCCCAGTGAAATCAACGCCACGCCCGTCTTCTGGCATAACCGCGTCTATGCCGCCGTCGGCCAGGACCCCGAACATGGCGAGGGCGTCGGCATGCTCAATTGTATTGACGCCACCAAAACCGGGGACATTACCAAGAGCGGCAAAATCTGGAGCTACGACAAAATCCATCGCAGCCTCTCGACCGTTTCAATCGCGCCCAACGGCCTGTTGTTCATCGGCGATTTTTCCGGCTTCGTTCATTGCCTGGACGCCGAGACGGGCCACGTCTATTGGGTGCATGACATGAAGGCGCACATGTGGGGCTCGACCCTGGTCGCCGACGGCAAGGTCTATTGCGGCGATGAGGACGGCGACCTGGTGGTTTTCGCCGCGACAAAGGAAAAGCGGATTCTGAGCGAGACGAATTTGGGCGACCCGATTTATTCGACGCCGGTGGCGGCCAACGGCGTGCTCTACGTCCATTCCAACACGCATCTATTCGCCTTTTACGACGCGGAACATAGGCGCATGGCCAGCGACGAGAAGCCGAAGGTTGAACTCCAACTGGGCAATCCCGGCGCTAACCAACGATGAAAAAACTCCTTTTATTCCTTCTTGTAGCGCTGGTCTATGCGGCGCATCAGGACGTGTGGAACTGGCGCCAGCCCGGCCCCATGGTCTTCGGGTTTCTTCCCATCGGCCTGGCCTACCATGCGGGCTATTCCATCGCCGCCGCCGTCATGATGGCCATCCTGGTCAAGTTCGACTGGCCGAAGGGCCTGGAGGAGCGTGAAACGTCTTCCTCCCGACCCTCGCCGCCTCAATCATGATTCCGGTCGTGGTCATATTGGTTTACCTCGCCGTCATTGCGGTCGTCGGCGGCGTGGCCTGGCGTCGGGGCAAGGACAATACGGAGGATTTCTTTCTCGCCAGCCGGTCCATCGGCCCGATTTTTTTCTTCTTGTCAATCTTTGCCACCAACATGACCGCCTTCGCCATCCTGGGCAGTTCCGGCCAGGCCTACCGGCAGGGCATCGGCATTTATGGCTTGATGGCATCCTCCTCCTGTTTTGTCATTCCCCTGACCCTCTTTTTCATCGGCACGCGGCTGTGGGCCATTGGCAAAAAATTCGGCCACCAGACCCAGGTGGCCTTCTTCCGCGATCGATGGGAATGCAACCACATCGGCACGGTGATTTTTGCGTTGAGCGCCGCCATGCTGGTGCCCTACATGATTATCAGCATCATGGGCGGCGGCACCGTCCTGGCCGACATCTCCGCCTCGCCCGAGACCCATCAACCGCTCATCCCCTATGCCTGGGGCTGCGCCATCGTCGCCGTGGTCGTGACGCTCAACGTCTTCCTCGGCGGGATGCGCGGCACGGTCTGGGTCAATATTCTGCAAACCACCCTGTTTCTCTGTTTCGGTGCGGTCGCCGTGGTTGTCATCAGCCACGCCCTCCCCCTGGGTTTTTGCGATTACATGCAAAAGCTGGCCGCGGACCCCAAAACACGCTTTTTAGTCACGCGCGATAGGATGCCTCCGCAGACTTTCTGGAGTTACACCTTGATCCCGCTTTCCTCGATCATGTTTCCGCACATGGCCATCATGTGTTTTTCCGCCCGGCGCGTTTCCGCCTTCAAACAAACGGTGGTCGCCTATCCCATTGCCATCATGGCCATCTGGCTGCCCTGCGTGTTTCTCGGCGTGCTCGGCTTTGCCGCCTTGGGCAAAATTCCCGATCCCGACGGCGTCCTGTTGCGCATGTTGCAGTCTTACGCGCCAGTCTGGCTGGCCGGGATTTTGGGCGCGGGCATCATCTCCGCGGTCATGGGTTCGGACGCCCACCAAGTGCTGGCCTTGAGCACCATGTTCACCAGGGATGTCTTTGCCCATTATGGCGGGCATGAGAAATTCGGCGAGCGCCGCTCCGTTCATTTCGCGCGCGGTTTCATCGTCGTGGTCACGATCATCGCCTATTTGGTGGCGCTGGCCTTGAAGGAAAAGCAGGGCATATTTGAAATCGCGATTCGTTACGCTTTTTCAGGATTTGCCGCGATGGCCCCGGTCATGGTGGCGGCGTTGTTTTGGCGGCGCAGCACCAAATGGGGCGCTTTGGCGGCGACTATTTTTGTCGCGGCCAGCCTCATCGCCACGGGTTTCCTCCAGGGAAAACCCGCCCCTGCGCCTGCGCCGCTGGCCGCCGCCAAGCCTTCGACAAACACTCTCGCAACCGCCGCGGTCCCAACCAACACAGCGCCAAATCTCGTTGTGACCAACGCGCCGCCGTCCAAGCTGGCGTCCACCACTCCCGCCGCCGCCAAGCCGAAGGAAGACGTCATCTGGCAAATCGGCCAGGGACCCGATGCGATCAAAGTGCTTTCCCGCGCACCCAACGGCGACGTCCGTTTCCTCAACGGCTACATGACAGTTTTCCCGATGGTCCTGGGTTCGATCCTCTGCGTTGTTTTCTTTTCCCTCGCCACCCCGCCGCCCGGCCGCGAAACGATCGCCAAATATTTTGACACATGAGTGTTGACCGGAACACCATCCAAACCGCGCAGGACCAACTCGACGCCCATGTCCGCGAAATGATGCGCTGGCATTTCTCGCCGGCGACAGGGTGCGCATTCTGGCTGGATTGGGCCAAAAAGGCCGGCTGGAATCCCGCCACCGAGGTGAATTGCTTCGGCTGCCTGCAACGTTTCCCGCTTTTTCAAGACGAGTGGCTGCGCGATTTGCAGCCGGAGGTTTGGGTCCCAAAGCAATTCCAGGGGCGGCCCTTCAACATTTTCGAAACCGGCGGCACCACCGGCATGCCCAAGCAACGCATCGGCTGGGACGACTACAAGGTGGATTACGAAGAATTCTCCGCCAAGCTTTCCGATGCTCACTTCCCGCGCGGCGCAGCTTGGCTGATGGTCGGGCCGACTGGCCCCCGCCGCTTGCGTCTGGCCATCGAGCACCTAGCCAATTTTCGCGGCAGCTCCTGTTACTTTATTGACCTGGACCCGCGCTGGGTCAAAAAAGTCCTGTCCGCCAAGCAATTCGAGGCAGCCCGCGCCTACATGGACCATGTAGTGGAGCAGGCCGTCATTATCCTGAAACACCGCAAAATCGCCGGCCTCTTCACCACCCCCAAACTACTCGAAGCCCTGGGTGAAAAAATCCAGCTTTGGGACGCCGGCATCCGCGGCGTGTTTTGCGGCGGCACCACCATGGCGCCGCAATACGTCCGTTACATCATCGAAGAAGTGCTCGAGAACCGCATCGGCTTCTATCCCACCTACGGCAACACCCTGATGGGCCTGGCCGCCAGCGTTCCCCTTCGCCCCGAAGACCAATTCTCCGTGACCTACTTTGCGCCCCAACCCCGCGCCGTCCTCCGCGTGGTCGATCCCAACAAAACCGATCAACTTGTTGACTGCGGAAAATGGGGCCGCGTCGAGTTGACCACATTGACAAAAGAGTTTTTCATGCCGCGATTTCTGGAAAGAGACGAGGCCATCCGCCGCGAGCCGCGCTCGCCCTATGCCTGGGACGGCGTCGCCGAGGTCCGCCCCTTCGGCGCCATGGAGAAAACCATCGTCGAAGGAGTCTATTAGCCCCTCATACTCTTGACAAACCGAACCATGCGATCGCAGGCGGTTTCGATTTTGTCCATGGCCGTGGCGAAGCAGCAGCGCACATAGCCTTCGCCGCCCGGGCCAAAGGCGCTGCCCGGAACACAAGCAACTTTTTCACTCTGCAGCAAGCGCAGGGCAAATTCCTTTGAAGCCAGCCCGGTGGGGCGGATGCAGGGAAAGGCGTAGAAGGAACCGCGCGGCAGATGGCAGGGCAGCCCCATTTCATTGAACGCGCTTACAATAAAATTTCGGCGCAGCCGGTATTGCTCCCGCATTTCCGCCGTGTCCGCCTCGCCGTGCTGGATGGCCTCCAGGGCGGCTTCCTGGCTGATGCTGCTGGCGCAGAGCATCGAATACTGATGAATTCGCATCATGGCGTCGATGATCTCTGGCGGCCCGCAGGCGTAGCCGATGCGGAAACCGGTCATGGCGTAGGCCTTGGAAAAGCCGTGCAGGAAAATCGTCCGCTCCTTCATCTCTGGCAGCGCGGCAAAGCTGGCGTGTTTGCCCTCAAAGGTCAGCTCGGCATAAATCTCGTCCGTGATGACAAGCAGATTATGGCGGCGCGCAACCGTGGCGATTTTTTCCAGGGCGGCGCGATCCATCGTGCCGCCGGTGGGATTGGTCGGAAAATTCAGGACCAGGATTTTGCTGCGGGGCGTGATGGCCTTCTCGATCGCCTCCGCCGTCACGGAGAAACCGTCTTCCGCCCGGCAGGAAACCGCCACCGGCGCGCCGTGTGCCAGGGAGATGCCCGGGCAATAGCTCACGTAGCACGGCTCATGATAAATCACCTCGTCGCCCGGATTGATCACCGCGCGAAAGGCGATGTCCATGGCTTCGCTCACGCCGACAGCGATGAGGATTTCAGTCTTCGGGTCGTAACGGACCTGGAAATGTTTGGCGAGGCTGACGGCGATGGCCTCGCGCAATTTGAGCAATCCCAGGTTTGACGTGTAGGTGGTTTTGCCCCGTTCCAGCGCGTAAATGGCCGCCTCGCGGATGTGCCAGGGCGTGACAAAATCCGGTTCGCCCACCCCCAGCGAAATCACGTCCTTGATGTTCTGGACAATGTCAAAAAAATCCCGTATGCCCGAGCGAGGAATCGCGCGGACGTTGCTGGCAATAAATTGGTTCGGGTCAAAATCCACAAAAAGCTCCCACCTCCTGGGGGACGTTTGCGCGCCGCCGGCTTCAAGCCGCGGCTTGGTCGCTCTTGCGCCGTAGCAACGGCTTGGCGTCGCCCAGCACGGCCGGGCGGTTCACCGTCACGCTGATAATGTCTTCGTCTGTCGGAATGTCATACATGACGTCCAGCATCAATTTCTCCAACAAGCTGCGCAAGGCGCGCGCGCCCGTGCCCTTCTGCATCGCCTGGGCAGCCAGCTCGCGCAAGGCATCTTTCGTAAACTCCAGTTCGACGCCTTCCATGGCCAGGAGCTTGCAGTATTGCTTGGTCAAGGCGTTCCGGGTGTCGCTCAATATTGAAACCAACTGGTCTTCCGACAATTCCTCCAACACAGTCGTCATTGGCAGCCGCCCGACAAATTCGGGGATGAAACCGAAGCCAATCAGATCTTCCGCCTCAACGAACCGCAACACCTTGTCGCGGTCCGTCACCTTGATCCGGTGGCCATTTTCGATGGAGCCGAAACCCATGACACGATGGCCGAGGCGGCGCTGAATGGTCTTCTCCAAGCCGACGAATGCGCCGCCGCAAATGAACAGAATACCGCTCGTGTCCACGCGGATGTACTCCTGCTGCGGATGTTTGCGCCCGCCTTGTGGCGGCACATTGCAAATGGTCCCTTCCAATATCTTGAGCAGGGCCTGCTGCACCCCCTCGCCCGACACGTCCCGCGTGATGGAAACGTTTTCCGTCTTGCGCGCGATCTTGTCGATTTCGTCAATATATACAATGCCCATTTGCGCCCGTTTCACGTCGTAGTCCGCATTTTGCAGGAGGCGCAGGATGATATTCTCCACGTCTTCGCCCACGTAACCCGCCTCGGTCAGCGTCGTCGCGTCGGCAATGGCAAAGGGAACATCGAGGATTTTGGCCAGGGTGCGGGCCAGGAGCGTCTTGCCGGAACCGGTAGGACCGATGAGCAAAATGTTGCTTTTCTCGATTTCAACCTCGGCATGGCGGGCCGCGTCCAGTTCGTCCGAGGACCCGCGGGAAGCTGCCGGAGGCGGATCTTGCGACAACCGCCGAAAATGATTATGGACCGCGACAGCCAAAGTCTTTTTGGCATGGTCCTGCCCAACACAATGCCGGTCCAAGTGCCGCTTGATCTCGGCGGGCTTGGGTACGCTGAACTTGGGAGTGGCCCGTTTGTTTTCGGCCGAAAGCTCCTTATCCAGCACGCTCTTGCAAAGCGTGATGCAGTTGTCGCAAATGTAAACGCCCGGCCCAGCGATGAGCTTTTTGACTTCCGCGTGGGACTTTCCGCAAAAGCTGCAAAGAGTGATGTTATTGGGCCGTGCCATGTCGTTGCTCAGAGAAGTTTGTCCGGTTCCTTGCCATCGAGCAGACCGGGGATTTCCTTGCGCGATTTGACCACCTCGTCCACCAATCCGTAATTCTTGGCCTCCTCCGCGGTCATGAAATTGTCCCGGTCGCAATCCCTCTCCACCTGCTCGATGGGCTTGCCGGTATGTTTGGCGATGATGGAGTTGAGCCGTATCTTCTGGCGCAACATGTAGCGGACGCGGATCTCGACGTCACTGGCCTGGCCTTCGGCGCCGCCAAGCACCTGGTGGATCATGACATCGGCATTGGGCAGCGCGAAACGTTTGCCCTTCGTGCCCCCGCACAGCAGCACCGCCCCCATGCTGGCTGCCAGGCCGATGCAATACGTGTTCACGTCGCAGGTCAGAAACTGCATCGTGTCATAAACGGCCAGCCCCGACGTCACGCTGCCGCCCGGTGAATTGATGTAAAGATGAATGTCCTTCTTGGGATCAGTCATTTGCAGGAACAGGAGCTGGGCGATGATGACGTTGGCCACCATGTCGTCCACCGGCGTTCCGAGGAAAACGATGCGATCCACCAAGAGGCGCGAGTAAATGTCGTAGCCGCGCTCGCCGCGGCCCGTTTGCTCCACCACCATTGGCACCAGAAAATTATTCATTGGAGTGCTCACAGAAAAACTCAAGACGCAACCTACCGGAAAGGCGGCGGCGCGTCAAGTAACCGCTCGGCTGCCCGCCTCGGGACAGCGTGGCGCAGGTGTCCTCGCCTGCGGGTTTTGGCAACGACCCGCTGCCAAATGGTTGGCAGTGTCAAGAAACTCCCCCTCTCTCTGGCGCTGCGCTGCCTGGTTTGAGTGCGCTTGAAAAATGGCCGTTGAGATTTCGTGATTTGTCATCAAACCAGTATCGGTATGAACTCACGGAGTCTTTAGCTGCAGCCTTGCAGCAAGATTTTAACGGAGATGTGAAAGGCAGAAATATGCCGGTCAAAACGGCTCGAAACAGGCCGAAACAATGAGAGCTAACATAATGAGTCGCCATCAAATATCGTGCGCGCACTCATTTGCGGTGGCGCCATAACCATAATGCTGCCGCGCTCAAGGCCGCCAGTGCGCCGGCGGACGGCTCCGGCACCGGGTCGATGCACATGTTTTCGGGGTCAACCAACCCGGAAATAAGCGACGCATCGACCACGGACCCGCCGGTGGTGTACTCGCCGATGGTGCCGTTTCCCGAAACCGGGAGTCCCCATGGAAAATCCGAAAAGGAGAGCAGTGACGCATTGACCGTTGACGCATCCAGCCCGTATTCGCCAACAGCGCCGCCGTAGTAACAGCTTACGTATAGGTCTTGCGCCTTGAGGGCGGCCGCGAAACTAAACGTCAGCGCCAAGACGATTTCATAGATATTCTTCGCGATTTTCATACTTAGTTCCTTTGTTTTTTGGTTCCGAACAGAGATTTCGCATTTGAGTTTCTGCCCACGACCAGGTTCGATTTGTCTTGGTTCAGCGCGGATTGGACGTTGCCAGTTCACGTTTAAGGTGTTTTCCTGCTTCGCGGGTCGCCCAGACTCTCTCAATTTTGTCTAATCTATCAATCTATATTTTTTAGCAAGGCTAATAGTCCTTCAATGTTCAGCGGGATGCCGAACACGGTGGGCGAGAACGCCCTTGCTCCGTGGCAAATCTTCCCTTCAATGACTTGCGGCACATCCACCCGGCCCAGGCGTCAATTGGAGGAATGTGGGGGCGGCATTTTTGGCTTGCGGCAAGCGGTGTTTGTGGCCAAATTCAAATTGTAACCACTCGTTCTTCAAAAACGTCTGGTCATTTGAGATCACTGTCATCCGGTTGAGAGTGGCGGCTTCTGTTGAAAGCGTTTGAACATGAGCGCTTTACGCAATAAAAACGATGTGATCGATTTTGACTTCGTTTCTCGTTTTTTCGCAGCACGGCC
>JBEKDI010000042.1:0-43748 GCA_050014435.1 Verrucomicrobiota bacterium | reverse complement strand
TCACCCGAAAGCGTTACCCTCAAGAAATTCCTCGCAACCAAAATCAGCCCCGCCCGCTGCGGCTACGCTGAAATCCTTGAACTGGAAAAGGCTGCATGAACGTTCCACTGTCCAGTATGAAAATAAACATTCTTATATTGGCTGCAATTCTTGTCCTCGGGGCCGCCGGCTTGTCAGCGGCCGATATGAACTACGTGCAAACCACCAACACAAGCCGGTTCAATTCAAGTTCCAGCGAATTATACCATCCCCAAGAACTCTCCCTGGAGGCATTCGGAATGGGAACGGTTCAGGAGCACGACATTGATGATCTCGGACATTGGCACCATCGCCATTTTGAACCCGGCGCGGGCGCGGGTTTGGAGTTTTTCTTCTGCCGTTATGTGGGCATAGAAGCGGAGGGTTTTTCCGAGACTACGCATCACACTTTTGTCAATGACCTCGACGGAAACCTGGTATTGCGGTTGCCTGTTGGCCAAACGGGACTTGACCCTTATATTTTCGGCGGGGGCGGCCACCAGTGGGAGCCGATATCAACCGCTTATGGGGACGGGGGTGCAGGACTGGAATTCCGCTTTACCCATTGCTTCGGCATTTTTGCCGACGGCCGCTTCGTGGCAACCGGCAAAGCGGGAAATTACGGTCTTGGGCGCATCGGATTGCGGTTTAACTTTTAAAGAAATGGCCTGGCTTGGGCGCCGGCGTCATGACGCGCCGGCGCTCTTCTTGGGTTCGGCATCACAGTATTGGGTCACCACTTTCCGTAACGCACCAGAGGTGATCTCCGCCGCCAGTTCGCGCATCCACACGCCGAACTTGTCCACTACAAATCCCGGGCTGATGATCGCGATGCTCGTTCTCACTCAGGACAGGAATGTTCGCTCATTAGAAAGATGTTCCTGCGCCTTCTTTTCCTCGGCAATTTTAGCTTTCATCGGAACACTGCTGCGGGCAATTGCAGCCAGAACCTGCTTCCACGACCCGGCTGGGATTCAACCCCGCTTTCACCTCCCATGCGCTGGATCGCTTTGCGCACAATGGCCAGCCCAAGACCAGTTCCCGGATAATTGTTAGGATGGATCCTTTGAAACATTTGGAATAATTGCCGCCTGTCCTCTGGGGCAATGCCTATTCCGTTGTCCTCGACCCAAAGGCGCACTTTGCCCTCGTTACGCTCGGTGTAGATGCGCACACGTGGTTTCGCGCCTGGGGGCACGAATTTGACAGCATTTTCCAACAAATTTGTGATGCACTGCGTCAGCGAGGATTCATTTCCCTGCATCCCTAACAGCGGTGAATCCACTTTAATTTCCGCGGTTGACGGTTGAAATTCGACCCGCTCCTGGATGAGGCTGCCAACCAGTCTTTCAGTGTTCACGGGCTCCAAGCTGGCTAATGCAGGTGCCAGCTGGCTGAAAACGAGCAGATCCTTGATCATTTTATCCATCCGTTGAGCAGACTTGATCGTTCTTTTGAGTAAATCAGTTCCTTCCGCTCCCAATTTCGCGCCATAATCAGTGAGGACAGTTTCTGAAAAGCTTTCAATCGTGTGGAGCGGAGCGCGCAAATCATGAGACAAGCTGTAGGAGAAAGCTTCCAATTCAGCCACAGTTTTGTCGAGGGTTTGCGTGCGTTCCCGGACCAGTTTCTCCAAACCCTCAGCGTAGGATTGTAGTTGCATCCTTGCTTGTGCGAGGGACTCTTCAGCTTGTTTGCGTTCCGTGATGTCGCGGGCGATTTTGGACGCGCCGATGATCCTGCCTTGCGGGCTGAAAATGGGTGAAATGGTCAGGGAAATATTGAGCAATGCGCCTTGCTTCGTGCGCCGAATGGTTTCGTAATGAGTGATCCGCAGACCCTTTCTGATTTGTTCCAGAATTTTCGGTTCTTCCTCCACCCGGTCAGACGGAATCAGCATCGTCACTGGCCTTCCAATAACTTCCTTCGGCGCATACCCAAAAATCCTCTCGGCACCTTGATTCCAACTGGTAATGATACCGTCGAGATCTTTGCTAATGATGGCATCGTCGGATGAATCGACAATGGCTGCCAGCAAGGCAAGCGACTGATCGGCGGATGACTGCATATCAAGTTGGAAACAATGTCCTGACAATTTAGCTAATACTGTGCCAATTCCATGATGAGATGCCTTGCAGTCTGCTTGCAATGGTTCTTCGCGTTTTGCAAGAGGCCATACTCGCGACCCTCCGGGAGTCTTGGCGCGGCAAGCGCCGGAGTCTCCGCTTCCACACTGTTGGTATGGAAACAAACCCTTATTCGAATGGCTTCGGAACTGCCGCCTTTTCGCCTAGAGCACTGCGGGCCAGCAGCTTCAAGTCTGCGTCCGTTATAGATGGAAGATAGCGCTTACGATAAACTTCGGCATGCAAGATGTCGGCAATTCCAGCCAGCGGGACAGCAACCAAGACCCCAAGCACGCCGAACATTTCCACGGAAAGAAGGATCGAGAATAAAACAGCCACCGGATGCAGCTTCACGTTCCGCGACATGATGACGGGTGTGATGAGGTTGTTTTCAAGGAGTTGCACCCCCAAGTAAAGAAGCAAAACCCAAACCGGCGTCATGCCTCCCTTGCCCAAGGCGAAAACAAAAGCCGGCACCGCACTGAGAAGTGGGCCCAAATAGGGCACCGCTTCGAAGACCCCGGCAATTAATCCCAAGACCATGGCATCCATGACGCCGAAAAAGGGCCACATGAGCAGAAACACCAGGAAACCAACGCAGAACATCGCCGACAGTGTGGCCAGGGCCCAAGTGGGAAGAAACTTGCCGATTCTTTGCAGTATGACCAGGGTCTGCCCATGATGGCGCTCCGGCACAATCGAAAAAATTGCGCCGAATATCGGATGGGGATCCATCAGTGTGAATATGACCCCAAAAAAAATCGTTATAAACACGGCTGTCATCTGGGAGGCTGTCAGGGCCATGGACTTGAGACCACTTAACGAGTTTTGCAGGACCTGACTGAAATAGGAAAGGATTGATTGGGCGTTATTCTGATTCTTAAGGGGGGCGGCGCCGGTCGCGTGTGGAACTGCCTGCAAGTTTGTTGTGGCAATAGTGGGCCGGGTTCCATTTGTCGCGGCGGCGGTGGGATGATCGGTTGTCGCGGTTCCAATCACCAGCGGCGTTTGGAAGCGGGCCATATAGCGGGGGATCTTCGCAATAACTTGAACGACGGTCGTCTTGAGCGGGCCGACCACGGCCCATCCCGTCAGGGCGAGGACAAGGAGAAATGCAGCCGCCACGATGACGGTCGCCGTTTTCCTTCCGCCGGTCCATGCGCGCAGTCGGGAAATGAATGGGTTGAGAGCGAGCGATATGAGCAGGACGAGCAAAAACGACAATATAATGGGAGACAACAGCGAAAATGTCTCTATAAGAATCAACAACCCCGCCGCAAGCAGCACATAGAAAGAAATCGAGGGCTTTCTTCCTTGCGGCGAACCGTTTGGCAACTCCTCAGCCAAACCGCGTGGGCTCGATGACGGCATTCTGGACATTCATTTTATAATACCATTTTGGCTTAGCGGTTTTCGTGCCAGCCACTTTTGCGCAGCTTGGCCATGGCCGCGGCTGCTTCCATGAAGGACACTGGCAAATTGCGAAAGTATTCCCGGGATTACTGCACCATACCTTGGCTTACGACCGATGAGCGGAAATCCGGCTGGAAAAAGAAAATGGGGCAGGCTACGAAGTTTTGGGAGGCGCCCCAATTATCGTTTTGGCAATTCCTGGACAGTGTTCGTCGTCCAGAAGCCGTCAGGATAGGACTTGGCGCCGGGATGGGGCCACTTGATCCAGTTTAGCTGGCCTTGGATCCCGCTCACGTTGGCGAATTGCAGCCAGCCATAGATGATGCCGTTGCCGGAGTAGAGCGGGATGTAAAACGGCCACAACCCCTCCTCTGAGACAACGGCGCTTTGGCAGACAGCATTACCATCGCCCAGGATGCCGGTGAAGTGGACATTGCCCAAGGCATCCACGACGTCGGCGGAGCTGGCGGAGGCTTCGAGGACCATGCGGCCAGCGTGTTTGACGGAGATGGCAAAGCCGCTGCGCTCAGCAAAGGCGATGACTTTTTGGTAGTCGTCCGAGGTGGGGCCAAAGCGGTCGGTGAATTGTTGGCTGGTGACGTAGTGGTGAAAATTGGAGGAGGCCGGGTTGTAGATCTGGCGAAGGAACGTTTCCAACTCGGCCGGTTTGGAGAGGGGAAGGCCGATCAGCAGATTGACACGGTTGGTGGGTTCCCAACGAAGGCCGCCAGTGGCTGGCCCGGGCGGGATGTGGCTGGTGAGGAGCCTCCGTTGCGGGGCGGCGCCGGCAATATTTAAGGCCAGGATGAAGAGGAGCGCCGCCAGTCGGAATCTAGTGGGGATCATCATTGTAAGCCTAGTGATCATGGGTGGCTTTCGCGTCACAGGCAAGGGAAATCCCTTTTCAGGATTGTGTCAAACAGCTCAAAAACACGGCAGATTCTGAATGGCGAAAGGATAGATATGTGGCCTTTACATGGAGCGGGAGCAGGGATTCCAACTCTCGTCTTGATTCTCTTTTCCATGTCTGCAACCACGTCCCCAATGGCAACCGAACAAAAGCCTTCAAAATCAATTCACAATTGCGGAGGGTCTTTACGGACATTTAGATTGATTTCGTTTCTTCAAACAGCTACGCTCAAACGATGGCATTGATTAGTTTTGACCGGATCAGAGGCGGAATCATTCCGGTTTTTCTAATCGCAGGCTGCTCTTGGTTTGCTTTTCCAGTCCCGGCGGCTTCAGGGTCAAACGAGGTGCCGGTTGTTGAACTTCGACTCGGAGATTATCTCCAGGAGGTCCTCCAATTTAACGAGTCACTTCAGGCGCAAATGTTGGAGACGGAGTCGAGCCGCCTGAAATGGAGGGCGGAGCGGGGAATTTTCGAGCCGCAATTGGATTCTTCAATCACGCGCGAAGCCAACCGGCGCACCAACAACATTCTCCAGGAGGCCTCCCAGGCGGGCAATATGCTCTTCGACGAGCGCAACACCATCGTCGATTCCGGGATTGACTCGCTCATCCCCAGCGGCGGCAAAATCCGCGTCGGTTACACGGAGAGCGACTTGGTCAACAACGTCAATCCCTTCGGCAATATCATCACCACGGGCAGCGCGTTTTACACCCGGCAGTACCAGACCTTCGCCGGCGTGTCGCTGACCCAGCCTCTGTTGAAAAACGGGGGCTTTACGCCGACCCTCGTTTCGATGCGGGTCGCGGCGCTGGATTCGGACATCGCCTTCGAGCAGTACCGCCGCCAATTAATGCTGACGGTTTCGCGCGCGGAGACGGCCTATTGGAATTTTTATTTCACGCAGGAGCAATTGCGCTTCTTCGACGACTCGGTTTCCGTCGCCCAACGTGTGCTGGAGGACAGCCGGGAGAAGCTGAAGGCCGGGCAAGGCTCGGAGTTGGATGTGATGCAGGCGCAGTCAGACCTGGCCCTTGGCCAGACCAAGCGGAACGAGTCGCAACAAGATTACTACGATGCGGCCCAAACGATGAAAACGCTGGCGGGCACGTGGCCCGCCCCGAACCTGGCCGGGCCGACGACGGAACCGCGCGTGCATGCCGCCGACGTGCCGCCGCAGACAAACGCGCTTATCTCCTACACCGAAGGTTTTTCGATGGCGACGCAGTTGAACCCCGATTACCGCATCCAACAGCAAAAAATCAAGCAGGAGAAGCTGCGTCTGGGTTACGCCAAAAACCAATTGCTGCCGGAACTGGATTTGAAGACGGCCTACGGCTTCAATGGTTTGGGGGTCACGCCCGGGGATTCCTGGGCAATGGCGCAAACCGGGAATTTCCCATCCTGGTCGGTGGACCTTGAGCTGATCGTGCCTCTGGGCGGAAACATCAAAGCGCGCAACCTCCTGAAGGCCGAGCGGGTCAATTTGACCGAGGCCTACATGAATCTGCACGGGGTCCTGTCGGAAATCGGCAACAATCTCTTCATCGCCATTCAAAAAGCCCAAACCTGCAGCAACAGCATCCAGAGTTACCAAATGGTAGTGCATTACAACGAGGAATTGATCAAAACCGAGCTGGAGCGCCTCAAGGCCGGCACCATCGGCGGCCACAAAGTGCTCGAAGCCGAGGCTGATCTGCTGGAAGCGCGCCAGGAACTGGCCAAGGCGCTCGTCCAGTACCGGCGCACACTCACCGAAGTCGAACTGGCCGATGGGTCGCTCCTTAAAAGCCGGAACCTCGAGACGACGCGCGACGAATTAAGGCGGCGCGCGGCAACCCTGACCCGGGTGTCGCACAGGTCCGGCGCCGGATTCTAAACTGATATGATGCGTCATTGTCTTATTTATCTATTTGTCATTACTGCCTCTGTCCTGGTTCCGCCGTCCGGCGCGACCGGGCTGGCGGCGGTGGACGGCATTACTGAACCGTTCATGGACGTGACCCTCGGCCTGGCGGATCCTGGAATCGTCCGCCAGCTATTCTTCAAAGAGGGCGAATTTGTCCAAAAGGGCGGGGCGATTCTTGAGTTGGACAAAAGCCTCGAGGAACTTGAAGTCCAGCGCCGCAAGGCGGAGATGGAACAGAACAAAATGGTGCGCGACTCGACCCGCGCGTTGATCGAAAGCACCAAGGCCGTCAGCAAAGAGGATCTGGCCAAGGCGGAAGCCGGATACGCGGTTTCCGCCGCGGAACACGGCATTGCCGTCCAGCAGTTGGCCAATCGCCGCCTGGTCGCGCCGTTCTCCGGCAATATCACCGAGATTCTGTTGCGGCCGGGAGCGGCCTGCGCGCCCTATCAGTCGTTGGTTCGGCTGGTCGATGTTTCACGCTGCTATTTTACCGGTCACATGGACGGAGTGGCCGTGTCGAGCTTGAAACTCGATCAGCCGGTGAAAATTGAAGTGACAGGCGGCCGGTCGGTCACCGGGAAGATTTGCTTTATCTCACCCGTGGTCGATCCCGCCAGCGGATTGGCGCGGGTCAAAGCCATATTCGACAACATGGACGCGAAAATCCGGCCCGGCCTGGCGGCAAGAATGGTCATCGAATAATCGCTATGGAGATCAATGGCGGCTTGAGTGGCGATAGCGCCCAAGTGTTGGAGGAACTGACGGATTTGCGGCAATTTTCGGGCGAACCGAAAAAGTTCTGGCCGGCCTTTCTTACCGCGGCCACACGACTGGCCTCGGCGGACATCGCGGTGGCGTTGTTGGGGCATCCGGGGCAGACGCCGCATTGGACCAAAATGTGCGAATCGGTCTCCAACCCCGCTCCATCGCATGTCCGCACCGGATTCATTTTCAGGCTGGAAGCGGTGGCCGACCGATGCATGAGGGGCAATTTTGTCGAGCAGACCGATGCCAAGGGGGGGATTTTCGCCGTGGCTGTCCGCTTGAAGGTGGCGCGCGCTGAGGACGAGATGGTGCTGGCCCTGCAACTGAAGGACTTCACCGAAGCCGCCGCGCGGGAATCTCTCGTCCGTCTCAGCCTGGTTGCGGACGTTCCGGCTGTCTATCAGGCAAATTTGGCCGCCCGCCAGGCGCGGTTCGACGCTGAGAAATTCGCCGCCGTGCTCGATTTGAGTGTGCCAGTGAACCAGGCGACGCAATTTCTTTCCGCCGCGCTGGCCGTTTGCAACGGTGTGGCGACGCGCTTCCGCTGCGATCGCGCCAGCCTTGGCTGGCTGGAAGGCGGATACATCCGCTTGCGTGCCATGAGCCGCACCGAACAGTTCGACCGCCAAATGGCCGCTGCGCAACGTCTTGAGGCGGCGATGGAGGAATGCATCGATCAGGACGAGGAGATTCTCTGGCCCCCAACCGAAGGGACAACCACCGTGACGCGCGACCACGAAGCCTTCGCCAACGACCAGAAGATCGACCACCTTTGCTCGGTCCCGTTGCGCCTGGATGGAAATGTCGTTGCCGTATTGACCTGCGAGCGGCAGGAATCCGCCTTCACGCAGGGCGAGCTTCAGCAAATCCGCCTCTATTGTGATCAAGTCGCGCGCCGCCTGAGTGAGTTGAGGCATAACGACCGCTGGTTCGGGGCGCGATGGATATCGTCGATGGGAGATTATTGCGCCCAATGGCTCGGGCCGGAGCACACATGGAGCAAGTTGACGGGAATCCTGGCGTGTCTCGCGCTTGCCGCGCTGTTTTTGGTGCGGGTGAACTACCGCGTCGAGGGCAAGTTTATTTTGCGCAGCGACGAGGCGGAATATTTAACCGCGCCCTTTGACGGTTACATCGAGCAGGTGTTTGTCCGCCCCGGGGACCAGGTGACCAACCGTCAACCGCTGGTGGGCCTCAATCGCGCCGAACTGCGGCTCCAGGAGGCATCGGCCCGGGCGGACCAGACGCGTTTCCAGCGGCAGGCGGAGAAGGACAGGGCGGCCAATAACATCGCCGCCATGCGGATCGATCAAGCCCAAGCTGAGGAAGCCCGGGCGCAATTGGATTTGGTCTCTTTCCGCCTCGCCTGCGCCGTGGCTTGCGCGCCCTTTGACGGTGTCGTGGTGGAGGGTGATTTGCGGGAGCGTATCGGTTCTCCAGTCAAACAGGGCGACGTGCTGATGCAAGTGGCGCGAATCAACGCCCTCTACGCCCAAGCCGACATCAACGAAAACGACGTGCAGGAAATCCTCGGCAAAACCAACGGGGAAATCGCTTTTGTCACGCAGCCCAAGGCGAAATATCCCGTAACGATCCAGACTATTGAGCAGGCGGCGGTGGTGAAGAAGGATGGAAACGTCTTTCTCGTCCGGCTGCGGCCTGTGGGCGTGGCGGCGGCTTGGTGGCGTCCGGGCATGACTGGTCTGTGCAAGCTCTCGACCGAGAAGCGGACGTTGTTCTGGATTTTGACCCATCGCACCGCGGACTTTCTGCGCATGAAACTCTGGTGGTGAAATGACCGGCCCATCCCGCACATTCAGTGAATCGTGGTATCGCGTGGCCGGCCAGCGGCTTTGCCTCCGTCCGGTGGTGCGGGTGCGCCGGCAGAATTATCGCGGAGAGCGCTGGATCGTTCTCGAGAACCAGTTCAGCAACCAGTATTTCCGCCTGCGTCCCTCCGCCTACGAATTGGTGGCGCGGCTGCGTCCGGACCGCACGGTGGAGGAGGTCTGGCAGGAATGCCTGCGCCGGTCTCCGGACACCGCCCCAAGCCAGGAGGCGGTCATCCAACTGCTGGCCCAGCTTTATTTTGCCAACCTGCTGCAATATGACTTGGCGGCCGACAGCGCCCAATTGTTCGAGCGCTACAAAAAACGCCGCCAGCGCGAGTTGCGTTTCCAATTCATGAACATCATGTTCATGCGCTTCCCGTTGCTGGATCCGGACCGTTTTCTTGTCCGCACCATGCCGGTGGTTCGCGCGCTGATCAGCCCGTTTGGCGCGGCGCTTTGGGCGCTGGTGGTCGCCTTCGGTCTGAGCTTTGTGGTGGCCAATGTCGGCGCGCTCAAGGCGCAAGGCGAGGGCCTTCTGGCCGCAAACAATCTGTTCCTCCTCTATCTCGGCCTGATCATCGTCAAGACGTTCCACGAGTTCGGCCACGCTTATTTTTGCCGCCGGTTCGGCGGCGAAGTTCATGTCATGGGGGTCATGCTCATGATTTTCACGCCAATGCCGTTCGTCGATACGACCTCAAGCTGGAGTTTTCGCGAGCGATGGAAGCGGGTGCTGGTCGGGGCGGCCGGAATGATCGTGGAACTGTTCATCGCGGCGATTGCGGTCCTTTTCTGGGCAAAAACCGGTCCGGGCATCATTCACAGCCTGGCCTACAACATCATGTTTGTGGCGTCGGTTTCAACGGTGGTTTTCAACATCAACCCGTTGATGCGGTTTGACGGCTATTACATCCTGTCGGATCTGCTGGAGATTCCCAATCTCAACCAACGGGCCTCGGCGCACCTACGGCACCTGGCCGAAGCTCATTTATTTGGGGTGAAAAACTCGGAAAGCCCGGCGGGATCGCGGCGTGAAGCCGGGTGGTTGACTTTTTTCGGATCGGCCTCCGGCGTTTACCGGGTGGTTGTTTTTTCCGGCATTCTGCTCGCGGTTGCCGACCGGTTCCTAATCATCGGGATGGTGATGGCGGCCATCTGCTTGATTTCATGGATGGCTGTCCCGCTGGCCCAATTCACACGCTATCTTGCGGCCAGTCCGCGCCTTGATCGCGTGCGGACGCGAGCCGTCTGCGTGACCGCCGGCCTGGTTGCGGTTGTTGTTGTTTTGCTGGCTGTGATTCCGTTTCCCTGTTCTTTTCGCGCCCCCGGCATCGTGATGGCTTCGCAACGTTCCTTGCTGGTCAATGAAACGGCCGGCCGTGTCGCCGAACTGCGGGTCAAGCCGGGAAGCCGGGTCAAAGCGGGCCAGGCCCTGGTGCAATTGAAGAGTCCCGAACTGGAGCTTGAGTTGGCGGACACAAAAGCCCGCCTGGATGGAGTCACTGCCCGTCTCATGCAAGCGATGCAGGAAGAGCCGGCCGACATCGCCCCACTGACCAACCTGCGCGACTCCGTACGCGGCCAGATGGCAAAACTCACCCGCGATTATCAGAACCTCACGGTCCGGGCGCCTCATGATGGCATCTGGGTGGCACCGGAAATCGAAGATGAACGGGGAAGCTGGCTGCGGCGCGCCAGCAATCTCGGACTAATGGTTGATATGGCCGGCTTCAACTTTGTCGCGACCGTGATGGAGGAGGACGTTAATGCCCTGTTTGCCCGGTTCATTCGCGGCGCTCAAGTGAGGCTTTACGGCGAAGCGGGCAGTGCCCTGACAGTGACTAACTGGCAAATTGTGCCAGGCGGTCAGAAAACCCTGCCGTCGGCTGCGCTGGGGTGGGCCGCTGGCGGCGCCGTTCCAGTGGCGACCGAAAACGATACCAGTGGCACCCAAGCCGTGGAACCGTTTTTCGAAGTGCGCGGCCATTTGGATGGGCGCGGTGGCGTTGCGCTGCTGGATGGGCGTTCCGGGGAAATCCGCTTCAAGCTCGCCCCCGAGCCGCTCCTCCCGCGCTGGATTCGCCTCTTGCGACAGCTCTTCCAGAAACGCTACAAAATCTAACCTATGCTGACGGTTCCCACCCAGGACTACCGCCGTAGCGATTATCATGCGCAATCTGGTTCGTTGACCGGATTGGACGCGTTGGTCAACGGTTTCATTGGCCGTTATCGGCGTCGCGCCGGCGTCCTGGTGCGCCTCAAAGCCGATGCCGATGCCATCTTGCGCCAGGAACGCGAATGGGCGGAGATGTCAGACCATGCGCTGCACACGCGATTGATGGAATTCCGCGGGCAATTCCGCCGGGGTGGCGTCGCCGTCAAAGAGGCTCTTTCACCAGCCCTGGCTGCCATTCGCGAGGCGGCTGACCGGCAGCTTGGAATGCGTCCTTTTGGCGTGCAGATCATCGGCGCGCTGGCGCTCCATCGTGGTTATCTCGCCGAAATGGCAACCGGCGAAGGAAAAACACTGACTGCCGGTTTGGCAGCCGTTCTCGCCGGGTGGTCGAGGTCTCCGTGCCATATCGTGACCGTGAACGATTATTTGGTCCAGCGCGACGCAGAATGGCTGGCGCCGCTTTATCACTGCTGCGGTGTGCGGGTCGGTTTCGTCACAGCCTCGGCACAGGGGCCGGAAAGGGCCAAGGGCTATGGCTGCGACGTGACCTACGTGACGAGCAAGGAGCTATTGGCGGATTTTTTGCGGGACCGGTTGCGGTTGGGACGGCTGCAGGACCCAACCCGGCGTTTGATTCGCCGGATGCTGGCGCCGCAACTGGAGGCCCAGGACGGGCTGGTCTTGCGCGGATTGCACACGGCCATTGTGGACGAGGCGGACAGCATATTGATAGATGAAGCGGTTACGCCATTGATCATCTCCGCCTCGCATAAAAACGAGTCACTTCGCGCCGTTGTCCGGCAAGCGCAGGAGATGATCTCGATCCTGGAGCCGGAAGCCGATTATCAGACCAATCCGCGTTACAACGAGATCGAACTGAGCAAATCCGGCTTGCGCAAACTGGTGGATCAGGCCGCCCATCTGCCCGGAATCTGGCGGGGCCATGACCGGCGGCTGGAACTGGTTGTCCAAGCGCTGGGAGCGCGCGAATTCTTTCATCGCGACAAACAATACATTGTGGAAGGAGACAAGGTTGTGATCGTGGACGAATTCACCGGCCGCCCCATGCCCCAGCGGACCTGGTGGGAAGGGTTGCACCAAGCCGTCGAGGCCAAGGAAGGTTTGCCGGTCTCGGACCCCGCGGAAACCGTGGCCCGCCTGAGTTTTCAACGGTTTTTCAGGTTTTTTCACAAATTGTCAGGCATGACCGGCACCGCTCGGGAGGCCGTCGGTGAGCTTTGGCAGGTTTACGGACTTCCCGTCGTGACAATTCCCCGCAACAGGCCGTGTATCTGCCAACAGATGCCGGATCGCGTGTTCCTGGACGAGCAGGGGAAATTTCAGGCGATAGTGGCCGATGTTCAGCGCCTGCACGCCACCGGACAGCCGATTTTGGTCGGCACTCGAAGCGTGAAAACCAGCGAGAAGCTTTGGCAAATGCTGGCTGACCACGGTTTGGAAGCCAGAATCCTTAATGCCGCGCGACTAAAAGAGGAAGCCGCCATCATCGCCATGGCCGGCGAGCCGGGCAGAATCACCATTGCCACCAACATGGCCGGACGCGGGACGGACATCAAACTGGGGCGCGGGGTGACTGCCTTGGGGGGGCTGCACGTCATCGCATCGGAAAGGCACGAATCGGGCCGGGTGGACCGGCAGTTATTTGGCCGCAGCGCGCGCCAGGGAGACCCGGGCAGCGCCCAGGCATTTGTCAGCCTCGAAGACGAATTGCTCCAAAAGTATCTGCCCAAAACGGTTCGGAAGACGTTAAATTGGGCCTGGCGGAGCGGCACGCCGGGAAAGGACCGGCTGGCGCGTGCCGCCTGGGCCCTTGCGCAAGGCAAAGCCCAGAGCCTGGCCTTCCAACAGCGGCGACATGTTCTGCGTTCGGACGTGATGCTGGACGAAGCGCTTTCCTTCGCCGGAGTTGAAACGATTCGAACCTCCTTGCAACCCTGTTTTTGAGATTTTTCAGATTTTTTCAGGAAAGGCGTTGACACCACCCCGTATTTGGCAGATAAGAGAGTCTGTAGCAGGACTTAGATAGAATGAGGAGTAATAATGTACAAAGAATTCCTCAAGCTAAAATGGGAAGTCCATTAATTGAGGAATCCTTTAAAACAGCGGAAGAATGAGTTCGAGCTTGAGGTGCTCGAGCCGCGGGTGATGCTCTCCGGGGACGCGCTTTTGACAGCGGCGTTTGCGGAGGCGGGAACGCATGTCCACAGGGCGGCCACGGCGAGCCACGAAGCGTCGAACGCCACCCAAACCCAATTATCCGAGCATGCGGCTCCGGCTGCCAGTGATATCTTCGAAGGAATGTGCGGCACGGCCATTCAGTCTGCGCAACCCGGAGCCAGCACGGCGAAATCAACCGACGCTGTACGCACAAACGTGGCGGTAAAAGCCAGCCCACTTCCTGCCGCCTCAGCAAAAATCATTGCGCCGAATTCCAAAATTTCGTCATCCACGGTTGCCGCATCTGGCAGCGCCATGGCAGAGCAATTAACAGCAACTTTGAAGGCGGCCAACGGTCCCCCCGGCAGCAGCGCCACTTTACAAGTGCTTGGAAATCAAGATATTGCTTCAAGTTTGCCCACCAACAAGGTCAAACAAAATGTTTTTGCTGCCTCTTCATCTTCAGCGGTTCCCCAAGGCGGATCGAGTACCGCAAACCTCTTTCAAACCATAGTTAGCGACATCAGCGCCATTGCCAGCGGGAACGGCACGGCGTCGATCAGCCTGCCTTCCGCCAGTCTTGGCGGCGTTCTTACGTTTCAATCGGTGCAGGTAGCGTTGACCATCAGCGGCAACTCGGTTACCGCGGTGACAATACAAACCGGGACAGCCAGCCTCAACCTTGGCGGCGGGGTGACCTCATCCATCCAGTCGGCCACCGGCAGCTACAACGTCAGTTCGCAGACCTTTTCCATGACGCTGAACACGGTGGCGATCGCGTTTTCATCGTTCGTCAATGTCACGGCGGGCAGCGCGAGCGTGACCTACGTCGGAGGCAACTCGACCAATGTGACATTATCCAACAACACGACCAAACCGGTTTCCTTGCTCGAGATTGGGATAAGTAATGCGAGCATTTTTGCCGGAGTCAACGGACCGGCCAGCCAATCCGGGGCGGTGGGGGTGGAACTGGATAACGCGAGTTTGGGCCTGGCGCTAATGAGCGCTTCCGATGGAACCCTGTATTACGGGTTGCAGACAACTGTCGGCACGCTGAGGGCGGTTGGGTTGCCTAGCGGCTTCACGATGAGCGCGACCAATTTGGGCATGCAGATCAACAGCAGCACCGACGGCAGCAATGTGGTTAATTTTGACCAGTCGTTTGTCAGGGGGACTGGTCTGGCAGTCAGCGTTGGCAGCACCAGCATCAACCTCGACTACCAGCAGCAATTCTTTGAGGCCAGCGGGACGATTGACCTCGCCTTCAATGGATTTGTGGACATCCAGGGCGGCATGGCCATCGAGTACATGGGAAGCCAGTCGGTGACGGTGACGGGCAGCTCGACGCCGGTCACGGTTTCGACGCTCACCATCGGAGCGAGTGTTGTGACGATCTTTGCCGGAGACAACGGACCTGCTTCAAACAGTGGGGCGGTTGGGGTGGAATTGCAAAATGCGGGCTTTGCCCTGGCGTTGATGAAGGCGGCAAACGGCACAACTTATTTCGGGCTGATGGCCAGCGCCGATTCGTTGGCCGCAGTTGGGCTGCCGGCCAACACGCTCCAGCTCAGCGGAACTTCTCTGAACTTGGAGATCAACGGCAGCAGCGGCGGCACGGGCGGCGTAGTCAATTATGACGCATCCTTTCCGGGCTCGAGCGGGAACGGCCTTTCCGTGCCGACCGGCCCCGGCACCTCGCAGGTTTTGGATTTCACCCAGGAGATAGTCCAGGTGCAGGGGGCGCTGACGCTGGGCGTGGCGGGTTACATTCAAGTCGGCGGCGGTTTCAGTTTCACGCAGACCTCCGGCGGGGTGGACTTTGTGGTCGGCAGCGCGGCCTTTTCCAACGCGCCGGTTCTTGCTTTCGCGGTCGGGACCGCATCCAATCCCATTTTCTCGGCCACGGGCAGCCTTTCGATCACCATCACTCCGACCACCTTCACCATTAACAACGCCTCCCTGACCGTCAGCGCAAGCACCCCTCTTAAGATCGCGTCGGTCCTGGAAGTGGTTTCGCCTTCGGTAACTTTGTCCAACCTTTCCATCGACCTGGCATCCGGGGACATGACCGGCACGGTGGGTCCCAATGGGGCGCAAGACCCGGTGCTGACGGTGACAGCGGAATCGGCCAGCCTTTTTCCGGGCAACACCTGCTTCACCGGAAGCGTGACACCCACATCGCCCGGCGGGTTGGGTTTCCAGGGGACATTTGATTTGGCGACGGGAACCTTCAGCATCACCTTGCAGCAATTCCAGTTGGCGGTTGGCTCGGTCTTCACCGCCAGTTCGAGCAACGTGCTGGTCACATACAATCCATCCCTCCCGGACAGCCAGCAAATTGTCCAGATTGGCACCGGGACATTGGACTTCAAAGTCGGCTCATCCGACATCATCGGCAGCCTGACTAATCTGACGATTTATGGCGACGGTTTCCACTTCGACAGCGTAACCATCAGCTATTCCGGCTCCGTTTCGCTGGGGTCGCTTCTCACCCTGACCGGTCCGTCGGTGACGCTGACTGACTTTGGTGTGACTTTTGGCAGCGGCGGAGGAGTGACGGAAGGCGGGTCGTTGACTGTGGGCGTAACCAGCGCTTCATTGAACATAGGGTCGTTCACCGCCAGCGTTTCGAGTTTATCCATTACGATTGATTTGAGTCCGGCAACATTGGGCAACCTGAGCATTACCGCCGGAGAAGTGGACTTCAAGTTTTCGACATATCTGGACATTTCGGCCAGCAACATCAGTATCAACACCAATCCTGGCAACGGGGGCACTTACTTCAGCGTCGGCACCGCATCGGCCACGTTGACTATAACTTCCAGCTTTACCATTGGCGGCTCAGTTTCCAATTTTTCGGTGACCGACAACAACGGCACGCCGGAGCTTCAGGAGGGCGCAAACTTCAGCGTCAGCCTTACGCCGCCGTCGCCTTCCCAGTTGGGGCTGCCGAACTGGCTTGGATTCTCGATCACCCGGTTTACCATCACCTGGCCTGGCTCTGCCTTCACCACTGATCCGACCAACTTCCAGATCACACTTTCGGCCGGCATCAGCTCCATCCAAGGTGTCCCCAGCACCGTGTCGGTTTCCGGCTATGTCAACGATGTGATTATCAACGTGGGCGAATTGGGGTCGTGGCTGCAAAATCCGTCCACCAGCAACTTCCCGATTTCCTTTGGGCCGGATGGGGGGATTGGCGGGTCTCTCTCGGGCACGCTCTTTGGGTTGGATTTCAGCGCCGCCTTCGTTGGCGGAATTGTGACCTTCAACAGGGAAGGAGATATCATCGATGGCACCACGATAACGGGTCCAAGCTCGGGCTTGAACGACCCCGTCGTTTACGGATCCGGGTTCTACATTGGGGTTTCAGGCTCCGCGTCCATTCCAGGGGTTGGGGCCGTCACCGCTTCGCTGGGATTCTCGAATTTGGGTCCGCTGGCATTTTATCTCAGCTACACCGGAGCCGAGGGATTGATACTCGATCCGGACAGCGGGCTGGAGATCAATTCTTTCAGCGCGGGAGTGGCCTTTGACACCTCGATGGAGACGCCGGCGACCGCCACGGATTTGCCGGGGGTTCTGGCGAGCGCGATGACAGCCATCAGCGGATCGGCCACCGGTTCCGGGAATGTCAACGCCAGCCAGTGGGCGACCCAGTTGGAATTGGCCACGGCAGCGCAGTTTATCTCCAGCAACGGCGGCACTAATCCGGCTGGCGCTTACACCCAGCCATTCCTGGTCGAGGGCAGCGTGGGGTTGAGTGACGCTTATGCCCCGGACTCAATCGCGATTCAGGGCCAGATGGTGTTGTGCATCAATCCCAGCGCGACTGGCAATCAACCGCCGGTGAGCATTCTGGTTGTTGGCACGGTGACTTTGGGCGGAGCCACCGGCTTGAGCGCGGGGCAAGGTTATTTGTACGCCAGCATCTCCGCGGCCTCGGCCCAATTGATGTTCCTGGTGGACATGCCAGCCAGCGTGCCCATCGAGGAGTTTGGCGGAGGTCTTACCTTTTCCTTTATCACTGCCAACGGGCAGCCCGCTTCGTTAACCAATCTGCCCACGGGATGCACGCTTGATCTGAATGGGTTCTTTGAATACTCCGCCGCGGGCCTGGCCAGTATCAGCGTTACCGGCAATCTGACACTTACGATAACGGCTTCGCAAACAACCATCGATTTCTCGGCCGACATCAACGTGAGTTTTCTGGGTGACTTGGGCGACGCATCGGGTGAACTGGTGCTGCTCTATCCAGGGTCCACTTATGCCGGGTCCAGCGCGACGGCAACGACGGCAGCCACGGCGAGCTTTACGAACAACAGTGGGAATGTGGAGATTTACGGGGCGCTCGACCTCTACACCGGCAGCGCGCTGGCCGCGTTGCAGAACTACGGATTGGTGATCAATGGCGCGACACTCTTCCAGATCAACACCACCGGCCAGACGGTGACGGTCAACCTTCCTCCCACGCCGTCGCAACCGACCGGGAGTCCCTCCACGCCCTTCGACGTCCTGGGCAGCGTCTATTTTGAGATGACGGTTTCAGGCACTGCATCCGCCAACGCCACGATTTCGTATGAAGTGGACAACCAGACGCTTTTCCAGATGGAAGGCTTCTTCGATCTCCGGGTCATCAACGACCCGACCAACGGCTTGGAGGTGCAGTTGTTTGCAAACATTCAGACGCTCACTTTGGGACCACCCGGCGCGCAGTTCCTCTCCTTCTCGGGCTTCGGCCTGATTCTGATCGACGGCCAGGGGTTGTCGGCGGAAATGAATCTCACGCTGGGTTCCGGCAACGCCATCCCCGAGCTCTCTTTCAATGCGAACTTCGACCTGGTCATTAATA
The DNA here is from genome assembly GCA_050014435.1 of Verrucomicrobiota bacterium. Lineage (GTDB taxonomy): Bacteria > Verrucomicrobiota > Verrucomicrobiia > Limisphaerales > Palsa-1400 > DASRLE01. The sequence continues at coordinate 25,566 of JBEKDI010000042.1, read as the reverse complement.
CCACTTCCCAGCCGGTTACGTTCACCGTCCCAACCGTGACCGTGCCCGGTTCTGCGACGGGGACCATGACGACTTCGGGGATAACCATCCACAACCCGGACGGGAGTACTTCGACGGTGACCAGTTTGGTAATTCCTGCGGGACCGCCGCAAGGGGCGCTGCAGGACATCAGTGGGGCCGGAGCCTATACAACCGTCGGTCCAACCGGACCGTACCTCGTGGTGACGGGAAGCGGTGGGCTCACGATTCTACCGGACTATTCCGCTTTTACATTGTCATTGAGCGGTTTCTTCTATTTCCAGGTGAGTTACAGTGCGTCAGCCGGGACGGTGGTGGAGTTGGTGCTGAATGTCAACGGGACGGTCGGTTCGCTGGGTCAGGCCAACGTGACGGGCGATTTTCAACTGTCGGAGGCCGGGGTGGTGGCGCTGCTTGACGTGAGCGTGAGTGGAGGCACTTCAACCGGTCAAAACAGTTACGGTCCAGGGGTGACGCTTGATATAACCGCTGAATTGGGCATCAACACCACCAATGAGGACATAAACCAGATTGGCGCTGACCCCACCGATAGCACCACACTACAACCTGGCAACGTCTTCCTGACCCAAACCACCACCAGCGGCGGAACAACCACGACCTCAAATATCACGCTCAGCGCCGACTCGTTTCAGATCGTGGCCAGCGGCACCTTGACAATCGATCTGGGCAGCAGCGGCAACAACTTTGTCATTACCGGCGTGTTTGGGATCTCAACCAGCGGCGACCAGACGACTATCACAGCCAGCGGCACGCTGAAGGCCACGGTGGACAACGCCACGCTGCTGACCATGGATGCCAGCGGTGTGTTGATTTACACGAGCGGCTCTGGCGCTGATTCCGGCATCGCTGGTGAATTGACTCTGACGCTCACTGGCGCCGATCCTTTGAGCGGCGTGGGCTTCAGCTTTAGCGGCAGCTACGACCTCGAGCTCAACACGACACTGGCGAGCCAGAGTGCCACCGTTTACAGTTCGACCGGAGCAGCGAGCACCGTCACGATCGCCGCCGGACCGAATGGCAGCAGCACTCCTGCCGCTTACGCCGAGGTCCACGCCAACGGGACAATCACATTCGGTTCAAGCACGGATGGTTTCGAACTGACGGGAGATTTCTTCCTTGCCGTCGGCAGCGATGGCTTGGACGTGTCCCTCAACACGACGCTGTCCGTCGTCATTGGCAGTCAGACGCTCCTTTCTTCGTCTGCCAGCGGGGGGATGCTGATTTCTTCAACCGGATTTGCCGCAAGTTTGACGGCGACCGCGACCCTGACGGATGGGCAGTATTACGCCTTCGGGGGCACGTTTACGTTGAATGTTAACACGACCGGGACGACCCAAACGGTTGGCACAGACATTACCGTGCCGGCGACAGCCAATGGCGGGGTGCCCGGACCGTACGTCGAATTAGCTGTTTCCGGCACGCTCGCCCTGGGAACCACAACCACGAATAGCTCGACCGGCACCGGGATTTATTTGACCGCCAATAATTTTGACATCACGATCACCTCCAGTGGTTTGGCGATCTCGGTTTCGTCGGCGACGCTGGAGTTGGTGGTCGCCGGAACGCCCTTCTTCACCCTCAATGCCACGGGGGCTTTCCTCATTTCCGATCAGGGAATGGCCGCGCGGGTCAGCGTGACTGGCTCGTCGATCCCGCAGGATTCGGTCTTCGCGTTCCATGTGTCGCTCCTGCTGGAAGTCAACACCACCGGCCAGACGGTCTCCTCGATTAATGGGCAGACCGTCAATCTGCCCGCGAAGGATGCCTTCGGGAACGAATATTACGTCGATCTGAAGGGCACCGGCATGCTGACTCTGGCCGGTTTCGTCAACATCAATGGCGCGTTTACGTTTGCCGCCGGAAACACAGGTGTCAATCTCGAGGCCAACGGCACGGTCATGATCATGGGCGTTGTCTTTACCATCAACGCCGACGCGGGGATTTACAGCGATGGCATTGCCATCAACGCCACGCTGGGCGTGAGTGGCGGCGGTTCGGCGGCGAGTTTTCTGAGCGGGATTGTCACCATCAGCGCGAATTTTCAGCTCCAAATCAACAATACCGGGCAGTCGCACTTTGGAGTGGCGCCGGGGACCGCATTCGTGCTTTCCATCTATGGGTCGGGTGGCCCGGGCAGCTTTGCGGACGTTTACGTCTTTGGCTTTGATTTCCAGGGCGCCTTGAGCATCAAAGTCAACACCAGCGGCGTTTTCGTCGCCCAGGGCCAATTGGCATTCAACTTCTTCAACTTTGCGACGCTGACCGTCGCCTTCTACTTCAATTCCAGCGGCCAGTATTATTTTTACGGAAGCATTTATGTCCAGTTGGGATCCAACAGTTTCAACATCCATGGCTCGCTGACGGTGGCCATTGCGAATATTTCCGCCACGTTCAGCTATACCGACGCCAATAATCACACCAGCACCGTTTCAGTTTCTCCAGGCTTCCTCATGGCCGTTAACGGCGGGGTGACGGCGTTTGATTTCACCTTCGCCTCCGTGGGGGCCTCGGTGGAAATCAACGGCAGTTCGGTGTCGATATCTGCTTATGTCTCCGTCAATTTTGGGCTTTTCTCGATTGGCGGGACGGTGACCATCCATCTTGGCTCGCTGGCCAATGTGCCGACACCGCCGCCGCCGGCCATCGCTCAAGTCTCAAGCGGTTCGACCACGATTAACGGCGAGACCTTTGGTGCGGGCACGCTGGTGCTCAATATCGGCGATTACGCCAGCGGCCGCGGCGTGGCTGCCCAGGCGAGCGAGAACTACACCATCACACCTGTGCCGGGCCAGCCGGGAGATGTATATGTCGATGCTCCCGGCATTTACGGGCAGCCAATCGAGTATAAGGGGGTCAGCGAAATTGTCGTGCCTGAGGCGGACACAAGCAACGTGAACGTGCAAATCGACCCAGGGGTCACCATCCCGGTCGTCATTTTTGCCGGCAGCGGCACCAACCAGTTTATCACAGGAGGCGGACAGGCAACCATCCATGGAACCTCGGGCAATGACACGGTAATCGGCGGGTCTGGCGGCGCGATTTTTTACGCGGGAAGCGGCACCAGCCAGTTTATTGGCGGGACGGGAAACAATACCATCTATGATCCGGGCGCAGTCAGCGTGATCGAGGGTTATACCAGCGCGACCTACGACTCGACGACCGACACGACCAATCCGGACCCGATCTATTACAGCTACTATATTCTGTCCGGATCGACGCTGACTTATGGCAATGGCACGACCGACTATACGGATACGCTGGTCGGCTCCTTCTCGTCCATCACCCTGACCGCTCCGAGTTCGGGCGCGACGACTTTCCAGGTATCCAATTACTCGGGGAATGTGACCCTGAATGGCAACGGCAATTCCTCGGTGACAACTTCGATCGAGCTGGATGCCGGCAACATGTCCCTCACGGGCAACACCGTCACCGAATCCAACGGCGCCAGCGGAATTATCACGCTGCAAGGAATCAACACCGTGAGCCTGCTCGGTGGTCCTGGAAACAACGCCTTCACCGTCAATAGCTGGTCGGGTACTGGGGCGGTGGATTTGAACGGGGCCGGGGGCAGCAACACCTATACCATCAATTTCCAGAGTGGCGGCAGCTTGACGGCCAATGTGAGCGACACCGGGATGAGCGGCACGATGATCGTCAACGGCCCGGTTGGCAACGGCACAATTAATGTGAATGGCGGCTCAGTTTCGTTTGGTTCGCAATTGGTCAATTACTCGGGCATCGAAGACCTTACCGTTTACACCAACACGGGCAATGACACGGTTAATATAACTGGCACGACCGCCGCCACCACCGTCAACGCCGGCTCGGGCAACGACACAGTCAATGTGACCGGCGTCACCGATGCCACGACCATCAATCTTGGCTCGGGCACGAATACGGTCAATGTGGGCACCCTGGCCCCGGCTGAAACGGGCGGCGCGTTGAGCAGCATTCAAGCGCAGCTTACAGTCAATGGCGGCAATGGCGGCACGGACACGCTTTACCTCGACGATTCGGGTGATAACTCCACCTCCACCATCACATTGACCACAGGCAGCTTGACCGGCGTCTTTGGCGCGGGCGGTTCGCTGGATTATTCGAGCATGGCCAGCCTCAGCCTTTATCTCGGCAACGGCGCCCACACGGTCAACGTGCAGGGCATGGACGGCACGGTGAACATTTCGCTGGGCAGCGGGGCCAACACCCTAAACATCGGCAGCAACGCGGGTCCGATTGTCACCAATGCCTCGACGGGCGACGCCGCGAACACCGGGAGCGTGTTGACGCAGATCACCGGCATCCTCAACTTCACTGGGGCCGGCGCCAATACCTTCAACGTCGATGACAGCGGCAGCAATGTGGCCGTCCAGGCCGCGCTCAATCCGACCAGCCTGTTGTTCCTCAACCTGGTCACGATCAATTTCACCAACGCCGCGGCCATGAACTTCTCCCTCAGCCAGTCAGGCGACGTGTTCGCGGTTCAGGACACCTTCCCCAGCGCCTCGGCTTCGCCGGTCATCGTGGTGGACGGCAATGGCGGTGACGACACGTTTGTGGTCGTTGACACGCACGCAGTAATGACTCTCAATGGAGGCGACGGCGGCGACAGCTTCTACGTTTTGGGCAATTCGTCGGTCCTCAATCTCAACGGCGACGCCGGCAACGACGACTTCTACATCTACGCGTCGGTGGACCAGAACACGTCGAATGTCAGCACCGGCTCCGGGAATTCCCAGGTGTATTCCTACCGGGTCAACGCGGCGATCAACATTGACGGCGGCTCCGGCGACAACACGGTGCATATCTTTGGCACCAGTCTCAATGACACCTTCACGATTAACGGCACCCACGTGAGCGGGGCCGGCATTGATGTCACTTATACGAACATCCAGCAACTGGTGGTGGAAGGGTTGGGCGGCAACAATACGTTCTACATTGAGGCTGTGACTATTCCAACGACAGTGATTGGCAACGGCAGCATTGTGCCGGTGCCGTCGCTCGCGGCGTTGGGCATCACGCTCCCGAACTTGAACGGCAACGCACCGCCTGCCACGTCGTTTAATGATACCTTCTATGTCGGCTGGCAGGGTGCATCCTACCTCCCCGGCAGCCTGGCCGGATTTACTGCTCCGCTGACGATCTACGGCTACAACGGCCCCGACATGAACGGGGCCACCGTCTATCCGGCAGGCGCCATCGATACGATTTACGTCAATGATTCCGGCGACACGGCCAACCAGAGTTTCGCCCTGACCCCGAACCTGCTGACCAGCACCGCCATGGGGACCGGGGGTGAAATGTTCTATGACACGGCGATCTCCAACCTCGACCTCACCGCCGGCCCCGGCAATAACACCTTTGTTGTCAACGGCACGGGTGCCAACGCCGGGACAAGCATTTACGGAGGGTCGGGCCTCGGCACGTTCATCGTCGATGCGGCTAACGGCGGTTCGCTGGCCAGCCCCTTGGGGATCTTTGGCGGTTCGATTACATACCCCGCAGACACTCTCACAGTCAACGGCGCGGGCGACGGAAATACCTTTGACATCACTGGAACTTCCGTCGACGGCGCGGGCGCCGTCATCACTTACCAGTCTATTGCGCAACTGACAGTCAACGCCGGCGGGCCGACGACGTTCAACGTCAATGGCGACCTGGTGCCGACCCATCTCAACGGCGAGAATTCCGGCGACACGTTCAACGTCAATAACAGCGTTGCGCCACTTTATATTTCGGGCGGCACGGGAAATGACACGTACCTCATCAACGGCAACAGTTCTGCTCTTGCCATCACCGACAGCGGCGGAGTCAACAGGCTTACCGTCACCGGCAACGCCGGCAACCTGGCTTTCGTTGACGGCGGCGTTGGCGATACAATCGTGATTGACGGCAATAGCGGATCGCTCACGGTGAGCGAGACGGCGGGGGCGAACACTTTCACGGTCGACGGCAACGGCGGCATTCTTACGCTGAACGGCGGCTCGGGCGACGATTCGTTCACCGTCAACGCGCTGGGCGCTCCAGCCACCTTGAATGGCGGCACGGGCAATAACACGTTTGCGGTCAACGGCCCGCTGGCGGCTTCCTTGTCGGTCAATGGCGGTGGCGCCGCGGGCGACGTGCTTACCATCAACGGCACCGCCGGCAACGATACCGTGACGATCAAGCCCTCGGTGGTAGAGGGCTTGGGAGCGCCAGTCAATTACACCGGAACGAATCTTGTTATAAACGGTGTGGCTGGCAACGACACGTTCTACATACTCAACACTTCGTTGGCCGCGACCACCATTAACGGCGGCATCGATGGCAGCGACACATTCAATATCCAGTCCAGCACTGCGGCGTTGAATCTCAACGGCGGCACGGGGGCCAGCACGTTTAATTTGGGCAGCTTGGCACCCACGACCGGCGGCACGCTGGGCCAGTTGGCGGGAGCGGTCAACATACTTGGCGGAACCGGAGTGAGCACGATCAACGTGGACGATACGGGAGACGTGGCGGTCAACGCCGGATTGCTGACCGCGAACACGCTAACCGGGCTGGGCATGGGCGCAGGCCTGACCTATGCGCGAATTTCCGTGTTGAACATCAATGTGGGATCGGGCAACGACACCTTCAATGTGCAAGGCACGTCTGCGGCGACGGTGACGACGCTCAACACTGGAACTGGGGCGGACATTGTGAATCTCGGAAGCCTGGCCCCTGTGGCCGGCGGCGTGCTCAGTGGAATCGAAGGGGCGCTGGTGATTGTCGGCGGCGGCAACGATGCGTTGAACGTGGATGACACGGGCGCCACAGCCAGGATCACCGGGGTGCTGACCGCAAACACGCTGACTGGCTTGGGGATGGGCGCGAAGGTGACGTACTCCGGGGTGGCGGGCTTGAAGATCAATTTTGGTTCGGGCAGCGACACTCTCTGTGTGGAGAGCACGGCAGCAGCGACTGTAACAACGCTCAATACGGGTGCTGGAGTGGACACGGTGAAGGTGGGGAGCGAAGCGACACTCGGTGGAATCCAGGGGGCACTGGTCGTTGTTGGCGGTGGGAGCGATACCTTGATCGTCGATGACACTGACGTCACAGCCAATACGAGCGCCACTTTGAGCGCGACGACCTTGACCGGCCTCGGCATGGGGCCGGGCGGAATTACCTACTCGGGTCTGGCTGTCCTAAATATTTTCCTCAACTACTACGGAGACAACACGTTGAGCGTGACCGGAGTTGCCAACGCCACCGCCACGATCCTCACGGGCGGATCGGGAACGAACACTGCCAGGCTGAATTTCAGCGGCAACTTTGCGGGGACGAATCTCACATTGGTGAACTTTGTAACTGCCACGCTGAACGTCGGCGGCGACTTCAGCGGTTCGCTGACCGATGCAGGCGCGATCACGCCGGTGTCGATTGGCGGAAGCCTGACCAGCACCGGCGTGCTGACCGCGGGATCCATTTCCACGATGACGGTGGGGGGCAATATGGCCGGATTAATCACCGTCCATGGTTTGCTGGGCACACTGGCGGTGAGCCGCGGAACGCCAGGCAAGATTGTGGTTGGCGATATTCACTTGATTACAGTCCAGGCTGGTTCCGGCAACATTCTATTGAACGTCGTTGAGAATGGGGTTGAGCGGGAGATTCTGGCCACGCCAGTCAGTGGCGGCAACATGCCGGGCATGGTCCAGTTCGCCTTTGTTTATGATTCGGAGACAACCGGCACGCCCCAAGTGGCCATCCGCATTACTGATTCCTCTCCTGTGGCGCGTTCGTTCAATCTGGCGCTCGTGGTTGTCAACAGTTCCACCGCGCTCTTTAACTTGGCACTGGTTGATTCCACTTTGAACGGCAACACAGGCATCAGCAATATCAGCGTGCAAGGCAGCCTGCTTACGAGGTTGACCACGCCAGAATGGCAATTCTTCCCGGGCCTGAAGGCGGCCAGCCGCGCCGGGGTGGTGTTGCCGGCCTGCAGCATCACCGGTGTGGAAGTCAGCGGCACATTGCCGATTGGATTCATCGACGTTCGTGGCATCGAAGGTCTGGCTTTCGCCAGGCTAACCACGGCCAACGGGACGCCGGTCAGCTTTACGAGTCAGTTCGCCTCGCAAGTGCTCTGGAACCTGCTTGGCAGCAAGACGGCAATCAATTCCGCCACCGACGCCTTTGTCGTCCCCTTTGGCCTCACTGCTGTGAGATTGTTCTCGCGCGATGGCATTGGCGCAGTCCTGAACCAGGTAATGACTTTTGCCTATCAGCTCCATGACAATTCGACGGTGACCGCTTACGTGCAATTGGCCCCTGCCACCCGAAGCGGGGTGAACCCTCTGGCGCAAAGCATGATGATGGTCGGCGACGGTGGCTCAATCAACAGCGTCCTCTCCATAGCCAACCTGACCAGCACCGGTCCGCTCGGCAACGTGACAATCACCGCATCGGCTGGCGAGACTGTCAATAATGCCGCAGGCTTGGGCAACGTGACGGCGCCGGATATTTTTGGGAACATAGATGTAACTCAGGCCGGTATTTACGGCGTCATTCAGAGCACCAGCGGCGACATCGGCGAGACCACCGCCAGGGGTGTCACCTCGATCCTGACCGATGGCGCTTTCACCGGCGCAATCATCAGCGCCGGTAATTTGGTGAGTTCAGTGATAATCCACGGCGCGTTTTCAGGTGTGATCGCGGCCCAAGACGACATTGGGGCCATCAAGCGCACCTCCAGCGGGAGTGCGGTCACGACTTCATCCGGTGCCCTCACCCAGTATGGCGGCGTCTCGATCAACGGGCGCGACAGCGGGCAAATCATCTCCTTGGGCAACATCTTCGGCAATATAACCGTCACCGCGACGATGACAGGACGCATCGCAGTCCAAGGACAGGCCGTGGCTGGGTGTGGCGCTTCACGCATCGGGATTTTGGGTAACGTGACCATACACTCCTGTGCGGCTGGCAGCGCCATCGTTTCCGGCGGCGTTGTGGGTGATGCGACTGGCAAGACCGCCGTCAAACTCGGCCAAGCGAGCGGATTTGTGGCGGCTCAAAGCAGCGTCAACATGAAATCCACCACCATCGGCCCTGCCAATTTGCTTCAGAATGTCACCGGCTCGAATCTATCTGCTATCAAGGCGATCTTTACCAATGGCGGTGCCCCCCTCCAATTCAACAGCGACGGAAACCTGCAAGGATTGATGTTAATCGAGGTTGATCTCAAGAACCTCGAAAACAGCGCGGGTAGCCTCAGTGGTCCCATCCAATAAACGAAGAATGATATTCCCCGTCAGGCTCATGTGCGGCTTGAGCGGCTTCTCAGGAACAAACCTCCATTCGCAACGGCAACAGCTCTGCGTCGGGCGTTTAGCCGGAAGGATGGAGCGGGTGAAGGGATCCGATCAAGCGAAAGCTGTAAAAAAGTCCTCTTCTACCTAGTATGCAAGTTATTGTAGATCAATATATTGCGACAATTATCACCCAAGAGTGGTGCTTGTTGCAAAAGCGGCTTTTGGCATTGGGGCTTACAGCGTCCTACAGCCTCGCTGCGCTCTAGCCATGGAATTCCCGTGAAAAGACAGCCAAATTGGCTCGAACGTAGAGTTTTGATCTTGCTGACCAGCAGCCGAAAGAAATTGGTGTTACGTTCGGAAGAGCGGTACGCGACAGACTTGCGACTGGACGCATCCGCGATCCAGCAATAAGGCCACACTGAGAAATTCGTGTCCAGACATCTATTCCGCTGCCGATCGCTGATCGTTTCCCACCCATTTCGTCGTAACACAAAGGGCGAACCAAACGGGCCGTCCCTAATTCTGGTAGCACCGCTGCAGCCCGAAGCGGAGCGGCCCACGGATAACCGCCTGCGGCGCAGCGCCCGGGGCCCCCAGCAGTACATTTAATCCGCCCCGGTACAGGGACAAGAAGCTCCCGCGGGATCAGGTTGGATGCCACGAGGTGTTCGAGCTGCTCGTCGGTGAATTCCTCAGCCGCGCCGAACAAGCCCGTATGCACAGGGCGAGTCATGGCTGGTATGTTGCTCCGGTCTCGCCCAAACCATTCATTGGTGCCGTTGTATGTAACTGAGGTGGGAAGGGCACGGTCCGCACACCTCAACAATCTGTCAGAGATTGTCAGTTTCATCCCCACGTATCATTTATCCTTTGATCATGGTTTATTCTCCAACATTGAATTTGCCCGCCGAAACAGAGGGTGTCACCTCGATTCATGTTCGTCGCGGTGCTGGTGGGCAGATGCCTGGGACAAAGCCGGTTGTGATGCGGTCCTTAGAGTTTTTGCCTGGCGTCGTGATGGCCGAGGTGATTGATGATTTTGGGCGAGTTGTTACTTGCGCCGGCTTGTTTAATGAATCTCGAGCGCCCGGGGAGGACGCCGCCTGAGCCTTAACGCGGCAGGAAAATGGGCAGTTCCCATCGGTGACGTTGCGGCCTGGGCAGCGGCGACTCACGCCATGAAGCGGGTACGACGTGGCGTCACGTCGGTCGAGGCGGTGGTCGGGTGCGGCCTCATTCCGGCGGGGTTCGTTCTTCCAGCGCGCCTGTTAGGCTATGCGGCGGTGGTGACGGATAATTTGGCTTTGATCCGCGGAGTTGTTGGGTCAAAGGCGAACTTGAAATTGCGGATTTTCTGCTCCGCGCCAAAGATCGCAGGCCTCGGGCGACAAATCGTCACCGAGGATTCAATCAGCATCGGAGTCCGGACGCTGGCAGGGCTAGCGGGGACACTCGACCTTGTTGGCGCCCGAAAATATGTCGGCTCGGTGTTGATCGATACGGCCAGTCCCACGCCGGAAGTGCCTGCCGAAGTAGTCTCCTCCGCCATCGCAATTCTTCGCGCTCATCCAGGGTTCGGGCCGACAATGAAGGCCATCGAGGACTTCGGTAAGTTCAGCGACAACGGAGCTGACCCAACTATTTACGCTATCGAACACGCCGCGCCATCCATGTTTGGCGACATTGATGGCCGCGACATCCTCCATATTACCATCGCGGGCGGTGCGGAACGCCGCTTCTGGCCTGTGCGTCGTGTTGTTGCTGGGGCTGCCTTGCGGTGCGGCATTCAGACTACGCCGGCCTTGGCCAGAATCGTGACTAGTATCAAACGAACTTGGTATTCCCCGCTCCAGGATGAACCCACCCTGATCAAACTCGCGACGGACCCCTCTCGGGTTTCTGTTGAACTCTCCCTGCTTGGGCGCACGAACACATCTCTCAAGGTCGAGGCCGTTGCAACCACGCGGGCGATCCCGACTGTCAATCATAACCACCTTGCGCAAATTCCGTTCGTGTTCGATGACCTGAAAGTTGCAATCAACTTCCTGATCACAGGCAACTTTGAACTTGGTAAAAACGTCAGTGATTTCATCGCAAGGCACAAGCTGCGGTAAACCGCAACTTTAATAGCATAAACGTATGAACAAAACAGCAATTGTAATCATTGGAAGCCGCAACGAAGAGCGGGAAATGGGACTCAAGGCCGGCACTCAGGTCGCCAATGGGTTGCGTAATCGTGGATGGTCAATTGAGGAGATTGACGGGGGTTATCCAATCCGGGTCATCAACAAAATCCAAAACGCCAAAGTCGGAACAGTTATCGTGCCCATCGCTTATGGCGTCGGTGGTGGCGAGGACGGCAGGTTCAAGACCGTGGCTGACTTCTATGGTATCCACTGCACTGGCCCGACCGCGGCGGCGGGAGAGATCTCGATGAACAAGAACCTTTTCCAAACTGTGGTGGACGGAGTTTTCAAGGATGATCCTTCTGTCAGAACTCCCCAGGGGCGCCTAATCACCAAGGCGATGACTTCGGTTGAGATCACGATCGCCGTCGGGACGGTCAAGTTGCCGATGCTGATTAAACCCAACTACAGCGGTTCCAGCATGGGCCTGACCGTGGCCAACACCCTTGCCGAAGCCGAATCTGCCGTCGCCATGCTGCTGCCCACGGCGAACGCGGTGCTGTGCCAGGAACTCATCGCGCCCGCAGAGGAGTTAAGTATCACCATCCTGGACCGCGAGGACGGTCCACACGTCTTCCCCATCGTCGGGTTCCACCGGGATGGTGCCGTTTACGATTACGAACAGAAGTTTGGGGCCACGGCAAATGACCGCCACATCATTCCCGCTCCTATCAGCGATAGCCAAGCGGCCAAAGCCCGCGCCGTCGCGCTAACACTTCACCGGGCGATCGGAGCCTGTGGATTGTTTCGTTTCGACATGCTCCTGACGACGAACGAGCAGATCGTGGTCCTCGAGGTCAATAGCATCCCGGGACTCATGACCACCTCGATCGCTTGCGATGCGGCCAAGGCGGCTGGGCTCACGTTTGATGAACTTGTAGAGGCCTACGCGCTAACCGCCTTCCTGCGCCGGGTCGAGGCGCCTCTTCTTCCCTGCAATTTATAATAACCGATTCAAGATTCGGTTTGCCGGACGTGATCTGGGGTGCTGTCGATTGCCCAAGGAACGCCCGTACTTCGGGTTGAAATTCAAATTCTCTCACCGGCGAAGTCTGAACGTGACGGGGCGCAGATTCGCCTTGAAATCAAGAGGTTTACTTAGGATTTATGTTTGCGGCGAGGAGACTTTGCTTGTTTGATACCGACCCCAATCATTACGATGTGGTCGGGATTGACTTGGGATAAGAAAACTGCGTGGGTTTGACAATAAGAAAGTCCTTGGAGAGGCTGTCCTCGGCAAGGGATCGCCATTTACGTCTGTTGACAGAGCGGTTTTAGCGGGGTTTTGCAATGCAGTGGCAAAAGCTCTTACGCGGCGCAGAGGCGCCGGCTGCGCAAGCGGATGTTTTTGGGAGAAGTTGTTAGCCGAATGCGGCGGTCAGTCGCGGACGGCTGGGGCCATGCTCCGGCCACATCTTCTTTGCCCATCGTTGCCACCAGCATAACCACGTTCCCGGAACCAGCACTCGAGCGATCCACTGGCGCGATCTCTGGCTCAAGCGGCCCGGCAGCATCACCATTTTCTTTATCAAGGTCTTGATCCGCCAGCTCTGGCAGTCGTCGTTAAGGTCCAGCACTTTGATGGCCACCATCAGGTCGTAGGCCAGCGCGGCAATCACTCGCCTTTGAGGCGGTGGCGCTGGCCGGTCAGCGCCGCGTCGCTCTGGGACTCATCGCAGGCGATGAACCCGTAGCGGTCAAAAAGGCCGTCGCGCCTGCGGCTGACGGCAAATTTCTGCGCCGCCCCGCGGCCTTCGGGCTGATGGCGCAGGAAGGCATGATGACTCTGGCCATCAGGCTGCCAGGCGTTGGAGGGCAGTTCCTGCGCTGTGCGTTCCAGCGGCCCGGTCCACTTGTTATAGCTAACGGCATAGTGCCAGCCTTCGGCGGCGATGGCGTCGAGGTAAACGCCCTCGCTGCTGCCGCTGTCGGCATAAAAGTGCGCGCCCATGCCCTGCCAAAGCGCGCGGTTGCGCTCCAGCATCGGCAGGAGTTGATCACTCACGTCTTTGGGGCTTCCCACATGGCTGTCGCATAGAAAGGGACCCACCCACAGCGTTTGCCAGCTCAGGGCCAGGTCTCCATTATAATTGACGGAAGCTCCCTCGAACTGCTTGCCCGACACTTCCAGTTGCGTGTCATCAAAAAACACCTCGCGCTGGTCGCTGTGCAACAACCGCCGCGCATCAGCCTCTTTCCACACCCAACTGACAAACTCGCGCAGCAGCTTGCGCAGCGCAACAACGCCCTCCGGGGATTGCTCGCGCAACCATTGTCCCACTTGCGATTGATCGGCAAATTTGCCCACGTCGAAAAGTTCGCGCGCCGGCGGATCATCATTGAGCGCTTCGCTGTCGGAAAGATATCCAAGACGACCAAATCATTAGACACACACACATGGTCCGTCCGCAGGCTCCCCAGCATGAGTGACCGAAAGATAGACGAGAGCGATGCCTCCGCCAGCCGCCGCACATGAACGGCTGCGGTTACGTCCTGGATTTTGAACGGAAATTCTTCATCGAAGATGATCTTCAACATCGCGCCCGTTTTCTGCAGCACCTCCACAGATCCAGCGGACGGCCCATCTCCAGGCATTTGATTCTTCGCAGTTAATTGTGTAGCGTTGATGGGTTTCTCGTTTAATTTTGGTTTCATTAATTATCCTGTTGTTTATTGGTCTATGTTAACTTTCGAGTTGCAGTCTGGTATTTGGTGGCTTTGGTTGAATCCAATCGCGCCTCGACCATTTCTGCGGTTGCGCCGTCAGGCGCGAATCTTCTTTATGGCCATACCGGCCGTTCCAGCCAATGGATTAGGGCCGCCCTGTTCCCGGCGTCGGCCGTGCCCGCAAAATCAAGCATATTGAACGTCCAGCCACGGGATTCGGCGTATCCAGGGTTCCAGACGTTTAACACGAACAGGCCGCACAGAGTCTCCCCCGTAGACCAGCGGCCCATCATCGCGCAAAAATGGTCGGCGTCGAATTTCTCTGGGTGCCAGTCCGCCAGCTTTATTCGTAAGCAAGGGAAGCTACGGGCAACTTCGAGAATGAGTTTGGTGGAGTTGATTGTCCTATTCATATCGGTAATTCGGGTATGATGTTCACCTCGGCGAATTGTTTGGGACTCTGGCCCACTCCAAAATAGAGCAGTCGCTCTGGTATACGCAGGCCTTGCAGCCTGCGCAAAAGGAGTCGGCCCCTTTCTCCGCAGGGGTCAGTGTTTTGCCCTCCGCTAACCGTTCGTCGCCAATTAATTTTATGCGTTCCGGCGTCAACTCATACGTCGTTATACGTACCCTTATGTCGTGCTCGATTCTTGGCCGAGACGCCTTTGGATGGACCCAACCGCCGCTCACAAGTTTTCCCGTAATGAATTGTGGCAGTTGCCACACCGAAGCACCCTCCGAATTCAAGCGACTCCAGGTCAGGCCCAGCATGCGCCGCATCTCATTTAGAACGTGCGGGGCACTGATACATTTGAATCCTTGCGCGACAATATTCTTGATCGAATCCTCGAATACTTGTTCCACGTCCGCAAGTGGCAGACCGTTGCGTTTGGCAATGAGGGCTTCGAGTCGATCAATCACATTCCCGTCGCCAGCGAGCTGGGCAAAAGTGCGAACCGCCTCGGCGATCTCGTCCTTGCGCCCGATGGTTGGGGCCTTAACACTCTGATACGTTTCATCGATCTCGCGAATATTTGAGAAAACCCACATATGCGCTTGGTTCCGCAAGTCCCGGATACGATCTGGGGTCAATACTCGACCGGCAATGGCGTCCATGGCGCGTTTGTTGATCTCAGCTATTTCTTGCGTTCTGATTTGGAACATCCTTGTCGCCGTGATCTGGTCGACACCCAGCGTATTGGTGAAAAACTTGACGCCAAAGAGGTTCCGAGTCTGAAGCGCTTTGCCGTTGCCAATTCGGGTCTGCGTAGCCGTACTTTTTTTGTAACACACTTTAACGATTTGTTGGATGGCATTTACGGCACCGGGCTGAGTTTTGCCTTTTCCCTGGGCCAATTCTTCCCAGTCATCGGTATTTAAGAAACCGGCACAGAGATCGGCAGTTTCGGCAAAGGCTGCAAGCGACGTTCGGCTGAGAGTCATGCCATTGCAGCCCAATTTGGCCGCCTCTTTGCCTAGTTCGCTCTTCCCACTTTCTGCGGGACCAACGGCCAGAAAGAGCGGCACGGCGTCAAACAGTCCCTGCGCGTAGCTAGTCATGACACCGAGCACCAGCACAAGATAGTCATCCTCATTTGGTAACCACACGCAGCCTTTCAGATGCCATTGCATGTCCAGCAGAATGTCGCGCAATGGTCGCAACGGTAATGTGCGCTTCTGGTGTTTGGCTTGTGCGAAGGCCAGGATTGATGCTAACTCCCATGATGCCACTCCCGGCGGCACGGTATTGGGATGTCGGCTAATAAGGGTGCCATCGGTCAAGCGGCGGACAATACGGCCGCGACCGGACAAGCGAGGAGACGTCATAACCTCGAGTATGGCCCCGTCGGACTTTAGGATAAACGGTCGAAATTCCTCGGCACGTTTGCCATCTCTGATTCCTTGCACAAGCTGCTCGAATGGGTAATACAGATGCCCTGCGTGAAACAGATTCTGAGGATCAACCTCTTGCGTTTCGTTTGCACTATTACCCCCGCCCACATTTGTTGAATGGGGCTGTGCTTCCTTCAACATGTTGCGCAAACTTTCCACGCTTTTGTCGTTTTTGAGAAGGTCATACCAAGTAGCTGGTTTTCCAGATTCCACCAGGCCGACACTTGGAATGGCAGCCCGTCGCACCTCCCGTGGGATGTAAGGCATAATCCCGTCAACGATAGCGGCGGCGGACTCGTCGGCGCCGATGCAAAAAACAACCATATCCCACGGTTTCCAGAAGGCCGCATCCTTTGCCTCAGCGGCTTTACCCAGACTCTCGGCACCGTGGGTGCCCGCGACCACATGCACCTTTTGCTCAAGTTCGGGATCGTGCAGAAGCAAGGCAGCAACCGCCCACACGTCTGCAGGCCGATTGACCACTAATAGTGTGGATTTGCCTTCGGAGCGGCCGGAGCAATACAATCCAACAGGCTTCGTTCCCCAAGTATAGCGCACGCTTTCCGAGAAAGGTGCTAGGGCTGGTCGGTTCAAAATCTTCACGCCCGATCCCGGGCCTTCGGTGACCTCGATCCGGAAAAGTCCGGCATGCTCGTCCTGGCCGCCTGGGCTGATCGTCCATATCTGGCCGGGCGGCAGCGGATCGGAGCCGATGCTGTCTTCGCTTTGAAGCTCCGGCGTGACCACGAACTTCTCCACGCCATCTTGGCCCAGGGTGTAACTGAAGTGCGTGTTCCTGAACTCCGCCGACCCAATGTGCGAGACATGGCCGAACACCGGGACTCGCCACATTGCACTTCTCGTGGAGACCGACCTCACTTCGTCGCATGGAATGAGTCCGACAGTCGAGAATCGACGTGAATTAAACCCTGCTTGCCTGGGATTTGCGAAACGGCCATAACTTGGACTGGATTCGGGCCAAACTTGGCAAGTCCGTCGATGGCGGGATCGAAATCGTCCGCCACAATCAAATGTCGGGTTGCCGCCAACCGCTGGATGGCCTTCAGAAATTGGGAAATTCCAGACCAAATGCCGTTGAAAATCACCAATTCCGCTTCGGAACTTTCGACCTCGTCCACGATATTGGCTGCGAGATGTCGCACCAACTCCAAGTTTGGCGGGCCTTGGCAGTAAAACACGCCGGCCACCGGGACAAAGGAGTGGGGTCTGTGTACGTCCAGGCCACAAACGCGCTTTGTGGGATTCACCCGGCTGATTGAATGGCCCAAAGCAGTCACCAAGAAGGTGCGGGGTCCCTCCTGCCCCGGCGGCGGCATCACTACCGCCCGCTGCAGCGTATGGGCGATCAGTAGCGAACCCATATCCGGCTGGCAGGGCCGGCGCGATAATGGAGTCGCGAAGATCGGATCAGTTACAGCCCAGGCTTCCTGGGACATATAACTATTCCGGAACCGCGGGTCGTAGGACGAACCATAGTACTTACTACTCATCATATCTTATTGTAAGGCCTTCTATTTTTGTTGCCTCGGGCAAAAACACTTTATTCGCTCTGCGCAGCTTGATTATTCCGACTCACGGCCAATAATCCCACGCCACGAACTCCTCCGCCCTTGTCCAATTGAAGGTGTTTCCAAGCCAGTCCTATGCGCAGGATGGTGGAAAACCAGAAATCGCACAGATAGGCGGCCGCTGTTGGAGGTCGGGCGTCCGGCTGCGCCGCCGCAAATGCCATTAGCACATCATACGTTGTAATTGAGACTTCACTGCCTATGATTTCACTGCCTATGATAAGTGGTGAATACTTGGAATATACGCCCCGGCGACCACATGGAGTCTCTACGGAAGCTCCCGGGTGACATTTTCACGAACGTGAATTTCGAGGCTGGCCTGGCATCGTGGTGCTTCAATCATGGCCTGGATCAATTCAACCTGCGCCGCACCTTTCTGACACGCACGGACGGTGGCGAAGTTGGCCACGGGAAAAGCTCTGCACGAAGCTCTGGCCGCCTGCGCGCCGGAATGGGCCGACGTGCTTCGGCGGGTAATGAACGATTGCACCAAAGGATGAGGCTTCTTTCTTCGCTCAGAACGTGTAGCCTCTGTCCACCCAGTACTTCCAGTCGGCCAAGACTTGCCTGGTCAAGCCGGTTGAGCCGGGCGATTCCAACTGGATAAGCGGAACAGCCAAGTCCTCGTCGTCCCACTTGATCAAGACCATGAGTTCCTGCATACAGTCGTCTTCAGGAGCCATGCCCGTGACTTCAACCACAGCCCCTACTTTCAGCGGCGAAGTGGATCGCTTCAAAGCACAGCGGGCTTTGAACGGAAAGGCGATGTTGTCCGCCGCGTAATAGTACCACCCCATCGCTCGTTCCTCCTCGTTGTAGGCATCCACGACCACCTCGTCGGTGAATCGGTCTTCCCGTTCCCTGTTCTCGTTCGGTCGCTTCATAAGGTTTGTTTTCGCCAACGCTCCTGCGCCCGTTCGGCAAAGGAAGGCCAACTGGGCGATTTCCCAGCTTCGATTAAACCCAGCCCAAGCAGGAATCCCTTCTTCCGCGAATGCTCCGTTTGGATGACATTCACAATGGCCTGCCACTCCGCATCGCCGCCCGCCTTCAAATAAAGCTTTCTGGCGCTTTGAAAATGTTCCAAGGCGGCATCGTAGTAATTGCTCTTCTTGCTGTTCAGGATGCGCATGCCCAAGGCGCGATACAACTTCGCCGCCGCTAGCATGTCCCGCTTCGCCAATCCAGCGGCGGCCGGCTCCGAGTCGTAGTGGCTCACGGCCTCCAGTTCGACGTGCGTCGCCGCGTGAATCCGGGCAGCCAACCGATCCCATTCCTTGGTTTTGACGCAAAGACTCATGAATTCGCCAAACCCTCCTTTCGTCGCTGTCTTCATCGCCTTTTCGTGCCACTGGGCCTTTTCGCCCTTCGGCACGCAGGCCATTAGTTCTTCATAAGCCATTTCGGACGGGTACGACTCGAATTCCGACCACGCCGCAGCCAAAGCATCTTCCTTCCTCCCAACTTTGGCCAAAATCTTCGGCCTGAGTTGGGCGAGCAAGTGGTTGCTCTCATTGTACCAATTCCGCGTCGGTTCCAGCGCGAGGCCTTTCTCCGCCCATACGAGGGCCTGGTCCCAATGTTTATGGGACATTTCCATCTCCGCCAGATGTTCGCAGTCCAGGGGGCTGAATCCCAGCCGGTCACACAGCGCAGCGTAAGGCGCAACGGATTTCGTGGACAAATAAATCTCCTTGAGGGAAAGCGCCGGCAAGCGGATGTCGTTGGAGTATTCAAAAATGACTTTGGCTTGGTTTGGCGCCGTCCCCGGCAATGCTTTGTCAATCAGGCCCTGGAAATGCGCGATGAACAACCGACGACCATCCGGTTCCAGCACTTTGACCACTTCCGGTTCAATGTGGTGGCAGAATCCGTAATCGTCGCGTTCCATCCATTTTAGAATTTGGCCAACGGTCTCCTCCGCTGAAAGTCCCATGGCCTGCTTGGCTTTTATCCAGCCACAGAACAGGCCGTGGAAGAACATGGACAGATAGGCGCTGGAATCATCGCATTCCTCGATCTTCTCGTAGCAGCCAGAAAGAAAAACCTCGTAAAGCCGGACCGCCCTCTCAGTCCCTCCCGTTGTCAGCGCAACGAGTTTTTCCAGCACTCTTTCCAGGCCTTGCACAAACTCGCAGGTTTCGCTGTATCGGATATATTTTCCAGGCATCAGGGCGCGTTCGATTTCCGCGACCAGGGGATCGTTTTTTGTTGGCGCACTCATTTCATATTTTCGCTGACACGGTCCGGCACAGATACAATCTCATTCCGTGAAAGCCTTGGTTCTTCGACTTTCCGGGTTGCGCGAGGCAGCCGTGATTTACCGCTCTCGGTGGAGACGTTCCGCGTAATAATTCGTCTCTTGGATCGCGTCTGGGAAAAAGGGTTCCCCTTCTCGCATCCGCGCAACCACACGCTGGTTGGTTAGCGCGGGTTCATAGCTTGGGTCCAGCGCCAAGGCGTGCTCAAAACAGTCCATCGCAGCGGCCCGTTGGCCAAGTCCGGCATAGGCCAGGGCCAGATTCCCGAAAGATTGGACATGCTTGGGGTTCTCGCTCAGGACGCGATGGAAAAGCTCGGCCGCTTTCTCGAAGTCCCGATTGTTCAGAAGCTCGAATGCTTCGTCAAAGAGCTTTGCGTTGGCCAGATACGCGTCCAAATTTGGAAAAGGCGATCCCTCGATCACGGTTGTTTCAATAAAATGAAGCTCTTTGCGCGCCCTCTCTGCAATTTCATCGTCATCTTGACAGTAACGAATCGCTGCCCGAAGTGCGTTGACCGCTTTGGGGATGTCGCAAGCCATCCGGGCGGAAGTTCCCAGATTGTAGTGAGCTTCTGGAAAAGGCGGAAGTATTTGCACCGCCTTCTCAAAAAACGGGATTGCGCCGACGGGATCTTTTAGGACCGCGCCGATGTAAACTCCCATCGCATAATGGGTCATGTGATAGCGGGGATGTTTTTCGAGCAGCGCTTTGATTTCAGGTTCAACCGCGCGGCCCACGCCCGAGTCCAACCGCTCCAACACGCGATCCACCGCCGCATCCAAGTCAGGCCGCAATTCAGCGATAAACGGTTCCTCATGATCATCGGCGACGACCCGGGGCCGCGCCGCCTCGTCTCGGGGCAGACAGCATTTTTTGTACTTCTTCCCACTGCCGCACGGGCAGGGATCATTGCGGCCAGGCTTGCTCATAGCTTTTCAGTCTTTGCCTTCAATGGAGCCAAGGCTAATCGCGGATGGAAAATTCTGCAATATCCGTGGCAAGCGGACAGTTCCCCCAGCAACTGGGCTGGTGGTGGCGGATTGCCAAATCCGGATGCCGCGGCACACGGTCTACACGCATTTGGAGAAATGCGGAAAGACCCGAGGAATTCCGGCGCGAATGCGCCGATCAAAAGTAGAATACAGAAAGAGCCAAGGGTCAAAGGCTCGAGCATTCTCCCAGCACTGATTTAATCGATGGCCCATTGATGGAGAAGGATGAAGCAGATCACTCGGCTGCCTGCGCGCGCTTTAGTTTATTGGCATAGACCGTAAGATCGGCCATGCGTTTGACCGAGGGGCTTGTCTTGAACCATCGTCCCGCGTCTTCCGAAGTGGTCAGTTCCAGATAGTCCTCCATGATCACCTCCGCCGAATTGCCGGTCTCCAGCGCAACCTTGTTTGGGTCGGAGGTCTGAGCCACCCGGTAGGAGATGTAGCTGTTGCGAAACCGGTTTGCGCCCGCCTTGATATTGCGCTTGGTGGCAAAACGATCCCAGGCCTGAAACACGCTCTGCGGCGTGGACCACTGCTCACAAATCCGCCCCGTCAAACCTTCCAAAGGCTCAATCCATTTCCTGAGGTTCGGCAGGAGGGGCATGATGCGGCGCCGTTTCTTCTTCGTGATTGCCTTGGGAAGAATAATGTATCCCTTGCCCTTCCTGAAGAAGATGTGCTTCCACTCCATGAATGCGATTTCCTCTGTTCGCACGCCGCTGAATGCCTTGATCGCCATGGAAGGAATCAGGCGCAACGGGGCGTACGACAGGAGATCCTCAATCTGTTCCGGCAGGAAAATCTCATTGTCCCGTTTGTCATCCTCCGGGACGCGGTTGGCGCTGGCGGCCTCGGTGGACAAGTCTTTCGGCAGGTAACCGTGCTTCCGTGCGTAGTTGAATAATTCGACGATCGCATTCCGGTAATTGTTTCGCGACCTGCCCTTGAGCTGCCCTCCACGTCGCGCGCCCTTGGCCAGCGATTTCAACCCGCGCAGCCAGTTTTCAATTTGTTCAGTGGAGGCGTCGGTGATCTGGCCGGGAAAATCCCTGGCAAATCGACCCAATCGAACGTCCAAATCCCGGACGTGATAATCGCCACGTTTGTCCAACTCCAGAGTCTTGACCATCTCTTTGACCAGATCGGGAATCGTGATCGGTTTGAGTTTGGTTCGCGCATGCTTCTGATAAAAGCTGGCCACGCTTCGAAGGTCCGCGTCTTTGACCAGCCGTTTGGCCTCACCATATTCGCGGGCAGCCACATCCAGCCGAACTTTCAATCCTTTCAACTGGGCCTCCGCGGCGAGATAAATCCGGCGATCCTCCCCTCTGAGTTCCAAGGCCCGCAATTCGCCGTGGGCCAGCTTCGTGGCCACGGCTTCGGCGCAGGCCTTGGCCTTCCGCAGCGAGTTGCATCGTTCCCGAATGCGGCGTCCGTGGAAGGAATATTCGACAATCCAGGACTCATACCACATCCCGGCGATTTTCTGCGGGCTGAAGCGAACATGCACACGCACCGAATCGCGTTTCACGTCGAAAGGAGAACGCTTGGCCGGTCTGCGACCGAGTCCCTTGAGTTTTCGTTGGATGAGTGCCACAAATCAAAAGTTTGGCACTAAACTGGCACTAAAACATAATGAAAGCAAGAAATAGCCCGTGTTTATTGGAGCGGGTGAAGGGAATCGAACCCTCGTTTCGACGTATCCCATTTTATTCCTCTGCATACCTCTGTTTTACGAGGGGAAAGTTTGCATTCGCAGGTTTAGTGAGCTACATTGAGCTACACTCAAACGAGTGGCAGAAACGAAATTATTGACAAGGAGCAGAGAAAATTATGGCCTCGAAATATCCAAGAGCGCATTCGCCGTTCTGGTGGATCAAGTACAAAACGCCCGAAGGCGACTACCGTTGCGTGTCCTCCGGCCTGCGGCGCGACAACGTGAAAGAAACGCGCAGCGCGGACAAACTGGTGGACCGCTACGAACGGGAGGAAAGCAAATCCGCCACCAACGGCGACCGGCAGCACTCCGCTTTTGTGGAGTGGGTTCCCGGCTTCCTCGAATCCAACTACAACACCCCGGAGACGGCCAAGACCTACGAGGCTTACGGCTGGCGCTGGCATTCGGTGGCCAAGTTTTTGACGGCCAACCAAATCAAGTATCCCCGGCAGATCAGCTATGACCATGCGTGGAAATATCTGGAATGGCGGAAGGCCGGCAAGGACGGCATCAAGGCGGCCAGTCACAACACCGCCATCCATGAAATCAAATTCCTGAGCATGTTGATGACCCAAGCCGTGCGGCGCGGCTACGCCGAGGGCAACCCGCTCCTTCATCCCGGCATCCAGAAGCACAAGCCCGCGGAAAAGCCCGCCATGACCGACGAGGAAATCACCAAGATTCGGGCGGAGCTGGTCCGTTGGCCGGAATGGATGCGGACTTCCTTTGAGATTGCCATTTACACCGGCTGCCGCCAGGGCGACACGAACATCCCCTTGAAGGACGTTGACCTAGAAGCCAAGACCATCACGCTGGAAAAGCCCAAGGGCGGCGCGGAGCGGGCCTTCACCGTGCCGATGCGGGAGGAACTTGTGCCCCTCTTTACGCGGCTGAAAGCCGAACGAACGAACGACCAGACCGCCTTTGACTTTGTGGGGACGGGCAGCAAATGGGAGAAGCCCTCAAAAATGTGGTGGCGGTTTTTCAAGCAGAACGATGAATTAAATCTGCCGCATCTCACGTTCCATTGCACCCGCGTTACATTCGTCACGCGCGGGGCCAAGCAGGGCGTTCCGCAGTCCAAAATGATGAAGCTGGTCAACCACGCCAGCGAGGAAATCCACCGGGTCTATCAACGGCTGGTCGTGGCCGACGTGCGCGAGGAATTGAACGCCATCAAATTTCCAGTGGCCGCTGCCCCTGTGCCGCCGCCTTCCAATGACTCCCCGGCACAGCCCGCAGCCGAAAGAAGGGGCGAGCGCAAATCCAGTCAAACACATCATTCAGAGGACGGCACGAAGGCCGCGTAGCTCTTTCATCGCTGAAAGTTCGCGCCCGGTGATAAGACCACACCGCCGCGCCTCGACCGCAATGGGCGGAGATCGGCGACGGCATCCGGGTTGTCTCCATGCACATATCCTCAATTTATTTGAGGAAGTGTGCGAGTCTGGATTCTTAAACGCCCTCAAATGCCAGATGCTCCTGCCGAGGGTCATCCTTGGAATGACACTCATACACGTCCCGCATCCGAAAGGAGGGGTGAGCGTAAATCCACTCCGAAACCTCCACCGGGTCCAAACGCCGGGGCCGCGTCGCCTCATTCGGATACATGGCCTTTTTGACCGCCAGAACGTAGCTGACCGAGTAGCCAAGTTCGCTGGCGATCTCGCCGGCCGTGCAGTGGCGGTGATGCTCGCCCGGAGGGGCGGGAGGCGGAGCGAAAGGCTGCCCGCCGATTTTGGGCCGTTTGCGGGCCACCGTCGGCGTTTGGGCCAAAGGCGAACTTCCCCCGCTCTCAACTGCCGTCGGCGAGCGGAAAAACTCGTGGTTGTCATGGTAGCGAAATGTTCTGCCGTCCATAGTGCCTCCTTTACCACGGCCAAGACTTGCGGCGTGGATGCGACGGAATGTTTCTCGGTGTTTCCATAACGCCTCTAAAACAAATGTGTGTTTTCACGCCTCAACTATGGCGCGGCTTCAGAAAAAAGTTGTAACGCAGGCTGAACATCTTTTTGGGGCAACTTGTGCTATATTACTTGTTTTGGGCCGAATTTTGCCGATCAGCCAAAAAAATTTCAGCCCATTCGGGCGTGGCCAGTCGGCCCATTTTTGGGGCGCTCATCGCGGGGGCCACATTGAATGAATTCTTCATATTGCGGCAAGCCTGCCACAACGGATTGACGGCGGGGTGTGTGACACACACGAAATGACTTTGCTCCATAATCCAAATTGTCTGCCCGGGCAATTGGCTCAAATAGCTCATTCGCAAACAAGCCGTCACGCTCCGCTCAACCTGGGGCTGAAATTGGATGCGGCCTTGACTATTGTCCGAAAAGAGCATACATATTTCTGACAATAGGTTTGAAATGAATGTGACAAATCCAATAGATCAAGCGATGCTCGCACGAGTAACAAATCCAATAGATCAAGCGATGCTCGCACGCATCAAAACGCGCGGGGATGGCTGGGTTTTCGCGCCAAACGACTTCGTTGACCTTGGCAAGCGGCCCGCAGTGGACAAGGCGCTATCACGGATGGCGGCAACCGGAGTGATCCGCCGGGTTTCTCGCGGGTTGTATGATGTTCCCCGTCAGCATCCCATCGTGGGAACGACCGCGCCGAGCGTGGACAAGACCGCCCGTGCGCTGGCGGGCAAAGCGGGCGCGCGCCTGCAACCGACCGGAGCGTATGCCGCCAACCTGCTGGGACTGTCCGACCAAGTGCCCGCCAAAGTCGTTTTTTTGACAGACGGACGGAGCAAACGAATCCGGCTTGGGAAATTGGACATCGTACTAAAACAGACTTCGCCGCGAACGATGGCGACCGCCGGAAAAATCAGCGGCTTGGTGATTCAGGCATTGCGTTATCTCGGCAAGACGCATGTCAATGACAACACGGTAAAACGCCTGGAGCGCAAATTATCCGCAGACGACCGGAA
>JBEKDI010000041.1:0-44176 GCA_050014435.1 Verrucomicrobiota bacterium | reverse complement strand
TCACGTTGAGTTCGTTCATTGCGCTCATGTGCAGCCTTGGCTGCCCAATACGCAATGCGTCCCTCAAAGTGGCCTATTTTGAAGTGCCCATCCCTGGCCGGTTTTCACTGCCCGCTGACACCCAGGTGGACGATGAGCAGGGTGGGGATGAGGGCGGCCAGCACCCAGGGGATGTCGCCCAAGAGGCTCAGTCCAACGGACAGAAGTGTGAGAGAGAGGTAAAGCGGGTTTCTGGTAAAGCGGAACGGACCGTTTGTGACTATGGCAGTGGTTGGTTGGCGTGGGTCAATGTGGGTGCCGGCGCGGCGCATGGTCCAGGCAGCCCAAAGCGCGAGCAGACCGGCGGCCACGGCCAGGATTCGACCAGCTATCTTGATTGGCAGGGCGGCAAAAGCGTGAACCGGCAGCAGCCAATTCAGAACAAGCCCGGCCGCGAAACCGGCCGCAAAGATGAGGGGAGGCGGGGCGATGACGTTCGGCTCATCGGAAGTGTCAGCCTGTTTGCTCATTCAGGTGTTCACTCTGAACTGGGTGCTCCAGAAGCATCGTAAATGACGCATTCGACTTTGTTGCTGCCTTGGCGGAGTTGATAATTGCCGGGGGAATCTTCCTCGTGAATAATGCCGCCAGATAAATAGTTCTCCGTTTGATTCTGCAAGTATCCTTCGGCCAACCAAGTGCGGATTTCTGCCAGATTGGTTTCTCCCGTAGCGGCATACTCGAACTTTCTAAGCATATAATAGTTCTCACTGAAAGGTCTGTGACTTCGAATAATCCGCACTTCGACTTTTGGTAACAATAAATAAACAACAACAGTCACGATAATACCGGAACCTGTCGCGAAGCCGATGAACCTGGCCCGTTGTTTCCTGCGATATTCGCTCCCAAGGGCAAAAACGACCGCTGTAAGCAAGAGGGCAGCGAACAAGCCCATTCCCCAATTCAAGGCAAAGATCCAAGCTCCTTGATGGCTGAACCGAGTCGTGCCCTTTTCAGAGAATGGCGTCCAGGAAATCCAGATGTCATCGCGCATTTCAGTGGGGTCAAGGTTCGCCGTCAGTTTGGAGGCCACGGGCGTGCCATCAACCCATTTTCGAAGCAGCGGATGGACTATTTGCAAGGAGGCCGAGTTCGGTGAAAAATCGCTAAAGGACATAGACTTAAAACCAAGGTGAAAAGGCAATTTTGGATAAACAGGGTTGGCGCATCGCTCCGCCTTGAAATGCGGAGCTTTCGCCTGCTCGGGACCAAACACGTAGAGATCAATTTGCACGGGGCCGTTATCAATGCCCGTCAGACGCATCGGATACACAGCCTTTTCGGTCTTGAACGTGAATGAAAGCGGATGCGGCGTGGCGGTATTCAGGGCGGGATCGTCGCGCCTGATTTTGGCGGCGACAAAGACCCATCCGTCCTTGACGTAACTGGCGATGGCTTGGTCGCAGTTGGCCGGCGCGGCGAAGCCGTTGGCTCTCAGCCAGTCTTGGAGCGCCGCTGGGTCGTGCGAAGAGATCGTGGCTGTGTCGAAAATGCCGACTATTTTGCGATCGAGGATGGATACGGCAGGAGTTGGGGAAGCTCTTCCCCCCGCCCTGCTGAGGGTGGGGAGTAATAGACCACACAATATGAATCCAATAAAAAGGATAACGAGCAAATAAATCAGTTGGATATCAGAGCCCAACCGTACGCACCCCACAACATGAAGGAGGATCAGAAAAACGACAATGCTGCCTACAATTCGAAGCGGCTCAGGTGAAACAAACGCCACTGCTGCCGCCACGGCCACACAGGCCAATAGGTCGAGCAAATTCACAGATGAGCCATGCCGGACGTAGCGCAACAAGTAGCCCGCCGCAAGCAGGCCCAGGAACAATTGGAAGTAATGCGGCACCTCATGGCGAACACGGGGCTGGAAGATACTTTGCAATGTGGGAAATAAACCGGTGCTGGCTTCTTCGATGACGGGCGGTGAAGGCAACGGAACAACCCACGCGAAGTTTGTGCCCGCCCCGGTGAACCGGGTTTCGATGACAAGACGTTCGACCCCGTTCGAAAAGTGGATCAAGGCGCGCTGGTCTGGAATCCGCACCTCCACTGGCACAGCGGTGGCATGCACGACCATGCCGTCAGCCCAGCAGGAGCCTGTCATGAAGAGGAACGCCAGCGATGTCAGAAAGCGGCCCATGTGTCACCAATAGAATATCCAAATCGGCAGGCTCAGACAAGCCGGATTATGCAAAGGAGTCGGTTGGCATCCCGTTCAAAATCACGCTTGGGCACCCGCTGCCGTCGGCAGGGAGTATGGCAGGGTGACCTCGAACGTGGTGCCAGCCGCGGGGGTCGAGGTGAAGGCAACGCGCCCTTGGAGATACTTCTCCGTGAGGAGTTTGACGCTATAAGTGCCAGTGCCGCGCCCCTTGCCTTTGGTGGAAAATGAACGGTGGAACATCTGCAACTGCACATGGGCTGGCATGCACCCGGGGTTGTGGCAGGTGAAGACTGCGCCGTCGTCCCCGGGCCTGCAACCGAGCGTAATCCGGCTATCTGGCGGGGAAGCTTCCAGGGCGTTCTTGAGCAGATTACCCATGACTCGATGCAGGATGGCGCGTTCCGTGACCAGAGAGAACTCGGCGGCGTCGGGCTTCAGGATGATGTGCTGGCCTGCGGCGACGGGATGACGCCAGCAGGACCGCTTAAGCCCATCCAGGAATTCGAGCGAATTCACCTGCGAAATCTCCAGTTCCAGCCGGCCTTTTTCGGCGGCCACCAGCATCTGATGGCTGCGGATTTCCTGGACGAGGGCCGAGGCGGAGATGGACAGATCGTCCTTGGCTTCTTCCAAGGGCAGGGCGTTGTCGGCCACGAGACTGGCGATGCCTTGCAAGGCGGCGGCGCGGTCCAGGACGTCGTGAAAGAAAATGCGTTCGAGGACGTCCCGCCGCTTTTCGGCGCTGATGTCGGTGGCAACAAACACGGTGTGGCGTTCCTCGCGCAGGGCGAGAGCGCGGCAGTCAATCCGAAAGTCCAGGGCCTCAAGGCCGCCGGCGCCCCGGCGCAAGATCTGGCATTCGCGGCAGGCTCCCCCGTCATTCTGCGATTCGAGGACGGCCAAAAGTGTTCCGCACGTCCGGCAGGTCTCCGTCGTCCCGCAGCCGCCCGGGGCGCTGCCGGCGTTCTCGCACTCGACGAGTTCGCAAAAGCGCAGGCCGAGGAGATCAGGGAGACCGCGGCCAAAGGTCTGACAAGTCTTGAGATTGGCGTGGATGATCTGGTGGTTTTGGTTGAGGATGAGGACCAATACAGGAACCGCATCCAGCGCTATCGTGAGCACACCATCGAGGGCCAGTTTTCGATGGGCTCGCTCGACTTCCTCGCAACTCGAACGGGACTCGGGCGCGAAATGAATTTTCGTAGCGGACGGCTTAGGATGAATCATCGCTTGCCCACAAACAACGCGGGCCTTTTTCGAGATCATCTGCCTGCCCTACAGATTTGCAAGTCCTTTTTCCAGTTCGCCCTCCGTTTTCTCCGGCAGAGGGGAGTTCCTATGCACTTTTTGACTGCACGGGAATGAGTTGTTTTTAGACGGCCGCTCAGGGTAGAGTCGCGCGATGGACCATTTGACGCGGAAACAAACCGACTCGCCGCCTTCCGGCGAGGGGGGAATATCGCGCCAGCCTGAGTTTGCCATAACCCGTTGGTCGGTGGTGCTGGCGGCGGGACGCAGCGAGACCACCAATGCACACGCCGCTCTGGAGGAACTTTGCCGGATCTATTGGTATCCTCTTTACGCCTACGTGCGCCGGCGCGGGCATTCCCCGGAGGACGCGCAGGATTTGACGCAGGAATTTTTCGCGCGTCTGCTGGAACACAAATGGGTGGCCCGCGCGGACCGGCAACGGGGGCGGTTCCGATCTTTCTTGTTGGCAGCCATGAGCCATTTTCTTTCGGATGAATGGGACAAGGCGCGGGCGCAAAAGCGCGGCGGCGGCGTGATCCCTGTGCCGTTGCAGTTCGACACCGCCGAAACACGCTACGGCCATGAACCGGCCGACCAGGTCACGGCGGAACAGACCTATGAACGCCGTTGGGCGCTGGCGTTGCTCGAAGAAGTGCTGCGCAAGCTGCGCCTGGAATACGAAGAGGCGGGCCGGACGGAACTTTTCACCGCGTTGCATCCGTGCCTGGTGGGTGAGCGCGCCTCCCTGCCTTACAAGGAAGTGGCCGCGAAGGTGGGCATGAGCGAAGGGGCGGTGAAGTCCGTCGTGCATCGGCTGCGCCAACGTTATCGCGAGTTGTTGCGCCATGAGATCGCCCAAACCGTGGCTGAACCGGGCGAAGTGGATGAGGAATTGCGGCACCTGTTTGTTGTTTTGGGAAATAGTTAAAGATAACGATTTATCAGACAACCTTTTACCCCGGTTTCCTAAGTAAGGGATGGAAAGAGTTTGCGAATATGGAAACGACGCCAATCTGCCCAAATTGCCGAAAGCCCCTGCCGCCGGACACGCCGATGGGGTTGTGTCCGGAGTGTCTGATGAAATCCGGCCTGCCCACGGGTAACGAACCGCCGCCCGCCAAGGGCGCTGCCATCGGACAATTCGTGCCGCCGCCCGTTGGGGAGATCGCCCAGCTATTTCCGCAGCTTGAGATTCTCGGTTTTCTTGGCCAAGGCGGCATGGGAGCGGTCTATAAGGCCCGGCAGCCGGCGTTGGATCGTTTTGTGGCGTTGAAAATACTGCCGCCCGAAGTGGCCGGCGGCGCCGGGTTCGCTGAACGATTCAACCGCGAGGCGCGGGCCTTGGCGCGATTGAATCACCCGAACATCGTGGCGGTCTATGATTTCGGCAGGGCGGGCGCGCTGCATTACCTGCTGATGGAATTTGTGGATGGGTCCAATTTGCGCGAAGTGGAACACGCGGGAAGATTGACGCCGGAACAGGCGGTGGCCATCGTCCCGCAAATCTGTGAAGCGCTGCAATTTGCGCACAACGAAGGCGTCGTCCATCGCGACATCAAACCGGAGAACATCCTGCTGGATAGAAAAGGCCGGGTAAAAATCGCCGATTTTGGCATCGCCAAGATGGTCGGGATGTCGGGTGGCCAAGAGACGTTGACGGGAGCGCGGGATGTGATGGGCACACCGCATTACATGGCGCCGGAGCAAGTCGAAAAACCACAGACCGTGGATCATCGCGCCGATATTTACTCGTTGGGAGTGGTCTTTTACGAAATGCTCACCGGCGAACTGCCGCTGGGCAAATTCGCGCCGCCATCGCAGAAAGTGCAGGTGGATGTGCGCCTGGACGAAGTGGTGTTGCATTCACTCGAGAAGGAGCCGGAGCGGCGTTATCAACAGGCCAGCCAGGTCAAGACGGCCGTGGAGGCCATCGCCAGTGTGCCACCCATGCCGATGCCGGCTGCGGCACAAGCACCGGTTGTTCCGGCCATGGCAACCGCCGGACCGCACAGCGATAAGATAATCCTTCCAGCGTTTCTATGGGCTACGTTTCTCGGCGTCTGTGGCGCGCATCGGTTCTACGCCGGAAAAATTGCGACCGCGTTTCTGCAACTGGCTGCTTTCGGCGGATGCATCCTGTTGATTGAAGCCTGTGCCGTTTCGCACGGGCACGGGCAGCCCTTGCTGGGGCTCATGCTGGCGTTCTTGATCTGCGGCTGCATCTTCTGGGCGGTGATTGACTGGATTCTGATTCTGTGCAAAGCGTTCACGGACGGCCGAGGAAGAAGGATCACCAACTGGCTCCATGCGAATGGCAACCCGCCCGGGGGCGGCCCGCCCAACCTGCCACCGGCGATCGGCAAAACAACGGCCAACCCAAGCGGCATGATCGTGGCTCCCGCCGTCGCCCTGATGGTTGCCGGGGTGTGGAACATGTTCGCCGGACTGGCGGCATTTGGCTGGCTCGGTGCGATTTTTGGCGGCGTTGGAATCCATCTGCCATTTCATATTGGCCCAATGGTTGGTTTTAGCATCGTGTTGTTTAAGATAATTCCGGCTGTCTTGATTCTGATTGGCGCCATCCAAATGGTGCAAATCCGAAGCTATCCGTGGTCCGTGGCGGCGGCGATTGTGTCGATCGTGTGCTGCAGCCGGATTGGATTTGCCGCCGGGATATGGGCCTTGATCGTTTTGATGCTGCCCAATGTGCGGGAAACCTTTGCCAGGCGTTCAAGCCTCCCGAGCCAGGCATGCCCAAAATGGCCATGGATTGTGGGAGCCGCCGGCGCGGCCCTTTTGGTCCTCTTTGCCTTGAGTCTCTTGTTTGGCGAAGTATCCGGCAATAGGGGTGAAAATGACGATTTGAATTTTTCGGGTCTGTCGAAATTGTCGAAGCTTTCAAAACTGTCGAAGCTGTCGAAGCTGTCCAAGCTTTCCGAGCTATCTCAGTTGTCCAACCTGGCGAATCTGGCCGCCCCGCCGGCGGATGCGGACGTAACCAACGAACCGGCGCAACCCCTCGTGAACGCTTCCAACGCTGCATCAATGCGGAGCTTCCCCGGGACCAATTCTGGATCGGGCACCAACGCAATCCACCAGGTGATCGACGTTGCCGATGAGGCCAAGTTTTCCAAATCCTTCCTGGTTGGCCCGGTCGGAACGCTGACGGTCAACGTGGATCGGGGCGGTGTGCGTGTGACTGGTTCCGATGAAAGCAGCGTGGAGGTGCGGGCGGAGCGCAAAGTCAGGCGCGCCACGGCATCAGAGGCGGTCAGGATACTGAAGGAAGAGGGGCTGGTTGTGAAACAGGACGGAAATGACATTTCCATCACCACGCACGAGCCATCGGATATTTCGAACCATTCCTTTTGGGACTGGTTGGGCGGACCCGACCTGAATGTAGAGTATAGGATCACTGTGCCGCGAAAGTTTGAGGCGCATGTCCAGTCCTCGGGCGGCGGCATCGCCGTGGCGGGTCTGCAAGGCAACGCGGATGTCAAAACCCAGGGGGGCGGCCTGGATTTCAACGACATGGAGGGAAGGGTCAACGGTCAAACCGAAGGCGGCGGCATTCGCGCCGTGTCCTGCAAAAACGAACTGCTGATTCAAACTCAAGGCGGAGGAATCACGATTGAAAGGTTCACAGGTCCGCGCGTGCGGGCGACGACCGAAGGGGGGTCCATTTCCGCCGGCTTTGACGCCGCGCCCAAGGCCAATTGCGAACTCCGCACCGAGGGCGGGAGCGTCTCCGCGCGTCTGCCTGACGGCGCTGCGATCACGGTTGACGCCCACACTGAGGGCGGCGGTGTCAGGACGGATTTCCCTGTGCAAATCAAAGGCCGGTCTGAAGACAACACGTTAAAAGGAACGATCAACGGCGGCGGGCCGGTGCTGAAACTGGCGACCGAGGGCGGCAGTATCAATGTGCTAAAGCAATAATCGTCCCGCTCTCTTGCGCAACGGAATGAGCACCAGGACTGCCAAGCCGGCCAGCGCGGCGGTCGTTGGTTCAGGGACAGCTTCCGGGCCATCCGGGACCGGCACAAACTGGCCATCGGGGAGTGAGGTCCAGGGAGAAGGCGGATCTGCGTCCGAGGCAGACGCGGCTCCCGATGTCGGGGGCATATCGGATTCAAAAGACAGCACCGAATTGTGATTGCCTAGCTGGACCGGGGCAAAAGCCCAGAATAATCCGTTGACGCCCTTATTCTGATTGATCAAGCCGCCTGCCTGGCTCGAAGGCAAATAAGCGCCCGGTGCGGTCGTGTCGAAGGAAAGCGAATAGGAGTCAACAATTTCAGGCGTTGAAGTTGGCTGGCCCTCATTATTGAGGAGGACATCGCCAGTCAAATTGTTGACAGTATAGGAGTAAGTATAGATGTCGCAAGCATTCTCCACCACCGACCATGTGACCACCAGCGCTTCGGGTCCGCTCGACGACCCAAACACATCCGCCAGGACCGATTTGCCCGCTTCATCCAGCAATCCTCCGGCATGGGCCGTTTGGCCAAGCAAAGCGGGAAGCGCAATCGCCCCCGAAATCCAGGCCAGCAGCGGTTTTGTGCGTGATCTCATCATATTAAATCTCCTTTGCAGTATCGGCAAAATGGCCCGGTTCCTTAAGTCGTGATACGGGTGAGTTTTCCTGGGGTGAACACCCCATGGCGGCCTTCAACTTTCCTCTTCCAATTTCCAGGCTTTGATGCTTGCATTTTTTGATGCAAATGGATCGATTGACGATTAAGGCGCAGGAGGCGTTGAAGGAGGCGCAGGAGGTGGCGCGGCGCAACGCCAATCAGGCGGTGGACGCAGAACATCTGATGGCGGCTTTGCTGGCGCAGGGCGAAAGCCTGGTGCCGGCCGTCTTGCAGAAGCTCGGCGTCCCGGCGAGCGCATTGGCCGGCGCGGTCCAGCAGGAAATCGAGCGCAAGGTGAAAGTCCATGGCGAGGCCTCCTCCGAACTTTATTCCAGTCCGGCTTTGAAGAAGGTTTTTGACGCGGCGGAATCCGAGGCCGGGAAGCTGCGCGACGAATACATTAGCGCCGAGCATTTGCTGCTGGGGCTGCTCGACCAGGGAGGGGCGGCCTTGAAGAAGATTTTTCAAAGCCACGGCCTCAGCCGCGACGCGGTGCTGAAGGCCCTGGTTGATTTGCGCGGCAACCAGCGGGTGACGGATCCGAACCCGGAGGAAAAATTCCAGGCGCTGGAGAAATACGGGCGCGATCTGACGGCGCTGGCCCGCGCCGGGAAAATCGATCCGGTCATCGGGCGCAACGAGGAGATTCGCCGGGTGATGCAAGTGCTGACACGCCGCACGAAGAACAACCCGGTGCTTATCGGCGAGCCGGGCACGGGCAAGACGGCCATTGTGGAGGGGTTGGCGCGGCGCATTGTCAGTGGGGACGTGCCGGAATCGCTCAAGAACAAGCGTTTGGTGGCGATGGACCTTGGGGCCATGATTGCCGGCGCCAAGTATCGCGGCGAATTCGAGGACCGGCTCAAGGCGTTTCTCAAGGAGGTCACGGCCAGTGAAGGGCGCGTTCTATTGTTTATTGACGAATTGCACACCATCGTGGGCGCGGGCGCGGCGGAGGGGGCCAACGACGCTTCCAATATGCTCAAACCGCCCCTGGCCCGTGGCGAGTTGCGCTGCATCGGCGCGACCACCCTGGACGAGTATCGCAAATATATCGAAAAGGACCCGGCCCTGGAACGGCGCTTCCAGCCGGTCCACGTTGACGAACCCAGCGTTGAGGAAACCATCGCCATCCTGCGCGGACTCAAGGAACGTTACGAAGTCCATCACGGCATCCGCATTCAGGACGCCGCCCTGGTGGCCGCTGCCACTCTGTCGCATCGCTACATCACCGACCGCTTTTTGCCCGACAAGGCGGTTGATTTGATGGACGAAGCGGCTTCGCGCCTGCGCATGGAGCTGGATTCGATGCCGGCGGAGATCGATCAATTGGAACGCCAGATCCTGCAATTGGAAATCGAGCAGACCGCCTTGCGCAAGGAAAAGGACGAAGCCTCGCGCGCGCGTTTGAAGAAAATCGAGCGCGACCTG
Organism: Verrucomicrobiota bacterium; assembly: GCA_050014435.1. Lineage (GTDB taxonomy): Bacteria > Verrucomicrobiota > Verrucomicrobiia > Limisphaerales > Palsa-1400 > DASRLE01. The sequence goes on along the minus strand of JBEKDI010000041.1, from coordinate 34,648 downwards.
GCCAATCTCAAGGAACAATCCACCCAGCTCAAGGCGCAGTGGCAGAATGAAAAAGCCGCCATCAACGCCGTTTCCATTCTCAACAGCCAGCTTGAGGAAGCCCGCCGCGAACAGGAGGCGGCCCAGCGCGCCGGCGACCTGAACCTGGCAGCGCAAATCCAGTACGGCCGCGTGCCGGAGTTGCAGCGGAAACTGGCCGCCATGCAAAAGGAAACGGCCCAGCGCCAGGGCAAACATCTCTTGAACGAGGAAGTGACCGAGGAGGACATCGCGAGGGTCGTGGCCGCCTGGACGGGCATTCCGGTCACCCGCATGCTGGAAGGCGAACGCGAGAAGCTCATGAAGATGGAAGAACGGCTGCAACAGCGTGTGGTGGGCCAGAAGGAAGCCATCACCGCCGTGGCCAACGCCGTGCGCCGCGCCCGCAGCGGCTTGCAGGACCCCAATCATCCCGTCGGCTCCTTCATTTTCCTGGGGCCGACCGGCGTGGGCAAGACGGAACTGGCGCGCGCCTTGGCGGAATTTTTATTTGACGATGAAAACGCCATGATCCGCATCGACATGAGCGAGTACATGGAGCGGCACAGCGTGGCCCGCCTCATCGGTGCCCCGCCCGGCTACGTCGGCTACGAGGAAGGCGGCCAGTTGAGCGAAACAGTGCGGCGCCGGCCTTACAGCGTTATCCTCTTCGACGAAATCGAGAAGGCGCACCACGATGTCTTCAATGTCCTATTGCAAGTGCTGGACGACGGCCGGTTGACCGACGGCCAGGGCCGCACGGTCGATTTCAAAAACACGGTCATCATCATGACCAGCAACATTGGCTCGGCCATTATCCAGGAATTTTACGGCCGCACGGGGGCAGGGCAGGGGAAGGACTATGGGAAAGTCGAGGAACTGGTCCGGGCGGAGCTGAAGAAACATTTCCGGCCCGAATTTCTGAACCGGATCGACGACATCATTATCTTCCACAGCCTTGACGAGAGACAGCTCGAAGCGGTTGTCGGTATTCAATTGAAGCGTCTGGAACAACGGTTGGCCCAGCAGCGATTGGCCATCGAGGTGGATGCCGCGGCCAAGAAGTATCTGGCCAAGGAAGGTTATGACCCACAATTCGGCGCGCGCCCGCTCAAACGCGCCATCCAGGAATTTCTACTTGACACGCTGGCCATGAAACTGCTCGACGGCGAATTCAAACCCGGCGACCGCATCAAAGTGACAGTGGATGACGGCCAGTTAAGATTTCAGAAGCAGAAGTGAGACGATTGCCCACTGGCCAGAAAACTCCAGTTGAAAACAGTTGCAAAATGGTCCTGGTCTTGACGGAATTTGCCGTGGTGCATACCGTCATCCTGAGTGAACTCATTACTGGCTAACATATACGGAGACCCGCCGCACCCTCTGTTGCGGGGTAATCCTTGGTTTGGCTTGTCCTTCATAGTTATCATTATCGTCTTCGGCGTGATCCTGGTGGCCATAAATCGGAAGCCTCCTGAAAATATAGACTCAAAGGAAAACAAGGGAATGGGGGACAATGATAAGAAGGCCGTGCCGAATCCAAATGACATATCTAATCCGAAAGGTTGATATCCAATGAGATTTTGGCGCCTTTTCAACTTGCTACTGTTGGCGGGTTTTGCGCAGGCGCAGGGTCCTGACACTGGCAGCATCCATGATGAAACGATTCCGTCGCGGTTCTTGGGTGCGCCGCGGGCGGTGCATGTTTATCTGCCGGCGGCATACTCGACGCAGACCAATCGAAGTTTTCCGGTTTTGTATTTGCACGATGGCCAGAATGTGTTCAGCACGGCGGGCAGCAACGTGGCGTTCGGTTGGGGCAATTGGGAATTGGACCTGGCAGCGGACCGGCTGATCCGCGAACATAAGATGTGTCCCCTCATTATGGTGGCCGTGGACAATAACGGTCTGGCGCGGATGTCGGAATATTCCGGCCATCACGGGGCGGCTACGAATCAGAGCGGCGGTTTCGATGCTTACTCGGCTTTTCTCATGAACGAGTTGAAGCCTTATATTGACCGGAAATACCGCACGCTGCCTGATGCTGCGCACACCGGCGTGATGGGATCGTCGCTGGGCGGGTTGTGCAGCGCGGTGCTGGCCTGGGAACATCCGGAAGTTTTTGGGAACGCGGCGAGCCTTTCCGGGGCGTTCTTTTTTGACGACAAGCATTTCCTGGAGGCCCTGCTCAAGAACGATAAAGCCCCGCCCAAGCCTGTGAAGTTTTATTTCGATTCGGGTTCGGTGGATTTCACGGGCGGGGATGACGGGCGGCAAATGACGGCGGCGGTGGTGGGGGAGTTGCGGCGCATCGGCTGGCGGGAAAATCTGCGGTATTATGTTGATGAACATCCCATGACCCCGGCGCAGCTGGCCGCAAGCGGATTGCGCCGGGACAAATGGAAGGAAGCGCAGACGAGCCAGCACAATGAATTTTACTGGCGGCTGCGTGTCTGGCGGGCGCTGACATTTCTGTTCCCACCGGAAAAGTGAGGGGCGCATTTCCGGCTTGCGCCAGAATACTGGCAAACGCTGGATATTTGAACCGTTTTTGCTTGGCAAACATGAGAAGTTTCCATAGGTTGCATGTGAAATACGGACTCAAGCTATGCGCGGCTATTTTTGCCCGAATTGTATATCTTGGCTGAAACAACGCGATTGCCGAGTTGAAAGGAGGATAGGGGTTTTGTCGCGGTTCATTTGTCCACGATGTTTGACTCGCGTTGAATACTCGGGATTCAGCCTTCTCATCTACGCATTGGTCGCTGGAATTCTCATCGGCGGAACGAGCCTTTGTTGGGAACAGGATATTGTGGGCTTGGTTGTAACCGTTCCACTTGCCGCTGTGGGAATCCTAAGATCAGTTCGTCACTCTCGAACGGCGAGGAAGTGTGCGCTGGCCAAAGCGGGCTAAGTGTTCGACGCCGTCGTATTCAAGAACTCTACCCACGCAGATCCTTAAGCTCCCGGCACCTGAAACGGGTCAGCTCCGCGCATATCAACATTTTGTCTGCCGCACCCCGTCCGCTCTGTCCACCAACAGATAGAGAAACTCGATCAACCCTGCTATTTTTACGCTTTTGGGGTTCTCAAAGAGCGGCCCGGAGCAGCGGCCAGCTTCAGTCCGTGCGGCACGAAAACCTTGAAACCTGTGTCATTGACTGTAGCGACCTCCGCTTGATCCAGAATCGCTGTCGCCGCAATGAGACAGTCAAATCGGGAGCCACGCCGCCGCCCGGTCTTGTTGAACAAAACAGCCGCCAAGACCGCTTCTGGTTGGCCAAAAGGGACGATCCGTGACCGCAAGACTGCTTCGGCTTGGCTGATTTCCAGCGGCGTGATGGGTCCATTGAGAAATTCCGTCCATGCTACCGCGCTTGCTGCCAACGTTTGTCCCGCAACCAGCCATCCATCCACCTCCAGAGCTTGCGCGGAACCCTTGACCAGCAGTCCTATGAGGTAGTTCGTGTCGAGGTGTATCATGTCGAACGCTTGCCCTCGGTCGCCAATCGTTCCTCACGCACTTCGCTCAGATATGCTTCCGCTTGCTGTGGTGTCAGCCGTCCCTCCTCTTGCAATCTCCGCAACGCCTCGCGTGGGGTCAATTGGTCCTTGACCGCCGATTGACTCGCCTGGGCGGGGCGCAATTCCACAATCCCGCTTCCCTTGCGGATTTGGATTTGCTCGCCCGCCAGTGCCAGTTCCACCAGTCGGCCCAAGCCTGGAGTGGCTTCTTCCACCGTCAACGTTTTCATGTCAAGCAATCTACACTAATCGCGAGTCTTCGCCAAGAATTCATTATCCAACAAATAGGGGCAACGAAAATGGGGTTAGCCTCATTTCCACTTGCCGTTATCTGGCCAACCGCAATTCGTCCGCCAGCATGCGCGGTGAAACAATTTTGACGCCCCGAATCGTCCTGCCCCAGAATTTCCCGAAATCCCGTTCATCGCCCGTCAGCAGATGCGTCGCTTGGCCGGCAATGGCTCCGCCGAGAATCGGCGCGTCTTTCAAAGGCAATTCGATTTCCAAATCCGCCTCCAACCGCAAGACGACCTCGCATTGTTTTGCCAGCCGTTCCAATGCTTCCACCCCATCCGGAAATTTTGCGGCCAGATTGCGCCGGGCTTCTTCGATCGCATAGTCATTGGTCAGGCATTCCGCCCGTTCCAACAGCGCATCCAAAAACGCCCTCATCCGGCTATGCGATTGCGCCGCCGAAAAAAGGATGTTGGCGTCCAGAAAAACCCTCATTTCTTTTTCAAACGATAACCAGCCAGGGATTCTTCGTTGTTGCGCCGGAACTCAGCCAACCGTTTCTCGGAATACAGTTCCACGGGGAATGTGACACCCGGGCGGAGCAGGATGCCCTCATCGGTTTCCTCCGCTACCACTTGGGCTTGGCGATCAACCCCCAGCCGGTGGCGCATTTCCTTGGGCAACGTCAGGGTGCCGCGATCATTGATGTTGATGACTTTTGTCATGAATTCAGTATTTCATATATTCAGCTCTTATGCAAGAGGATGTTTTTGTCTGATGTCCTCTAAAATGGTTTGACTCAAAAGCTGCCTTTTGCAAAGATGCCGTTCACAGCAAGGAGCAGTCCAGTCACGTATGGTGCCTTTGGCATTTGGATTCTTGGCGGCGCAAGGACAGTTCCTGCGCGTAACTGTATGAGGAGGTTGACGGCCATCGTCAGGCAGATTTTGGAGCATCGGGGGCTTCCCTTCGTGTTGGCCCTGGCGGCGGTCGTTTTGATGCTGCCCGCCTTGTGGGCTGGGCTTTTTTGCGACGACCTCATTCAGCGAATGAACCAGTTTACGCTTGCTGAATTGCCGGCGCACAGTCTGGACACGGGTTTCGTCGCGAACGATTCGGGCAACTTGGGCACTGTTGTCAACCATCTGTTCGCTTTTGTCCAAGGAAAGGAAGCGGCGTCGCGGGTCAGGGACTACGGCATCGCGCCATGGTGGGCGCCGGAAGGCTGGACCGCCGCCTTGTGGCGGCCATTGACCGCGTTCACTCACTGGTTGGATTACCGCTTGTATCCCAACAACCCCGTGCTAATGCACGCGCACAACATCGCTTGGTTCGCCGCGGCCGTTTTTTTGGCGGCAACGCTTTACCGCAAGATCGCCGCCTCTGCAAATGGCGGCGATCTCCAGGAGAAACTTCCCGAGCCTGGCAACTGGACCAATACGCAGTCGGCCCTTTGCGTTGCGGGTCTGGCGGGATGCTTGTGGTTGCTGGACACAAAATTCTGTTTTCCTGTAATGTTTGTGGCCAACCGCGGCTTTATCATCGCTCTTGTCTTTGGCTTGCTGTGTCTGCACTGCCATCTTCGATGGCGCACCGGCAAATCCGGAATCTGGATGTGGCTGTCCGCTTTGTGTCTGATGCTGTCGCTCCTGGCCGACGAAGGCGGGGCATCGACCCTCGCCTTTCCGATGGCCTACGCGCTTGTGCTGGATTCCGGCGGGTGGCGGTCACGCCTCGCCAGCCTGCTCCCCGCCGCTGCTGTTTTGCTCCTTTGGCGGGTGGTTTATGTCAGCGCTGGTTTTGGGGTGAGGAGTTTGAATATATATATTGACCCCGGGTTCTCGCCGCTCTTTTACCTGAAGAATGTTGTCCCAAGGGTAAGCGCGCTGCTTGGCGGCCAATTAACCGGTATTCCGCCTGAAGTGCCGCTGGCGATGAATGCAACGTGGCAGACGATTCTGGCGCTTTTGTTTGCCGGTTTCAGTTTGATCTGCGCGGTGGTCTTTTGGCCAATCGTGCGCCGGGACAAAGTGGCGCGATTCTGGGTAGTTGTAATGCTGCTGGCTGTCGTGCCGGCGGCGACGGTTGTTCCGCTGGGCAAGAACCTTGGATTTGTCGCGCTGGGGGGCTTCGGAGTGATCGCTTCGTTTCTCGTGGCTTTCGCTGCGCGCCAGGAGCGCGCCACCATGCCGCGAGTGCTTCTGGGGATGTCGTGGTGCGTCGCGGTTTTGTTGTTGGCGGCGCATATCGTGGGGGCGGCGGCAGGCAGAGTCGTCTTCGCGCATTTGGCTCCACTTATTCCGGAATCTTCGACGCGCCACTGTACCATCAGCCGTTCGCAGGACATCGGTGACAAGGATGTTGTGGTGATAAACGATCCCATCCTGGTTACCCTTATTGTCCCGTTTTATCGCGCTTATTGTGGTCAGGCCCTGCCGAGAACCGTGCGGGTCCTCGCCGCAGGCAGCACCCCCTTCGAGGTGAGCCGGCCGGATGCTTGCACGTTGATGCTCAAGGCCAATGGATCCGACTTGTTTGAATGCCCCGCCGTCGGGCGGTTCCACCTCGGCTACGCCTGTAAGTCGTACAACAACCTGATCTTTGGCGGAAGAGTCTGGAAGGCAGGCGACCGCGTGCCGAACAAAGAGTTCGAGGCCGAGATTCTGGAGGTCAGCCCAAGAGGAGCGCCGCGCTCAGTGGTGTTTCACTTCGCCAAACCACTTGAATCCGACAGGAGGCTGTGGTTGTTTTTCGATTGGAGCCGCCAGGAGCATGCGCCTTTTGTGCTGCCACGGCCCGGAGAAACGATCCAGATCCCGGGTGCCGAGCCGATGTAGTCTTTGCCACTCCTCAGCAAACTCCCCGGGCACAAATTGTTCCCAGAATGCGAGCATGCATTCCATCCAGTTCGCAAACTGCCATTGAGATTGTCCCATCGGCATGTTCTAAGTGTCTCAAAATCAACGATCTTCGAAAATGAATGCAGAATGGCACGAAGCAAGCTGATTTACATCAGGTATGAAATCAACAATATGGGGAAGAGCAATCTTGGTTTGCGGAGTATGCGTTTTTTGCGTCACTGCATTTAGTGACCTGGTTTTCGCGGCGCCACCATCTGGCGTGGCGGCTGCTCCCGCGGCTTCGGGCATTGTGGCCACACCCTCGAACAGTGGCGCGGTTCAAACCGCCAACAACGCCGCGGCCCAGCCTAATGGTGTGTCGCAACCTCAGCCTCCCAACGGGGTCGCGTTGCCTCAATCTCCGAATGGTTTAGTAGTGCCGCAGTCTTCGAATGGTGTAGTACAAACCGCCAATGGCGTGCAACCTCAGCCACCCGGGGAACAACCTCCAGCGATGCCTCCCACGGGTGGAGTGCAACCTCCACTCAATGGGTCGGTTACCCCCGCGAATCTTGGCAAGCCACCCTCCCAGCCGTCCGTATGGGTAGCGGGGCACTGGCTTCAACCCTCTTACGCCGCCTTGCCTTCTACCAGTGGCGTGCAACCTCCGGTCAATGGAACGCAACCGCCAGTCGGGAGTGGGGTCCAATCTTATTCTCCGTCCGCCGTTTGGGTTGCAGGGCAGTGGGTAACAGTCAACGGAACGCAGCCTCCAGCCGCGGGTGTAATCACCAATCATTAAATCCCGCAAGGACTCAAGTTTCATGAATAGACAGAGGGTGAGACTCTGTCGAACCCCATCTCGATTTCGTCACGACTCGGCCGAGTCCCGCACCACTGTGTCAGGATTCAGAGAAGTGCTGGGCAGGGCCGCCCGCCGCTACACCTCCCGGCGATGCCGGGATTCCGCCGCATGCCCAAGGACGCCCCATTACAAGTTTGGTCCCCTTTTGTAAGTGACTAACGGCCCAAGACCCGATAGTCTCCCATTAGCGCTAGGAATGTCCCGGCGAACCCGAAAGAATCGTGCTTATGGAAACCTTGGTTTACGCAATTTGCTTCTTCGTCGGCCTGCTTTTTACCCTGCTGAGCGCGTTTTTTGGGCACCTTCTGGGCGGACACGAGGGACACATTGATATCGGCACGGGAGGCCACGCCGAGGCGGGCTTTCAGGACTCAGGCATCCCGGGGCTTTCGCCTTTCAGTCCGACCACCATTTGCTCGTTCATCACGGCGTTCGGCGGATTCGGGTTGATCTTTTCACACATAAAAGCGACCAGCAATGTTTGGATAAGCATGCCCTTGTCGATTTTAGGAGGCCTGGCAATCGCGGGCGTTGTTTTGTGGCTGTTCGGGATGGTTTTTCATGCCACGCAAAGCTCCAGCGAATCGCACGTCGGCACCTTGGTGGGCCACACAGCCACTGTGATTACCCCCATTCCGATCTCAGGCGTGGGTGAGATTGCTTATGTGCAGGCCGGGACGCGCTACACCGCTCCGGCCCGCGAACAGACCGGCGTGGCCGTGGGCAATGGCCAAACCGTCAAAATCACCCGCATTGCCGAATCGCAATTCTTCGTGTCCGTCGTCAAATAAAACTGCCCCAGTCCGCAAACCCAAACATCAACATTATGAACCCAGCCATCCTCGCAATCCTCGATATCCCCAACCTCGGCGTCGTAGTCGGCGCCGTTGTGGGCATCGTCATCGTCATATTCCTCTTCGCCGCCATTTGGGCCGGTCGCTACACGAAAGTCGGCCCGAACGAGGTCCTCGTCGTTTCCGGGCGCAAGCACAGATATACCGAGCCGGACGGCACGGTCGGTTCGCGCGGATTTCGCGTGGTCAAGGGCGGCGGCACGTTCGTCATCCCCGTGCTGGAAAAAGTGGACCGCCTCTCGCTGGAATTGCTGACCATCGATGTGCAAACGCCGGAAGTCTATACCAGCAAGGGCGTGCCGGTGAAGGTCGATGGCGTGGCCCAAATAAAAATCAAAGGCGACGATATCTCCATCGCCACCGCGGCCGAGCAAGTGCTGAGCAAGACGATTGACGAGATCAAGGGCGTCGCAACCCAGACCCTCGAAGGCCACCTCCGCGCCATTCTCGGCACAATGACCGTCGAGGACATTTACCAGAACCGCGATCAATTTGCCTCCAAAGTCCAGGAAGTGGCCGCCGGCGACATGGCCAACATGGGGCTGGGCATTGTCAGCTTCACCATTCGAAACATCCAGGACGGCCAGGGCTACCTCGACGCGTTGGGCAAACCGCGTATCGCCCAAGTCAAGCGCGACGCCGTCATCGCCCAGGCCGAAGCCGACCGCGACGCCATGATCCGCTCCTCGCAGGCCACCCAAGCCGGGCAGGAGGCCAAATTCGCCGCCGACACCAAGATCGCCGAGGCGCAGCGGGATTACCAGACCAACGTCGCCTCCTTCCAGGCTGCTGTCAATCAGAAGAAAGCCGAATCCGACCTGGCCTATGATTTGCAGAAATTCAAGACCGGCCAGTTGGTCAAGGCCGAAGAGGTGCAGGTCAGCATCGTCGATAAACAAAAGCAGATCGAGTTGCAACAGCAGGAAATCCTGCGCAAACAGCGCGAGTTGGAAGCCAACGTGCAGAAACCGGCCGACGCCGAACGTTATCGCGTCGAGACCCTGGCCAACGCCACCAAGTTCCAGCTCGAAACCGAGGCCGCCGGCGCCGCTTCCGCCGCCAAGGCCAAGGGCTTTGCCGCAGCGGACGTCGTCAAGGCCACCGGCTTGGCCGAGGCCGAGGCCAACAAGGCGCGCGGCTTGGCCGAAGCGGCCATCATCGAAGCCCAGGGTTCCGCCACCGCCGAGGCGATGAAGCTCAAGGCCGAGTCCTTCAAGCAATACAACGAGGCGGCGGTGATCGAAATGATCGTGCGCATCCTGCCGGAAGTGGCGGGCAAGATCAGCGAGCCGCTGTCCAAGACGGAGAAAATTGTCATCATCAACAGCGGCGCGACGGGCGGCGGCGCGAGCAAAGTGACCGGGGACGTGACTCAAATCATCAGCCAACTGCCCCCGGTGATTGAGAGCCTGACCGGCATCAAGTTTGAAAAACTGCTGGAACAGGTTCCCGCCCTGAGGAACGCCATGGGAGACTCCAAGGGCGGAAGCAAACAGGCGCCGTCCTGATGTCGTTATGCGTTTGTTTGAAGCCATTATCGCCGCCAATCACCGCGCGCTCCAGGGCGACCGGGGTGCTGGCCTTCATCTGGCCGATTATGAGGGCGAACTGCCGGTCGTGGCCCTGACCTGCATTGACCCGCGCCTGAACCGGCTGTTTCCGGGCGTGATGGGACTGCCTGCGGAGAATTTCATCTGGCTGCGCAACGCCGGCAACATCATCACCGGGCCGTTGAGCAGCACGATGCGCTCCCTGGCTCTGTCCTGCGCGGTCAAGGGCGGCCGCGAGATCGCCATCATCGGCCACACCGATTGCCAGGTGCGCCACACCAGCGTGGCCGAGTTGGCTGATCGACTCGACAAATTGGGGGTCAACCGCAGCCAGTTGCCGCTCGACCTGACCGAGTACTTCGGCGTCTTCAGCGATGAACGGCAAAACGTCGTTCGGGCGGTCGATATCGTCCGGCACAGCCCGTTGATCGGTCCGCGCATCCCGGTGCATGGTTTGATGGTCGATATCGCAACCGGCGATTTGGAGTGGGTCGTCAACGGTTACGACGGACTGGCGCAACCGCAGGCGCAGGCTTCGCCGATCTGCATGAAAATGCCGGAAATCGGCGGCGTCATCAGCAGTCTGGGCGACCGCATTGGAGCCGATTTGGGTGACCTGAAGTTCCCTGACGCGAAGATCGGCGAAGCGGCAAGCGGAGTGGCGGCTGAAGCAAAGAACTGGTTCTCGCAATTAAAGGTCGTCCCGCCCGCCGCACCGGCGTCCACTCCCTCCCCACCCCCCGTTCCGGCTCCGCCCGCCGTCCCGCGCCCCATCCCCGTCCCGCCTCCCATCCGCATGCGCCCGGGGCGGCGATAGTTGAACAACTGGATGCGTAATCGCAGCACGATTGGAATTTTTGGAGCTTTGGGAAGAACTGAGCGGTCCGGTTTTCAAACCTCTCGAATTCGAGAGGTTTGGAATTGAGACGGCAGCCACTAGGAAGATAATGTTTGCTATGAACAACCACTATATTAGTGAGTTTACCCCAATTATCTGCGGATTGGTTTTCCTGTGCTTCGCGCTTTCAAAGCTTCCGGAAACCAAACCGTTAAAACCCATGTTAGCAATCTGCGCGGGGAGCTTGCTACTATACGGGATGCTTAATTTTGTGCTTGGCGATCAAGATTTCCGTGGCCACGTCGGACTTCGAGTTGTTGTCTCGCTCGATCACTTTAGGTCTATATTCGGCGGGATCGGTATTGGAGCAGTGTTAACGTCTATGCTCTATGGACACTGGCGCACTGCGTTGGTGGTTGCGATACAACGGCAGAAATCGATTGAGTCGCGCAAGGAACGCGAATGATAAGTGAAATTGATTCAGATCACTCCTCACAGCGTTCGTTAGGGGGCCACCTATCAAGGGCACTGGTGAATATCGGAAAGCTGAAGTGCGAGCTGATACGCATGTTTTTGGCTGCCTCTTATCAGATGGCTATATTTATACAGCTTCTCACGAGGCAGTGAAAGACGAAAACCCGCTACATGTAGCAACCCTGTAGCATTTCGTGTAGCGGGTTAAGTCATTGGCTATCAACCATGTAGCGGATGTAGCCGGAATTATAAAGCGACGGCAAGTATTTTAGTTCCGCTAATAGTTTATATTAGATGGAACGGAGGCTCGTGTCGCTTTGGATGTCTGCATTACTGATTGGTTTTATGATTATGTGGGGGGAAATGGCGTTCTGGGGCGGCCCGGGGCATCATTTGCCGTGGAGCCGTGCCGGTCGGTATTTCTATTTTAGAATTGCTATTGAAAGAACCTCGCTCTGGATCGCTATAAATGCGCTTAAACTCTACTGCCAAATCTTGCATTTTAGATGCCAAGTTTGCTGCGGCGCACTGTTCCTTGCCGGTTATTTTTTTCAACATGTCCCCTTGAGCCGATACTTCCTCCAAAAACTCTTTTGTCGTCATCATAAAGCCAGTAAATCACAGGATTTTGCCACGTCAACCAAATACTTGCCGTGCCTTTATAATCCCGGATGTAGCGGGTTTTTCGGACCTATTACCCATATCCGTGCCCATCGGTGTCCATCCGTGGCTTTCTTCCTTCAATCGCCGAAACGAATTCCTTGGGCCAAGGGAAGATCTGATGAGTAATTGATCGTTACGGTTTGTTGGCGCATATAGCTCTTCCAGGCGTCGCTGCCGCTTTCCCGGCCGCCGCCTGTGTCCTTCTCGCCGCCAAACGCGCCGCCAATTTCCGCGCCGCTCGTGCCGATGTTCACGTTGGCAATGCCGCAGTCGCTGCCGCGATTGGATAGGAACAACTCCGATTCGCGCAGATCATTGGTGAAAATGGCCGAACTCAATCCCTGCGGCACCGAGTTATGCCACGCAATTGCCTCTTCCAGATTTCGGTAGGGGATAAGGTAGAGGATGGGCGCGAATGTCTCCTCGGCGACGATTTTCATGCGCGGGCCTGCCTTGGCCAGGCAAGGCGTCACGTACCGGCCACCCGGATATTTTTCCCCGAACAACAGATCACCGCCGTAAATTATTTGTCCGCCCTCCTTGCCCAACCGCTGCAAGGCCTTCTGCATCGCGTCCACCGCGGTAGGAGTGATCAACGGGCCCATCAGTGTTCCGGAGAGCAGGGGATTGCCAATCGGCACTTGTGCGTAGGCCTTGATCAGCCGTTGCGTCAGGTCCGCTTCGATGGATTGATGGACGAAAGCCCGGCGGGTGGTGGTGCAACGCTGTCCGGCTGTGCCCACCGCGCCAAATAAAATCGCGCGCGTGGCCAGGTCCAAATCAGCCGAGGGCGTGACAATGACTGCGTTGTTGCCGCCCAGTTCCAGCAGCACGCGGCCCAGGCGGCGCTGAACTTTTTGCCCGACATCGCGGCCCATGCTGCTGGAACCGGTCGCGGAAATCAGCGGGATGCGACGGTCCTTGGCCATTCTTTCCCCCACCGCTTCGCGTCCCCCGATAACCAGACTGAAAACAGCCGGATCAACGCCGTTGGCGCGACAGACGCCTTCGGCAATCTTGATGGCGGCAATGGCGCAAAGGGGCGTCCGGCCCGACGGCTTCCAAAGCGTGGCGTCTCCGCATACTGCGGCAAGGGCGCTGTTCCAAGCCCAGACGGCGACCGGAAAATTAAAAGCGGTGATAATGCCGATGATGCCCAAAGGATGCCACTGCTCCATCATGCGGTGTTGCGGGCGTTCGGAAGCGATGGTCAAACCGTGCAGTTGCCTGGACAGTCCGACCGCAAAATCGCAGATATCAATCATCTCCTGCGCCTCGCCTTCGCTCTCCGCCAGAATTTTTCCCGCTTCGAGTGTGACCAACTTTGCGAGATCGGTTTTGGCGCCGCGCAAGGCGTTGCCAAATTGGCGGATGATCTCGCCCCGTTTGGGCGCAGGAATGATCTGCCAGTTCTGAAACGCCCGCCCGGCTTGCTTTACGGCCCGCTGGTAATCCGCCGCGTTGCCCGTGCGCACGCGGCCCAATTCGCCCCCATCAATCGGCGAAACGCTTTTCAAGAGCGGGCCGTTGCCGATCCATTCGCCGCAGAAAACGCCCGCGTTCTCTGGCCGCAAACCAAGTCTTTTGAACAGGGATGCAATGGTTGTGTTCATGCCAGCCGGCGGCACTCGCCGTCGATGATTTGCAGGGCCTCGTCAATTACGCCGTCCGGCACATCGAGCACGGGGCGCAGGCGGATGGAACGTTCGCCGCCGCGCAGGAGCAGCAGGCCGAGATCAAAGGCGCCGGTCCAGAAACGGTCGCGCATTTCCCGGCTGGGCAGGTCGAAAGCCAGCAGCAGGCCGCGTCCCCGCGCCGCCGTCAGGACAGAATGTTTCGCAGCCAGCTTCTGCAATTCCGCCAGCAGGCAGGCGCCTTTCTCCCGCGCATTGTCCACCAGGCGTTCCTGCTCGATGATCCGCAAGAAATGCGTCGCGCGGACATAATCGCAAAAGTTGCCGCCCCAGGTGGAACTGATGCGGCCCGGCAGCCTGAAGACGTTGTCCTTGACTTCGTCCAGTCTTGCCCCGGCCATGACCCCGCACACTTGCGCCTTTTTCCCGAACGCCAGCAGGTCCGGCCAGACATCGAAGTTCATGCAGCACCAGTTCTTCCCGGAAACGCCCATGCCCGTTTGCACTTCGTCGAAGATGAGGAGGATGTCGCTTTCATCGCAAATGCGGCGCAGCGTTTGGAACCATTCGCCCCGGAAATGGTTGTCTCCGCCTTCCCCCTGCACCGGCTCAATGATGATTGCGGCAATGTCAATGCCGCGCTCGGCGATGAACCGGCGGATTTGCGCCTCGGCCTGCTTTTCCTTTTCGATGACGTTCCGCTTCCGTTCCTTTTCGGGCAGGGAAAAGTCTATGGAAGGGGCGCTGACGCGCGGCCAGTGGAATTTGGCGAACAAATCGGTTTTGCGCGGGTCCGTATTGGTCAGGCTCATGGTGTAGCCGCTGCGGCCATGAAACGCGCCCGTGAAATGAAGTATCTCCGTTCCGCGTTCGCCCCGTCCGGCGGCGAGGTTCTTGCGAACCTTCCAGTCCATGGCGGCTTTGAGCGCGTTTTCCACCGCCAGCGCGCCGCCGTCGATGAAAAAATACCGGGCCAACCCCGGGATTCCCGCCACGCGCTCAAAAGTTTGCACGAACGTTGCCAAAGCGACCGAATAAACGTCCGAACTGGCCACCTTGACTCTGGCGGCCGCGAGCAAATCCGCCTGCACGGCAGGCGAATCGAACCAGGGATGGTTGAAGCCCACCGGCATCGAGGCGAAGAACGAATAGAAATCGATCAGGCTGCGCCCCGACACCGCATCGACCAGGCGCGAACCGCGGCTTTTATCCAGATCGACCACCAATTTGAAACCATCGACCAGAATGTGCTTCTCCACTTCGGCAATCACGTGTGCCGGAGCGACGACATCGGCCTTGCCTTTGGGTGGCTTCTCTTTCACTGAATCCATTTGCCTCACGTGGAATTATATTCATCGCCCCGGGAAAGACGAGCCGGAACCGCCCAAAAAAGAGCTTTACAGGTGCATGGCCCCTCTTTAAACTGATTTTGCATACTAGATTGAGATAGAACAATATGGAAAAAGGAAAGACGATAACGGGATTTCAGCTTCACGACCAGGACACAGGCTCCGCGGACGTGCAAGTCGCCCTTCTGACCGAGCGTATCAACCACCTGACCGATCATCTGCAGAAGAACATCAAGGACCACAGCTCCCGGCGCGGTTTGTTGAAGATGGTGGGGCAACGCCGCCGACTGCTGGATTATCTCCACCAGACCGACTTGACGCGCTATCAGACGGTGACAAAGAAGCTGAAGCTTCGGCATTGATCCGTCCTTCTATCCCGGGAAACTGGATGTCCCGACCATGATAAATGGCAATTTCACCGGCCAGGAAACGCGACTTGGCCAGTGCGAAGGAATAAGTTCGCGGTGTTAGGTTTCGCCGACTGGGGTGATTTCAATCAGGACCGGACATTATTGCCCGGAGTTGATTGAAGTTCCCCTGAGTCGGCGGGTTTAAGGATTACTATGGCAGAACGTGTAACGGCCCAGGTTGGGTCCAAGCAGATTATTATTGAGACAGGCAAACTGGCCAAACAGGCCGACGGCTCCGTAACGGTGCAATTGGGGGAAACGATCGTCATGGTGGCGGCAGTGGCGGCCACCAAGGCCAAAGAGGGCCAGGAGTTCTTCCCGCTGACCGTCGATTACCGGGAAAAAGCGGCGGCTGCGGGCAAATTCCCCGGAGGCTATTTCAAGCGCGAAGGGCGTCCCACGGAAAAGGAAATTCTGACCAGCCGTTTGACCGACCGCCCCATCCGCCCACTTTTCCCAAAGGGCTGGTTCAACGAGGTGCAGGTGCAAAGCATTCTCCTCAGCGCCGACGGCGAAAATGATTCGGACATCTTGAGCATCATCGGCGCCTCGGCCTCGCTGGCCGTGAGTGACATTCCGTGGGATGGTCCACTGGGCGCTTTGCGCATCGGCCGGGTGCAGGGGAAATTCGTTGCCAACCCCACCCACTCCGAACTGCTGGAAAGCGATCTGGACTTGGTTTATGTGGGCAACGCCAACGACGTTGTGATGTTTGAAGGATCCGCCCGTGAAATATCAGAGGCGGATTTCATTGCTGCGCTGAAATTTGGCCATGAATGCTGCCAGCCTCTCATCCAGGCCCAGAAGGAACTGGCCGCGCGCGGCGGAAAAAAGAAGCGCGAAATCACCGTGAGCATAGTGCCGGAGGACATTTTGCGCGAAGCCAAGCAACGGGCCGGCGAGCGCATGGTGCCAGCGTTGTTGACCCATAAAAAACTCGAACGCGAGGCCGCTGTCAAGACCCTGACCGATGAAGTCGCTGCCGATCTGGTGGCCAAATTCGGCGCAGAGAAGGTGACTGAGTCCGTCCTTCGTGAGGCTTTTTATTATATCCAAAAAGAAACCGTGCGGCACCTCATCATGAATGAGGACAAGCGCCTCGATGCCCGTGGATACGACGAGATCCGCCCTATTACATGCGAAGTAGGCTTGCTGCCCCGGGCGCATGGTTCGGCGCTGTTTTGCCGCGGCGAGACGCAGGCCGTCACTCTGGTCACCTTGGGAACGACGGAAGACGCCCAGGAGTTTGACTCCTACACCGGCGGTGAGACGGAAAAAAAGTTCATCCTGCACTACAGCTTTCCAAACTATTCGGTGGGCGAGACGGGGCGCATCAGCGGCCCGGGACGCCGCGAGATCGGTCATGGGGCATTGGCAGAACGTTCCATCGAGCCGATGCTGCCGCTGGCCGAATATCCTTACGCCATCCGCGTGACGAGCGAGATCATGGAATCCAACGGCTCAAGTTCCATGGCCACCGTTTGCGGCGGAACGCTGGCCTTGCTGGACGCGGGAGTCCCCATGATACGGCCCGTCGCCGGCATCAGCATCGGCATTTGCACCGAGCATGACGACGCGGACAAAATCAGCCGTTACAAACTGCTGACCGACATCATCGGCTGGGAGGACGCGTTCTGTGACATGGATTGCAAGATAGCGGGCACGGACAAGGGCATCACTGGATTTCAACTTGACCTGAAGCTGCGCGGCTTGCCGCACATCGTCATGGCCGAGGCCCTGGAGAAGGCCCGCGTCGGCCGGCTGTCCATCCTGGGCATCATGGCCAAAACACTGGCCGAGCCTCGCAAGGAAATGAGCAAATACGCGCCGCGCATCGTGCAGGTGAAGATTAACCCCGAAAAAATCGGGGCGCTCATCGGGCCGGGCGGCAAGAACATCAAGCGCCTGGTTGAGGAGTCCGGTTGCGAAATCAACATCGATGATGATGGCACCGTCAATATTTATTCCGTTTCGGAGGAGGGCATGAAGATCGCGCGTGGCGCGATTGAAGGCATGACCGCCGAGGCCGAGATCGGCAAGCTCTACCGCGGCAAGGTGGTCACGATCAAGGAGTTCGGGGCTTTCGTGGAGTTCTTGCCCGGCAAGGACGGCTTGGTCCATATCAGCGAGCTGGCCAATTTCCGTGTCAAACAGACCGAAGATATTGTCAAACTCGGCGATGAAGTCTGGGTCAAATGCCTGGGCGTTGACGAGAAAGGCCGCGTCCGGCTTTCGCGCAAGGCGGCCATGGAAGATCGCGAGCGCGAGATGGCGCCCAAGGCGTAAAAAGGCATCCGTTTGCGATGAGTGACAGAAGGGTCGTTTTGGCAACGGCTGGCAGTCCCTTGGTTGAATGCTCCTAGTGTCGGCGCTGTGCGCCGACTGCTGAGCCCCAGGCTCAACACTTCACCAAACCAAGGCGCTATCCGCCAGTTGAAGGAATTGACGACGGACGGAGTTTATGCGATAGTGACTGGGTTGTATGTTTTCGTGGAGATCAAGTTCCCTGGCGGTTATTGCTGTGGCAGCGGGCGGTTTCTCACCTTGCACCGTTCCTGGTTCCGTCTGGGCCGGCGACAAGATTGAATTTTCCGCTCCAAGCTCTCCGCTGGGGGTTCCGCATGTGGTGCGCGAGGATACGACACCCCTGTCCTTTCACATGCCGAGGCAGTCTGATTACATGGCTCCGGAAGCCATGCAGGCTTCGCCGCCTATGGTCATTATTTCAACTTCCAGACAAAAGGGTCTCAAGGCATGGGACTTGGACGACACCGACGACCAGGACGATGTCTATCCGGGCAGTCTGCGTGACAATCCAGACCATCGTAATGACAGCTTGTATTCCACGCAGCAGCCAATTGATGACACAACCAACAGATGGGACGATCCAAGGGACCCGGATTTTAAGAGCATTTTCTCTGAAAGGAGACGGGATGAGGCTGCCGGCGAGGACCATCTTCCTGGCCGGTTGGAGTCAGAGAATGCGGCGGGAAGAATCGATTACGGGGATGATCAGCGCTACGGCAGGCATTTTGGTGATTCGGACGGGGACTTAAAATGGTCCTGCAGGACTTCGGAGGATGGATCGCAATCGGACGGGACAGCAAACAAAGATCTGTCGGCTTGGGCGCGCAGTCTTCTCCATCCCGCATCGGACGGCATCGACCGTTCGCTGACGAAACAACAGCGGTTCACTCAAATGGGAATGGGCGATCAGAATCCCCTTCGGGGAGATTCATTGGACGACTCATCCAGGTTTTCGGACAGGCTTCCGCCCAACCCTGCATTGCTCCCAGGGGCTGGCGCCTTCGCCGGACAATGGGGTGATAGAGACCGTAGAACGTCTGAGGAAATGTCCAGAGAGCCCTTGCACTACAAAGATGAGTACACAAACGCAATGAGCCAGTACTCAGATTTATTCTCGCGGCAGCAACCGCTGGCCCCGCCTCCAATCCAGGTCCAGTCACCGCCTGCGATTCTGCCTTTCCCCAAAAAGCCCGGCTCTGTCTTTTAGCGCTTTGGGGGAGAAAGGGGGGACGCCTGGACGGTCTGGGGGAGGCCTGTTGCGCGTGAAAATGCGAAGATTTGTCTTTATTTTTACAGCGGGCAATGGTTTAATAACAGTCACCGCACAAAAAGATGCGGTCCCAAAGCGCCGGATGACCCAGGACGTGGATTTAACAGAACTTTTCTCACAGTGGCAAAGCGTTTGACAACAGGAAAAAATATGAAGGCTAAGAAACCGACTCCGCCGCCTTTGGCGAAAGGCCAACTTTGGAGGATGGACGATAAACACATCGAGATCATGGAAGTGGGCAAAACCCTGACGCACTACCGCCTCTTTCAGAGCCAAAAGCGGGTGCCTATCAGTTTGGGTGGGATCGCTGCAGTCCAGGCTTACCTGAAAACCAATGGCGCGAAATTGATCAGAAAAGCGTCTCCTTTAAAAACGGCTTGATGGCCCAACAGGCTCGGGACCTGTCCAATTCCAAGGGGTTCGGGCGTTTGAGGTGGATTGGCGTACTGTTTTGGGACGCGTATCCAAAGATCGGACAATTCAAACCGCAGCGTGCTGGAGCGTTTCAAACCAGTCCTTGTTCAAGCCTCATTAGCGCATCCGGCCTGTTTTCCCAGCGGCGGTTTGGCATTCAATGTGCTTAATCCAGAACTGGCAAAGCGTGGCTGTGGCTCTTTGGCCTGGAAGAAATGTCAAATGACAAACACGTCGCACATGGATGTTCGGGCGCTTCTGGCGCGGCAACAGTTGATGAATCAGCGGGAGCATAAACGGCTGGCCCGCAGAATCCACGATGAAATCAGCCAGAAAATGACCCTGCTGGCCTTGCAGATATCACTGGCGTCGTCGGAAAAAAGCCCGCCGGCAAACTGGGCCACGAAGTGCAAGGACTGGGCCAATCTTGTCATGGAACTTGGCCAATCGGTGCGGAGCGTGACCAACGAACTGCAACCCAGAATTCTTGACGAATTCGGGCTGGTCGCCGCCTTGCGCTGGTTCGCGCAGGCTTCGGCCGGCGATATCTGCTGCACCTTTATCGCGCCGAAAGAGGACATTTCCCTGGCGCCGTTTGCCGCCAACGAATTATTCGGAATCTGCCGCGAGATTGTCGCGGATATCCTGGTGCCGGGAGTGGCGCGTGTCGAAATTGAATTGGAGGAGAAGGAGGGGACCGTGCGCCTGCATTTGCGGGCCAATGACAACGGGCTTGCCAGGGAACTGATCACCGAAAAGGCGTTGGATGACATTGCCGCCCATGACCGGCTGCTTTGCGCGGATGGCACGGTGGAATTGAACCATTCTGCGGACGGTTGCGTGGTCACGCTGTCGGTGCCGTCCTTCCGCCCCGTGGCCTTCAGCTCCAATTAGGCTACATCAGGTTCACGGGGTCAATATCCACGCTCATCGCGACTTCCTCCGGCAATGTGACGGAGGACAACAATCCCGCCAACCTTTGGCTTAGGCGGGTCATTTGCCGGGTGCGCAACAGGATGTGAAAACGGTGTTTGTTTTCTGTGCGGGCCAGCGGGGCGGGGGCCGGTCCGGCTAAAATCATGTCCGGAAACTCTTCGGACCATTTCTCAATTTCATGCTTCACATGCATGGCCGAGAAACTGACCTTTTCCTCGTTGCGGCCCTTGATCAGCAGCAAAGCGATCCGGCTGACCGGCGGATAATTGAGTTGGCGGCGGAACTCAATTTCCTGCTCGTAAAAGCCGGCAAAATCATGGCGGCGGGCATATTGAATGGCCGGATGAAATGGCGTAAACGCCTGGACAAAAACCTCCCCCTCCACGTCGCCCCGTCCGGCCCGGCCCGCCACCTGTGTCAATAATTGAAATGTCCGCTCCCCGGCGCGAAAATCCGGCAGGTGCAGGCTCAAGTCCGCGTGAATGATCCCGACCAGGGTGACATTGGGGAAGTGCAGACCCTTGGCGATCATTTGCGTGCCGACCAGCAGATCGATCTTTCCCGTCCTGAAATCGCCGAGGATGCGGCGGTAATCTTCCTTGCGCTTGAGGGTGTCCGAATCCATGCGCCGGATGCGGGCCTTGGGAAAAAGTTTTGACAGGGTGGACTCGACTCTTTCGGTGCCCAGGCCGGCGTAACGAATGGCGGGGTTGCGGCATTTCTGACTCGGGCAAACGGCTGGCGCAACGGATTCGTGGCCGCAAATATGGCAGCACAACTTGCCGGCCTGCCGGTGATAGGTGAGCGACAGGCTGCAATTGGGGCACATGGCCACATAACCGCAGAGGGGACATTGCAACGACGTGGCAAAGCCGCGCCGGTTCAGAAACAGGAGAGTCTGTTCTCCTCGCTCCAGGCGGCTGAGAATCGCTTCCTTGAGCTTGGGAGCAAGGATGGGGGTTCCCTTGTCTTGGCGAGCGACCTGGCGCATATCGATGATGCGCACCACCGGCATTTTTTTATGATCGGCGCGAATGGGCAATTCGAGCAGACGGTATTTGCCTTTCTCCACATTGTGAAAGCTTTCCATGGAGGGCGTGGCCGAGCCCAGTACCACCACCGCATTTTCCATCCGGGCGCGCACCACAGCAACGTCGCGGGCATGGTAACGGGGGGCTTCCTCCTGCTTGTAAGACTGCTCGTGTTCCTCATCCACAATGATAAGGCCCAAAGGATCGACGGGTGCAAAAATGGCGGAGCGCGCACCAATGGCGATGCGGGCGCGGCCCTGGCGGATCTTGTGCCATTCATCATGGCGCTCGCCGGCGGACAAATGGCTGTGCAACACCGCTACCAGGGTTTGCAGTGGGCCGGAACTAAAGCGGGCTTTGAACCGTTCGACCGTCTGGGGGGTCAGGGAGATTTCCGGCACCAGCACAATTGCGCCCTTGCCTTGTTGCAGGCTCCGGGCGATGGCCTGCAAATAGACTTCCGTCTTGCCGCTTCCTGTCACACCGTGCAGGAGGAAGACGTTGTGGTGGAGCAAGCCTCCGGCCTGTGTGGATTGGGCGTCCCGCCCAATCCCTGCGGCCGGGATGGGCAAAACATCGGGCTTTAATTCAGTTCCCGCCAATGTGTCGGGAACCGATTTTGCAGGGACGCCCGGTCCAATTCTCATCATCGCAGCCGTAATCGCCTCGAAGGCGCGCTGTTGGTCCGGGTTAAAAGCCAGGGATTGAGTCGGCAAAATCGTCTCGCTCCCGTAGGGGTCGCGTTCGGAAATCTGCGGCATGATGGCGATCAGTCCCTTGTCCTCCAAGCGGCGCAACGTTTGGGCCGTGGTCGAGGCCGTCTGCAATAACTCTTGCAATGCCAATTCCTCCCGTTGGCGCACCATGTCCAGGATCTCCTCCTGGCGTTTGCTCAACTTCGGCCCGGGTCGATTGACGGGCAGGGCGCGCACGAATAGTTGTTCGCGCCAGCCTTCCTTCTCTTTGCGCACGGCTTCGGGCAGGACGGTCTTCAGAGCGATCTCCGCCGGGCAGCAATAATATTCTCCCATCCATCGGGCCAGTCGCAGCATCTTCGCGCTGACAAATGATTGCCGTCCGACGATTCTGATGAGCGGGCGAAGATTGGGGTGGGGTGAACTTTCCGGCAGAGCTGTGACACAGCCCAACACCTGACGGCGGGCAAACGGCACTTTGACCCGTGTGCCGACTTCCACCAACCCCTCCATATCGTCGGGGATGAGGTAGTCAAATTCCTTGCCCAAGGCGAGCTCGAGGGTGACGCGAGCGATCATGCTGATAGGTTGCCAGTGAAAACAGATCGCAGAAAGCAGAAAGCAAATAAAAAGGCCGCGCGAGGGCGCGGCCCGGGAAATCAAACCGTTTGGAAGCTAGTCTTTACTGCTTCAAGTTGGTTTGGTTGGTATCGATGACTTCGATCTTCGCGCCTTTTTTCAACTCATCCGCCGAGGGCACTTTGATGATTTGTCCGCTGACCACCGGAGTAGAAGGCGTGGTGGCGCTGGATCGGTTGGGTGGCGGAATGGGCGGCTTGGGCGACCCTGGCGCGACGGATTTCAATTCCAAGTCAAAAACGAGCACTGAATTCCCCGGGATTTTCGGAGGAGACCCACGGAGCCCGTAGCCCAGACCGGAGGGAATGGCCACCTGCCACTTGGCACCGACTTTCATCAAAGGCAATATTTTTTGCCAGCCAGCGATGATCCTTCCGTTCACCGCGGTCTTAAAGTTGTTGTTGCTGTCAAATTCAGTTCCATCGATCAAAGTGCCGCGATAGGCCACAGTCACCATGTCGGTTGCCTGCGGCATGGCGCCATCACCTGCCGTGATCACCTTGTATTCCAAGCCGTTGCTGAGAGTGATCACCCCGGGAGATTTTGCAAATTGGGCCAAAAAAGCCTCGCCCTTGCCTTTGGCCTCTTCAGCCTCAACCTGTTGTTTGGCCTGCAAGGCTGCTCTGAGCTGCTTCATGACTTCGCCTTGTTCAGCCTGGGTCAGACGCGTCGGTTGCCCAGTGACCACATCTTTGATCGCATCCAGCACGGCGTTGGTATCAAGATCCACGCCACCGCGCTTGAAGCTGTTGGTGATATTGTTGCCGAAGTACATGCCAATGGCATAGCTGAGTTTTCCTTTTTCCGGCATCACCGCCGGGGCCGTCACGGCCGGCGTCATTGCGCCGCCAGGCGGTTTGGCGGGGGTGTTCTGCGGTTTGTTGGTTTGGGCGATGCCACAGAGAGGCAACAACCCCATTATTAAAAAAACAGTTTGTTTCAGTTTCATTTGATTCGTCGTTGTTCGTTTCATCCGCGAGGCCATGGCCCGCCTGGAACCCGCCTTTTTGTCAACGGGGCTGAACATTTACCATGCTCCCCAGGACGTGTCCAGCATCTTATTGACGTATTTTTGCGGAATTTCACTCAAAATATTTTGCGGAAATCTGAAGCTTTATTAGCCTCCTGGATCATGGCGCCACGCCCATTTCGGAGAACTCAAAAAGTGGCGGCTTGCCTTCATTTTCGTTTGTGCCAACACTCGGGCCGTGATGAACAGGCCTTTGCCATAGACCTATGACACTAAAAGCTTCATCGACTCAAATACGCGACAGATTGCTGAAACACGCGCGCGCCGCGATGAAATGCGCTTATGCTCCCTATTCAAACTTCCAGGTCGGGGCGGCCGTTCTGCTCCGTGACGGCCGCATCTTCACCGGCTGCAACGTCGAAAATGCCTCTTACGGCCTGACAATCTGCGCGGAGCGCAATGCCATCTTCGCCGCCGTTGCGGCCAGCGCCGGGAAACCGGCCATTGTGGCGGTGGCGGTGGTGAATCGTCGCGGCGTGCCGTGCTCGCCCTGCGGCGCTTGCCGGCAGGTCATCGCCGAATTCGGTCCCGATGCCGTGGTCTGGTACTTGGGCGCCGCGGGTATCGCGAGCCGGAGCATGCGCGAGTTGCTGGTGGATGGATTCGTGTTGTGATACCGTTGCCTTTCCTCATGCGGCCTGTTGATTTGATACGCAAAAAGCGCGATGGCGGAGAGCATTCCCGCGAGGAGGTTTTTTCACTGGTCGAGTCGTTCACCTGCGGAAATGTGCCTGATTATCAAATGTCCGCCTGGCTGATGGCGGTGGTGCTGCGCGGCCTGACTAATTCGGAGACGGCGGCCTTGACCGAAGCGATGTTGCGTTCGGGACGCGTCATGGATTTGAGCGCGCTGCCGGGGGCCAAGGTGGACAAGCATTCGACGGGCGGGGTGGGGGACAAGACATCGCTCATCCTGGCCCCGGTGGTTGCGGCTGGAGGCCTGCGTGTGCCGATGATCAGCGGTCGCGGCTTGGGCCACACCGGAGGCACGCTGGACAAGCTGGAATCGATCCCGGGATTCAACGTCAATCTTTCTCCCGCGGACTTCGTCAAAGTGCTTGGCGCCTGCAGCTGCGTCATGGCGGGGCAGACGGCGGAGATTGTTCCGGCGGACAAAAAAATGTATGCGTTGCGCGATGTAACGGGCACGGTTGAAAGTCCTGCGCTGATCTGCGCCAGCATTATGAGTAAAAAGTTGGCCGAAGGAATCGATGCGCTGGTCCTGGATGTCAAGACGGGTTCGGGGGCGTTTATGAAGCGGCCGGAAGAAGCCGAACACCTGGCCAAAATGATGGTCGCCACCGGCGAACGCATGGGCAAACGCGTGGCTGCCCTGATCACGGACATGGACCAGCCGTTGGGCCGCGCCGTGGGCAATAGCCTGGAAGTGCGCGAGTGTCTTGAGGTGCTGCGCGGCGATCGCCAGCCCATGAGCGATGACCTGCGTTCCCTTTCCCTCGAACTGGCCGCCTGGATGTTCTATCTCGGCGGACGCGCGGAGACGGTGCCCGCAGGAAGGTCGTTGGGCGAAAGAATGATCGACAGCGGCGAAGCCTTGCGGAAGTTCCTTGAGATGTGCCGACTGCAAGGCGCGGCCCCTTCCTTTGACGGGCGGCCGGACAGGTTGCCGCTGGCAGAACACACCGCCGGCTTCAAAGCGTCGGCGGAGGGCTTCATCGAATCCATCCATTGCGAACAGGTGGGCCTGGCCAGCCTGGTTCTGGGCGGCGGGCGAAACAAACAGGACGACGTCATTGACCACGCGGTGGGCTTGGAACTGCACAAGAAGACGGGTGTCGCCGTCAAAAGCGGCGAACTCATCGCCACCGTGCATTACAATAACAGCGCGATGCTCTCCGGCGCGCTGCTGCTGTTGAAAGAGGCCTATCGCATCGGGCCAAAGCCTCCGGACCGGCCCCGGCAACTGGTCGGGAAAGTCATCCACACTTTGAAATCGTAAAACGCGAAATAACGCGAAAAAAAGCGTAAAATAATGCAAAGATTCACCAGCATCCTGGGCATCCTGGCCATCCTGGCCGGGTGCTATGCCTTCTCCACCGACCGCAAGGCTGTCAAGTGGAAAATTGTGGCCTGGGGCGTGGGCTTGCAACTGCTCTTCGGTTACCTGGTGCTGAAGTTCGAGTGGGGACAAAAAATCATGGCGGTGGCGGGAGACAAGGTCAAGGGACTGCTCGATTATGCCGCGGTCGGGGCGTCCTTCGTCTTCGGGCCGCTGGCGGATCCGGGCGGGAAGGTCGGGCTTGTTTTCGCGTTTGTGGTGCTGCCCACCATCATATTCATGGCCGCTTTCTTTGCCATGCTCTATCACTTTGGCGTCATGCAGGTCATCATCAAGGGCGCGGCCTGGGTGATGACGCGGCTGATGGGGGTGAGCGGGGCGGAGTCGCTCGACGTGGCGGCCAGTGTGTTTATGGGGCAAACGGAAGCGCCCCTGACCATCCGCCCGTTTCTATCCCGGCTGACCCGTTCGGAAATGATGACGGTGATGACCGCCGGGATGGCGCACGTCAGCGGCGGGATCATGGCCGCTTACATCAACATCGGCCACGTGGAAGTCAAACATCTCCTGGGCGCGGTGATCATGACTGCGCCGGGCACTTTGCTCATCGCCAAAACCCTGGTGCCGGAAACGGAAACACCGGTGAGCGGCCGCAAGGTCGATATTGTGGCGGGCGAGGAGGACAAGCACAGCAACTGGCTCGGCGCGATTGCGCGCGGCACAGGCGACGGCTTGAGTCTGGCCTTGAATGTGGCGGCGATGCTCATCGCCTTTCTGGCCCTCATCGCGCTGGTCAACGGCATCATGGGATGGGTGCATGGGTCGATTGTCTGGTTCCCGGCCAGCCTGCAAAGCGTTCTGGGCTGGCTCTTTGCGCCGGTGGCATGGCTGATCGGCATTCCGTGGAAGGACGCAACGCATATCGGCTCGCTGCTGGGCATCCGCATGGTGGGGAACGAACTGATTGCCTACGGACAACTGGGAGACTTGAGAGCGCAGATCGATCCGCGTTCCTTCACGATAGCCACGTATGCGTTGTGCGGATTCGCCAACCTGAGTTCCATCGGCATACAGATCGGCGGCATAGGCGCGCTGGCGCCCTCGCGTCGGGATGATCTGGCCAGGCTCGGTTTCCGCGCCATGCTGGCCGGAACGATGGCCAACCTGCTTTCGGCGGCCATTGTTGCGATGATGCTATAGGGCATTTTTGCCTGGGCAGTGGCTTCCAGCCTTTCGGCCCTTTCAAATGGTGTGTTCTTGATCAGGGTGTGGAATGGCTGTGAAACGGATCCTCAAAACGGGCTGGCGAAGGTTTTGCGGTTGCATAAAGCCCCCTTCGGACTACGATGCCGATCAATCTAAATGGACAAACAAACTCCCACCCTTTGGGGCATCCACGCCGGAAGGACCGGCGATGCCGATAAGCTTTACGTGCTGGACTCGTTGGACAAAACAGTTTGACCAACGTCATGCCGACACTGAACTGGATTGGAAAAGAGGCCGTGGTGAACCATCACCACCAGGTCCCGTTTCATCTGCTTAAGGACGTGCCGGAACTGGCGGCGGGCGATCCCGGCAGCGGCAATCTCATCGTGCTGGGCGATAATCTGGTCGCGCTCAAAGCGCTGCTGCCTTACTACGCCGGGCAGGTCAAGTGCATCTACATTGACCCACCTTACAACACCGGCAACGAAGGCTGGATTTACAACGACAACGTCAACAGCCCTCTGATCCGCGAATGGCTGGGCAAAGCCGTTGGTCGGGAAGCCGAAGACCTTTCCCGCCACGACAAGTGGCTTTGCATGATGTATCCGAGGCTTTCGGTGCTCCGGCAATTTCTGCGACGTGATGGCGCAATTATCGTGAGCATTGACGACAATGAATCATCTCATCTTCGCTTGGTAATGGATGAAATTTACGGTGAATCATGCTTTGTCGCGGAACTCATTTGGAAAAGCAGGCAACACCTCGACAGCCGTTCCAAAACAGGCGTATCACTCGACCATGAATACGTCCTCGTCTATGCGCGAATTCCCGGCGGCGCTACATTTCGCGGGAAAGCACGCGACACGACGAAATATAAAAATCCCGATAGTGACGCACGCGGTCCGTGGATGAGCCGCAGCATTCTAGGTTTGGCTACTGCGGAACAACGCCCAAATCTACACTACGAATTGACCGACCCGAAAACCGGCAGAAAGTATCCTTGTGCAAAGTCAACTGGCTGGCGCTACTCGAAAGAAACGATGGCGAAGCTGATTGCTGAGGGTCGCATTCTCTTTCCAAAAAAAGAAGGTGGAAGACCCCGCGAAAAACTTTTTGAAGCAAATTTGCAAACAGCTTTCACCGGATTTCCGAGCATCATTGATGGTGTTTTTACCGATGAAGGCACGCTCGCGATTCGGGATATTCTTGGCGGACAAGTTTTTTCATTTCCAAAATCTCCGGGCCTTGTTCAAGGCCTCGTTCAACAAGTCGCTACAAATCCCGGCGACTTGATTCTGGATTCATTTGCGGGCAGCGGCACGACCGGCCACGCGGTTTTGAATTTGAACAAGGCGGACGGCGGCAACCGCCGTTTCATCCTTGTGGAAATTGAAGCCAATATCGCGCGCGACATCACCGCCGAGCGCGTCAAGCGCGTCGCCCGAGGCTACACGAACGCCAAAGGTGAAACAATTGAAGGCCTGGGCGGCGGCTTTCGGTTCTGCGAATTGGGCGAACCTTTATTTGACGAACATGGACAAATCAAACCGTCCGTGCGTTTCGCGGACTTGGCGCGGCATGTCTATTTTAGCGAAACCGGCGAGCCCCTGCCGCGCGAGCGCGTGCTGAAATCACCATTGATAGGTGACTGTCGCGGCGTAGGCATTTATCTTTTGTTCAACGGCATCTTGGGCGACAAGAGCGCGAACGGCGGAAACATTTTGACGCGCAGTGTGCTGGCGCAGTTGCCCAAGTTCGACGGGCAGAAAGTGATTTATTGTGCCGGTTGTCTGTTGGGCAAAGACCGGTTGCAGACCGAGCGCATCACCATCCGCCAGACGCCCTACGAAATCAAAGTGAGTTGAATACCGCGATCCAACACAAACATTTTTCCATGCATGAAGGTTATGAAGCCGAAAAAGCCGATTGAGACCTTGATTTTGAACCTGCGCAATCAGAAGGTGATTCTGGATGCGGACTTGGCCGAGCTGTATGGCGTGCCGACGAAAGTTTTCAACCAAGCGGTTAGGCGCAACGCCGACCGTTTCCCGGAAGATTTCATGTTTCAATTGACCGTGCGGGAGTGGGGTGGCTTGAAGTCGCAAATTGCGACTTCAAATGTGCAAGATACTCAAATAGAAGGTGTTGCGCCGAACTGGTCACAAATTGTGACCGCATCCCCGGACGATTCCCCAATGCGGTCACAATTTGTGACCGCATCCAAACGAAACATCAGGCATCGCCCCCACGCCTTCACCGAACATGGCGCCATTATGGCGGCGACGGTGTTGAACAGTCCCGAAGCGGTGGCGATGAGCGTCTTTGTGGTGCGGGCCTTCATGCAGATGCGGGAGCGCCTTGTCGCCAATGCCGCCATTCTCAGACGGTTGGCGGAGATTGATAAAACGCTCCTGGAACATGATTCGGCGTTGCGCACCCTCTGGACAAAGCTGCAACCGCTGCTTGAACCGCCGCCTGTAGCGCCCCCTCCGCCGCCGCGCCGCATCAAGGGTTTCAACCCTCACAACGAATGATCTCACTCAAGAATTACCAATTGCGGGTGCTGGATTCGTTGCGGGATTTTTTCCGTCAATCGACCAAGGATGGCCGGCCCGAAGAAGCGTTCCGCGCCGTTCTGGAGAAAAACGCCATGCCGCCCGTGCCGTACATTGCAGTGCCGGCAACGGGACTGACGCCGGGGATGCCTTACGTTTGTTTGCGTGTGCCCACTGGCGGTGGAAAAACCTTGCTGGCGTGCTACACCGCCGGACTCGCCATTTCTGAGTTGCTTCGCGCCGACCGCGCCGTCGTGCTCTGGCTTGTGCCGAACAACACGATCCTCGACCAGACCGCCGACGCGCTCCGCGATCCACGTCATCCCTACCGCCGCGCCTTGGAAATGGCATGCGATTCGGTAGAAGTGGTGACGATTGAAGAGGCTTTGCGGCTTTCGCGCGCCACAGTGGAAGGGCAAACCGTCGTCATCGTGGCGACAATCCAGGCCTTCCGAGTGGAGGACACGACCGGGCGAAAGGTGTATGAGCAGAACGGGTCATTTGCCGAGCATTTGTTGAACGTGCCCGCCGACCGGCTGGCCGAGTTGCTACCCGGGGCCGACGGAAAACCGAAACCATCGCTGGTCAACATGCTGCGCTTGCGTCGTCCCGTGGTCATTGTGGACGAAGCGCACAACGCCCGCACGGACTTGAGCTTTGCCACGCTGGGAAATGTTTTGCCGTCGTGCATCGTGGAGTTCACCGCCACGCCCGCCCGCACAAAAAACCCGTCGAACGTGCTGCATCACGTTTCGGCGGCGGAATTGAAGGCGGCGGACATGGTGAAATTGCCATTGCGCGTCATCACGCGGCATCCCAGCCAGCGGGATCAGTTGCTTTCGGAAGCCATCACTTTGCGCGCCGACTTGGAAAAACTCGCCATTGCCGAGGCGCAGACGACCGGTGAGTATTTGCGCCCCATCATTCTATTGCAGGCTGAACGCGTCAGCGATTGCGAGCCGTTGCGCGAACGATTGGCGGGCGAGTTTGGCATCCCCAAGGAGCAAGTGAAGATCTCCGTCGGCGCACTGGACGAGCTTCCCAGCGCGGAGGAAATCAGGTCACCAAAGGAACCGGCGGTGCGTTTCATCATCACGGTTCAAAAATTGCGCGAGGGCTGGGATTGTCCCTTTGCCTATGTGCTTTGCAGCTTGAAGGAAACGCGCTCCGCCACGGCGATTGAGCAGATTGCCGGGCGCATTCTGCGCCTGCCTAATGCCAAGGCCAAACAGCATCCCGACTTGAATTGCGCCTACGCTTTTTCCGTTTCGGATTCCATTACGGAAGTGCTGGCGGAACTGCGCGAGGCACTGGAAAGTAACGGATTCACCGCCGCCGAGGCGGAACGGATCATCATTCCCATTCCGCAGGGGACGCTGCCGCTGGGAGTGCAGCCTAAAACAGTGACGGTTTCGCCCGCCGAAATTGACGCCGCCGTTGCCCAGGTGCAAGTAGTTGCGCTCGCCGGAAAGGCGCGCATTGACTCCGCCAAAGGTGAAATCACTGTCCTTGTGCCGCTCGACACGGAGGACGCCGACAAGCTGACCAGTTGCGTCAAATCGCCCGAAGCCAGAACGAGGGTGCAAGAGGCCATCGCGCTGGTGCGTGAATCGGAAAAGGCTTTCGGTGGCAGCGGCAAACCACGCGACCCGTCGCCCTACGAAAAGCAGTTGGATTTCATCGTGCCGCTGCTTTGCGTGTCAGAAAGCGGAATGCTTTTTGAATTTGAAAGAACATTTTTACTTGACCATCCGTGGAAATTGAGCGGCAAAGACGCCACGCTTTCCGACGGCTATAATCCATTGCAGCGGCCCACAGGCAAGGCAGGGAAATTGGATGTTGGGACCAAAGGCGAGGTGCAAACAGAGATTTTACAGGAAAGGGCCGGTGCTGATTTCATCACCACCTTGCACCAGCAGGTTTTTGCGCTTGGCGCTGCGAGCGATTGGACGTTGGAAACCCTCGTTGGCTGGCTGGACCGGCAGATTGACCACCAGGACATTCCCGCAGGCGAGTCGGCAGAATTCTTGCGGAAGGTCATTCGCGGACTCATGGCAAAGTATGGCATCGCCGACGTGAGCCTGCTGGCGTTGGATCGTTTCCGCCTCCGCGATGAAATCGAAATTCGCATCCAGGAACGCCGCAAGGCTGAAAGCAACACGGCATTCAAGCAATACATGCTGCCCGGATCCGCCCTGACCGTGAGCGACGAGCGCGTCATCAACTTCAAAACCATGAGCTACGAGCCAAGTTGGCTTTATGAAGGTGGCTTCCGGTTCAATAAACATTACTTCGGCCCGAAGCCGGGTGAACTGCTTGAAAAGACGCCGACAGGCAAACTCAAAGAGGAATTTGAATGTGCGCAATTTCTGGATGGCCTGGTGGAAGTGAAATTTTGGGTGCGGAACCTGGCGCGCAAAGCGACTTCGTTCCGCCTGCAAACAGCCACCGACTGGTTTTACCCTGATTTCCTGTGCCAGCTCAACGACGGGCGCGTGCTCGTCGTTGAATACAAAGGCGAACACCTGTATGCCGAGGCGGAGGATAAACGCACGGTCGGAGCAGTGTGGGAAAGCCGCAGCAGCGGCAAATGCCTTTTCGTAATGCCGGAAGGGAAAAACTTGGAAGCAATCACCCGAAAGATCAGCCCGACCTAAGCCAGAAAACCGAGCGAAGGATCAAAGTCTGAAAAATGCATTGGTCGCTTTGGTTCCCCGTCGTTTCGCGCCCTTCGTGGTTTAAAAGCCTGGTCATTGATGCGCAGTGGCTTAAGCAAATTTCCACCGGATATCATTTCTTTTTGATAATTCTTTAAAAAATCTGTTGACGAATAGATATATAAGCTATATGCTTGCTTTAGTGAATATAGAAGTCAAGGTTGGACGGGGCGCAAGAGGTGGCTCGGCGGGAGCCTCGCCCTACCATCGTTTTCGTGGGGTCGAGCCAGAGGCTCGACGCTACAGCGCAAGAGGTGGCTCGGCGGGAGCCTCGCCCTACCATCGTTTTCGTGTGGTCGAGCCAGAGGTTCGACGCTACAGCGCAGGAGGTGGCTCGAAGGTCTTGACCGCCAGTGCGACCGCGAGGCCTATTTCCGCACCGTGCAGGAAAATGCGCGGCAAACCCGGGAGAAAATCCTCAAGTTTCTGATGATCCGCCGCACCCGCACAGAAATTGAGAAGTACTATGGCGAGGATTTGAAACGGCAGGGCTTCAAGTTCCCCGAAGTCGCCAACCCGGAACCGCTTTTCTACAAGTTCAACAAGAACCGAGGCCGAAGTCTTTGACGAGACAATCCGTTCGCTGACGCACGACTTCAAATACGCCCGCTACACGCCGCTGGCCTACTACACCGGCGATCGCGACGAGCAGGATGTCCAGAGCCAGCGGAACCTCGCCAAGTTCATGAAAATCCTCACGGTGAAGCGGCTCGAAAGCAGTTTCACCGCCTTCCTATCCACTCTCGGGCGCTTCATCCACACCTACGAACGCGTCATTGCAGAGTTCCAGAAGGGCAACGTTTTTATCAGCAAGAAGCATATCGGGAAGGTTTTTGAACTCCTCGAATCCGACGACCAGGAGGGCATTGACCGGCTGTTGGAGGAAGACAAAGCCGAGAAACTGGCTGCCCGGGATTTCCTGCCGACGTTCATCGCTGATCTCGAAAACGACCTGAAGGCGTTGAAGGCCATCCGCAATCAGTGGAAGAAAGTCATCCGTGATCCCAAATGGGAATCCTTCCGGGGCATTTTGAAGAAAACGCCACAACTCAGGGACGGCAAGGTCATCATTTTCACCGAGTCCAAGGAGACCGCCGATTATCTGGCTGGGAAAATCCGCAGCGAAGTCGAACCCAAAACCCTGCTCTTTACCGGCGAATCGCTGCACAGCGTCCGCGAGGATGTCATCGCCAACTTTGACGCCAAGGCGTATCGGCCCAAGGACGATTACCGCATTCTGGTCGCCACCGAAGTCCTCGCCGAGGGCGTGAACCTCCACCGCTCCAACGTCGTCATCAATTACGACATTCCGTGGAATCCCACCCGGCTCATCCATGAGGACTGCCGCGGAACGTGATGCTCATGCGTTGGGTTTCCATCTCGGTGTTTGACGGAAAGCGGTGAAGTTCCCTCGAAATTCCTGAAACTGATTTGGTGATTTGAAAATGAGGATCCCCCGTGAAGGCTTGCCTTCACGGGGGTTTTCTCTGCTTCGTAAGTCGTTGAAAAATCCGAAGCGAGAGAACTGGTGCCAGTGTCACCTGGCACACCAACAGATACCGCAGTTGCTGGAGAAAGTCGATGCTGACGTGGCCGAAAAGGTTCGTCAGGGTGGATGCCTCCACTGCGCGGGCAAACTGCACAGCGCCAAGTATCGGCGCAAGCCCTGCGGCCAACCCAAGCAGGACTGGGAGCGAGACCAGGAGGTTTATCGCGCTAGTTTTTGTTGCGATCAGGACGGCTGCCGCAAGCGGCACACCCCGCCTTCGGTCCGGTTCCTGGGGCGCAAAGTTTACTGGGGCTTTGTGGTGGTGCTGGTGGCAGCGATGCAGCATGGGATCACTCCGTCGCGGCTGCACGCTTTGCGCGAGGGCCTGGGTGTGGCTCGGCGCACGGTGGAACATTGGCGGGAGTGGTGGTTGCACACTTTTGTCCAGAGTCCCTTCTGGAGCGTAGCTCGGGCGCGGTTCTCCCCGCCCATTGACCTGAAAACCTTGCCCCTTTCGTTGTGTGAAGCTTTTGGAGTGGAGGAGCGGCGGGATCGGTTGCTGGCGTTGCTCCAGTTTCTTTCGCCGATCACCACCGGTTCGATTCCCTTGGGGTGGTCTATGTGAGGGAGGCGCTTTGGCCCGCACAGGATGCCGGGCGACACCGGTCGGATGGCTGGTGTAAAACTTTGGCCACACCACCGAACGGGTGGAAAAAATAAAAATAATGGCATCCTGTGAAAGACACATCGTCTATCTTGCGGCCGCATGAACGTTGGGCCCATTTTCGGTTCAGCGTCATCGGACCGCTTTTGGCTGCGCCTCCTTCCCGAGGCCAGTTGCAAGCCCAACTCCAAGAACTGGCCGCCAAAAAGTGGCGCCACCCCATTTCGGAGGAATGGGTTTTGTTTGGGCTTTCGACCATCGAGCGATGGTATTACAAAGCTCTCCGCTCCAAAGCCGGACCGATCGAAGTGCTCAAGCGCAAAATCCGCTCCGATCACGGACAACATCCCTCGCTCCATCCCGGTCTCATTCCACTGCTGACCGAGCAGCACCGGCAGCACCCCAGTTGGAGTTACCAACT
>JBEKDI010000040.1:0-44324 GCA_050014435.1 Verrucomicrobiota bacterium | reverse complement strand
TGAAATGTTCGACCAGACTCAACTTGGGATGAATATTCATCCCTCTCTATTTAAACACAACTTTATGTTGTACAAGGCAAATTTTGCCTAGTTGCCCAGAAATTTAAATGCGTTTGCCCTGAAAAAGCTCGTCAGAAGGGCCGCGCGCATGCATCATAAAACTGAATAACCCTTCTAGCGGGGAGCTGCTTGGCGCGACAATATATTGCCGGGCCGTCTGTGCCAGGTTGATATTCTGCTGCAGG
Source organism: Verrucomicrobiota bacterium (assembly GCA_050014435.1). Lineage (GTDB taxonomy): Bacteria > Verrucomicrobiota > Verrucomicrobiia > Limisphaerales > Palsa-1400 > DASRLE01. The sequence goes on along the minus strand of JBEKDI010000040.1, from coordinate 44,079 downwards.
TTTGTCATCAGGACGATTCCCGGAGTGGCGAAATGGGCGTGAGCACAGGACTTAAAAACCCATCTTGCGGTTTTTTGTGCTTTCTGGCAGCCATTCCGTTGGCACAATTCTCCGGTGCCAAGCTTTATTACATCAATGTCGGCGGCCAGGGCGGGATTGGCTCTTCGCCTGCTGGGTCTGGCGGTTCTGCTGGCCGGTTACACGGGCGCAGGGCTGGCTTGGCGCGCCCAGGACAGCATCGACCGGGAAAACGCCACTCTGGAGGCCAATGACGTTCAACTTTCCAACTCCGATTCCCGCAAAGGCTCCCGGCAAGTGGAGCAGATGTACGGCAAAGAAGGCCTGCTAGCCGCGAACTGGATGGATTGGGCCGAAAGCCTGATGCGCGGCAAGGGTCTGGCCGGGACGCTTATTGTCCTTTCATCGGCCACGGCCATTGGCTGTTTCATCGCGGCAGGACGGAAGCAAATTGAGGAATAACTAATTCTGACTTTCCTCGGGCGGGCCTTTCAACCGAAGGACAATAGTTGAGGATATGGCGTCGGGCGCGGCGGCGGGAAGGGAAATGATTAATCCGTTGTCGGCAGCGTGGACCGGGAGTGAACCTTTGTTCGGCCCGGCCAGCAGCCGGGCCGATTTCACTTTGTTCTTCAAGCCGGGCACCAGCAACTTGCCGTCGGCGGGCCAGTCAAAGACGTGCAGATACAGCGTGGTGTTGCCGTGGGAATATTTGCTCGTGCAACGGCCCCAGGACAGCGGCGCGGCGAACGGGCTTGCCTGAGTGCCGTAAATCGACTTCCCGTTGACCTTCATCCATTGGCCGACCACGGCAAGGCGCTCGACAGAAGCCTTGGGAATCAGTCCCTCCCCCGTCGGGCCGACGTTGAGGAGGTAGTTGCCGCCCTTGCTGGCAACATTGATCAGATTGCGGATGATCATTTGCGAGGATTTCCAATGAGTGTCGCGTTTGTTGTAACCCCACGTGTCATTCATGGTCATGCAGGTTTCCCAATCCACCCCGGGGCCGAATCCGTTGGCCGGGATGGTTTGCTCCGGCGTGCCGTAGTCGCCCAGCGCGTTGGCCCGACCGTTCATGCCGGCCATGCCGAGGCGGGCATTGTCAATTCTATTATTGATGATGAGGTTCGGGTCGAGCCGGCGCAGAAAGGCGTATAAATCCAACGCCCGTTCATGGGTCCAGACGGATTCCCATTCGCCGTCAAACCACAGGACGGCCGGATGATAATTGGTGATTATTTCGCTTAGTTGCCCCTTCATGTACGCGACATATCGATCCATGTCGGGTTTGCCGGTCACGAGGTCGTTCCAGGACTCCCGCTGGCCCCAGTCCGGGTGGTGCCAGTCCATGATGGAGTAATAACAGCAAAAGCGGATCCCCTCGGCTTTGCAGGCCGCGGCCAGTTCACGCAGGGGATCCCGTTTGAGGGGCGTGGATTTGATGCACCAATCCGTCAGGGTCGAGGGAAAGAGACCGAATCCGTCGTGATGTTTGGCCGTGATGACGATGTATTTCATTCCCGCGTCCTTCGCGATGCTCACCCAGCGGCGGGCGTCGAATTGCTCCGGATCAAATTGCGCGACGAGCGTTTGGTATTGCGAGGTGGGAATTCCCAGCGAATGCTGAATCCATTCGGCAGTGGTCTTGGGGGAATTGCCGTGCCACTCGCCGGCGGCAACAGAGTAGAGGCCCCAATGAATAAACATCCCAAAACGCGCGTCGCGCCACCAAGCCATCTTGGCGTCATGTTGGGCGGCAGTTTCCGGGACGGGATTCGCCGCGTCCGCCGCCTCAGCGCCCGTGCCGGCGGTCAAGCCGCAGCAAAGCGCGATCCCGGAGAGAATTCCGCAAAGGCGGTTCATGGAAAAGACAGGTTTGTTCGCAGATTGTTTGGGAAGAATCGACTTGTTCATGCGGGTTGAGATTAAGAGCAGGCGCAGACAGACGCCATCCAAAAAATGAAATGATCCCGGAATCTCTCACCGCCCCACTTTGACATACTTTTCCATGAGACAATCGAAACCGCCCAGATCAACCGTCTGCCGGGACAGCAATTGAAACGGGCGGGGCGGATTCTTCATGGATATGGGGTTGGCCAGGATCAGCCTCCCGCCGGGACGCAGCACGGTGGCGGCGACATTAAACAGCTCCTCGATCAGCCCGTGCAGATCAGGGACGGGAACACGCATGCCCATGGGCGGATTGGTGATGACCAGGGTCAGGCTGTTGGGGCCTAAACTGCCGGCATAATCACGAAAGTCCTTGCAGACGAAATTCGCCGGGACCGGCTGCATCCGCACGGCGGCGAAGTTGTCCCGCGCAATCGCAATAGCAGCCGCGCTCAAGTCGGTTCCATGGATGGCGCGCACCCCGCCCAGCAGCGCGCGTTCGATCAGTTCCAGGCCCGACCCGCAAAAAGGGTCCCAAACAATCTCATTCTCAGCCAGCCCGGCCAGCCGCGCCATGCAGGCGGCCAAGGGAGGATGCGACGCCGCCGGAACGTCCCGCCGTCGGTAATAAAATCGCGGGTCAGGAGTCAAATTCGGGCGCAACTCAACGCGCGAGTCAGGGTAAATGTCCACTGTCCAGGTGACATTGCGCGCGTCATTCAGCATTTCCGGACACAATTCATAGACGCGACCGGCCAGGAGCCGCACCGCGCCTCTCTGGTGGCCCTTACCGACAAAGTTCAAGCGATAGCGAATCGATCCTTCCGTAAACGCCTGCAACACGCGGCGCGACAAGGCTGAGGCAATGATCGGCGCCAGGGCTTCGATGGACCGGGCCTTAATTGCAACAGTATCGCCGCCCGGGACAAACCCAACATCGCCAAAGCAGCGGAGAGCATAAATGTCCGACAGGGTGAAGGGAACCAAGGGCGTGAGCGCAACCAACCCGACACGACCACCTTCGAGGCGGAATTGTCCCCGCGTTCTGATGGCTTGTTCCGCTTCATCACGGACCATGGCCTCCAAGCCCCTGCGTCCGCGCAAATGAACGCGCAATCCGGCGAAGTCCGACAAAACGCCGTCCAACCGGATGGCGCTGGGACTCTGGCTGCGCGCGATGCTCGCTTTGAGTTTCTGTTCCGTCAGCGGAGGCAGGGCGCGGGAGTCCTCCTTCATGGTTTCCAGGGTGGCGGTTCCGCCGATCTTCTCCAAGGCTTGCACCAGGAATTTCTTCTCGCGCCCGGACGAAGTGTTCCGCAGCAGCGCAAGCAGTTCCGCCTCCGCGTCAGGGCCGGCGCCGATCTTGGGCAGAGCCGCCATGGCGTAACGCCGTATCTTCTCGCAAGGATCATGCAGCAGGCCCATCAACCAAAGCTTGACCTCCTCCCTCCGTTTCGGGTCGCCGGATTCAAAAAAGACAACGCCCACCGCGCGAACCAGCGCCACCCTTTCGCTTCGTTCCTTGGGCGAAGCCTTGTTGAAACGCGGAACTTCATCCGTCCACAACTTTTCCCACGTCAAGACGCGTAACTGATGGTAAAGCTCCTTGCTGACATTTTTCTCTCCAGTTTTCAATGCTGTTCCTGCAATAAAATTCTCGCCTCCGCCATTGCCGTCCTCCATTTTCACCGCCGTGAGATCACAAAGCAAGGCGGTTGCGCTGTTTATTGGCGCATTGTCCGCCCTCATTTTTGCCCAGGCCGCCGACGGGGCGGACCCGGACGACACGACGACGCCCGTTCCAGCCGGCACCACAAATTCGGCGGTTGCTCCTGTCACGCGGTACGGACTGTTCGACTGGCTGGAGCACCGCAGCGCTTACACCCAGGAAGTTTTTCCCGAGCCGTTCCTGGTGAATGACATGGCCCTGGAGGATAATGAACTGGAGTTCACCTGGCTGCACACCAAAGGCCCCGGCCAACAAAACGACACTGGCTCCATCGAATTCCAAAAGGGGTTGGGCCTGCTGACGTTGGAAGTGCAAGTCCCTTACGAACGCGCTGTGGCGCCGGATCAAACTGCGCATGGCATCGGCAATATTGAGTTGGGCGCGCGCTATCCGCTGTATCAATTTGTTTCGGCGGATCGATTTGTCGATGCCACCTTCGGCGTGGCGATGGAAGGCGGCCTGCCGGCCGACTCGACGGTCAGCCGCAACGCGGAGTTGGACCCCGAGATTTTCAACGACCTCAGACTGGGCGGGCGCTTCACCGTGCAAACGGTCCTGGGCTGGTCCACGCTTCTGGACGGCGGAGAGGACGGCGGCCAGCAGACTTTTGAATATGGCTTGAGTTGCGCTTATGCGCTGCCGCATCGGGATCTGCCGCTGCCCGGCGTGGAACAGTTCCTGCCCATGTTCGAGCTGGCCGGGGAAAGGGGGTTGAACAAGGACGAGGCCGGCCAAAACAGCCTGCTCGGAGACATCGGATTCCGCGTCAAATTCAAGCCTGTCGGAGAAGTGCAGGCGAATTGGGGGGTTGCCTGGGTATTTCCAATTGACAACGGCGCGCGCGCGGAACTCCACTGGGGCGTGATCACGAGCCTGATCTTTGAGTTTTGAGATCACAGCAGGACGGTTTTGCGCAAGGCCAAAAAGTGCAGCCACCGTTTTGTCACCGGACGCCGGTGGATGCGTTCCAAGGCCAGGGCATAGAGCGCGAGTTGCGGACGGTAGGCGCTGATTTTTGCCTCCAACTCACCGGCCGGGAAATGGTCTGTCTTAAAATCCAACAGCCAGATTTCGCCAGGCAGCATCGCCGCCAGATCCATAACGCCCTGCACCACGACAAATTCCGCCGCTCCAACCCCCGCGAATTCCGCGCACCCCAATTGCCGGAGATCGTCCGCGCTGAAACGCGCCGTGAACGGCAGTTCGCGCTGCAAATGCGCGGATTGCCCGAGCAATTGCCGCCCCGCCTCCGATTGCCAGAACGCGGCAAGCGCGTCGAAATCCAAACAGGCGATTTGTTCGCGGGTCAGAAGATTCTGCCGGCCCAGGCGGGTCGCTTCCTCTTGCAATGCGGTGGGCGTCTCCACTTTGTCCAATGAAGCCAATTGCAAAAACGTGTGATGCGCCGAGCCGATTTCCGCCGCGCTCAATCCCGAACGCTTTCGGGGTTCTGCGCGCGTCAGGGTTGCGCCAAACAACGGAGCCGATTCCTCGCCTTCCGCGTCTGTGATTTGCCGGCGCAAGGTCGTGACGGTGGTCTTGGCCGGCTGCGCGGTTTCAGCCTGGAACGGATACCGCCACGATAATCGGTCAAACAGTTCCGGCGCAATGTCCGGTCCGGTGGATTTCACTTCCGGCGCGGCGGGTCCCGCTGCGTCATTGGCCGGGGCCAGACGCTCGTCGTTCTCGTCGTAAAGCGTCCAGCTCAACAACGCGTGTTGGCCTGAAGCCGTCAGGGCATTTGCGCCAGCAGCGCGGATGAGCCAGGGCCCCAGCCAGTCCAGATAACTGCGGCAGGCCAGAATTTCCGACGCGCCGAGATCGCCGTCAACCTGACGCGGCCATTTCTTTTCAAGGCAGTTTTGGCTGGCGGTGCCGGCCAGGATCAAACGCTGGCCGGCGCGGGTCATGGCCACGTAAAGCAGCCGCATCTCTTCGCCCAATAACTTCTGTTTCTGGCGGCGCCGGGCCAGCCACCAGGGCAGACTGGGGTAGAATCGGGGCGTGTCCGGCGGCTGGATCTGCGGAGAAACGCCGTATTCTTCGTCAAGTATAATGCGACGGGTAAGGTCGGACAGGTTGAAGGGCTTGCCCAGGTCCGCCACGACCACGATGGGGAATTCCAGACCTTTGCTCTGGTGAATGCTCATCAGCCGCACGGCCTCCGCCGCGGGCGCGGCGGCCGGCTCGATGACCGCTTCGCTCTCCTGCTGTGCCTCGACGAACCGCAAAAAACGATAGAGGCTCTCCCCGTCGTAGGCGTCGAACTGGCGCGTCAATTGCAGCAGGCGCTCGACGTTGGCCCGCTTTTGGTCTCCGCGCTCCTGCGTCGCAATCCAGTCGCCATAATGCGTCTGGTCGATGACGCATTCCAGACAGTGCGAAACGGCGGATTGGCGCGAAAGCCTGCGCCACTCCTCGAAGCGCCGCAGAAACTCATGCGCCTTTTCGTAAGCCGCGTCGCGAAGCTTTACGGTCCTGTGCCAGTTGTGCAGCGCCGTCCAAAAGCGCCCATGCTCGCGCCCGACGCGGATGACCGCCAATTCCCCGGCAGTCAGCCCAACGAGCGGCGACCGCAAGACGCCCAGCAAAGGCAAATCTTGCAGCGGATTATCCAACACCTGCAACAAACCGAGCAGATCGCGCACTTCAAGGCTCTCGTAAAATCCCCCGCGGGCGGCAACCAGTGGAATGCCCAAGCAGCCAAATTCTTTGGCATAGGCCTCGACTTTGTGCCGGGGAGAACGCAGCAGAACAACCATGTCGCTCCACCGCGCCTCGCGCGGCTGGCCGGCTTGGTCAAAAAGGAGCGCGCGCTGGTTTTTCAATTCCATCAGCCGATGGCCGACCATTCGCGCCTCCTTCTCGGCGTCGGAAGCGGAATCGAGAGCTTCCGTAGCATCGCCCTCGTCGCTCTCGCGCCCCAAGCGGCGTAAGTGCAGTTCCACCGGCGGAGGCGACGCGGCATCGGCGGCCAGATGCGCGCGCCCAGTGGCGTTTCCGAAAAGCAGAGCGGCGCCGCCGTCGTAGTCCACGCCGCCCGTGTCCTTGCGCATCAGCCCCGTGAAGACGGCATTGATGAATTTGAGAATGGACTCGTGACTGCGGAAGTTTTCCGTGAGCGGAATGACGCGCGCGGCGGGGTCGGCCCCCCAGGCGTCCTGGTACTTGCTGAAAATGCGCGGATCGGCAAGGCGGAAGCCGTAAATACTCTGCTTGACATCGCCCACGAGGAAAAGGTTGGCCTCCGCGCCCTCGCGGCCCAGAGCGCGGATGATGGCCTCCTGGGCTTCATTGATGTCCTGGTATTCATCCACGAACACCAGACGCAGTTTCTCGCGCCATTGCTGCGCAATGCCGCTTGGGCTTCCGTCCGTCCAGAGCAGGCGCAAGGCAAATTGCTCAAGATCGTGATAATCAATCCCGCCCTCCTGCCGTTTGGCCTCCTGGAAAGCCCGGTCGAATTGCCCGGCCAAATCCAGCAGGGCCAGCATCGCCGGGCGCGCCCAGAACCAATCCTCCGCCAGCGGGTCCGCCCCGCCAACCGCGCACACCGAAAGCAGAAACTCCGCTTCATCAAATATATTTTTAATGGGATCGCGCCACAACCCCTTTGGCTTGGGCCAATCCGCGTCCGCGCGCCCGATGGCCTCGAGGGCGGAGGCGAATTGCGTTCGATCCGGCCTTTCCAGCAGGCCGGCCAGGACCCGGGCGCATTGGGCGGCATTTTTGTTTTCGGCGGGCTGGGCCAGCAACACAGGCAGCCAGGCATTCCGCCAGTTCGGCAATTCGTCCATCAACCAGCCGAGCCAGGCCGACGGCTCGGTCTGTTGAAAGCGCGCCGTCTGCCCCGCGAACCAACCCGCCGGATCGCGCAACGTCTGCGAGTAATGGTGCAAACGCAGAATCAACTCCCGCACCGGCAGATCCCAATCGCCCCCTTGCGCCTGGATGAGTTGCTGGATGGCAAGGGCGGATAGACTGTCGCCGCTATAAACTTCATCGAGGATGAGGTCCAGGCTCTGCCGCTCCAGCAGCCGCACCCGTTCCTCGGGCAGAACGCGGGCCTGCGGGTCCAGCCCCAGGTCGTGGAAATGGCGGCTGACCAAATGAAAACAAAAACTGTGCAAAGTGCCGATATGGGCCGTGTCGAGCAGCGCCAATTGTTCAGCCAAACGGAGCGACGGCGAACCGGATTTTTCCAAGCGGGCCTGGGCCTGTTCCAGGCTTTGGCGGAGGCGCTGCCGCATCTCCGCCGCAGCCGCCTGGGTGAACGTGACCATCAAGACCTGGTCGATTGACCCCGCCTCGCCGTCGTCCAGCAACCAAGCCAGGCAGCGATCCACCACCGTTTGCGTCTTCCCCGCGCCCGCGCCCGCTACGACCAGCACATTGCCCCGGGCAGAGATGGCCCGCTGCTGCGGCGGCGTGGGAGCAAGGGAATTCACAGCATTGCGTTCATGTTTCGTTCATCTCAAGTGTGATGCAGACAGCCAGTCCCCGCCGAGTTCAAAATTTGAATAAAAAAATGTTTCAAAATGGTGCGAAAAGGCCGGATTAGGTGCGAAAAGGCCGGATTTTTTGGCCCCGAAGACACAGATCCCTGGCTACCAAGGGAAGAGCCTGGCACAAACTTTCGCATTTGCAGATTTCGAGCATTTTGCGATGGCACAGCCATCGCAACACGTTGGTTGGGAGCATGATGCATTTCTGCATGGCCAGAATACTTTGAACTTTTTTTTGGCACGAATTAGCACGAATTACCCCGAATCGGCACGAAACAGCGGGGTGGGCTGGCCAAGAGAAAAGGCGCAAAAGGCATCCGCTACGGTCGAGGCTGCCGCGGCAGACAGGCAAGAACAAAAATCGTCTTTTGCGACTATTTCCTTTTTCTTCATACTCAATCCTTTCCGATCCCGCCTTCCCGGACAATTCATTACACGAACAATACTGTTAAATTATTCTTTCGTCAATAGATTTTAAAAGAATTGTTAAAAAGTTGTGATGGTTGGGGGAAACACGATTGAGGCCTTCCGTGCCCGCCATGGCTGCATCCTCCGGCGCCGCAGTTGGTCACCGCGGACGAGTCGCGCGATGGAAGGCGTGGCAACGATTTAAGAACAACGCATAAGACGCCCAGACGCGGGGAAGAAATGACACCCCCCGGGAAAAGTGGTCCCCTTTCCCTTTCAGAGAATCCGGGAATTCTCACTCGCCTAAACAGACGCTCTGTAATAGAAGATTTCGCGGAATCCCGACGCTGCGTGGGCCGCAATCAAATCCAACCTAAGCAAATGGTGGCCCGTGGGCCTCGCCCAAGTGGCGCCGGTGGTTTTGCTGATCGACGAAAACTTGAATAAACTAATGACGCCAGAGCGATGCCAGTTTGTCCTATCCACCCCACGAGGGCGTGAAGCCACAAACGCAGGAGGTTAGTGCGTCACCCCTGTTGAACGCTGATCCCTTGCTCTGATAGCGCGAATGTGGCGCAACCCCCAGTCCTTCGCCGAGTTCAAAATTTGAATAAAAAAATGTTTCAAAATGCCTTGATTTGCCTTGGCTTTTTGGGGTCGGGCTGTAAAAAAGCCTCTGTAACACAGAACCAAACTGAACCGGTAATTCATATGAAAACCAAATTCCGATATTTGTTCATCGCGCTGTTCTTCGTTGCCCCCGTTTATCCCGCTCTGGCGCAAAGTAATGTTGTGAGTATTGCGGCCTCCGGCAATCAGGTCGTTCTCTCCTGGCCGGCTGCGGCTTCGAACTACTTTTTGCAAAGCGCCGCAAGCCTATCGCCGGCGGCCTGGAATGCTGTTCCTGGCGCGCCTGTCCTTGTCAACAACCAATACGAAGCGACCAATCCCATCTCCGGCTCACAGCAGTTCTACAGGTTAAAACTGGTGGTCATCCCGGCCGGCATGGCGCTCATTCCCGCGGGTGCCTTCACCATGGGAGACACCCTGGATGGCACGAGCGACGCCATCCCCGCCGTCAGCGTGACAGTGTCGGCGTTTTTCATGGACACGAACCTCGTGACCTACAGTCAATGGCTCTCGGTCTATAATGTGGCCACGAATGCAGGCTATGGTTTTGACGATCCCGGCGCAGGCAAGGGGACGAGTCAACCGGTTCAGACGGTGAATTGGTATGACGTGGTGAAGTGGTGTAATGCGCGGTCACAGCAAGCTGGATTGACCCCGGTGTATTACACGGACACAAATTTGACCCAGGTCTATAATACCAATGAGGTGGATGCAGTCTATGCAAACTGGACAGCCAGCGGGTATCGGTTGCCGACGGAAGCGGAGTGGGAGAAAGCGGCGCGGGGTGGGTTGAGCGGGCAACGTTTCCCCTGGGGCGATACCATCTCTGAAACCCAGGCCAACTACGACGGCGAGACCTTCGAATACAGCTACGATTTGGGGCCGAACGGCTACAACTCAATCGGGATGGTCGGGGGTCAACCCTATACGAGCCCGGTGGGCTCATTTCCGGCAAACGGTTATGGCCTTTACGACATGGCTGGGAATGTCTTTGAGTGGTGTTGGGATTGGTTTGCGGTGTCGGCAAGTGGAGGCGACGACTATACGGCAAATAGTACTGACCCACGCGGACCGGCATCATCATCCGAGGACGGCCGTGTGATACGCGGCGGCAATTGGGCCAGCGCCGCTGGCGGCGCGAGATGCGCCTATCGAGGCATTGCGCCCCCGGCGCCAAACCCCCGCTTCACCGCAGGGGATAATGGGTTCCGTTGTGTGAAAGGTCTTTAGCTATCATCATTCCAAGCGCTGACCGTTCCAAACTCGTCGCAGGTCGCATCGCAGGGGTCGCAGGGGTCAAACCGGAATGGCACGGCTCCAGCCCCATGGACGCCTCGACCTCGGGGGCTGGTATGGAGGTTTCCTAATCTTAATCCTAATCAGTGGCGGAACATTCCACAATGACCAGCTTCGAGCCGTTTCGACCAATTCCGGGTAATTCGTGGTAACTCGTGCCAAAAACAATAATTGTCGGCGCTTCGAGCATTGCCCGCGCCAACCACTCAAGTTGCAGATGGGGTTAACACCCCATGGCGACCGCGAGCCTTTCCGGCTACCATTATGCCATGCAAGATCATGCAATCCTGCTGCGAGCGTAGAGGGCTTATGCGCACACTGTATTACGTGCTCCTTTTTGCCTGCCTTCTTCTGCTCCTCTTTTGTGTAAATTCGGTCCGATGGCTGTTCTCCAAGTTTCAGCTTGCGTTGCGCTCTTTACGCCGAAAGCCTCCTTCCCGCAGTCAATTATTGAGGAGGGAAGGACTTCTGTGAATGGCCATTTTGTTCTTGGGGCAGTGGTGGTCGTAATCACGATGGCTGTCTATTGGGTGTTTCATCGTTGGTACATGCGCATTGGACGCAGGTGCCGCAAGTGCGGCAGGTTGAAGATGAGGCGGATCTACAAAATATTACGCCTCCGGGGTGAAGAAATCTCCTGGCATGGTCGTGAAGGCAAATTGCGGTGGTGGATTCGTGATGTCATCAAGCTGACTTTTGTGGCATGTGAGGACTGTGGGATCGAATTGGAAAAGATCGACAGAAGCGCCATCTCCGTGTGGCATGCCCGGAAGGTGATGCTGTTTCAGCCGGAGCAATACATGATCGAAGAGCAGACGCTTTTTGGCCTGGAGCGTTCGATGCCAAAGTTCCTGGGGCGGGAATGGAAACCACCCGGGCTTGCGCAAGAACCCGGCGATGCGCCGCCACTCTCATTGAACGCCTTGTTCCAGGATTTGTTTGAAAGTCTTTCCGACCTGCTCGCCCGGATCATCAAATCAACAGTTGATCGGGTGTAGCGGGATTGCCCGCGCCTAGTCATCATCGGGTTTAATGGAGGATGAATCTCGCCCACTTTTAATCACCCTGCCCTCAAGTCTTCAGACAATTGTGACGATTATGTGACGAACATGTTGCAATTCGGTGACACTCATGTATGTTTGTTTATGATGATAGTCCAAGAGACATTGTTCGCCCTGCCGCTGGCCATAGGCGTTATCGCTTTTGGCGCAAGTGTTTGGGTGACGTGCAGGCCGCGGCAAGTGCGCAAGAAATAGCCTCCTCCTTCGGACAGCCTGAGCGAAGGGTTTGGTAAGGGAGGGCCGTCTTCAATTCCCCTGCCCCGCTTGCGTTTGGGATGGACGAAAATCCCACATTGATTCCTGGTGGCGTTGGGCTAAAGTCCGGTTATGCGAAACTCCTGCGGCTTAATCGTTCTGGCCGGCGCCTTGGTCCTCGTTGGCTGCGGCAAGGAACAATCAACCCCCACAACCACCCCGGCGCCGAGCGCCAGTCCGTCCAGCCACGACGGCTATCTGGGAACACTCGTCAAAGGCCAGCAAACTGCCGTCAAGGGCATTGACACCGCGGCCTTGAATCAAGAAGTCCAGCTTTTCAACGTGCAGGAGGGCCGTTTGCCCAAGGATTTGAATGAACTGGTCACCAAGCAGTACCTGCCCAAAATACCCGACGCCCCCGCTGGGATGAAAATAAATTACGACGCGGTTCAAGGCAAAGTAACCGTGGTCCCGCAGTGATCGCCCCCGGAAAACAGTCGTTCCCGGAAAACGGGCGCAAGCCGCCGTGCGCACGCCTGCCCAACCCGCAATGACGATCAAGATCCAGTGCGGTTGCGGGGCGCGCTACTCCTTCGAGGTCGAGCCGCTGGACGGGTTCATGCCCTTCAACGTCAAATGCCCCGCGTGCAACGCCGACGGCACCGATGCGGCCAACCAAGCCATTGCCCAGACCCAGGCGGAAGAGCAGAATCCACAGCCACGCTTGCGCAGGCAGGCAACACCGCCTCACGTTGAGGACATCCCGCGGCCCCCCACTGCCCAGCCTTCCGCCAAGCCTGTGATGCAAAAACTCAAGGCCGAGGCCCGTCAAGCGCGCCTCATAATTTGGCTGTTCACGGCCGTTTTGGTTTTGTTGGTCGGCTTTCTGGGAGCCTGGGGCTGGTACCGCTTGATTGGCTCCAAGCCGCGCCTGGCTTTTTCAATAAAACTCCCCGGCTCGGACACCGGCTGGCACACGGAGTTTCTGCCGGGTGGCAAAATTCTGCTGGCCAGCGCGGACCGCGTCATCATCCACGACCTCCAAACGCAAAGGGACTTATGGTCCACTGCCCTGCCAGGAGAAGCGGTGAGCGCCCGTCCGCCGCAAGTCCTTGCCGACCGGCAAAGTATTTGGGTTTGCCCTGGCGACCAGATGTTTCGCCTGGACCAGAACATCGGCGAGGTCAAACTGACCGTGCCCATCACAGGGCAATTTGTCAGCTTTACGCCGACGGTGTCGAATCTCCTGGTGGTTTCGGCGGCTGACGAAACCCAGCGCACCGCCATGCAGATCGACCTCTCTTCGGGCGAAGTTTCGAGCCAGAACATCGAGGTCCCGCGCGCGCAAAAACGCGCCATGCCGGACCAGTTGCCGGCCAACGTGCGCCCGACGGCGGGCGTGTTGTTGGCCCAGATGATGGAGGACCCGAAGTTCAACAAGCCCCTGGATGCCGTGAGCAGCGAGTTCTTTTCCGCCGGACAGAATCTGGTCGAGTTGCGGGTCACCTTGCTGGAGCCGAAAATCGCCTGGGCCAAGGACGTCCAGACCGGCGGCGGATTAGGCCAGGGAGCCATCAACAGCATCTACCGCAGTCAGACCGGCGGCGTCACACCCATCGACGTCAGCCTTTATCAAGTCAGGCTGCGGCGCTGGCTGGGTGATACGCCGGTGGAATGGAAGAGCGACGTCTCGGGCCTGCCCCTGTTTTTCGCTCTTCAAACTGTTGACCTGTTGGCGGCGGGAACGAATCTGACCGTCTTCGACAAAAAGAATAATGCGCTCTTCGAGTTGGAACTGAGCCAGCCGATCAGCGGGCGATTCGCCACCACCAACGCCGGGCAGGAGGCTCCCGCGGCCGAACGGGCGGGCGTTCTTTACTTCTTTGACCAGGGCGCTTTGACGGCCCTGTCCCTGCCGGGCGGAGCGGTGAAGTGGCGCCTGCCCAGCATCGGCGTCAGCCGCGTGCGATTCGACGACGACGGCCTGCTTTATGTTGACACCACTTCGGCCAGCCCGGATGAGCTTCAATTCGCCGAGCAGGTCCGATACAAGAAGTCGGCCCCGGTGATTTTGAAAGTGGACCCGCGTTCGGGGAACGTTCTCTGGCAGGCGCAAAAACTCGGACAGCGCTGTTTTGTGTCCGGAAAATATGTCTATGGCGTGAGCGTAAACCAGGGCGGAATGGGGATGCTCATCAACCTGGCCGAAGCTGTCAACGCGCCGCGACCGGATGCCCCTGTCTATTACCATATCCACCGCCTCGACCCGGCGACCGGGATCGAATTGTGGGATTTTTACCGCGAGGAAGCGCCCGAGGAGGAGGCGTTTCAGGGGAATTGGTTCGTCCTGCGCTTTGGCAACGAGGTGCAGGCCTGGAAGTTTCTGACATTTTAATTGGAAAGTCTCCTCGGGGATTTGGAGGATTTGCGGAAGGCCTTGAGCGTGGCCGGATGGTCTTCAAAGAATTGGGCGAGGTTGGACAGAACTTCAACCGTCGCCGCGCTTAAGTGGTGCTCAATGCCTTCGATGTCCTGCTGCTGAGTTCTTTCATCCAGGCCGAACAGGGAGAAAAAGCGCGACAAGGTTTGGTGGCGCGTCTTGATGCGCCAGGCAACCGCGCGGCCTTTGTCCGTCAAGATCAGACCGCGGTATTTTTCGTAGTTGAGGTATCCGAGTTCGGCGAGCTTCTGCACCATACTGGTGACGGAGGCCTGTTTGACTCCCAATGACAAGGCGATGTCCACCACCCGGGCGTAGCCCTTCTCCTGGATCAAAGCATCGATCCGCTCCAAGTAATCCTCCGCGCTTTGACTGGGCGACGTCGTTCCGGACATTTCCCGCCCTTTATGCAACGCGCGCCGGATGGCGGCAAGCGCATACTGAGAGAAACTCAAACTGGCCAATCCCGCCGCTTCCTGCTTGAATCCGGGTGGCATGAGAATTTTGGTCATCGGTTCCGGCGGTCGCGAACACGCGCTGATTTGGAAACTCGCGCAGTCGCCGCGGGTGACGCGTCTCTGGTGCGCGCCCGGCAACGCCGGCATCGCCGCCGAGCCGCTGGCGGGCCAGCCCCGGACGGCCCAATGCCTGGACATCGCGGCGGAGAATCTTCCGGGCCTTTTGGCCTTTGCCAATGAAAACAAGCCCGATCTCACCGTGGTCGGCCCGGATAATCCTCTCAATCTCGGCATCGTCGATCTTTTCCAAAAGAACGGCTTGCGCATCTGGGGGCCGAATAAAAAAGCCGCCCAATTCGAATCGTCCAAGGTGTTTTCGCAAAATTTCATGTCCCGGCACGGCATTCCCACGGCGGGGGCGGCGGACTTTTCCGAGGCCGGCGCGGCCCGGGATTTCGCCGCCTCGTTGCAGGGCAAATGCGCCGTGAAAGCGGAAGGGCTGGCCCTGGGCAAGGGAGTGTTGATTTGCCACGACATGGCGGAAGCCTCCCAAGCCATCGAGGATATGCTGGTCCGCGGGAAATTCGGCGGGGCGGGCCGGCGCATCGTCATCCAGGAGTTGCTGGAAGGCATGGAAATTTCCCTTCACGCCCTGTGCGACGGCCGCACCGCGCGCCTGTTCCCCACCGCGCAGGACCACAAGCGGATTGGCGAAAAGGACACCGGCCCGAACACCGGCGGGATGGGGGCGTATTCGCCGACGCCGTTCCTCACGGAGTCGGAACTGACTGGAGTCGAAAGAAGCATTCTTGCGCCGTGGCTGAAAGGATGCCGGGAGGAGGGCATCGATTTTTGCGGCATTTTGTATCCCGGCGTCATGCTGACGAAGGACGGCCCGAAGGTGCTGGAATTCAACGCCCGCTTTGGTGATCCGGAAACCCAGCCCTACCTCATGCGCCTGGAAAATGACTTGACAGAATTGCTCGAAGCCTGCGTGGAGCGGCGCCTGGAGAAAATGACGCTGTGCTGGCGAACGGAGTCCGCCGTCTGCGTGGTCATGGCTTCGGCGGGTTATCCCGGCCCCTACGCCAAAGGCAAACCGATCCGGGGATTGGCGGAAGCCGGCGGATTGCCGCAGACAAAAATTTTCCACGCCGGAACGGCCGGGGCCGGGGATCAGATCGTGACGAACGGTGGACGGGTTCTTGGGGTGACAGCGCTGGGCAACGGATTGGCCGCGGCGCGCAACCGGGCTTATGAAGCGGTGCGGAAGATTCGATTCGACGGCGCGCAATTTCGGCGCGATATTGGGGACAAGGCCCTGGAGTGGCTTGCCCGGCCCGACGCCATTGCTGTAACGCACACTCAACCTTTAAAATCTTGAACTCACGCAATATTGTCCTTTGTTTTATTCTCGCCGCAACCGTTGGCCACGCCGCCGCGGCCGGCACTCCGCCGAAATTCGACGAGGTGTATCAATTGCTCCGCTCCAACCTCGACGGAGTGAGCCAGGCGGATCTGGACCGCGCCGCCGTCAAAGGCCTGGTCGAACAGTTCCCGGGCCAAGTGACGCTGGAGGGATCCAACGGCGCGGCGATTCCGCCTGCCGCCAACCCATTGAGCAAGGTGGCTGTTTACGATGATTCTTATGCCTATTTGCGAATCGCCAGCGTCGAAGCAGGCCTTGCCGAAAGACTGCGCGCCGCCTGGCAAGACGTCGTCCGCACCAACAAATCGAAAATCAAGGGCGTCATCCTGGATCTGCGTTTTGCCGGAGGGAATGATTACGCAGCAGCAGCGGCGGTCGCGGACTGTTTTCTGAACTCCGAGCAGCCTCTGTTGGACTGGGGGACAGGATCGGCCCATGCCACCCTGAAAACCAACACCATTGCCGGGCCTGTCGCCATCCTGGTCAATTCCCAAACTGCCGGCTCGGCGGAGGCCCTGGCCGCCTCATTGCGGGAGGCGGACATCGGATTGATCCTCGGCGGATCGACCGCGGGAAAAGCCAACATTTTCAAGGACTTTTCGCTCAGCAATGGCGAAAAACTGCGCATCGCCTCCAGTGAAATCAAGCTGGGCAATGGCACCGCGCTGGCCCGCAGCATGAAGCCGGACATCGCAGTGGAGGAAAGTCTGGCGGATGAAAGGGCCTACCTCGAAGATCCCTACAAAATACTGCATCCGCCCGCGCCGTCCAAAAATCAGTCCGCGGCAGACTCCAACCTTTCAACAACCAACGAGCCGCCCCATCATCCCACCAACGAAGCTGAATTGGTGCGCGAGCGCCGCACCGGAGAATCCCAGGATGAGGATTCGGTCGCAACAAGCTCCCAAATAATCGCCGCCCCGGAAGAACCCGCCGCGCCCGTGATTGCCGATGCCGCATTGGCCCGCGCGCTGGACCTGCTCAAAGGCCTCGCCGTCATCCAGCAAAGCCGTCCCGGTTGAACCAACTCAGCCGTTTTTGCCGCAGCAGTGCTTGTATTTCTTCCCGCTGCCGCAAGGACAGGGATCGTTTCGTCCCACTTTGGGGCCGCTGCGAACCGGCTTGGCCTTGGCCATGGCGTCGGTCGCCTCAGTGACCATGTCACTGGGGTTTTTGCTGCCGGACGCGGAGGCGGGCGGCGCCTGACCGGCTCCAAAAGTGGACTCCTCCTGGTGAATGGTCTTTTGCGGCATGTTGCGCAAAAATTTGTCGAACGCCATCACGCTGGAAGCGCTGCGGAAAATATTATGACAGATTTCCGTCTTAATATTGACCATCAACTCCTCGAAGACCTTAAAGGCCTCGGATTGGTATTCCACCAGCGGATCGCGCTGGCCGTAGGCGCGCAAGCCGATGCTGTCCCGCAGGCTGTCCATGCCGTAAAGATGCTCCTGCCAGAGCTTGTCCACCGCCGTGAGGATGGTGTAGCGCTCGACTGATTTAAGCGCCGTGGGATCTTCAAAACTGATCTTCAAGTCGTAGGAATCCCGCGTCGCCTTGCAGATAAACCGGCAGACGGCAAATTGCGCCGCGCTTAAGCCGTCGAAGGCCGAGCCGGGAACGGGCAGTTCGTTGCTCGACACAGCCGCCTTGACCATTTCCTCCTCCGGAATGCCCAACGGAAAATTCAGATTGACCCAGTCGGCCAGCGGCCGGACGTTCCACTCCTTGGGGTCGGACGCGTCGGAGGTCAGGGCCTCGACCTGCTGGATGACCACTTCCTCCATTACATCCATCAACCGGTCCCGCACGTCGGTCGAGTTGATCACTTCATCGCGGAAGCCGTAGATGACTTCGCGCTGTTTGTTCATCACATCGTCGTATTCCAGCGTCCGTTTGCGCCGTTGGAAGTTGTGCTGCTCGACGCGTTTCTGCGCCTGCTCGATGGATTTGTTGAGCATGAAATGCTCCAGTTCCTGCCCCTCCTCCAGGCCCACTTTCTCCATCACCTTGACAATGCGGTCCGAGCCGAACAGCCGCATTAGATCGTCTTCCAGCGAAATGAAAAAGTGCGACGACCCCGGATCGCCCTGGCGCGCGCAACGTCCGCGCAACTGCCGGTCGATGCGCCGCGATTCGTGCCGTTCCGTACCGATGACGTGCAAGCCGCCGATCCCTGGGATGCCCTCGCCCAGTTTGATGTCCGTGCCGCGGCCGGCCATGTTGGTGGCGATGGTGACCGAGCCGCGCTGGCCGGCTCGCGAGACAATTTCCGCCTCCTGCTGGTGGAACTTCGCGTTGAGGACGGAATGGATGATGCCCGCCCGTTTCAACATGCGCGACACCTGCTCGCTGGTTTCCACGGAAACGGTGCCGACCAGGATGGGGCGGCCCTGGTTGTGGATGGTGGTGATTTCCTTGATGACGGCGTTGAATTTTTCGCGTTTCGTTTTATAGACCGAATCATTGGCGTCTTTGCGCGCCACCGGTCTGTTGGTGGGGATGACGAGCACGCCCAGCTTGTAAATATCGAGGAATTCCTGCGCCTCCGTTTCCGCCGTGCCCGTCATGCCGGCCAGCTTTTTGTAGAGGCGGAAATAATTCTGAATCGTGATGGTGGCCAGCGTCTGGGTCTCACGCTCGATTTCCACCCCTTCCTTCGCTTCCACGGCCTGATGCAACCCGTCGCTCCAACGCCGGCCATACATGGGGCGGCCGGTGTGCTCATCCACGATGACCACCTTGCCGGCCTCGATCACGTAATGCACGTCGAGTTGGTAAAGACTGTAGGCCTTGAGCAACTGCGAGATGGTGTGAATCTGCGTGGCCTTGACCTCGAAATCAGACTGGGCCTTCGTTTTCGCTTCGACGCGCTTGCGCACATCCTCCGTGCCGGAATCGATCTCATGGAAAGTGACCGTCAAATCCGGCAGCAAGAAAGCATCGGGATCACCGGGCCGCATTGCCACCCGTCCCTTCTCCGTCAGGTCGGCCTCATGGGTTTTTTCGTCGATGGCGTAAAAAAGCTCCTCCTTCTCCGCGTAGAGCGCCTTTTTGGATTGATCGGCGTGCAGTTCCAATTCCGCCTTGTTCATCATGCGGATGTTTTCCGGATTCTCCAGGAACTTGGCCAGGCCCGGCGAACGCGGGTTGCCGATTTTGACGCGATAGAGCAGCAGGCCGGCCTCGTGTTCGATTGCTTCTGGATTGGCCGCATTGGAGCCGTCCTCGGGATGCAGCTTTTTCAGCAGCGCCTCCACTTCGGTAATGTAGCGGGCGCACAGTTTTTCCTGAGTGCGCACCAACGATTCGATGGCGGGCTTGAACTCGTCGTATTTGGTGTCCGCCGCAATGACCGCCGCCCCGCTGATGATGAGCGGAGTGCGCGCCTCGTCGATCAAAATGGAGTCCACTTCATCCACGATGGCAAAATAATGCCCGCGCTGCACCTGCTCCTCCCGGCGCGTCGCCATGCCGTTGTCGCGCAGGTAATCGAAGCCGAACTCGGAATTGGTGCCGTAAGTGATGTCGCAATTGTATTGTGCCCGCCGGTCGAACGGCGATTGATCGTGCAGGATGCAGCCCACCGTCAAGCCGAGGAATCTATAGACCGCTCCCATCCATTCGCTGTCGCGCGCCGCCAGGTAATCGTTGACCGTGACGATATGCACGCCGCGGCTGGTCAGGGCGTTCAAATAAACCGGCAGGGTGGCAACGAGCGTTTTGCCTTCGCCGGTCGCCATTTCGGCGATCTTGCCGCGATGCAGGGCGATGCCGCCCACAAGCTGGACGTCAAAGGGAACCATGTCCCACTTCATCGAATGGTCGCGCACAATGATCTCCTGCCCGACTAACCGGCGGCAGGCGTCCTTGACCACGGCGTAGGCTTCCGGGAGGATTTCATCCAGGCGCCGGGCCAGTTCCTGGTCGTCCTTGATTTCCGACAATTCCGTCTTCCAAGCGGCGGTCTTCTCGCGCAAAGCGTCGTCGGACAACGGCTGGAGCGAGGCTTCCAAGTCGGTGATCTTCTTAACCAGCGGCCGCATTTTTTTGACCTGCCGGTCATTTTGCGAGCCGACAATTTTCTTAATGATAAAATTCAGCATAGTGCCCCCTCGAACCGAAGTTCCAGAGCCTTGCCATGCTACTGGAAGCCCCGCGAACCGTCAAAGGAACATATTCACTGCCATCATGCGTCTTCAATCATGCTCGTCAAAAATCGCGCGTTCTCAGAAATTCTTTCAAATGGCGGTTTACTAAAGAATATTTTAGATGTAGTGTTCGTCTAATGAATGAGCCATTAAGGTCATGTCGGAAAGGCGGAAATATGGAGGGGGCGGGAAAATCAGGAAATCTCCATTTTTCTGCCGAACTCATCTTTCTGCCTTTTCGCGGCAATCCCGTTATCGTTAATCCTGTCGGCCTTGAGGCGGAAGGCAGTCCCGCCGTGGCGAAGGCGAATCAACCCCCCGATCAAGCCGACTAAAAGCGATTCACACCAAATCAAACCGAATCAAAGTGATTTTTTCCCGGAGCTATGTGTCAATCAGCCCGGTGACCTGTCTCGGAATGCGCCGCAAAAGAATTTGCGAAATATCGTTGCCAAAAGAACGGTTTGGCCTAAAATCCGCCCCAGATGGTCGGAACATTTGGCGAAACGTGAAATTTTTGACCATTTCACTCCTCCACGTTTGGCCAAGACGCGCTGCAGCCTGATGGCTGCGGCAACTATTTTTAATGAGCGTTCCCTATTGCTTTTTTGCAATGACTCAATTGCAGTTTGTGTGGAACCGGGCCACCGACGTGGGCCGGGCCATCATTTTTGTCCTGGCAATTGCCTCCGTCTTTGCCTGGTACATGATGGTTTCCAAGGCGCTCCAGATGCGCCGGGCCAGGCAGCTCAACCAGTACTTCGAGTCGGAATACAAGGCGCAGGAGCACGTGCTGGGGATTTTCGACCGCCGCTTGCAAGTGGAAGGCTGCCCGATGTTCGCCGTGTATCAAGAGGGCTGCGTGGAACTGGACGCCCGCCTCAAGGCCGACAGCGGGGAGGCGCGCAAAAAGTTCGTCACGCTCAAAGGCATGGAACACATCAAGCGCACCCTGGAAGGGGCCGTGGCGCGCGAGTCGCTCAAACTGGAATCCGGCTTGATCCTGCTGGCGACCGTTTCGCCCGGCGCGCCCTTCATCGGATTGCTCGGCACGGTCTGGGGTGTCATGGATACGTTTGCCATGGTGGGCCAGGCGGGCAAGGCGGATTTGCCGACGATGGCGCCCGGCGTCTCCGCGGCGTTGATCACGACCGTGGCTGGTTTGCTGGTGGCTATTCCCTCCATGTTTGGCTATAATTTTCTTGTGCATACCTTGCGCGTCCGGACGGTCGAGCTGGATAACTTCGCGCAAGATCTGGTGTCCAAGATGGAAACAGAATATCTGAAGGAAGAATGAGACGGTTCTCGCAACGCAATTCGCTGGTGACGTTGAGCGAGATTAACATCACGCCGCTGCTCGACCTGGCGTTTGTGCTGTTGATCATTTTCGTCATCACCCGGCCGTTGCTGGAGCAGAACATCGATCTGCAACTGCCGCGAAACGTGGGCGGGCCGGATACACGCTCCATCGACCGCCGCAACATCCGCCTGGTCGAGATCACGCCGCGCGGCGAATATCTCTACCAGGGACGGCACGCTTCCCTGCGCCAGCTCGAGACGGATTTGTCCGTGGCCTATCAGCAAAATCACAAGCTGATCGTCGATATCCGGGCCGACAAACGCACGCCCTGGGACTATGTCATCGCCGTGTTTGACGCCTGTTTGCGCGACCACATCACCCAATTTTCAGCCAAGACGGCCCCCGCCGCCGAAAACAAATGACGCGCCTGCAAAAAAAGTGTTTCCTGTTTTCGGCCGGCATGCACGGCCTGCTGGCGGTCATTTTGGTGATTGGCTCCGCTTTCCGCTCGCAGCCTGCCACGAAGGACATGCAAATTTTGACCATGATCCCGTCCAAGATTGTGGATGGAGCGGACGCCGGAGGCGGCAGCCCTGAACCAGTTGCGCCGCCGCAACCCGCGGCGCCCGCGGCGCCTGCGGTCCAACCGCCCCAGCCAGCGCCTCCCGCCGTCCAGCCGCCGCAACCTGTCGAGCCGGTACATCCCGCGGAAATGGTGGAGCGGCCCAAGCCGAGAGAAGTAGAAAGAGAGGTTGCGCCAGAGCCGTCGATTGCCAAGGAGACCGAGACAAAGCCGGCCCACAAGACTCATGAGATTCATCCTGACTATACCCCGGCTTCGTCCGTAACCCATAAGAAGAATGCAAAAGCGTCAGAATCCGCCACCGCGGAAGCAGCCGCCTCCTCCTCGCGTGCCGCAGGCAGGCGCCTTCGGCAGGAGATCGCCGATTCTTTGGACGCCCTGGCTTCAGGCGTGAAAAGCAGCGGGGCGCAAGGCACGGTCGTGGACATGCCGGGGCAGGGAGGCGGGGAAGCCTTCGCCGGCTACGCAACTGTCATTTACAATGTCTATTACCACGCTTGGACCACTCCGGACAGCGTCGCGAACAAACTGGCGGAAGTCGGGGCCAAGATCGTCGTGGCGCGCGATGGCACAATCATTTCCGCGGAAATCGTCAAAAAGTCCAGCGAACCGGCGTTGGACAAATCGGTGGGCAGGGTGTTGCGGGCTGTGACCAAATTGCCGCCATTTCCCGCCACCGCTCACGACGACCAGCGCAGTTTCTTACTCCTTTTTAACTTGGACGCAAAAGAAGCATCTGGATGAAAATACGACATGAAATAATTCTGGCGGGAATTCTTGCCCTGTCTTTGCAGGCAGGGGCACAGGAAGTTATTCCAATCACTAAACAGACCACCCATCTCATCCCGGTTTCCATCTCCGGTTTCACGGGGGAGGCGGAGTCGGTTTTGAAGTTTGACCTTTCTGTGCTGGGCATCGAAGTCAGCGAGCCGGCCGACTACATCATCAGCGGCAAGGACGAGGGCCGGGTGGAAGGCAGCCTGGCGCAAGCCGGGGTGCCGCGGCCCATCTTTCTCAGGGCCTACGCCGGCGGAAACACGCGCTCGCAGGCTCATGCCTTCGCCAATGACATCATCAAGGAACTGCGCCAGTCTTCCCCCATTTTTCAGACTAAAATCGCCTTCCGCGTGTCGCGCGGCGGCTCGACGGAAATTTGCGTCTCAGATTACGACGGCAACAACCCGGTGGTCCTGACACACGATAACGCGCTGGTGGAAGCGCCGTCCTGGTTCCCGGGCGGGCATGCGTTGCTCTATACTTCGTGGATGACTCGCAACACGGTGCAGATTTTCGAACACAACCTGTCCACCGGCGCGCGCAAGCTTTTTGCCGGCTATCCCGGCCTCAATTGCAGCGGCGAAGTTTCGCCGGACGGACAGAAAGTGGCCATGATCCTGAGCAAAAGCGGCAGCCCCAATTTATATGTCTGCGACAGTGAAGGCGGGCATCTCAAACAATTGACCCATACCCGCGAGGAGGATTCCTGCCCTTGCTGGTCGTCTGACAGCCGGGAGATTTGCTTTGTCTGCCGGAGCGGCCGCGCCGTTTTGCAAAAGATCAGCGCCGACGGCGGGACAGCCGTCCAGGTGCATGTCAGCGGAGTTTATGGCAACCTGACGGCGCCGGACTGGTCGCCCGATGGCAGCAAGATCGCGTTCACCAGCGGCAGCGGCAATTTCAACATTTGTGTGATGCCGACCGGTGGGGGCGAAGCAGAAAGATTGGTTGCTGGTGAAGACCCGTGCTGGGCGCCCAATTCCCGCACGATCATTTTCACGCAGCGAAGAAACGACAGGCGGGTTTTATGCTTGCTTGACGTGCCGACGAAACACGTCAAAGATATAAGACAATTATCGGGGAGCTGTTCGGAGCCTTCATGGGCAAGGTGAACAACCGCTCTTTTGGAGAACTAATAAAAAAATGAAAAATTTAAGTTTATTCGGCGTATTCATCATCACGACTGCGTTGCTAACCAGCGGCTGTCACCGCAAACCAACAGGGCTCACGCCAATTCCAGACTGGGAACATCCGCAAGGGCAGAATCAGGGCGTGAATTCCGGCTCGGCCATGCCCAATGAAGGCGGGGTAACTTCCACCCCCGCAAACAATGGTGAAGGCATTGCCATGAGCGCCAACGGCAAATTTGCCGATCTTCTCAACGGCCCTCACAATGAAGACCGGGAAAAGTTCAAGGCCGATACCGTATATTTCGATTTCGACAAGTCTTCCGTCAAAGCGTCGGAAGAAGGCAAGCTGCAGGACGTGGCCACATATTTTAAGGGGAATAACTCTGACGCCCTCATTGTCGAGGGCAACTGCGACGAGCGCGGCACTGAGAAGTACAACCTGGCCCTGGGAGAGCGGCGCGCCCTGTCGGTGCGCGAGTACCTGGCCAACCTGGGGATGGATCCGCAACGGGTCAAGACTATTAGCTACGGCTTCTCCAAACCGGTCGATCCGGGCCACAACGAAGCCGCCTGGAAACAAAATCGCCGCGCCGAACTGGTTCTCGTAACGCCGAAATAGCCGGCGAGTTCTCCGCAGGGGGATGTCTTGGGCTTGTTTTGGGCCTTTACTAATGGTCCCGGGTGGGGTACTTTGACCGGAAGGACAGGATAGCATTTTTTATGAACACAATCTTAGCAGTTACGGGCACGGGTGGGATGGAACAAATTGGCCTTTTCGGCGCCTTTTTCGGCGGCACGGAATTGATCGTTATTTTCCTCGCCATTCTGGTGCTTTTTGGCGCCAAGAAAATTCCTGAATTCGCCAAGGGTTTGGGCCAGGGCATCAAGGAGTTCAAAAAGGCGTCCAGCGACGTGACCAATGAGTTTCACAATGCGATGAACCTGGAAACGCCGCCTCCTGCGCAACCCGCCAAACCGCCCGTAGCGCCCGAAACCGCCCCCGCTAATCCCCCCTCCACCGTGCCCAAGGCTTGATCGGTTCGACAACCCTGGATCATGGCGGAACCGAGCGAGGAACTTCAGCCGGAACCCGAGGATGGCGAAGGTGGCGCTGTAAAATCTTTTCTCGAGCATCTGGAAGACCTGCGCTGGACGATCATCAAGAGCGCAGCCGCCACGCTGGCCGGAATGATGGTCTGCCTTTTTGCCGTCAATCATTTGGTCGCCATCCTGACCTGGCCCCTGAAACGCGCTCAACACCGGCACATTGTCTTTATGCCGGAGGACACCAACACGGTTCTCCATCTGCGCCTCGGTTCGACGCCGCTCCAGTCCATCGAGTTGACGACAAATCGAATCGGCCCTTTCAACCTCGGCACCAACCGCCAAATCACCATGCAACTGGAGCCGGTGACGGTGGGCACCAATACATTTCTGTCCATGCGCATGGCGCCGTCGGATCCTGACGAAGGAGCCAGCGGTCCGCAGCTTGTCTATATGGACCCCTCGGCCTCATTTATGTCCGCCGTGCATCTGGCCTTTTTTGGCGGATTGATGCTGGCGTCGCCCTTTGTGCTCTATTTCATCGGGGAATTCGTCATGCCCGCCCTCAAAATTATTGAAAAAAAATATTTCCTGCGCGCTTTTTGTTTTGGGACAGTGTTGTTTCTGGGCGGTGTGTCGGTGGCCTATTTTGTGGTCATGCCGCCGGCGCTCAAGTTTGCCGAGCAATTCGCGCAGGTGATGGGCATTTCCTCCCAAATCTGGAAGGCGGAAGATTATTTCAGCTTCGTGGTCAAGTTCATGCTGGGGATGGGGCTGGGTTTTGAGTTGCCGGTGGTTCTGCTGGCCCTGGTAAAAATCGGCCTGCTCAACTATGGCAAACTCAAGGCCATGCGGCGCTACATGATCGTGGGCAACCTGGTCCTGGGCGCCCTGCTGACCACGCCGGAAGTTTTCACCCAGATTATCATGGCGGTCGCCTTGCAGTTGCTCTTCGAAGTCGCGGTCTGGATCGCCTGGTACTGGGAGCGGCAGGAGAAACAGAGGGAGGCGAAGAAGGCGGCGATTAATGTTTGATTTTGAAATAAAAAAACTGGACAGTCCCGCCGCGCCTCGCTTATTGTGAATGCAAGAGTTTAAATATGCGCACCAAGGTTTCTTATTTATTATCAATTATAACGGTTTCCAGTCTTCTGGCCGGCTGCGCCGGCCCGCAGGGGCCGGAGCAAAAATTCGGCCGCGGCCTGAACAACACGGTGGAGTTCATCCGGATGGGCGAACTCCAACGGTCCATGGAACAAGCGGCCATATTTGATACTCCGGGCTTCGGAGGCGTCACCACCGGCTTCTTCCATGGGATTAACCGCAGTTTTGCCCGAACGGGGGCCGGATTATATGAAGTGCTGACTTTCCCCATTCCCAACGGCCCCGACGGCGATTACGCCCCGATCTTTCATCCCGCGGACCCCGTTTATCCGGATAGCTACCACCCGGATTGGCTCACGGATATCTATCTGCAGCCGGACACTTCGCTGGGCTTCGCCGGAGGCGACGTAGCGCCGTATATTCCGGGCAGCCGGTTCCGCATATTCGACAACTAGAGGAAAGGGCCGGAAGCTTGCGGACGTTGTCCTTCCCCGGCAACGCTTCGGGCATTTTATCCGCTGATGCTTGAGAAGGAATCATTCTGCAAGGTCAATCTTCTGCTCAACATTCTGGGAAAGCGTCCCGACGGTTTTCATGAATTGGAGACCCTTATGCACCCGGTCAGCCTTTATGACCGGCTAAACTTTGACCGGGGCGGCCGCAACATCAAACTGACCTGCAACGACCCCATTCTGCCTGTAAACGCCAGAAATCTTGTCTTCCGCGCCGCCGCGCTCTTTCTAAAAAAAGCCGGAATAAAGGAAGGCGTTCGAATCCACCTGGAGAAGCGGATCCCCGTCTCAGCCGGTTTGGGCGGCGGCAGCGGCAACGCGGCCGCGACCTTTCTGGCCCTGAACGAACTCTTTGGCCATCCCCTGGCTTCAGAAACCGTGCGCGACATGGCCGCCGCGTTGGGCTCGGATATCCCCTTTTTTTTACAGAACCGGCCGGCGCTGGCCACTGGCCGCGGCGAAATCCTCCAGCCGCTCGACTTCTTCCCCGCGCTGCGTTCGGCGCATATTGTGTTGATCCATCCCGGTTTTGGGATATCCACGGCGTGGGCCTACCAGCAACTGGGCCGGTTTCCCGAAGCGCAAAACGGCCGGGCTGGCCGCGCCGCAAGCCTGGCGGCCCTCTTGCGCGCCGGCGATCAGGCGCGCGCGGGAAGGGAGTTTTACAATTCGCTCGAGGCGCCCGCCTTGCGCAAGTATCCGCTGCTGGAATTATTTCAGGAGTTCCTGCGCGAAAACGGCGCCTGGGCCGTGTTGATGTCCGGCAGCGGCTCGAGCACGTTCGCGCTGGTGCATGCGAAGGAGGAGGCGGAACGCCTGCGGGACGGAATCAAAGCCAAATTCGGCGGCAAATGCTGGACGGCCGTAGTGAAGGCTGAGGCTAAAGGCTAAAGTCACGACAACAAGCCGGCCAGGATGCGTGTCAACTCTTCCTTCAGCCTTTTCCCTCATTTTCCATTTACAGGCCGAGTCGGGCACGGTAGTTTAAAGAGCCGTTGTCCGATGGTGTAACGGTAGCACAAGGCCCTTTGGAGGCCTTTGTCATGGTTCGAATCCATGTCGGACAGCCAATAATCCCGCCCGCCCGCCTGCGCCCCAAGTCCGGTCTCAAGGCAGCGAATTTGTAACGAGAAACCCGGGCTGGCTGGTGCTGAAGGTGCCGCGCATGACGCCTGTCAAATAAACGGGCGGGTTGCCCACGGCGCCGAAGATGTTGGTCGTCGTATTGAGATAAAACGCTCCGGCGGTCCCCAGGAATTGTGATGCAATGGCGCGCTCGTAGCGGACGCCATCGACCTGGCCGGACACGTTGGTTACGGAGCCGTTGCCGACCGCCAACAGGTTGAATTTCAGGTTGGTGGTGTTGAGGGAGATGTAATAAAGGCCCGCCGTTGCGGTGAAATTGGTCGTGGTGCTGGTGGGGGTGGGCATGCGGACCCAACCGCGGACCAGCGGAGTTTCGAGGTTGAAATTATTTGTGACAATCTGGAGGATGCCGTTGGTGAACACATTTGTGACCCCGTTGGTGGCGATTGAGGCCACGAGGTTGGTGATGCCATCCCCGACAAAATTGGCGATATCATTGGTGTCTGTATAAGTAATGGCATCAGTGATGCCGTTGCCGGCAAAGACAACACTGGCAAAAGTATGATTCAACACGGGAAATGAGTTCGTCAGCTCCGCGGTGAAATTGTTGGAGAAGCTTCCGCCAAAAAAGCTTGAGACATTGGTTTGACGCCCGTTTATGCGCAGGAATATTCCCTCGCTCCCATTGGACAAATTGACTTCGCGAACCAGAGCCGCCCCGGCCCAATTGGTCCAGTTTGCCCCTTCCAAATCCACCGCAATCGCCTTGACCACGTTGCCGCTGCCGAAGAGGATATCGCGAATGTAGCTGTTTTCGTTGGTCAGCGCGCTGGCGGGGTTGGACGTGTTGGTGACGAACACGTTGGTTTGATATTCTCCGAGCAGGGAGAAGGTGAGCCTTTGAACGGATGTTTGCGCGCGCAGGCCGGCGCTGGTCATAAGCAAAGCCGCCGCCAATGCAAAACCGCTGGATCGAATCTTGTTCATAAATACTTTACGCGGCGGGTAAAACCGCCGTCAGCCCCCAATCTTTCCGGTTCCCGCCCGTTCGGTCAAGCCAACCTTTTTATCTTTATTGTCAACAAAAGCCTTGTGTTTTTTCCGGGAAATGGAAACAATGCCCCCGCCGGCATGAAAATGTTTTTGATCATCGATAACGATCAGGCTTTTCGCAGTCAACTGGCGCCGTGGCTGGAGGAGCGCGGTTGGTCTCTTTTGGACGCTTCAGACAGCGAGCGCGGGCTGGAGCTGGCCTTGCAACACAAGCCGCAAATCGTCCTGTGCGACCTCTTGGCGCCGCGTTGCAACGGGTTTCAGTTTTGCCGTGAACTCCGCAGGCGCCAGGATAACCAAGCCGCCGGGCCGACTGTTGTTGTCACTGGAGGCGCACAGGCCATCGACAAAATCAATGCGCTGGAAGCGGGCGCGGATGAATATTTAGTGAAGCCGGTTTCCTTCCCTGTCCTGGAGAAACTTCTGCAGCGCTTTGGCACGACTCCAGGCCGGGGGCAACCGGACAATGCCGCCGCCAGGGAGGAACAGAACGCCGGGGAGGTCCGGCTCAGATTCTGGGGGGTGCGCGGCTCCATTCCCAGTCCCGGCCCGGAGACTGTTTTTTACGGCGGCAACACTTCCTGCGTTGAAGTGCGCGTCGGCTCGGAGATCATTGTTTTGGACGCGGGCTCGGGGCTGCGGCCTCTGGGGCTGGCCCTGGCCAATGAATTCAAAGAACACCCCATCCACTTGAACCTCCTTATCACCCATACGCACTGGGACCACATCCAGGGTTTTCCCTTTTTCCTGCCTGCCTATAATCCAAAAAACAAGGTCGCGATTTATGGTTATGAAGGCGCCACCCAGGGCCTGCAAAGCATTCTCTCCGATCAAATGGAAAGCCCGTATTTCCCCATCACCATGCACCAAATGCCGGGACATATTGCCATCCATGAACTGCATGACCTGAACTTCAACGTCAACCAGGTGACGGTGCGCGCCCATCTTTTGAATCATCCCGGCAGTTGCACGGGCTACCGGCTGCTGACCCCCAGAGGCTCGATTTCGTATCTGCCGGACCTGGAATTGGACCCCCGGCTGCGCGACCTTTGGACCAGCACAACTACCAACGTCCCGCACCAGGAAAGAAAAACGCCGCCGCCGGAAGAGGCCGCCCTGATTGAGTTCATGCGCGATTCCGACGTGCTAATCATGGACTCGCAGTATGACGCCACCGAATACGAGAAGCACGTCGGCTGGGGGCATAGTTGCATGGAGGATACCGTGGCCTTCGCTTTGCACGCCAACGTCAAGCGCCTCTTCCTTTTTCACCATGATCCGGAGCACTCGGATGAACAGGTTTCCCGCATGGTGGCGAGAGCCCGCCAATTGGCGGCGCGCCGTGGCTCCAGCCTGGTGATCGAAGCCGCCCGGGAAGGCTACGAACTGGTTCTCGCCCCCAAAGCGAAGGATTAAACCGCCGCGAACACTTTTTCCAGGAACAGCCGGTTGGCGCGCGCGTTGTCCGTCACTTCCGCGAAGGTTCGGCCTCCAGCGCATTCCACGAAGGTCGGGCCGTTGAACCCCGCTTTTTTCAATTCCTTGAACACCGAGGCGAAGTCCACCTTGCCCGCGCCGAATTGAATCATCACACCGCCGTTCTCCCCCGTGCAATCCTTCGCGCAAAATCCAGTGACATATCGGGCGATGGGCTTGAGTTCCTCCACTGGGTCTTTGCCGGTGTAATAAATGATGTTGCCCGCGTCGTACCACACCTTGAAATTGGGACGGTTGACCCGCCCCAGGCAGCGCTGGATTTCCTCCGCGGCCCCGCTGCCGCCACCGTGCGGTTTGAGGACCAGTTTCATTTTCGCCTGCTCCGCGTAATCCGCCGCGTCGGCCATCATCTGGTAATACTTCTCGTAGTGCTCCTTTTCATCCACGCCGAAAGTCAGCAGCCATTCCAGATTGAGGAATTGCGCATGATCGATTTGCCGCCGCACATCCTGGATGGCGTCTTCCAGCGGCAACCCGGGCTTGACGTGCAATGCGCCCAGGGCCGCGCCCAGGCCGGAACCGGCAATTCTCTTTTTCAAGCTTGTCAAATACTCGTCCGTGGCTTGCGAGCCGATGAACGCCTCATCCGGCATGGGAGTCAACAGGCCGACCGTCCCATAGCCCGCCTGCTTGATTCCCTTGAGCGCAACATCGAAACCCCAGTTGGCCGGCTGCGGCGTGTCCAGCGGCTGAACTTTTGAGCCGAACTTTTGCATCCAGGGCCGGTTGAAACAGCCGATGGGACGGGATGAACCTTCGGCCAAAATGCGGCCGGCGCCGGTCGCCAGAGCGGTGGCGGCCAAGGCGGTGGTTCGTAAGAAAACGCGCCGCGGCAAGGCGGTTTTCACCCGGCTCCCATTCTTTTTATTCATGGGGCGAATCGTTGACCAGAATAACGATTGAGTAAATCCAAATTGAAGGGAATGCCCGAAGGCTAAACCCGCTTGCCAAAACCCGGCGCCGGGGTATGCTTTTTTTCCAGAAAAGATACAATCCGCATTACTTGAATATGAAAAGCAAAATCGCCTCCATTATTGTTGGACTGTTCGCCGCCGGTGTCGTTTGGGCCGCCGATGCGGAGCCAGCCAGCCAGGTTTCTGACGCCGTGGCAAAGCTCAAGGCCGCCGCAAATTACAGTTGGACGGCAACGACGGTGACGCCGCCGGATGCGCCTTTCACACCCCCTCCCATCAAAGGCCAGAAAGACAGCAGCGGGTTTGCCAAATTCAGCCCGGAGTTTGGCGACAACACGGTCGAGGTGGTTTTGAAAGACGGCAAGGTGGCATTCAAGGGGGATGAAGGCTGGCAGTTGGCCGTTGCCGGCGGCGGTTTCAGCCCGGACATGCTCGCGTTGAATCTGGCGAAAAACGGCGCGGCCGGCGACGAGGCGTCCATCGTTCTCAAGGGCGTAAAGGAGTTGAAAACGCTCGACGACGGCGCGCTGGGTGGTGATCTGAGCGCAGAGGCGGCAACGGACCTGCTGACCTTCGGCCCTCACCGCACCGCCGCCAAGGCGGATCCCGACATGCCAGGCCCGAAGGGCGCCAAAGGTTCGGCCAAGTTTTGGGTCAAGGACGGCGCACTCGTCAAATATCAGACGCATCTGACCGGAACGGTGTCCTTCGACGGCAATGATGCCGTGTTGGATTTCACGCGCACGACGGCGATTCATGACGTCGGCACGACGAAAATGGAAATCCCAGACGAGGCGAAGAAGAAGTTGGGAGCGCCTCCGGCGGCCAAATAGCAGCGGCCCGATTCGGCTTGAGATTTGCAAGCCTGCCTGACGGGGAAATGACGGATGGCCCATGCCGCGGCGTCTCTTTCGTTGTCGATCTTTGGGGATTATTTCGTCATTCGTGCATTGTCATTCGACATTTCCCTCAGAACGGCATCCAGATTGTGACGAGCGCGGGTGAGGCTGGGATCATCACGCAGGCAGGCACGAAATTGCTCGGCCGCTTCCGCCCATTGCTGGTGCTTCCGGAAGATCAACCCGAGATTGTAGCGCGCTTGAGCCTGGGAATTGTAATGCGCCTCCACGCGGTTGGGTTCAATGGCCAGCGCCCTTTGATAATGAATGACAGCCTGCGCCTCGTCGCCCCGACGAGCCAGCGCTTCGGCCAGGTTATATTCGGCCAGAATGTTGTTGCGCGTCACTTCCGCAGTGTGGCTGAAGAGTGCCACGCTGTCGCGCCAGTACTGTAATTGCGCCTCCGTTCCCGCCAGCAAAAACCCCAACCCCCCCGCCACCACCGCGCCCAAGACCAATCCCGGCCGCGGCCAGCGTGTCCAGGCGGCGGGAATGGCCCAGGCCGCCATGATAAAGATCCCGATAAGCGGCAGGTAGGTGTAACGGTCCGCCATGGGTTGGAAGCCGGCCTGCATCAGGCCAATCACCGGCGCAAGTGTTCCCAAGAACCAGAACCAGCCGACGGCGAGGAATGGCTGCTGTCGCGCCCGCAGGATTGCGATCGCCGAAATGAGCAGCAACAGGCAACCCGCTCCAGCTGCCGGCCAAAATGACCAGATACGGGAATAAGGATACGGCACCGCCAACCCGGCCGGCCAGAGCATCTTCCAGAGATAAAGAACGTAACTGACCAGCGCGTTGGCGATGCGCGCCGGGAACGGCAGGATGCCAAGGCTGACCACCGAATTGCCCCCCTTTTGCGCCCACAGGGTCGCCCCGCAATCGAGAGCCGCCAAAACAAAAAAGGGAATTTTCTCCCGGAATAATCCCAGCGCCGCCTTTCGCCTGAGCGGCCAGACATCCAATAAAAGCAGCACGAAGGGGAGCGTCACCGCCATCGGTTTCGCCATCAGCGCGAACGCGAAGAACAGCAGCGCCACGATGTAATAGATTTTGAAATTCGAAAATTGAAATTTGAGATTCTCCGTGTAGCGCCCGTAAGCGGCCAGGGTCAGCAGCCAAAAGAAGGCGCTCAGGACATCCTTCCGTTCCGAGACCCAGGCGACGGATTCGACATGAAGCGGATGCCAGGCAAAGAGGGCGGCCACAAGGGCGCTGCGCCAAGGGGCACCAGTCCATTGCCGCAAGACCAGAAAAAGCAGTATGACGTTGAGAGTGTGGAAGAGGAGGTTGGTGAGGTGATGGCCCCCCGGGGTGAGGCCGTAGAGGGCGCAATCCGCCATGTGCGAGATCCAAGTGAGAGGATGCCAATTGCTGGCATGGCTGGTTTTGAAGGCCCAGAGCAACGCAGCTCCGGTCATGCCATGCTGAATGGGGGCGTTATAAATAATATATTCCGGGTCATCATAGTTGACGAAATCGAAGCGGGTCGCCGGCCAGTACAGCGCCAGAGTGATCAAGGCAAGCAGCAGGCAGGTCAACATGGCGCGTTGTTTTTCCGGCACGACGGAATCCTAAAGGCTAACGGCCGAAGGCTGAAGGCAAAAATAACGGGGCAAAAAAAGTCCGGCCGTTGAGCTTCGGCCGGACCGTTCCAAACCGCTCAAGCGGCTTGGTGAGACACGCACTTTATGGAGTGCGCAAGAAGTATGCCGCAATCAGAATTGCGAAGGGATTATTTGACGGATCACGGCTTCGCACATCCTGCCAACTCGCTGTTGCCGGCCCGTTTCGCAGCTTCGGCCAGCAAATCGCGCGTGGCCGGCGAAGAATCAAACTTCAGAATCTGCCCGGCCAGTTTCTTGCCGTCTTGATCTCGTTTCAGTCCGGCCAGGGCCTCAAAACAGTGCGCGCCGACCGTAACGGCCATTTGGCGCATCGTTTCTTCCATGCGCTCCCTCATGGGGCTCTCCTTGCCGAGGGAATCCAGCATCGTGTTGTACCGTTCCACCGCCCTTTGGAAGGAGGACGTCCCATCCTGCCCCTGGAGAAAATCCGTGTACCGTTTGGCTTTAAGAAATTGGTCAGCCGAAAGCATTAAAATATAGTCCTTTGCCATGCTCCCGGCAGGAAGATGATCATAAACGGCAAAGTTCTTCTCCTTCTGGTCGAGCGTATTATTAAGGGAAACCAGATCCATGATCGTTTGCGTATCCGTGGCGCCGGCGGCCACCTTGGCCTGCCGCTCATCACGCCGGGTCTCCAGCGCCTTCCGCGCGGGGGGATAGCCGGCGGCCAGACTTTTGATGTGCATCAACAAGTAGCTCAGGCGAACACCGGAAAAACCGGTGTTGAGGTCCAGGCCGTGGTCAAAACACCAGAGATACTCCGACAGCGCTTCCGCATCCCTGCCTTTTTGGGCCAGTGCCAGCCCGAATTGCATCCGAGCGCTGGCATCGTTGGTCCCCGCCGCCATCACGGCATCATGGGCACGACTGACTGAATCCTTGCCCGCAAGCGCGGCGTGGAAATCCGCCACGAACAATCCCGGCTCGCGATAACCCACCAAACGGTCGATTTCTGTTCCGTCCGGCTTGATGAGCAGCACGCTGGGATAGGCCCCGATCTTGTAGCGTTTGGCCAGGGCGGTTTCCTTTTCCGCGTCGATTCGCAAAGGCACGGTCTTCTCCTTGAGCAACTGCATGACTTCGGCATCGGTCCACGTGTTTTTATCCAGCATGGTGCAAGGGCCGCACCACGTCGTATAAAAATCGACCAAGACGATCCTGCCGGTCCGCGCAGCCTCATTGGATGCCGCCTCAAAACTCAGATCGGAAAAAGGCGCCGCAAACAGCCCCGTCATGGCCGCACCGAGCCAGGCCAAAGTGAGAAGTGTTTTCATGTTGGGCAACCATATACCAGTTCGCAACCCAGCCGCAACGAAACAAACCAACCGGCAAAAGGCTGTCTCATGGCCGGCGGGAAGCACGAAATAGCGCAAAAGCATTTTTGGGGCCATCCGAAATGGCAAGCTCTACCGCACAAACATGCGGTAGCGGTCAAATGCGGTATTTGCTATGCTGGCGCCCGCAATCAAAAACTAACTTAGCAAACAGCGGCAGCACCAACTAATATAAGAAAGCGAAAACCTTACCATGAAATTAAATAAATTCATCGCCTTGACCTTGGCGTTTAGTCTGTCCGGCGGCCTGGCCTTTGCGGCCGCAACCGCGAGCGACTCGGCCGCGAACTACAACATCTCGGGCGGATGGGGCAGCAGCTTTCCGAACGATGGCACTGGCTTTGGTGCTTGGACTGTCGTCGTACAAAACAACGATGGTCCGCCTTATGCTGGCACTTACTTGGACAACTCCTCTACCGTGACCTCTGGCGGTTATTCTTGGGGCACTTATGCAAATTCTGCCACCACACTTATTCCGTCAATCTCCTTGTCCCGTGCCTTTACCGCAGGTCCAAGCACCTCTGCATCGTTATACAATCAAACTTTTAGTTTTGCCATGACGAGTCAAGGGGTCGGGCCGGGCCAGGGGCTTTTATCGGCTGAAGTGGGAAACGCCTTCACATTCGCATACAATGGGACAGGAGCCGACAACATGACCCTTAATGGTAATCCTACGGGAGTCGATTACAGCGAATTGAGTGCCGGATTACTTGTTTCGTTGACTGTGGACGGCGCCCTCAACAGTCCGACTGAAGGCTATTCTTTCAACGTTAGTCCTTTTGCCGGCGGCCCCTCCATATTCGCAACGAGCGGAACGTTTGACAGCTCGGCTGAGAACACTTCTTCCGTTACATTTGTGGACTCAAACACCACCGGCAACAACTACTTTAACGATCTCAACATAACGGCTGAAGTGCCGGAACCATCGACCCTGGCGCTCGCTGCCACGGGCTTGGCCGGTTTGCTTTCCTTCCGACGCCGGAAATAAACCAGGCAACATGCTCTAACGAAGCCCCGCATCTGCGGGGCTTTTTTTGTAATGGAGGTGGCGCTCTTGACAGTGTCGGCGGCAGATAGCATTTTCCTTTGTCGGCCTGCAACGGCGGGCGGATAGTCCCTTTATGAACACTTTGCACAACCTCTTTGATTCGTTGCAGGAATTCGACCTCGGGCAGGGCCGGAAAGGCGCGTACTATTCGCTGCCTTCCTTGGAAAAAGCGGGCTTGGGCGCGATTTCCCGACTGCCGGTTTCCATCCGCCTCGTCCTCGAATCGGTTTTGCGCAATTGCGACGGCAAAAAGGTTTCTGAAACCAACATCCGGGAGCTGGCCCAGTGGCAACCCAAGGGCGCGCGCACGCAGGAAATCCCATTTATCGTCGCCCGGATTGTATTGCAGGACTTTACCGGCGTGCCGCTTCTGGTGGATTTGGCGGCCATGCGCTCCGCGGCGATGAAATTGGGCCGGAATCCCAAATTGATCGAGCCTTTAGTGCCGGTGGATTTGGTGGTGGACCATTCGGTTCAGGTGGATTTTGCGGGAACGGCGGACGCGCTGGCGCAGAATTTGGCCATGGAATTTCAACGCAATCGCGAGCGCTATCAATTTCTCAAATGGGGCATGCAGGCCTTTGACACTTTCAAGGTTGTGCCGCCCGGCATTGGCATCGTTCATCAAGTCAACCTGGAGTATCTGGCCAAGGGCGTCCTGTCCCAACCGACCGATGCCGATGGCCGTTCCCTCTTTTACCCGGACACGCTGGTCGGCACCGATTCTCATACCACGATGATCAACGGCCTGGGCATTGTCGGCTGGGGGGTCGGCGGCATTGAAGCTGAGGCCGGCATGTTGGGGCAGCCGGTTTACTTTCTGACGCCAGACGTGGTCGGGGTGCATTTGACCGGCGCGCTCCGGGAAGGGGTGACGGCAACGGACCTGGCGCTGACGGTGACAGAGATGTTGCGCAAGGCGAAGGTGGTCGGGAAATTTGTCGAATTTTACGGGCCTGGCGCGGCGGCCCTGGCCGTGGTGGATCGCGCGACGATCGCCAATATGGCGCCTGAATACGGTGCAACCATGGGCTTCTTCCCCATCGACGAGGAGTGCGTGGATTATTTGCGCCAGACAGGGCGCAGCGAGGAGCATTGCAAGATTTATGAAAACTATTTCCGCGCCCAAGGCCTTTTCGGAATCCCCAAGAAGGGCGACATCACCTACTCAGCGGACCTGGAATTGGACCTGGCCGGAGTAAGACCGAGCGTGGCCGGGCCAAAAAGGCCGCAGGACCGGATAGAGCTGGACAAACTCAAAGCGGAGTTTATCAAGGCCTTACAAAAGCCTGCGGCAGAAAACGGATTTGGCAAAACCGCGGACGATTTGAAGCGCGCTTATCCGGTTTTGGGTGACGGTTCGACAGGCCCGGGCGGCGGGAGCCAGGAGCCGGTTTCGGCCCAGCGTTCGCGGGAGCAGAACACCAATCCGTTGACGGAATTGGAAATGGCCAACAACCGCCCGACACCGGATCCCGCGGGGGCCGTGTCCGCCTCGCCGCACGGCCAATTGCATCATGGCGACGTGCTGATCGCCGCCATCACCAGTTGCACCAACACCAGCAATCCCTCGGTCATGCTGGCCGCCGGGTTGCTGGCGAAGAAGGCAGTCGAAAAAGGACTCAAGCCTAATCCGATGGTCAAAGCCTCCCTCGCCCCCGGCTCGCGGGTGGTGAGCGACTATTTGAACAAAACCGGCCTGCAACCTTATTTGGACCAACTCGGTTTCAACCTCGTCGGTTACGGCTGCACGACGTGCATCGGCAACTCCGGACCCCTGGCCGCGCCAGTCGAGGAGGCGGTGACCAAAAACGACGTCATTGCGGCGGCGGTGCTTTCGGGGAATCGAAATTTTGAAGCGCGCGTCCACCAGAGCATCAAGGCGAATTTCCTCATGTCGCCGCCTCTGGTGGTGGCCTTCGCCCTGGCCGGGCGCGTGACAATTGATTTGACAACCGAACCCATCGGGCGGGGCGCCGGCGGCCAGGAGATTTGGTTGAAGGACATCTGGCCGGACCAGAGCGAGGTGCGGGAAGCGATGCGCGCCGCCCTCAAGCCGGAGGTGTTCAGCAGGCTCTACCGTGATTTCGCCGCGCAAAATCCCAAGTGGAACGAAATTCCGGCCAGCACCGGCCAGGTTTATCAATGGGACGAACAAAGCACCTACATACAACTTCCGCCTTTTTTTGAGAATTTCAGCCTTCAGCCCGGACACATCGCCGAAATCAAGGGGGCCAGGCCGCTGGGTATTTTTGGGGACAGCGTGACCACCGACCATATTTCGCCGGCGGGCAGCATCAAAAAAACTTCGCCGGCGGGAACTTATCTGATCGGGCACGGCGTCAACTTCGTGGATTTCAACAGCTACGGCTCGCGCCGGGGCAACGACCGTGTCATGACTCGGGGCACTTTTGCCAACGTGCGCATCAAGAACCTCATGGTGCCCGGGGTCGAGGGCGGCGTGACAAAATTTCAGCCCGGCGGCGAAACGATGAGCATTTTTGACGCGGCCATGAAATATGCGGGCCAGGGCACGCCTCTCATTGTCCTCGCCGGCACCGAATACGGCACGGGCAGTTCGCGCGATTGGGCCGCCAAGGGAACGCGGTTGCTGGGGGTCAAAGTCGTCGTCGCGCAAAGCTTCGAGCGCATTCACCGGTCGAACCTCGTGGGCATGGGCGTGTTGCCCTTGCAATTCAAGGAAGGCGTGTCGGCGCAAATCCTCAGATTGGACGGGACCGAAACCTACGACGTGCTGGCGTTAAGCGATCAACTCAAGCCGCGGCAAGATTTGACCCTGCGCGTGACGCGGGCCGGCGGGCAAGTTGAGAACATCCCGGTCATCTGCCGCATCGACACGCCCATTGAGATTGATTATTACCAGCACGGCGGAATTCTACCATATGTGTTGAGGCAACTGGCCGGCGCGCATTAATCGGCGCGGCCCCGGCTTCTCAAAATCGCACTTGTGGCACGCAATTTGCCAGGAAGTTGGCCCGTAGGAATCTTTGTTACTCAAAAATGGGATGAATATGAAGCGAATCAAAAACCCACTCTTGTCGTGTCTTCTGCTGGCTCTGGGATGGACCGCGCCGACCGCTTGCGGACAAACCTTCACCTTTACGACCATCGCGGGCGGGACGCAGGGTTCGAGCGATGGCGTCAACATCGGCGCACAGTTTTCCACTCCAGCCGGCGTGGCGGTGGGCAGCAACGATACAGTCTATATTGCCGACCAGAATAATAATGCTATTCGTGAAGTGGCGCCGTTTGGCACGAATTGGTATGTGATCACCATCGCGGGCGGGACGGAGGGATCAGCCGACGGGACAAACTCAACAGCGCAATTCTCCGGGCCAAGCGGCGTGGCGATGGACAGCGCGAGCAACCTCTATGTGGCTGATCAGCTTAATTATACCATCAGGAAAATTGCGCCGTCGGGCAGCAATTGGGTAGTCACGACCATCGCCGGCCAAGCTGGCGTCCATGGGCTGAGGGATGGGACGAATAAGGAGGCATTGTTTTACAACCCGGCGGGAATCGCGGTGGATAGCTCGGGCAACTTGTTCGTGGCCGATGAGTTCAACAACGCCATTCGCAAGATTGCGCCCGAGGGAAGTAATTGGGTCGTCACCACCATTGCCGGCGGCACACAGGGTTCCGCCAACAGCACGAACACCGCGGCGCAGTTTTATTTCCCCTCCGGCGTGGCGGTGGATTCAAGTGACAATGTCTATGTGGCGGACCAGTTCAACAACATGATTCGATTGGTTGCGCCGCAGGGGCCGGATTGGGTGGTCACGACCATTGCAGGCCAGTTGGATGCAGGCGCCGAAAACGCGGCGGGCACCAACGCGCAATTTTACCAGCCGGTAAGCGTGGCGCAGGGTACAAACGGCGGGCTTGTGTACGTGGCCGATCTGATCAACGAAGCGATCCGCCAATTGACAAACTCGAGCGGAACATGGACAGTCTCGACCGTTGGCGGCGGAACACGGGGTTATGCAAACGGGACGGGCACAAACGCGCAGTTCTATTTCCCAAACGGAGTGGCAGCGGATGCCTATGGCGCCATTTTTGTGGCTGATTCGAGGAATAATGCGATTCGGATGGGCATTCCGAGCGAATCCGTCTCGCCGACCGGAAATGTGGAGGTGACTCTGACACCTTCGGCCGCAGTAACGGCTGGAGCCGTCTGGCAGATGGACGGCGGCGCGTGGCAGCAAGGTGGAACCACCCTAACCAATCTGACACCGGGAGATCATATCCTTGCCTTGACCAACCTCGCCGGTTACACCCTGCCCTCGACGCAACCCGTCACTGTGACGGCAAATCAGACCGCATTGGTGACCATAAACTATTCGACAGCCATTGCCAATGCCGGCTCGTTGGAAGTCCTTATTAACCCGGACCTTGCCGTGTATTACGGAGCACAATGGCAGGTCGATGGCGGCGCGTTGCAAGCAGGCGCTGCCGTTGTGGATGGCCTTTCGGTGGGTTCCCATACCGTGACGTTCACCACAATTCCCGATTGGGCCACGCCCGTGGACCAGACGGTTGCCATCACCAACGGAGAAACAACCCTGGCGATTGGAAGCTATATCCCCGGCATCGTGACGAATTACACGATGACGGTAAGCGCATACCCGAGGCAGGGCGGGACGGTCGCCGGAAGCGGCACGTTCCAGGCGGGCAGCACCGATGCGGCCACGGCCACGCCCACCGGCGGCTTTGAGTTCATTGGCTGGGCTGGAGAAGGGACCGGGACGAACAACCCGTTGATGGTAACCTTGACCACCAACCTTAACCTCGTCGCCTATTTCGCTCCTGTGGGAAGCCTGACTTTGTATCTGATCACAAACGGCGAAGGCACGGTGTCTCCCAGCTTGAATAACGCGACATTGAAAGCAGGACGGCGCTACAGCCTGCGTGGCGGGGCGAAAAGCACCAATGTGTTTTCAGGGTGGACCGGAACAATTACTACGAACACGAATCCTCTGGGCTTCAAGGCCGAGACAAGCCTCGTGGTGCAGGCCAATTTCATCCCCAATCCATTTCTGCCGCTTAAAGGAATATATAACGGATTATTTGCCTCCTCGAACGGCGTGACGGAACAGACGGCGGGCATGCTCAAGGGGTTGAATATTGCGCAGCGGGGCGCCTACAGCGGCTCGCTTTTGATAAATGGCGGGAGCCACGGCATCAGCGGTACGTTCAGTTTAAACGGACAGGCCACAAATAAAATATCGCGAACGGCCAGTCAGGGTGGCCCCCTTATCGTAGAACTGACCGCGATCAACTCGACCAATCCGGCGCCAGAGGTGATTGGCACAATTTCCGGAACCAACAACGGCGTTGCATGGGTGGCGTCTCTCATGGCTGACTTTTCGACCAAGGCCGGGAGCGAAGCTGCGGCCAGATACACCATGCTCATTCCACCCAGTTTCGGCGGATCGCCTCCTACCTCATCGCCCGGCGGCGCCGGTTACGCCTCGATTGCGACAAGCGCCGGGATGGTGACCGTGAGCGGATCTTTGGCGGACGGCACGGCTTTTAGCGAATCTGTGCCCGCTACAGAGACCAGTTATATTCCGGTCTATGCCAATCTGTATGGCGGCAGAGGGCTGCTGTTGGGATGGATCACTCTCAGCTCGACCAACACCTCGGGCATGAGCCTGGCTTGGATTCATCCTCCGCGCGCTACGGGACTCTATCAGGGCGGATTCACCAACGTCCTTTCCGCCAACCAACTCGCCGTTTCCCCTTGGACCCATTCCGCGACAAGCATTCAGCTCCTCACAAATCTGTCCGTCGTGGACTGGGTCTATGAGACGAACAGTTCCAATTTCACCGACTATCCCGTAAACACCACCGCGTCCGGCAAGATTACTGGAACAACGTTAAGCGGTTCCATTAACCAGAGGACGGGTACCTTCAGGGTCACTGTCGGCAGCGGATCCAGCAAGATAATCGGCACCGGAGTCGTGTTGCTCAATTCGACCAATGGGGGCGGATATTACCTGACAGAAACCAACTCCCAGGCGATTGAACTGACCCCGTAGTGTGGTTAGGCATTTTAAATAACCGCAACGTCGAAACAGACGGCGTTGCGCATCCGTTTCAATGACATGAGGGTTGTTCAAACGATGACTGGTTCCGCAGCCGACCGTAGCATTCTCGAGTTGGATGATATCTACTTTACCAACGGCGGAGCGGCGTCACCACTCGCTTCGTCACCCGACCAATAAAAATGGCGTGCGGCTGCACCCTGGCTACCGCCGTTCATAAAAACCCGCCGGGTACGACGAAACCCTTGGCTGCTTCGCGTTCCAGATTGTAGAGGCGATGGGGTGTAAGGTGCTCAGGCTCTTCTCGTTGAGTTTGCGGAGGGCAGCGATCAAGGGCTGATGCCGTTTGACGAGTCCAGCGGCACAAGCGTTTGCCTCATATTCGTGGCGCCGCGACCAAAGATGGAAAAGCGGAGACAGCCAGAAAACCACCA
The DNA here is from genome assembly GCA_050014435.1 of Verrucomicrobiota bacterium. Classification (GTDB taxonomy): domain Bacteria; phylum Verrucomicrobiota; class Verrucomicrobiia; order Limisphaerales; family Palsa-1400; genus DASRLE01. Next base: position 1,458 of record JBEKDI010000040.1, on the reverse strand, counting down.
GACCGGCCATCTTCGCACCAGCGCCACTACTCCAATGGCGCTGAAAAGGACCGGGAGCCTCGCGTCGATGTTTGGTTCGTATGACACTGAGCATTCGATTGACATCGGATGAGGCTCGGGCTCTCAATGCGCTGGCCTGCCGAACTGGACGTTCCAAAAGCGATGTCGTTCGGGAAGCTTTTCGGCGGTCGGCCTTGGCGCTCGCTGGAACGCTTTAAGGCCCGCGCGATCTTTCCGAGCCCGAAGGCTTTGGCTTGCGTGCTAATCGGCGTCCCGGGTGTGCAGGTCGGTCTTGATGATGTCAGCGGTTTTGGCGGAAAGAGAAAGATCGCCAATTTCAACTGTCTGGTCTGGCTTGCCCTGGCGGGACGCCCAAAAGCGGATCTTCCAGGCTGCGCCCATCGGCGTCCGTTCCAGCCAGAACTGCGAGGCTCGCAAATGGAGATTCTTCAGCAGGGGTTCCTTCAGGGCAATGGCCAGGGCGCGGTCGGAATTGATTTTAAGTTTCCTCCAGTCCAATTGCCGGGTGCCGGTGAACGAATCGAACAAGCGCTTGGGCCGGGTGATTCGCTTGACCTTGCCGGCCACAAACTGGACTTCCGTCGTCTTAAAGGCGGCGGTGGGATCGAAATAGTCGATGTACCAAACATCGGGGGCGAGTGTGGAAGTCGATTTTTCCGAACGCATTTGCGTGATCTTGTCCCTGGCTTGCGCGGGAATGACTTTGTCGCCCTCTTTGGCCAAATCGAAAGCAGTCACTCCGGCGGCGGACAGCCCGTGGCTGGAGGTGCCCAGAAGCAGGGCCAGGATTGCCAGGGTGGAATGAAGCCGCAAGTTCATAGACGGAGTGTAGCGCGGGACGGCTACATTGCAAAAGCCTTCCGGTGTTGTCCTAATTTGGGGCGGTGGCTATTTTTGGCCACCCCGTTTAGGGTTAACGGGCAGGATGGAAGGGGGCAAATATGGGCTTGAATCTGTATCCCGCTCGGAATATCAATACTCCAATGGCCAGCGAAATTGACATTGCGAAGATCGCGAGCGAGGAAGTTGATGGCGAAACATCACTTCGCCCGTATGAAGTGATTTCTTACCCAGCGGATTTCACGTTGGAGGTTTTGGTGAAGAAATGGAATGATGGGGAAATTAAATCTCCCGAGGAACAGCGCTATTACGTTTGGAAAATGGAAAAAGCCAGCAGGCTGATTGAATCGTTTCTCCTTAATCTGCCGGTTCCACCCATTTTTCTGTATCAAACCAGACAAGACAATAGCCTCCTTATTGTTGATGGACACCAGCGGCTCCGGTCAATCGCCTGTTTTTTCTCTGGCACATTTATACACTGGACAGTGGAACGTTCATGCAGCCTTTTCCAGTTCAAGGATTTCAGCGTAGCCGCAGCGGGCGGGGCTGATTTTGGTTGCGAGGAATTTCTTGAGGGTAACGCTTTCGGGTGAACGA
>JBEKDI010000039.1:0-44636 GCA_050014435.1 Verrucomicrobiota bacterium | reverse complement strand
CCAAAATCCAGAGCATCAAAGCCGCCGCCCGAGGCTTCCGCAGCTTTCGGAACTACCGCATTCGGATCCTTTTCTTCTGTGGAAAGCTAGACCTCTACCCATTATGAACCTCGAAGAATCCGCTTCTAAGGCAGCCATACAGGTTTGCAACCACGACGAAGTAGTTTCCGGCATTTGCCGCCTGCACATCGGAGATCGTGTAGCTGCTGTTCGTCGCTCCAGGCATATTCGTGGAAACGGAGATATTATTTGTTCCGCTAAATCTCCATTGGTAAGTCAACAATCCCAGGCCTTCGGCCACCACGGTGAATGTTGCGCTGCTGCCATCGTTCACCGTTTGGGTGAGAGGTTGACTTGTGATTTGAAGCACGGTTTCCCCATCGTCCACAATTCCATCGCCGTTGGTGTCTTCCATGTAGTCGGGCATGCCATTTGGATTCGAAATCAATGGCAATCCGTTGGAGCAGGCGATGTAATGAAAGCCGATGCTGACCTGATTGGTGCCTTCAATGACGTTATTTGTGGTGATGGTGTAATGGTAAAGACCAGCGGTGGCGGCAGTCTGGCTTCCATTAGTGATCAGATTTGTGAGATTGGTCGGGTAGTAATAGTCACCCAGGGTTCCGGTTTCATAGGGCGGGCTGCTGCTCAGAATCACCGCAGGACTGCTGGACGACAGAACTCCAAAACTAGTTGTCACGTAAGCATTACTCAGACAAATATCGATGGTGGAACCGCTGATGTTCGTAAACGAAGTTTGGTCGAAAAGGTTGTCGCGGAAGGTCCAGAGGCCGCTGGAGCCACCGCCAGAGTTGTGGCCGTAGAGCAATTCGCCTTCCCAAAACAGGTTGTTGTGGAAGGAGTTGGGTACGGCGCTGGTTGCATTAAGATCGTCCAGGAACGTGTTGACTCGCTGGAACAGGCAGTTGGTGGCCGTTTCGGTCGACGAAATCCCGGTGAATTCCCCGTTGTAAAGCTGGCAGTCCTGAAATGTGAGCAATGATCCACCGCTGGAAACAGAGTATAAGTGCCGGTCCGAGCCCAAAACGGACCATTCGGCAAAGCGAAAACTCGCCGTTGACGGAGAAAAACCACCGCCTGAAGTGTTTTGCAATGAGCCAGCCCAATTCGTCGAGGACCAATTGGTGTTGGACTGCTCCTGGACCGTGTTGTAGCGGACAATATAGTTCAGGGTGGTAGCGTCGCCGGCGCAGTTGAAGACCGCGTTGTTGAAGAGCCAGACACCATACTCCGGGCCGCAACCAGCCAGAACGGTTCCGCTTAGAACAGTTACCGTGGAGTTGGACATCTGCATGCATAAAGCGTAGTCAATCGGGTCGTAATGGTAGCCGGTGTCCACTGTGGCGCCGTTAGTGTCCCGTTGCGCCTGGGGGAAAAATGTATAGTCGTTGGTAAGCAATCCACAAAAGTTGGTCACCGGCGGATAGGTCGTTTTCGTTTGCAAGTCCGCCAATAGATTGGTATTAATGTTGATCGTTCCCATCCCGCGATTGGCACTGCCATCGGCCAGGTAATAGCTTCCGGCTCCGACGGTTTGGTACACTCCGTTGCTGCTGGCGTTTGTGTAGCAACTGGTAGAGTAGCCCTGCAAATTCGTCACTGCCGTGAATATGCAGTTGGTTGCGTAGCAAACATTGCTTGTTCCTGAGACGAACGTCCCCACTTGATCGGCTGTCACATTGCTGAGGTTGATATCAACATATGAAGTTCCATCATTGTCGGTAACAAACCCGTCTCGACACCGGGAAAACAGCACATTGTAAACATTGATCGGAAACCCTGGATTGGACCCACGGAATTCGACAGCAGGGGAAAAAAACGCCTCTCCACAATTGATGAATTGACAGTCCATAATCTCAATCGAGTTGCAGTTGTTCGTGGTTATGGCTCCAAAGATCGCGTAGTCGGCATAGGAAAAGCGGAGATTCTTAAAGATGAGCGAATTTAAACTAATCTGCAACGGGTCAAATTCAAGATACATGTTCGGCACGTTATTAGCGGGCTTGCCTGTGCTGCCGCTAATCTTCGAGCCCACCGAGTCGTCGTTCATACTGGTGAACACGCCTGGTCTATAGGGCCCGGTCTGGCAAACGAAATTGGACGCCACAATCGAGTTTTCGCCATAGTTGTTTGTGTATTTAACGACAGTGCCACCCTCGATTGTTACGGTCCCTGAAACGTTGACCGTGCCTGTCACGAGGTAAGTCGTGTCCCCTTGCAAGGTGAGATTGTTTGTGCTGTTAGACAAGTTGTAGTCCACCACCAGCCGGGGCTCAACGGTTTCAACCCTGGCCATTTGCATCAAACCTGCCCCTTTGACCGATTGCCTGGGCCCGGATGGGCTTGACTCCATGAGGACCACCCGTCGGATGGAGCCACGCCGGGGCGTGAGATTCATTGATTGGGGCAATGCTTGCAATAGGTTTGAAATGGACTGGTAAGGGACCGACTCAATCAGGAATGTGGAACCATCAACCTTAATCCACTGTTTGGTGACCATTCCCGCCGACATAGGCGCCTCCTGCCCATTCAGAAACAACGCCTGACCGATTCCCATTTTCATGTCGCCAAAGTTCAAGATCTGGTCGTCAGCGACATTGCCGTTGGTCACGGCAGTCATTTCCGGCTGCGGTGGATTGAAGAACTCGGTATAGACCTGAAGAACTGTCGTTTCGTCGGCGAGTCCGTAACGGTCGGGAGCTGGAGGCGCCTGACGCAGCACAATGTCCTGACTCAATCCAGCCTTGCGGTAGGTGTACTGCACATCCGCCGCAAGGTTACTGAATGCACCAGTGTAAACCACTTGATTTGGCGCGACAATGGAGCCGTTGCAGTCCTGCAGCCTGGCAATAGCGGCGTTGGAACCAGAGGCGATATCGTAGTAAGCCAGCCCAAAAACGGTGCTTGTAAGCGTTTTGCCGTCAGGAGTCGTCAGGATTACGGCCCCATTCGGGGTCTTCGCATTGCCAGCCCACCAGACTTGGTGGCGACCTTGTATGGCTTGCGCACCACCAGCCACCACGGCAACCTCTTCCCCAGAATCCACATATTGGCCATCCTTCAGATGGCACAATCCAGTCGCAAGTTCATTATAAGTTTGCAGATTTGTTCTGACTACCCCCGCTTGATTGGTTTGCAAGACGGCCCGTTGCCACAGCTTCGAATCCGGGCCGCGCTGGACGCAAACATAGTCACTGGAAGTCGACAAAGTGGTCGCGGGTGAGGTTTGTGCCTGGACGCTGGAATCTGCCCAGACGCAAATGACAGCCAGCAAAGAGGTTACGAACAAACATCGGGCCTTCAGCGTATTCATACGTAATTTATCCCCAAAAAAAGGGAATTAGACCACAATTAGAGTGATTAATTTATTAATATTATAGATTAAGCATATTTTATGGTATGAGGTCAAGTGAATTCTTTAATAATTCATTTTTTGTAGCCGCCACCCGGTAAATTAAATAGCCCAAGTGTTGCCGCCTGCCTTCAATTGGAGATTATTGCTGGGCAAAGATTTCGTTCCAGCCACAGCAATCGTTGAACTTGCATCGAAATGATGTTTTGCGCTGTGGCGGGGCGGCACTGTTCGCTCAATTGACACAACCGCCCTGGCGTGTCACTTTGCAGAATTCGGCCCCGAAACAAATCGGCGCCGATGGAGTTTAAGAATCAAATGGGTGCGCGCCACATTTCATGAGTTTGCGGGATCTTATCGCCTTGGCGAAAAAGGAGGGCGCCAGTGACCTTCATCTGGAGCCGGGCTTGAGCGCCGTTTTGCGGGTGCGGGGCAGCTTGCGTTCGGTGGGTGAGCCGCTTGCGGCGCCGGCGACGCTGGAATGGGCGCACGAGTTGGTCGGGGCCGAGTATTGGCCGGAGTTTTTGCAACGGCGCTCTTTTGATCTGTCCAGGACCATCGAAGGGCTGCGCTGCCGCATCAACATTCTTCAGACGTCGCGCGGGGTGGGTTTCGCGATTCGATTGCTGCCGGCTTTTCAGCCGACGATTGAGGGGTTGAATCTGCATCCGGATTTCAAGCAATTGGTGAATCATCCGCATGGGCTGATCGTGATCAGCGGGGCAACGGGCAGCGGGAAAACGACGACGCTGGCCGCCTTGATCCAGACGATCAACTTGAGCGATGCCCGCCATATCGTCACGATTGAAAACCCGATCGAATTCACGTTTCGCCCCAAACGCGCCTTTATTCGACAGCGCGAGGTGGGGCGGGACACGCCCAGTTTCGAGCAGGCGTTGCTGGATAGTTTGCGCGAGGACCCGGATGTGTTGATGGTGGGGGAATTGCGCGAGCCGGAAACGATGCGGCTGACGATGAGCGCCGCTGAAACGGGCCACCTGGTTTTGGCCACGGTGCATTCTTCCAACTGCACGGAGGCCCTGCAACGGATCATCAATGCGTTTCCCTCCGAGATTCAAGGCAATATTGCCGCGCAAATGGCCGATTGCCTCATCGGGGTTATTTCGCAGCGGCTCCAGTTCCGGCCCAATCTGAATATTTGCGTGCCGGAATGCGAAGTTCTGATGGCGACGATGGCCATTAAGAATTTCATTCGCAACCGCGACTTTTTCAAAATCATCTCCTCCATCGAAACTGGCGCGGAACATGGCATGTGGAGTTATCCGCGTTATCGAGCCTGGCTCGACAAACGAACCAACTTCAACCTGGGCGGACGCGAAACCGCGGCGGAGGACGAGGAGACAATCGCCGATGCCAGACCCGCTTCTCCGCCCTTGTCTAATTCCACCCAACCAAGCGGCATCAGTGCCAAGCCCGCGGTCGTGGAAGCGGGCCGGATTGAAATCGAGCCAACCGAGACTTTTGAAAAAATCCTGAAACCCAAGTCCTGACGGTTGCGCGGGCAGTGAGGGGAATCATTTCCGGCTCCGGCGCATAAACCATTCGCTGGCCCAGACGGCGGCGAAAGACAGCGCCACCGACGCGCCCAACAATCGATAGGCGGCGGCATCCTCGCCATTGAACCAGGATTGGTAGATGGAGAGGGACAGGGTGGATGTTTTGCCGGGGATGTTGCCAGCCACCATGATCGTTGCGCCAAATTCGCCCAAAGCCCGCGCAAAGGCCAGAATGACTCCGCCAATGATGCCGCGCAAGGCGAGGGGAATGGTTATGGAAAAAAAGACCCGCAGATCGCCCGCGCCGAGGGTCCGTGCGATTTGTTCGAAACGCGGATTGACCTGTTCGAAAGCTACGCGCGTCGAACGCACCAGCAACGGAAACGACATTACGCCCAGCGCCACCAGCACGGCCCGCCAGGTAAAAACAATGTCCAGGTGGAGACGGTCGTGGAAAAAGCCGCCGCATCCGTGCCGTCCCAACACTTTCAGCAGGATCAACCCCGTGGCCACGGGCGGCAGGACCAGCGGCAGTGTGACGACGGTTTCGAGAAGCGATTTGCCCGGCCAATCACGGCGCGCCAGCAGCCACGCGACCGCCAAGCCCGGCGGCAGGATGACGAGCGTGCTCAAGGCCGCAACCCACGCCGTAAACCAGACAATATGCCATTCGTTGGCGGTCATTGCGCCTGGTTATCGATTATGAATCCGAACCTTTTAAATATCCGCGCCGCCGCGTCTGAATCCAGATATTCCAGGAAGGCACGGGCGGCCTTCGGTTCGCGGGCCTCTTTCATCACCGCCATCGGATAACTGATCTTGGGGCCGTCCTGGCGCGGCACGGCGAAGGCCACCCGCGCCTTTTTGGAGATGGCGGCGTCCGTCTTATAAACAATGCCGGCCTCGGCATCGCCGGATTCCACCGCGGCCAGCGCTGCCCGGACATCTCCCATCGGCACAACTTTGGGCGCGATCTGGTTCCAGAGATGAATCTTGCTCAAGTATTCCCTGGCATAAATCCCCGCCGGAACGGACTTTGGATCGGCCAGCGCGAGATGCCCGATTTTCCCTGTGGCCAAATCCGCGGGAGACGTAATCGACAGGAGACTGTCCGCCGGCACGACAATGACCAGCGAGTTGGACAAGCGGCTCCGACGCGTTTTTCTATCGACCAACCCTTTTTTCTCGAGAGCATCCATCTTGGGTTCGTCGGCGGAAAAAAAGATGTCCGCCGGGGCGCCTTCCTCGATTTGCCGCTCCAGGAGGCTGGAGGCGGCGAAGTTGAACTCAATTTTATCGCCGGTCTTATCCTGATAGTTGCGGGCGATTTCCCGCAAACCATCCATGAGGCTGGCGGCGGCGAACACGGTGATGGTTGCCGCATGGACCGCCAGCCCAGTCCAAATAACGGCCAGAGCGATGAGAACTTTGAGGAACTGCATCATCTTCATGGCGATAAACGTGCCTTGTCCGGGGAAAAGTCGTCAAGCGTTCGAAACCATCAATCAAAGCGGTTGGTTAAAATAATCACTGTGATTCAGTGTGACTTGGTGTGACCCAGCTTGATTTCCAACGCCTTTCCCTTGACCCGGACAATTGATGGCCTGTTGTTCATTATCCATTACTATCTATTCATTAAACGAATCATATATTGAGTATATTGTTTAGTAAACAGATATTTTTAACAATCTTTAAAGTGGGGACGCAAAATGTTTTATGGTCCGGCGGAGGCGCGGGTCAGGCGGTCGGCTATGGCGCGCCATTCTTCGCCGAGGGGCGGGGCTTCGACGATGATCAGCTCCGCGCCAGCTTCGTCGCAGCAGTGCAGTTCGGCGTAAATGGCGCGGGCAAAGGCTTCGGCGTCGTGGGGGATGACGGCCACCCGCCTGAAATTCCGGCCCGACGGAATCGTGTGGTGGGCGATGACATGGATTTTCCCGCGTTGAACCGGGCAAGTTGAGAGTTGAGCGGCCAGATCGTTTTCGTCGCGCCATTGCAAGAGGACCAATTTGGCTTTGGGTGAGTAATGTTTGGGGAGCAGGCCGGGGCTGGGCAAGAACGCTCCGTCGCCGCCGGACGAATCGGGACGGGGTCCATGCAGGATTGTGCCGCCCATAAGGGCGAGCAAGGATTCCATGCGGATCATGCCCGGGCGCAAGAGGCGCGGGGGCGAGCTTGCAAGGTCGAGCACGGAGGATTCAATGCCCACTTTCGATGGGCCGCCATCGACGATGAGAGGGATGCGGCCGCCCAAGTCCTTGCGGACGTGTTCTGCAGCGGTGGGGGAAACCTGGTTGGAGCGATTGGCGCTGGGCGCGGCAAGCGGAAAGCCGCACGCGCGAATGACCGCCTGGATGAAAGGATGGTCCGGCCATCGCACACCGACAGTGGGGCCGTTGGCGGTGACGACATCGGGGATTTCCGGCGAGCGCGGCAGGACCAGGGTCAATGGACCCGGCCAGAACGCCTCAGCCAGCCTGGCGGCCTGCGGCGGCCAATCGGAGACGCAGCGGCGCGCCAACTCCAGGCTGGCAACGTGGACGATGATGGGATTGTGCGACGGGCGGCCCTTGGCTTCGAAAATGCGGCGGACGGCGCCAGCATCCCAGGCGTTGGCGGCCAGGCCATAAACCGTCTCGGTTGGAAGCGCCACCAATTGGCCGGCGCGGAGCAAATCGGCGGCGCGCGCCACCGCTGTCTCAAACAGCGTCACGTTGTTTGTTGAGATGACTTCAGTGTCCATTGGGCAGCCGCTCCTAATCTTGCTCTTAATCTCAATCTCGTCCGGCAATTGGATTAAGATTACGATTAAGATTAAGATTAAGATTAGGAACTGAAAAGTGCCATCCAAAAACTGATGGCCCGCCATGCAATGCGCTGGCAAAAGCGGCCCCGACTTTCTACACTTGTCATGGTGTTAATCGATTTGACCAAGCAACTGGCCGGCGGCGCGGGATTGACGGACGAGCAAGTCTCGGACGCGGTAGGGGAGTTGGTCGGCGAAAAGGAGACGGCGGAAGTCAAAGCGGATTTCCTGGCCGCGCTGGCCCAGAAAGGCGAGACGGCGGAGGAGATAGCCGGCTTCGCGCGCGCCTTGCAGGCCAGGGCCATCGCGCCGCCGCTGGACGCCGAGACGCGCTCGCGGGAAATCATCGACGTTTGCGGCACCGGCGGCGACCGTCTGAACACGTTCAACATTTCGACCACGGTGGCGCTGGTCGTGGCCGCCGCCGGGGTGAGCGTGGCCAAGCACGGCAATCGCGCCATGACATCGCAAGCCGGCAGCGCGGATGCGCTCGAGGCGCTTGGGATAAAGATAGACCTGACTCCAGACAAAGCGGCGGCATGGTTGCGCGACCATCATTTTGCTTTTTTCTTCGCGCCGAACTGTCATCCCGCCTTCAAACAAATCGCACCGGCGCGACGGTTGTGCCGGGAGCGGGGGCAACGGACGATCTTTAATTTTCTTGGTCCTTTGCTGAATCCGGCGCGACCCAGCTCGCAGCTTGTGGGCGTCCCGCGGCGGGAACTCTGCGTTCCCTTTGCAGCGGTCTTGCAGAAGCAGGGAGTGCGGCGCGGGATGGTGGTTTGCGGTTCGGTTGTGGACGGTGGCGAGACACGATATTTGGATGAGTTTTCGACTCTCGGCAGGAACTGGGTAGCAAGCTTTTCGGAGAGATCGGCTTCCTTCCGGCCCTTCCCGACCAAGGCTTTTCCCATTCAACCGGCGACGCTGGGCGATCTGGCGGGGGCGGATGCCAAGACCAATGCAGAGATCGTGCGCCGTCTGTTGCGCGGCGACGACCGCGGACCGAAGCGGGATGCGGTGTTGCTCAACAGCGGCGTGGCCCTTCGCATTGCAAGGGCGAGCGGGTCTGCGGTTGATGGATGGAAGAAGGCGGGGGAGTTGATTGATTCGGGAAGAGCCGGGAGCAAATTGCAGGAATTGATCGACGCATCCAAGGAGGCTTGACGAGGCGAAGCGGTTGCAGCCATCTTAAGCCATGTATAAAATTATCGGAGCCGATCAAAAGGAGTACGGGCCCATCACCGCCGACCAGCTTCGCCAGTGGATTTCCGAAGGGCGCATCAATGCGCACACCAAGGTGCAGCCGGAAGGGGCGACGGTCTGGAAAACGGTTGCGGAATTGCCGGAATTCGCGGCGGCGTTGCCACCCAGCGCGCCACCGATGCCCGGGACGCCCGGCTACATCGCCATTGCGCCGCCCGCGGCGACAACCAGCCAGTTGGCGATCTGGGCCATGATTACCGGAATCCTTTCGCTCCTCTGCTGTCCGGTTTTGGGTCCGCTTCCCATTGTGCTCGGCATTGTGGCCCTGTCGCAGATTAAGCACCATCCACAACAGGCGGGGGCGGGATTTGCCATCACCGGGATTGTGCTGGGGGTCCTTTCTCTGATCATGGCCGCCGTGGCCATTATGATCCTTGTCTCCTGTCCGCAATATTTGACGAATTTTCAGAACCTTGCGAACTCTTTTCCTCAGTAATAGGTATGAAAGGACCGCTGGCAGCATCGCCCTGGCACCTGTTCCTGGCCGTCGCGGGGTTGATCGCGACGGCGGGGGCGGCGGTCATTTTGTTCCTTTTTGACCCTGCTACGACTGGCGTTTATCCCGTCTGCCTGCTGCACCTGACGACGGGGCTATTGTGCCCCGGATGCGGGACATTGCGGGCGATGCATCAATTGACCCATGGCAACTTTGCCGCCGCCTGGAGGTTAAATTGCTTTGTAATGTCACTTTTTCCCATTGCGGCGTGGCTGGCGGCGCGGGAATTGGTCTGGCTTTCGACCGGCAAGAGGCTGCCTGGCATCGTGACGCGCCCCGTCTTTGGATGGGCATTGGTGGTGGGCTTGGTGGTATTCGGGGTGGCACGAAATCTGCCGGTTTTCCGCTGATTACTGAATTGGAGAGAAACATGTATAAAATCATTGGCAGTGACCAAAAGATTTACGGCCCTGCGTCCGCCGCGCAAATCCGGCAATGGCAGGCGGAGGGGCGGATCACCGGCGCAACCCTGGTTCAGGCGGAAGGGAGCAACGAATGGAAGCCACTATCGTCGATGCCGGAGTTCAGCATCCCGCCCGTGGTCTCGATGCCCCCCGTGCCGACGGTGCAGCGAGGCAGCAACATGGCGCTGGCGGGCTTGATCTGCGGCGTGCTGGCCAATGTTTGCTGCTGTTTTGGGTTCCTTTGCGCGATATTGGGAATTGTCTTTTCGGTCATCGCGTTGAACCAGCAGGAAGCCCACCCGCACGAAGGCGGCAGAGCCATGGCCCTGGCGGGTTTGGTTCTATCGGTGGTGGGGTTGATCTGGCATTGTCTTGTGCCGTTGACCATGGGTTTTCCGTTCGGGGCATGGCATATGTTTCACCATCACTGGGGCCGCTGGTAGCTTTCCCTTCGCCTATGAAACTCCTGCCTGCCAGCCGCGGCAAAGAGCCTGCCAACCGGGCCGAAGCCTGGGGATGTTTGACAGCCAATCTGGCCCTGCCCGGGGCGGGTTCGTTGGCGGCGGGAAGACCGGTTGGGTATTATCAATTGGCGCTGGCGACGGTTGGATTCGTTGTCAGCGTGGCCTCAGGCATTCACATGCTGAAATGGATGATGGGAAACTGGACAACCATAAACCAATCCTCTGGCGATCCAGTCGAAGCCCTGACAACCATGTGGCGTGAAATACGATGGCCTTTGGCGGGCTTGGGCATTTTCGCGGCTTCCTTGCTGTGGGCGGCGATAACGGGCTTGGAAATACTGTCCGCGCATCCCAAAAATCCTGTCCCGCCAAGGATTGGTTGAGAGCTGAACTTTGGACTTTGCACTTTGAGGCTCGAACTTTAAAATCGCCCCATGGGAAATTCGTTTGGCCAGTTGTTTCGCATCACCACCTGGGGGGAATCTCACGGGGGCGGCGTGGGGGTTGTGATTGACGGTTGCCCGCCGCGGCTCGGCTTGGTGGAAGCGGATATTCAGCCTGACCTTGACCGCAGGCGGCCCGGGCAATCGGCCATCGTCTCGCCGCGCAAGGAGTCCGACCGGGTGGAAATCCTTTCCGGAACCTTCGAAGGCAGGACGCTCGGCACGCCCATTTCCATGTGGGTCAGGAACGAAGACGCCCGGCCCGAGGCCTACAGCGAAATGGCCACGAAATTCCGGCCTTCGCACGCGGATTACACTTACCAGGCAAAATTCGGCATTCGCAACTGGCAGGGCGGGGGCCGAACCAGCGCCCGGGAAACGATCGGGCGCGTGGCCGCCGGCGCGGTGGCAAAAAAACTTTTGCGCGAACGCTTTGGGGTCGAAATCGTGGCCTTTGTCCAGCGTGTGCAGGGGATTGAGGCGCGGGTGGACGTGGAAAGAGTCAAACAAAAAGATGTCGAGGCGAATGTGGTGCGGTGCCCCGACGAGGGCGCGGCGCGGCGGATGATCCGGTTAATCGAGAAGATGCGCCGGGCAGGGGACAGCGTGGGCGGGGTGATCGAGTGCGCAGCGCGGGGCGTGCCGGCGGGGTGGGGAGAACCTGTATTTGACAGGCTGGAAGCGGACTTGGGCAAGGGCATGTTGAGTTTGCCGGCTTCGAAGGGGTTCGAGATCGGCTCGGGCTTTGCCGGGACACTTTTGACCGGATTGGAGCACAACGACGCGTTTCGGATTCGAGGCGGAAAAGTGCGGACGGTGACCAACTTGTCGGGGGGCATCCAGGGGGGCATTTCCAACGGCGAGACGATTTACCTTCGAGTGGCTTTCAAGCCTGTGGCCACGGTCATGCACGAACTGCAAACGGTCGATGTGAATTTGAAAAACACGACACTCAAAGCGCGCGGGCGGCATGATCCGTGCGTGCTGCCGCGCGCCGTGCCGATGGTGGAGGCCATGGCGGCGCTGGTGCTGGCCGATCACGCGTTGCGCCAGCAGGCCCAGTGCGGCGGGAGTGGGTCATCAGAAAAATAAACGGCGCACCCAAAGGTATCCGCCAAAAATCCAGATGACAGCGGCGAGGGCAATATAGGGTCCATAGGGCATGCGGCTGGACCAGCTTCGCCTGTTGGCGATGATTAAGGCGACGCCGACGAAGGAACCGATGACAGCGCTGAGGGCCAGCGAAAACAGGACCCCGGGCCAACCCAGGAACGCGCCGATGGCCGCCATGAACTTCACGTCGCCCAAGCCCATTGCTTCACGCGGCAGGACAACCTGGTCGGTGACGGCTTCCATGTGGAGGACCTTCTCCGGGTCGAACGAGTCCCCGCCGATTTCGAGGCGCTGCGATTGCAGTCGCACAGCGACGTTGAGGTAACACCGGTCGATCAATTCCACGCTGCTTGCTTGCAGCCGGATGGCATCCCCGGAGCGGTAGAATAATTCCTCGTAGGGGATTTCCTGGTCGGGCATTTTCACAGCCGTTTCGGTGAAGAAAACCCTGGTGGCCGGTGGAAGAAGGACGCGATAGCGGCCGAAGAGCAATTTGCCAAGGCGGAGCATGCCATAAACGATTCCGCCGCCCACGGCCATGCCAACCAGGCTGTCAATCATCGCCGGGCCCGAGGCGCGCAAATGGTTGAAATACGGAAAGTTGAAATGCGACGCAGGAACGAGGAACGCGGCGCAAAAGCCGGCAGCCATTCCTCCAAAGGTGATTTCATCCGGGATGATGAAATGCTCGTAATCGATGAAGGTGGCGGTGATCAAGCCTCCAATCATGACACAATAAACCAGGGCGAGCAGGGGATAGAGATGCCCGAAATGAATCCAGCAGGCGGCAAAGACCGCGCCGGTCAACAGTTCCACCAGGAAATAACGCGGGGAAATTGGCGCCTGGCAATTGGCGCATTGGCCGCGCAGCCAGAGCCAGGTGAAAAGCGGAATGTTCAGGTGCCACGGGATTGAATAACCGCAATGGGGGCAGTGCGACGGCGGCCGGACGATGCTCTCCTCCCGCGGCATGCGATGGATGCACACATTGAGAAAACTGCCAACCACAGAGCCGAAGACAAAAAAGCACAGCGTCCAAAAACGAAACGGGACCAGCGCCCAGGATTTTAAGTCAAACATAATGATAAACGATGGCTTCAATCATGGAGGTTCCTTTCCAGGGCGTCGCGCATGATGCGGACCGGCGGTTCTGAACCGGTCCAGAGTTTCAAGGCCTCAGCACCCTGGTAAAGCAACATACCGAGGCCGTTGGCCGTCCTGCAACCCGCCGCCCTGGCCGCCCGCAACAAAGCCGTTTCCTTCGGGCGATAAATCATGTCATAGACGCGGGCGGGCCGACGCGATTGCAGCCACGGGAGGTCAATGGGCAGGGGATCGTCCGGCTTCAAGCCCAAAGAGGTCGCGTTAATGATCAGATCCACGGGATCAGGCGGATAACCCTGAATGACGTTCACGCGCGAATGGAGAACCGTTATGCTGGCGGCCAATTGCCGGGCGCGTTTCTCGGTTCGGTTGACCAGAAAAATCCGTCCAACATCCTCCTGCGCCAGTCGCAATGCGGCGGAGCGCGCCGCGCCGCCTGCACCGAGGATCAACACCGCCGCACCGCGCAAATCCGGCCATTGGAAATCCTCCTTGAGCGAATGGATAATGGCGTCGCCGTCTGTGTTGAATCCGTGGCTGCGCACCTCTGGGATGGCATCATCCCTGACCCGGGCCAAGGGGACCCATTCGCCCCGGGAGTCGCGAGTTTCAAAGACGATGGTGTTTACGGCTCCCCACGCCTCGGCGCGCGCATCAGCCACATCGACCATCTCCAGCGCCAGTAGTTTGTGGGGAACGGTCAGGTTGAGGCCGATGAATCGGAGGGCTTTGGCTCCTTCGATGGCGGCGCGCAGATTGTCTGGGTGAACCTCGAAGGCCAGATATCGCCAGTTCAGCTTCAGGGCTGCGATCCCGGCGTTCTGCATCGCCGGCGACGCGGAATGCCTGATGGGATGCCCCAAGACGCCGCAAAGGCGCGTACTGGCACTGATTGGATCATTGAATCCATCGGACACGCGCTGGTTATAAGGCAAGAACGCGCGAAGTTCACGGAAAATTTACACCGCCAGTTCTCCTTTCTCCTCAGTGCGGATGCGGACGGCTGCCTCCACATTGGAGACAAAGACTTTGCCGTCGCCAATCTTGCCCGTCCTGGCTGTGGTGACAATCGTCTGGATGGCGTGTTCCACGCGCTCGTCCGCCAGGACAATTTCAATTCTGACCTTTGGCAGGAAATCGACCGTGTATTCGCTGCCCCGGTAAATCTCGGTGTGGCCTTTCTGTCGGCCGAAGCCCTTGACGTCGGTAACCGTCATGCTTTCGATGCCGACTTCCGCCAGGGCGTCTTTGACTTCGTCCAGCTTGAACGGTTTGATAATGGCGTCGATTTTCTTCACTCGCATGTCCCTTAGCAGCAGTAGTGCCATTTCGGGAACCTTTTGGCTGACAAGGCGGATTCCGGCGGTTTTTCAGGAGAATTATTTTGACCTTTTCCGCCATGCGCAAGAAATGCTGGTGTTTTTTGCACAATCAACCTTCTTTTAGCCAAGGGGTTGTGAATAACCTGTGAGTAAGTTTCCCTTTGACTTGTGGATGGTTCGGTGGTTGGTTAGAATTAAGTCAGCAGGCAAGGCACGCGTGTCCAGGCACTGCCTGTTGGCGTCGCTGAATGAGCACAGGACGTGACGAAGTCTTTGGAGGTAATGGACGAAAAACTGCGCGCTGTGTTGTAGTCTCGATTTATGAAGACCTTGGCGGCCGAGAGCTGCTGTTGGATCTTTGCGATTCCCTGGCCAGAACATTCAAGGAGGAATTGAAATTTCGGTTTGATTGGTGGCGCTTCAAATACCTGGCGGACCCCGAAATTGCGATGGAGGCAGCACTCAGTGCGGTTCGGGCTGATTTAATTCTTCTGGCCGTGCAATCGTCCGCGCTGCCGGATCATGTGGAAAAGTGGTTCGAAGGGTGGCTGCCCAACCGAGTAGCCGGCGATGGAGCGCTGGTGCTGGTGCAGCCTTCGCGAGAAGGAGCCTCCTCATTCTTTTTGCCATCTTCTCTGCGCCTAACGGCCAAGCGCGCACGATTGGATTATTTGCGCCTCAGTTCCCCGGGATCACCGACTGGCGCGCCGGAAATGCCACCCCTCCAGCCCTATATCAACAGACTGCTGGCGGATGGCGAGCAACCCCTGCATTGGGGAATCAACGAATAGCTGTCATCGCGGCGCGGTGGCATTGAGGCGGGCCAATTCCGCCGTGGCAAATTGATACTCAACATACTGCCGCAGGCCAGTGGCTACCCCTCGCTGGAAGAAAATTTTCGCGCCCGGATTGTCGCCGTTGCAGAGGCGCTTCATACCAATGTGGTAAAACGCCTCGCATTGCGGACCAGGCGCCGGTACGGCGTCATTTTTCTCCGCCGCGGCAAGCAATGCCGTTTCATCCAGTTGGTCCGCCACAAACAAGGCGAGGGTTTTGGTCCAGCCATCCTTCCAACCGGCCACGCTTGCTGCGAAATCTCCCGGCGAGCGTCCGAGCCGGCACAGCAACGTCTGGCGCTGAAGTTGCGCATCGGCCGAATTGCGCCGATTCAGTTCGATCACTTTATCGTAGTCGGTCAGCGCGCCGGGAAAATCGCCTTGAATTTGCCTGGCCAGGGCGCGGTTGGCATAGGCGTCATAATTCTTCGGGTTTATTTCAAGAGCGCGAGTGTAATCTGCGATGGCGGAGTCAAATTTCCCTCCACCGCAATCGGCAATGCCCGATCGAACGAAGAGATAGTCGCAGTTCACGCGCACATTTTCTGCGACGCTCCAGTTGGCGATCCGCGCCGGCGGCCTGGGACGCGCGTAGGCAAGGCCATTTTGCCCATCAACAATCAAATCCACGCGGGCAAGAGCGCGCAGACCGATGACGCCGGCTACTTCAGCGTCCGGGTCGGCTTTGTTGAGCCAGGCGGCTTCGGCGGGAGGCATGTTCTCCACCGGCACACGAGTGAGGGTAAGCGCGCCCAGCTTGATTTCATCCGCCCACATGGCCTGTGCGGCAAAGGGTCCGATGGACCAGGTGGAATGATTGATGGCAACCAAAGGCTCCTCCGGATGGGCGGCCCTGGTTTCCCGCCATCGCGCCGGTGATAATTGTACCCCCTGCGGCGCGCCGGTATCCACCAAAATGACCCCTCTTTTGCCATCCGACAGCGGTGTTTCCAGCAACAATGTGCTGCGCGGCAGCACCTTGAGTTTCAACCATCCGTCTGTTTCTTTGGGCAGCCGCGCCACACTGCGCACGGTATGATGGGCGGCGTCAAAGACCAGGATGTTATCCCGAACCTCGGGCCAGCCGATGACGCCATCTTCCATCATGGCGGAAGGCAGGCGGGAAGAAGGCGGCAGTATGAATACCGGAAGCGGCGACGTAAACGTCTGCGTCCCCACAGACACGCGCACCGGTTCGGACATTCCTGCGACCACCTCAAACATGCCTGGGGTAATGTCACGCCGTGGCGGTGTAAACTCCAGACCCACCCGTTTCGCCGCTGCGCTATAAAGCAGCGTCGAGGCCGCGCCGGTGTCCAACATCATGTGGACCGGGCGTCCGTTGATGGCCAGGTTCGCGAAAACAACACGGGGCGAAAGCGGCTCGGTCGCGCAGCCCGCAAAAATGAAAACCGCCAACGCCAAGCACCCGAGGGAGCCGCGAAGTAACAGACGCATGGCATTGATCATATCGACGGGGAATTGGATACGGTGTTTCATGCCACCATTCAATGATTGATTTCCTTTCGTCAAACGACATGTACAATCAGCGGACAAGTGAACATAAACAACCACGATTTCGTGCAGCCTGTTTTGGATTATCTGGAGCAGAACAAGTCCAGGTTCATTGACGATCTGTGCCAGTACCTGCGTTATCCCAGCGTTTCCGCGCAGGCCGGCCACCGCGCCGATATGGCCGCGTGCGCGAAATGGCTTGTGACGCATTGCCGGCAAATCGGGTTGGAGGCGCGCGTCTGCTCGACCGGCGGGCATCCGATTGTCGTGGCCAGGACCCCGCGGGGACGCAGCCCAAAGAAGCCGTCCTATCTCATTTACGGACACTACGATGTCCAGCCGGCCGAGCCGTTCAAACTGTGGAAGAGCGATCCATTCAAGCCGCGGATCGAAGGCCGTTCGCTCTTTGCCCGCGGAGCCAGCGATAACAAAGGCCAAAACCTGGCCCATCTCAACGCCGTCGAAGCCTACCTGAAAACCAACACGGAACTGCATTGCGATTTGACCTTTGTGATTGAAGGCGAGGAGGAGGTGGGCAGCACGAGCTTGGGAAGTTTTCTCAAGTCAAACCGCAAGGAACTGGCCTGCCGGGCGGTGGTCATTTCGGACACCGGCATGCCCAGCCTGAAACTTCCGGCGCTGACGTATGCCCTGCGCGGCGTCGTCGCCTTTGAAGTGACAGTGCATGGGCCTTCGCGCGATTTGCACTCCGGCATCTATGGCGGCACGGTCGATAATCCGGCCATGGCGCTGTGCCAAATCCTGGCGCAGTTGCGCGACAAGCAGGGCAGAGTCAACATTCCCGGATTTTATGACGGAGTGGCGGAGTTGTCGGCGCATGAAAGGAAAGAAGCGGCGCGGCTTCCCTTGAGCGCGGCGGATTATCGGAAGTTCCTTGGCGTGCCGGAGTTGTTTGGCGAACGCGGTTACACCTTCGCCGAGCAGCGGGCGGCGCGTCCGACCATCGAGATCAATGGATTGACCAGCGGCTACCAAGGGGAGGGGAGCAAAACGATCGTCCCGGCCCACGCCAGCGCCAAGCTGACCTTCCGGCTGGTGCCGAATCAGGATCCCGCGCACGTTCGCAAAGTCATCCTGAAACGTCTGCGCGACCTTTGCCCGCCGACGGTGAGATTGGAAATCAAAGCCGGGCATGGTGGCGAGCCGTATTTAGTTTCGCCGAGGAGCCCCCTCGCGCGGGCGGGATTGCACGCCCTCAAGGAAGCGTTCGGGCATGAGCCCATTCTGATGCGCGAAGGCGGTTCCATCCCTATTGTCACAGAGTTCAAAAAAATACTCCACGCCGATTCGCTGCTGCTGGGCCTGGCACTGCCCGACGACAACGCGCATTCGCCCAACGAAAAATTCAGCCTCGATTGCTATGAGAAAGGGATGCAGATGGGGGCGCTATTGTGGCCGGAGTTGGCGCGGATCGGCTGATATGATGATAGGTCTGGAAAACCCGCTACATCCGCTACACGGTTGACAGTCAACGACTTAACCCGCTACAAAAATAGCTACACGGCTGCTACAGACCCGCTACATTCTTTCCAGCCAGGCGCTGGTTGGATGGTCTTTGGCCTTTAAGCCCATAGCTGCCCACCATGCGGATCCTTAATCGGGGTGGCGTTGGCCCATTTCATTCCACCGAAAACAGCGAAGAATCATGTGAGGGATTGATTCTCGCCGCAGAAACTGATAGAGTGTTTGTATGAGATTAACGGCCATCATCTATCCTGATTCAGAAACCGACTGGCTTGTGGCCGAGTGTCCCGAAATCGGGACCGCCAGCCAAGGGCATACTGAGGAGGAGGCTCTCGCCAACCTGCAAGAGGCCACCGACCTTTACCTCGAATCGTTTCCACAAACACTCAAAAAGCCAGCCGCGATTCGCACGTTCGAATTGGCTCATGGCTAAACTGCCCATCGTGTCCGGCGCGGAGGCGGTCAAAGCTCTCCAACGGCTTGGATTCTTCGTGGATCGCCAGCGTGGCAGCCATGTCGTTCTCAAGAAGGTCACGCCGCAAGGTGAACGCGGCTGCGTCATCCCCATGCACCGGGATATTGCCTTTGGCACACTGCGGAGTGCGCTCAAGGTAGTTTCTCAGGTGGTTACAAAATGCAACCACCTGAATTTCCAAACACCAGATAGCCGAGACCGCTGCTGCCACCGGAATGGCCGAAAACCAGACCGCCGCGAAGATTGGCAAACGCGCCCGCTTGGAACTCGAAGCCAGGACCGGCAAAAAAGTCGTGACCGGCGAAAACTACCTGCCGCCAGCCAGCGCGAAAAAAATCCAAGGCTCGAACGATGAAAGAACCCGCTGCCATCGAAGATGATGGGCAACCAGGTAACCCTGTGCCGGGAAAGGGGAAAGAAAAGAAATCAGGCAACAACCAAGTCAGTTTCCAGCGGTTTGTCCTTTTTGAACTTGGTGACGCCCATGATGCTGAAACCAATGACGCGACCCTGCGCGTCCACACGCTCCATCACGGCATCGTGCTTGGTTTCCTTCTCGTAACCGGCGGCGTCGGAAAATCGGACTTCAAGGAAATCCGCCTCGGCATCGAACCAAATTTTTACTTTATCCGCGTAGGTTTTCACCAGGATTCTTCCGCGCGGGCAACCAGAACCATGTTTGGCAGAACTTTGCTTCCGAAAATTCGACGGCGGCGGGCGGAATAATCAGGCAGCGGCGCAGTCCGTCCGCCGTTGTCGTCGGAGCCTTTTCCTTCGACGTGGCTGACATTGCTTTCCTGCAAGTCTTCCAGCAACCAACGGGCGATTTCCCACCGCTCTCGCGGAGGCAACTGCCGCAGCGCCATCTCAATTTCCAAAACACTGCTCATGTGGATAAGAATACCAGAGCGGCACCGATTTTGCGAGAGGGATTTTGGCCGTCCATCAAACTGCGACTGCCAGCCGCATGACGTGCCAATCGTCATTACATCCTGGTTGCCGGGACCGCTCGAAACCCGTCGCGAAGACCGGAGGCAGGCTTGCCAAACGCGCCCGCTTGGAACTCGAATCCAAGACCGGCAAAAAAGTCGTGACCGGCGAAAACTATCTGCCGCCAGCCAGCGCCAAAAAAATATTGCGTTGAGCGTTTGTTGAAATTGATTGGCCCCTTTGTGAATTTATCCCCTGTGCCATTCTGTCCTATTTTGCAGAATAAAAAGGGTGACTCCGCAGCGACCGAGTGGCAAGATTTGTCCCATGCCGGAACGCCTAAGCAAGCGGGAACTGGATGAAGCTGAGAGCATGGAGTCGGCGGAGACCGGGATAAGCCGTCAAATGCCGGACATACACTTCAACTGTAGCCACTGCGGTCAGGATCTCATTGTAGAGGCCGCAGGCGCTGGACTGTCCGTTGAATGTCCCGAATGTAGGGCTTCATTAGTTGTGCCGGAGCAAAGAGTGCCGCCGGTCATTTCGGATGCAAGTTTTCATTTGCGTCAAATCAGCGATGTTGAGCGTGAGGAGCTTCATCGTAAAAGGAACGCCGAACAAATCGTAGCAGTAGAATCTGCCGCGCAAACGTGCTCAGAAACTGAACACCTGACACCAAAACAGTTTTCCGATTTTATCGGGCAAAATAGAGTTAAGGCGCGACTCGAATTAGCAATTATGGCGGCCAAACAAAGGGTTGAAGCACTACCCCACGTTCTTCTTGTTGGGCCGCCGGGGCTAGGCAAAGCCACACTTGCCAGCATCATCCCAAAGGCGATGGGTGCGGGCATTAAAAGCACCAGTGGCAGCCTGATTACAAAAGCAGGCGAGCTTGCGGGAATACTCACTAATCTTGAAGAGGGCGACGTGCTTTTCATTGACGAAATCCATCGTTTGCAAAAAAACATCGAGGATTATTTCTATCTGGCGACGAAGGACTTCAAGCTGGACATCATTATTGACCAAGGCTCAAATGCCCGCAGCATCCGCCTAAATCTCCCCCGTTTCACACTCATCGGAACAACCCCACGACCAGAACGTGTTTCGCGTAATTTGCTATCGCTATTCCCAATTGTCGAAACACTGGAGGCATACAGCAATGAAGACCTTGCCGCTATCGCACACCGGTTTGTCAATGCGTTGAAACTTGAGATTGATCAAGCTGCAGTTCCGTGCATTGCTCACTCGTCGGATCGCACGCCGATAGATGTCTTAAATCGTTTGCAGCACGTCCGAGATTTCGCCCAGGTCAAAGGCGAAGGAAGAATCACACTGGAGGTTGCGGAAGCGGCTTTGAAGATGCTGGCTTTTCACGATGAAAAGCAAGAAGCCAGTGAAAACCGCGACACAATTCCCTCCGAAGTCCGCAGAGAAGTCTGGCGCAGAGACGGCGGGAAGTGTGGAAGCCGGGAGAGACTGGAATTCGACCACATAATTCCAGTCGCCAAAGGCGGCAGCAATACGGCACGGAACATCGAGCTGCTTTGCGAATCCTGCAATCGCTCCAAATCAGCTTCAATTCAATGAAATCTATGGTATCCACCAACCACAACCCCTGGGCACCATCCCAACAAGAAATCGCTGATATTCTGCCGCATGTTCGCTATGAGATCGAGCATGCATTCTTCGCGCCCAAAGATGTGCCTAATGATTGGCACATCAGAGAATCACTCTATCTGGCGATGCTCATGCATTCCAGATTGCTTCTCGACTTTTTTGAGTACACACACCGGAACCCAAAGCGAGGCCGCAAGAAACACGACGTGCTGTGCGATGACTTTCACTTCCCGTCAACCCTGGTTCAACTTTCCCTCGACGCTGAGGAGCGATTGGACAGGGACATTGCACATTTGACATATTTCAGGCTTCGCCACACGGCCGCAACAAAGCCTTGGCCTGTGGACGATATACTTCGTCCGCTGCGGGACCGTGCGACCGATTTTGTCGCGCACGTTATCAAGAATCCGCCGCCGACTAGCGCGCCAGAAGAAATCGAAAAGTGGAAATTCCTTTATCAAAAATTAACGGCCCGAATCATTTGTGTATCCGGTGTTCCACAAGAACCTAATACGGGCAATGTTGCCAAACCGCAGACCATGTTTATTGAACTTCGCAAAGATGATGCGTAAGCCGTCGTAAAGAGCAGCCATAAAAATGGTCGCGTTCATCTGGCCGGAACTGGCGCGGATTTGAATTTTACTGAACAGGAATTTGTTGCAATTCGGGGGAGGTCATTGGGCCGGGGTGGACTTCTTTGCGGGCGGCGGCGACTTGCTCGGGTTTCACCGGCGTCGCATTGTTGCCCCAGGTGCTTCGGTTCTGGCGCTGGAGACAACCGAAAGTTCCGCGTAGAAACATTCATGGCGAGGGAATGTTTGACTTTCAGACTCAAAAGACGCACAATCAATTGTAAAAGTGAGCACTGAGACAGACATTTTAATCAAGCGCGCCGCTGCCGAACTCAAGTCTGCCGGCGCACTGGAAATTTATGTCTTTGGCTCCGCCGCCAAAGGCACGAGTGATGCCGATTCCGATCTGGACATGGCGGTTTCGGGCCTGCCCCCGTCGGTTTTCTATCGCATGGGCGCGCGCGTCAGTGATTTGATCGGTCATTCGGTGGATTTGATTGATCTGGACATCAACACGCCGTTTACGCGCCACCTCCGCACGGAGAATGAACTCGTTCGAGTGGGATAAATTTCGCAAACAACAGGCCACGGAACGCGAACAATTGCGGCGTTTGTTGTCTGGAATCCACCCGCTTCTCACCAAATGCCGCGACACGGCTCCGACTGAAATCGAACTGTCCGCGCTGGCGGCCACACTCCATTGCTTCTACACGGGTGCGGAAAACATATTCAAGCGCGTGTCAGTGGAGCTGGATGGCGAGCCGGTGCGTGGTGATGCCTGGCATCGGGATCTTTTGCTGCGGATGAAAAGGCCGACCGCGCGGCGGCCGGCGTTGCTAGCGGAAGAACTTCACGACGCGTTGAATGAATACCTGCGTTTCCGCCATGTGTTCCGCAATGCTTATTCCTTCGACTTGGATTGGCAGAAAATGTCTCCGCTTGTGCTGCGCTTGGAAGAGACCTTTCAAAGGTTCGAGAATGCTTTGGATGACTTTCTGAAATAAACCGCGACATTTGCTTACCGTTACTGAACGGGAATTTGTTGCAACTCGGGGGAGGTCATTGGGCCGGGATGGACTTCTTTGCGGGCGGCGGCGACTTGCTCGGGTTTTACGGGCGATGCGTTGTTGCCCCAGGTGCTGCGGATGTAGGTCAGCACCGCGGCGATGTGCTTGTCGTCGTAGGTGTCTTTCCACGGGACCATTGTCAGGTTCCATTCCTTGCCTTTGACGGTGATTGGGCCGGTCAATCCGTTCAATGCAATGCGGGCGATCCGGTCGGGGCCCGGCGCAAGGACCCATTCGGAGCCGACCAACGGAGGAGCGGTGCCTTCCTTGCCCAAGCCGGACGGCTGGTGGCAGGCGGTGCAGGTCTTGTTGAAAACGTCCTGGCCCATCAGGCGAAATTCGTCGCCCGCACTCTTGGGATTCATGGCGACCACCTGCTCAAGCGAATCATAGGGGGCATAAACTTGTTTGTCGAAACCGCCGGCGTGATCGCTCAGATAAAGCTGGCTCCAATAAAACAAGCCGCCAAACACCATGATGAGCCAGATGGGGACGGTGGCAAATCCAGCGCTTGGCTCGGAGCTGTCCTGATTGGCGCGATTCTTGGTGGCGTCCTGGCTCATTTGGCGGGAGAATTGGTTGCGGGCTTCGCGGGAGCGTTTGTTTTGCCCGCCGGCTGGGGCGGGGGCGGAGCTTCAAAAAGATAGCCATCCTGGTGCAGGCTCGTCACATACGCGGCCAGGGCGCGTGCTTCCGGGCGCGGCACAATTTCATAGCCATGCGGCGGCGCATAAGGCGCGGGAATTTGCAGGGCGTCGGGGGAGGGAGCGCTTTGGATTTTGCGTTTGTCGAACAAAAATGGGCTGGGCGGCATGATCGAGCCGGGAGTGAGCGCGCGAGGCTCATATAGACGCAGGAGAACAGCGTTCGCATCCATCCGCCGGCCAGCATTGGCTAGGTCGGGACCAACGCGCAACGAACCGAGCAAAACCGGCTGGTCGAAGAGGTAATCGTAGCCGGTGCTGCGGCGGACACCCCAGCCGCGATTTATGTCCGAGCCGAGATCGCGGGGCCGGACCTGCTCGGTATGGCAGGAAGCGCAGCCGTTTGCGCGGTAAACTTCCGCGCCCTGATGGGCCAGGCCGGGTTCGGGATTGGGATAAATCTGTCCGCTGGCGCCAACGACGATATTGGTGGTGGGGCGCATGTCGCCGATCTGCAATTGCGGGCCGAGGACAAAACTGAGCCATGAACAGGCCATGGCCACAAACAAACCCAGGAAAAGCGTGGGACCGCTGTTCATGCGCCCCCCTTTCGCAATTCAGTCCGGCAACGCTGACCGAAGCGCAAGAAAAGCAGAGCGAAATTCAGCAGGAAAAAAAGCGTGCCAACAAGGATGCACAAGTCGCCGAGCGTGTCGGCGCGCAACGCCATCAATGTGCCGCGCGTGACCTGGGCAAAGGTGTATTTTGGGTTATTGAGCAGGAACCCCTGGCCGACACCACCGACCAGCAAGGCGATGTATGAAATGAGAATGCCAAAAAACGTTGGCCAGAAATGAGCCTGGACAAGCCCCGGCGACCAGGCAGGCGGATCATCCCGATCAAGAAGTCGCGGCACTATGTAATAAATTGCGCCGAACATCGCGAGCGCGAAAAAGCCGTAGTGGAATAGCTCCCATTGCGCGACGGAAAACCAGGTGTAATCGGTCAGCGCACTCACATTGGGAAGCACGCCAACAATCTGTTGCATGCCGGCGATCAGCCAGAATACCAGGGCCACATAAGTGAAACGCAGGGTGAGATGGGCGTCCAGGGCCTCAACGTTGTGGCGGGCTGTTTGATAGAAATTCACGAAAACGGCCAGCAGCGGCACGGTCGTCAGCACGGTGCCCACAACCCCCATGCTGACGATCCAGGACGGAAGCGGCGCGCCGGTGGGGATGCCGCCCCAACTGCCGAAGAGAGCGAGAGTCCAGAACGCCAGGGCGGCCAAATAACGGCTATGGAGGGGACGGGGGAGGAGTTTTGGGATGAAATAAAAAATCGAGGATAATCCCGAAAAACCCAGGAAAATCGAAGAAAGGTTATGCGCGTACCACCAGGCTATGGACGCTTGCATGACGCCGAGCACGGGCAGGCAGAGCAGCAACACCGAGGCGGTAGAAAATATCCAGGGGAACCAGAAGAACGCCCCGAGCACAAACCATTGCGAGGGATAGAGGGGTCCTTCGGCGCGGCGGTGGAAGGCCAGCAGGCCGCAAAGTGCGATCAACAAATACGACACGAACAGGATTGCGGCGACGTATCCGGGCATGGCGAACGACTCAAATCCCGTGCTGTCGCCGCAGAGGATGGCGGCCACGCCGATGAGGACGGCGGTGTTCCAAAAAATGACGCCGATAAGAGCAACCCCGGGGCCTGGCAGAGCCGAGCGTCCGAGACGGCAGAGCAGCCACAGTCCCACGGCCAACGCCGCCGGCACGCCAAAACCGTAGAGCAGGGCAGTCTGGTGCGCGAGGTGGATGCGACCGTAAGTTAAATATGATTGACTGTAGAGAAAGTGGGGGTTGTGGAACTTCAGCGACGCGATCAGGGCAAAAATCAGGCCGAGAAGCAGCCAAAGGACCGCGCCGCCAAAAAGGGCGAGAAGGGGCCATCGGCACGAAGCCTCGATGTCCGCCGTTGGAGACTGGGACGGCGCGCTTTGCGCTGGGGCAGTCACGCTCATGGCAGGAACAACCTACTCGTATTCATTCTTTACGGGTGGAGGTTTGGGGGGCGGGGCAAAGGCCTTAGCCGCCTGCGCCATTAAATTGGAATGGGCCGCGGCGGGATGCTGCCACTCCTCCAACACCAACTCCTTGGCCCGCGCCACCGGCAGGCGGACGATTCCCTTGTCCTTGTCCTGCCAGTCATAGGTCTTGAGGAGAGGGTCATTGACGGCGTTGAAGTCAGACAGGATTTTCATGCGCTCCGCCGCACGATCCGCATTGAGCGAGGGGGCGGCGGTATAATGCCGCATCAGCGCGACGAGAAAAGCCATGACCAGGAAAGCGCCCAGGATGGCCAGGACATTGGCGGCGGTACGGGTTTTATGGCTGCAAGATTCCGAGTTCATTTGGCGCGCTCCGGTGCGGTTGCGACTTCAGCGGCTTGCGGAATGTAAATGTCGAGGGCTTCAGCCATACGCGGGTCCTTCTGCGGATAGGGCGGATAACGGTTGAAGGAGTTGATGAAAACCTTTGTCAGCACACCGCCGAAGAACAAGACGCAGGCGATGTCGGCCAACAGCCCCGGAGTGAGAATGGTGTCCGTGTGCAGCGCCGGCATGATCTGGAATTCTATATCGACAAAATGCATCAGCCAGGCCCAGGCGGCCAACGGCAGCATGACGCTCAGTTTCAACTTCCAATCGATGCGCAGCAACATGAGGAATGGCACGAAGAAATGGCCGAAAATAATCACATATTTGCCCACATAATCCCAAGTGCCCTTCTCGCGCAGCACGTACCAGAAGGTTTCCTCGGGCATGTTGGCGTTCCAGATGATGAAATACTGCGCAAAATTCACGTAGGCCCAGAAGACGGTGAAGGCAAAAAAGAGCGAGCCGATCATGTAGTAAGTTTTCTCGCCCACGAGGCCTTTCAACACCCCGGCGCGCTGCAGGATGAGGGTAAGGACGTACACCGTGGGCAGGGCCGTCCAAACGGAGGCGGCGAAATAACAAACGCCGTACATGGTTGAATACCATTCATCGGTCAGGCCCTTCATCCACATGATGGCGGCCAGGGTCAGTGAAAGCGCAAAGCAAACAATGCCCAGGCACGAATAAAAGCGCATCTTGTGGGTGCATTGGACGGAGCCGGTTTTGTCCTGTTGCAGCGACCAATAGCGCAGGCGACTGGAAAAAAGCCACCAAACCGCAAAAAGGACCGCCGCCGTAATATAATAGCCCGGCGCGGTGAACAGGGGATACTTGGCGGTGACAGCATGGTCGGGATGCAACTGTTCGGCCGATTCCAGCCACGGATAGATTTTTGGCGCGAGGAAGGCCACGGGCAGGAAAAGGACCAGCATGGCAGGGCAAAGCAGGCAGGCCATGGCCTCAGTCACGCGCCGGACAGGCACCGACCAACTGGCGTCGAAGAGATGATGCATCATCACCAAAAACCAGCCGCCCAAGGCAAGGCTCAAATAAAACATGAACGCCAGCAGCCAGGAAAATGCGAACTGTTTCAAGGGATCACCGCTGAGGGCCACGCCGCCAATCGCGCCCACTGCGCCCGCCACCATCAGTATCCAAGGCGCATTACGCCACTTGCTTAAATCCAGCGGCGCGAACTGTGGAGTGTGATCATCCGAACTCATAAGATTACTTTTTCAATTGGGCGCGGTCCGGTTCCGGCACATCCGCAACCGAAGCCAACTGGCTTCGTTGCAGCGTCCGCACGTAATAAATAATGGCCCAGCGATCCAACACCGGCACATTCGGGCCGTAAGCGCCCATCAAGTTCTTGCCGTAGGTGATGGTGTTGAAAATCTCCCCGTCAGCCATATTGATCAGGCGCTGGTCATGGAAATTGGCCATGGAAAACATGTTGTATTTGCTGGTGATGCCCTTGCCGTCGCCCGCCGGGCCGTGGCACGGCATGCAATTGATCTGATAACGCTGTTCGCCGCGATCCAGCAATTGGCGCGTCAAGGGCAGGGGATTGTCGGGGATGAAATTGGTAAAATTGGTTGTGCCGGGGACGAGATTGGTCGGACCGGGGATTCGTCCGGTGTTGACTGGCGAATCTTCATAGTCGTACACCGGCTGGCCGTCGATCAACAAAGGCTGGCCGTTGAGGACATAAGCCGCAGTGTGGGCCACTGTGCCTGGGGGAATCAGGCGCGAGGCGAACTGGTCGGCAAAAAGAGCACTGGGCGTCTGCGGGCGGACCTTGTTCTGGCGAACCATGTCCGGGAACAGCTCGATAGGCGGGCGGCGGGTGTGGCTGCCTTGAAAACCGCAAATGCCCACCACGGCGAGGCACGTCAGGAAAAAGAGGAGCAGGAAATAGCGCATTATTCCTCCACCAATTCGATGTGCCTGCTGCCCAGGGATTCGAGCAGCCGGCGGGTTTCCTCATTGGAGAATTTGGCGTCACTGGTTTCGATGACCACGAAGAAGCGGTCATGCGTGGCCAGGGCAAAGCGGGGGTTTTTGAGGAGCGGATGATGCAGCCGCGGCAAACGGTTCAGGAAAAGCATCCCGAGCAATGCGCCGAAGGAGCCAAAGAGGATGGTCAATTCGTAAGACGGCGGAAAGGCCGAGAAGGGGCTGAACATCGGTTTGCCGCCGATGTTAATACGATAATCCAGGGCGTTCATGAACCAAATCATCAGCATGCCGGTGAGATAGCCGGTGCAACCGCCGATGAATGAAAACCAGCCCACCTTGGAGTTGCTGATGCCCATGGCTCGGTCCATGCCGTGAACCGGGAAGGGCGTGAAAACGTCCCAATTGCGGTAACCGGCATCATGCACCTTTTGCGCAGCGTGCAGGGTCGCGGCCGGCGTTTCAAATTCAGCCATGATGGCGTAAGTGTTCGCGGGCATCAGTGTTTCCCTCCAGGTTTTGCGCCGCCCAGCGGGTGATGCGGGTCGGCTTGAGGCGTGACGCCTTTGACTTCGGCAATGGCGATCAGCGGCACGTAACGCAGGAACAGAAGGAAGAAGGTGAAAAACAATCCGAACGTTCCCAGGTACTGGAGAATATCGACCCAAGTCGGACTGTAATAGCTCCAGTTGGAAGGGAGAAACTCGCGTTGCAAGGACGAGACGACGATGACGAACCGTTCAAACCACATGCCGATATTGACGAGGATGGACAGGGCGAAAACGGTCAGCATGCTGGTGCGGATTTTCTTGAACCAGAAGAATTGCGGCACGACGACGTTGCAGGTGACCATGGTCCAGAAAGCCCACCAATAGGGGGCGGGCGCGGTATGCATAAGAGGGCCGAAGATGAACGGGTCCGCCGCGCGGTTATGGAAGAACAGAAAACGCTCGTAAGGATTGCCGCTATACCAGGCGATGAAAAACTCCATGGCGTAGGCGTAGCCAACGATCGAGCCGGTGGCCAAAGTCACTTTGCACATCAACTCGACGTGGCGCACGGTGATGATGTCCTCGAGTTTGAGCAGCCGCCGCAAGGGCACCAGCAGTGTCAGAACCATGCCAAAGCCCGAATAGACCGCGCCGGCGACGAAATAAGGGGGGAAAATGGTGGTATGCCAGCCGGGGAGTTGCGAGACGGAGAAGTCCAGGGAGACGATGGAATGCACCGAGAGCACCAGCGGCGTGGAGAGGCCGGCCAGGATCAAATAGGCCTTTTCGTAATTGCTCCAATGCCGGTTGGACCCGGTCCAGCCCAGCGAAAAAAGGCCGTAACCGAATTTCCTGATCTTGGTTTTGGCGCGGTCCCGCATCACGGCCAAATCGGGAATGAGGCCCATGTACCAAAACAGCACCGACACGGTAAAATAAGTCGAAACGGCAAAGACGTCCCACATCAGGGGCGAACGGAATTGGGGCCAAACCCCGTTGGAGTTGGGAATGGGAAAGAGCCACCAGCCGTACCAGATGCGCCCGATGTGAATGAGCGGGAAAATCCCGGCGCACATCACGGCGAAGATGGTCATGGCCTCGGCGGCGCGGTTGATCGAGGTGCGCCAGCGCTGGCGGAGGAGGAACAAAATGGCCGAAATCAATGTTCCGGCGTGGCCAATGCCGATCCACCAGACGAAATTGACGATGGCCCAGCCCCACATGACCGGATGATTCGACCCCCAGACACCCACGCCGGTGGACATGAGGTAAAGAATCATGGCGAAGCAAACGGTCATCATGGTGAAGCTGATGACAAAGCAGATTTTCCACCAACCGGGCGTCTTGCCTTCGATCACGCCCGCAATCCGGTCGGAAATCCAGCCGAGGCTGCGAGTATTGGAGACCAACGGGACGCGCTCCAATTCAGCCGGCGGGCCTTGCACACGCAAGGCAGGCTGCTCTTCCACCGGCAAGCTTTTGAGTGATTCAGCCATCAGTGTGATTCTCCCTTGCTGTCAATGGAAGTCTCCGCCGCCCTGAGGAACTCCTCCGTTGTGTAAGGCGTTGGATGTTCCTTGTAGTCCGGCATCTCCTGGTTTGGATTGCGCACTTTGGCCAGGTAGGTGCAGCGCGGTTTGGTCAACAAGAACTCGAGGACGGAATAATCGCGCTGCTGGCTCTTGGCCTTGCTCACGCTGCTGTCCGGATCGGAAATGTCGCCAAAGATAATCGCCTCAGCCGGGCAGGCCTGCTGGCAGGCGGTCTTTGGAACGGTCCCTTCCTTTTCCGAAAGCCGGACGTGGTCGCTGTCGCGCGTTTTGACCTTGGCGGCGATCTTGGCCTGTTCGATGCGTTGCAGGCAGAGCGTGCATTTTTCCATGACGCCGCGCATGCGGACCGAAACATCCGGATTTTTCACCAACCGGGCCAGTTGCCATGCGTCCTCGGGCAGGTTGCCCTTGTCCGGGTTTTTGAGCCAGCGCATGAACTCCCATTCCCCGTCCGTGGTCATGACGAGCGGGCTTTTGTAAAGGTGGTTGAGCGGGCGGCGATTATAATCGAAAAAGTTAAAGCGGCGGACTTTGTAGGGGCAGTTGTTGGAACAGTACCGCGTGCCGACGCAGCGGTTGTAGGTCATGACATTCAGGCCCTCGTCGTCGTGCGAGGTGGCATTGACCGGGCAGACGCTTTCGCAGGGGGCGGCTTCGCAATGCTGGCAGAGCATGGGTTGCGTCACCGCCTGCGGGTCCTCGTCCGGCCCGGCGTAGTAGCGGTCGATGCGAATCCAGTGCATTTCACGGCTCTTGCCGACCATTTCCTTGCCGACGATGGGAATATTATTTTCGCTTTGACAGGCGATCATGCAGGCGGAACAACCGACGCATCGATTCAGATCGATGGACAAGCCCCATTGATGCAGGGCCAGTTTTTTGGCTTCATCCAATGGGTTCGGGTAAAGTGGAGCGATCACGGGAGGCGCTTCCGGCCTCATGCTTTTGGCAAAGCCGGGCTGCCGGCGGAATTGGTCCAGATTAGCCTCCCGCACCACCGGCCGGCCTTCCATGTGCCAATGACTCTGGGTATCGGCCAGCTCGTAGCTTAGATCCTGCGTGTTCTTCAATTGCGCGCCCGAGGCGTAATAGACGCCTGCGCTGGGGCGGAGAGGATAGGCATTGAACCCAGTGCCCAGACCGACGCGCCCGGTCTTTTCCCGTCCGTATCCCAGGGCAAGTCCGATGGTATTATCCGCCATGCCGGGCTGGACCCAAACCGGTCCGCTCAAGGAGAGGTGGGCGAGCTGAACATCGACCGTGTAATTGAAAAACTTCTGGCCCTGGTCGAGGCGCTTGGTAAACACGCCCAGTTCCCTGGCGGTTTTGGGACTGAGCAATACAGCATTGTCCCACGTCAGTTTGGTAATGGGATCGGGCAATTCCTGCAACCAGCCGTTGTTGTTGTGGCGCCCATCATCCATCTTGGCGTCGCGATAGAAGACCACATCCAGCTTCGTCAGGGTCGGCGCGGGTCCGATCGGCTTGAGTTTCCCCAAAGCTGCGGTCAAGGCGGACGGATCATATTTCGCGTCGGCCTTCGGCGAGGCGCTGCCCGCCAGGAATCCGTCGTGCAAAAATTTTCGCCAATCAATCTCGTCGCCTCTGGCAATCTCCTGGAAAGTCTGGCGGACGATCTCATAGGGGCTTGGCGGGTTGATTCCGCCGATCAAGGCCAGCACTTCCAATTCCGTCAGGCCGCCGAACAACGGCTCGATCAACGGCTGAATGGGGACGAGCGTGCCGTCGGCGGTGCGGGCGTCGCCCCAGGATTCCAAGAAGTGAGCGGCTGGCAGATCCCATTGGACCGCAGGATGCGCTTTTTCTTTCTTGATCCAGGACGTTTCGTCCTCGTGATAAGCGAGCCGCACCACCGTCTTGGCCCTGGCTTGCGCTCGCTGCCAATTCGTCTCCAGCGGCGCGTTATACGCCGGATTTCCCCCGAGGATGACCAGCGTCTGGACCTGCCCGGCATGCAGGGCGCTGGCCAGCTCCGTGATGTCGCCATCCTGGGTGACCTCGGTTTGATGAAGCTCTATAGCATGATTGACAGCGCCCAGCGCCTCGTTCATCGCCACGACGAGCAGATGCGCGGCCAGCGGCAGCCGGTAACCCGCCATGACCAGACTTTTTCCGGGATTGGCCTTGAGGTCATTGCTGCAAGGAATGATCCAACTGTCATGTTCCCGGGCGGCGGCAGAGAGTTCCTGCAACGGCTGATCGATGGCGGAGGAGGGGAGGATGTTCACGGCCAGACGCGCCAGCACCGGAACGATCATGCTCGGCGGCACGCGCAGACGATGATCGGCATTCGCGCCCGTCAGGGTGAACAGACTTTCCACGACGTAGAGCCGGCTCATCGAATCGTCTTTCCCGTTCAAATGGCGGCCCTTGGCAAAGCGGCGGATATGGTTCGAGGCGTTTTCTTCACTGCCGATGAAATCGCAGTCCAGCGAGAGAATAACGTTCGCCTCGTCGAGCTTGAAATAGGGAGCAACCGGAGCGCCGTAGGCCAGCGAAGCCGCCTGGCGCGGCAGATCCAGATCGATTGCCTCATAGACATGCCAGCGCGCTTTGGGGAATTTTTCCGAGATGGCCTTACGCAGGCGGGCGCGCGAAGGCGAACTGCTCTGTTCAAGCAAGAAGGCCAGACCGCTGCCGTCACCCAAGGTTTTGGAAAGCGCCGTCAAACTGTCCAGGGCGGCGCGGCGACTTTCATCGGAGCCGTTGCGGGCGCAGCGCATGGCGCGGTCCGGATCGTACAGGCTCAGGACGGAAGCCTGGGCCAGGTGATCAGTGCCGCCATTGCTGTCCGGATGATCGGAATTGCCCTCGATTTTTGTGGGCCGGCCTTCGTTCGACTTGACGACCAGCGGGATGGCCGTGCGGCGCGTCGGCATGGCCGTGGCGAAATATTGCGGAACGCCGTGGACGTAATCCGGCGGCATTTTGGCGAACGGATAAATATTTTCGACCGGACGGCGGCAACCGGTCGCCCCCAAACCCGCCAGCAGAAATGAGGCCGACATTATCTTGACGAAATTGCGCCGGGAAACGGGATCGTCCCATTGGCTTGCCCCGGCGGGGAATTCCCGTTCCGCCCACTGGCGGAATTCCGGCGTCGCGGCCAGTTGATCCAAACTGCGCCAATACTTCGGCCCGGTTTCCGGCTCAAGACATGGTGGAGGAATCGTTTTCATCTATGACAGCTCGAACAATTTTGCAGCGATTGAATCTTCCAATCGTGAACGAATTTCCGCCCGTTGGCCAATTGCGTGTCTTCGTTCGGGGCCTTCCAGTCGAGATCGGTGATTTCATCCAGGGGCCGGATATGCCGGGCGGGGTCGCGATGGCAGTCCAGGCAAAAGGACATGCTGAACGGCTTGGCGTGGTAGACTTCCTCCATGTGATTGATCTGGCCGTGGCACTCGACACAACTGACGCCGCGGTTGACGTGGACGGAATGGTTGAAATAGACGTAATCGGGCAGCTTGTGAATCTGCACCCAAGGGAGCGGTTTGCCGGAAGCGGCGCTGTCGCGCACCAAGGCAAGCCGGTCATCGTCCTTCAAGACCTGATTGTGGCAATTCATGCAGACCGAAGTGGCCGGGATATTGGAATACCAGGACTTTTCGACGCCGTTGTGGCAATAACGGCAATCCATGCCCAGTTGGCTGACATGGACGCTATGGGGAAAGGCCACCGGCTGAATCGGCTCGTAGCCGACGCGCGTGTATTTCGGCGTGAAATAATATGTGACTCCGGCCGTCACGGCAGTGCCGGCCAGAAGGGCGCCAATGATGATATTGCGCGGGAGATTATTGGTCCACTTTGGAAAAAAATCAGACATCCGGGCGTTTTTTTATTTGCATCAGATCACAACTCAGCACCGGCCATTTTCCCGCCGGGGCAAATTCAGTCAACACATTTTCCACGCTGCCACAATTCGAGACAAGGCGGAAATCACAAGACGAAAAGGGAACGACCTCCTTTTCGCCACTGCACGTATTTAAAGATTCCAGCCCGGTCTGGCAAGAGAGTTTGCGCGCTTCCGCACGAATTAGGCAGATTTAATAGTGAGTATTAGACATTCTTGCTACGTCTGCTTGGACGGGTCCAGCAGTTCGTTCAGCTTGGCCGCGTCCAGCCCGGATATCTCGGCGGCGACCTGGCGGATGGTGCGGTTGGTTTGAAAGGCGACCTTGGCGATTTTGGCCGCCTTGTCGTAGCCGATGACCGGCGCGAGGATGGTGCAATTGGAAAGGCTCAATTCGAGGTTGCCGTTGCATTTTTCGCGGTCGGCTTCCAACCCGCTGACGCAGCGCCGGGCAAAAACCTGGCTGCCTTTGGCCAGCAATTCGATGGCTTCGAGAAGATTGTGGGTCATGACGGGCATCATGACGTTGAGCTCGAAATTGCCGAAACTGCCGCCGAAGGTGATGGAGGCGTCATTGCCCAAGACCTGGGTGCAGACTTGCAAGAGCATCTCGCACATCACGGGATTGACCTTGCCCGGCATGATGGACGAGCCGGGCTGCGTGGCGGGCAGGCGCAGTTCACCCAGGCCAAGGCGCGGGCCGGAACCGAGCAAACGAATGTCGTTGGCGATCTTGATGAGGCTGACGGCGACTGTTTTGAGCGCGCCGGAAGCTTCCACGACGGCGTCCTTGCCGCCCTGCGCCTCGAAATGGTTGGGCGCTTCGCACATCGGCAGTTTGGTTTCCGACGCCAGGCGGGCGATGGTGCGGCGGGCGAAAGCGGGGTGGGTGTTGATGCCGGTGCCGACCGCCGTGCCGCCCAGGGCCAGTTCGCCCAAATTTTTCTCAGCGGCGCGCAGCCGCGCAATGCCGTGTTCCACCTGGCTGGCGTAACCGCCGAATTCCTGTCCGAGCCGGATGGGGGTCGCGTCCTGCAGATGAGTCCGGCCGATTTTGAGAACATCATGAAATTCCTTCGCCTTGTCGGCCAAAGCCTTGTGCAATTCCTCCAGGGCCGGAATGAGCGAATGTTCAATGCCATCCAACGCGGCCACGTGCATGGCGGTGGGGATGACGTCGTTGCTGGATTGCCCGCGGTTGACGTGGTCATTGGGATGGACGAGTTTTTCGCCGCGCTTGCCGCCGAGCAATTCAATGGCGCGATTGGCGATGACCTCGTTGGCGTTCATGTTCGTCGAGGTGCCGGAACCGGTCTGGAAGATATCCAGGACAAATTCGCCGTCCCATTTTCCGTCGGCCACCTCCTGGGCCGCTTTGACGATGGCGTCGGCGATCTCAGGTTTGAGGCCGCCCAGCTCCTGGTTGGTCAGGGCGGCGTGCTTTTTGATCAAGCCGAGCGCCCGGATAAAAGAGCGGGGGAAGCGCAGGTTGCTGATGGGAAAATTCTCGATTGCCCGCGCCGTCTGCGCGCCGTAATAAGCGGTGGCAGGCACTTGCATGGGCCCCATGGAGTCGGATTCAGAGCGAAACTGTTCATTCATAGCCGGTCAGAATGAATAATTCCTTCGCTCAAGGCAAGAAATACTGCGTTGGCGGCGCTCAACGATAAATCTCTGACGTCTTTTCAACCGACGGGCGTATTTCCAGCCGATAATGGCTCACGTCCAACCCAGTCGTTTGCGGGCCTCAGTCCACGGAATATTTTCGCCCTGTTCTTCCAGCGCGCGGTTTGCCGCTTCGTTCTCGCGACGATCTTCCTCGCGGCGCAATTGTTCATCCACGAACCGATAGACCTTCCGCCGCTGACCTTGTGGCAACTTTTTGATCTCGGAAATGACTTCAACCGCGCTCATGAACCAAACCTAACCAAGGCTGGCAAGATTTCCAGAACATATTCTGCCAAGTCCAGCCGTATTTTCTCCCCATGAACCTGGTTCATGGGCACAATGCGCGAAAAAATTCGAGGGGTCTAATCCTGATCGTACTGTTATGGGCACCCTCGCCTTGCCGAAAGCGGCCATCTCGCGTATGGTCGATGAACGTGGTGATTCCATGATTGCCCTTGAATGAGAATTTTAATGCATGCCGAACTCCCCATCGAACATTTGTACGTGCATGTTCCGTTTTGCGCGAAGAAATGCGCCTACTGCGCGTTTTATTCGGAAGCCAGCGACGGCGCGACGATCAACCGCTATGTCGCGGCCCTGATTCGCGAGATGGAGTTGGTGGCGGACGATTTGCGGCCGCGCACGGTTTTCTTTGGCGGTG
The DNA here is from genome assembly GCA_050014435.1 of Verrucomicrobiota bacterium. Lineage (GTDB taxonomy): Bacteria > Verrucomicrobiota > Verrucomicrobiia > Limisphaerales > Palsa-1400 > DASRLE01. The sequence continues at coordinate 8,538 of JBEKDI010000039.1, read as the reverse complement.
GAACGCCGTCGCTGCTGAACCTGCAACAATGGGAACGCATCTTCAAAGCGATGGAACGGCTCAATTTGCTCGGGCCCGCGGAGTGGACCGTGGAATGCAACCCTGCCACGGTTTCCGCCGACAAGGCCCGGCTGTTGCGGGATTGGGGCGTCAACCGAATTTCCATGGGCGCGCAGTCCTTTGACGCGGCGCTGCTGGAGCGGCTGGGACGCGTTCACACCCGCGAGATGTTCTTCAAATCATTCGATATTTTGCGCGCGGCGGGTTTCGACAATTTGAATCTTGATTTGATGTTTGCCATCCCCGGTCAGACGATGGAAATGTGGCGCAATACCCTGGCCGAAGCCACGGCCCTGGGGAGCGAGCACCTTTCCTGCTACGAGGTCATCTACGAGGAGGACACCCCGTTGTTCGACCAGTGGCGCGCGGGCAAAGTCTCCACGGACGAAGCCCTGGCCTGCGCCATGTACGACGAGCTTCTTTCGGCGGCGGCGGCAGCGGGATTCCAGCAATATGAAGTGGCGAACTTCGCCCGTCATTTCTCGAAGGTTGCGGAGGAGACGCCAGACCATGCCTGCCGGCATAACGTTAATTGCTGGCGGGGCGGCTCCTTTTACGGCCTGGGCCCCAGCGCCGCCGGCTACGTGCGCGGCGCGCGCACCAAAAATGTGTCAAATACAAAGTTGTACTGCGCCCAATTGGAGCGCGGCCGGCGGGCCATTGAATCGAGCGAGGAGCTGGGGCCGCTGGCGCGGGCCGGGGAGATCGCGGCCTTCGGCTTGCGCATGACATCGGGCTGGCCTTTGGCGCAGTTTCGCGAACGAACCGGATTCGAACTGCAACGGGAATGGAAGAACGAAATCGACCGGATGCTGGGCCTGGGCTACGGCAAACTGGATCGGCAACGATTCCAACTGACCCGGCAGGGATTGCGTTACGCCGACTGGGTGGCGTCCGAATTTCTGCGCAGTTAAATATTCAGCGCCTTCAACGCCTTCTTCGCGTCGGAAACGCGCAGGATGAGCAGGCCCCGTTTGGCATCCGGCGGCGTGGCACAGTAGGTATATTCGATATTGATTTTGGCCTTGGCCAGCTTATGGGCCACCGCCGCCAGCGACCCCGGTTTGTTATCGCCGGTGATCATCAAAACGTCATCCTCCACCACCAGCGTGCCATGGGCCTCAAAGATATACAGCGCCTTGACCGGATCGCTCACCACCATGCGCACCACGCTGTGATCGACTGTGTCACTGGTTGTAATGGCGTAGATGTTGATTTTCGCCGCGCTCAGCGCATCGCAGACCCGGGCCAGCATACCCGGCTTATTTTCCAAAAAGAGGGCCAATTGCTTCGCGATTTGCATAATTTAAAAGACCTTTCGTTGTTGAAACCCCTGCGTCAAGAAACCGTAACATGCCCGCGCCGCTTTTGCCAACTGCGATTGCCTCAATGTTTTTGCGCCAATGGTGCGCCACGGCTGGCTTGGTCCTTGGCAGCCGTTCCTAATCGTAATCTTAATCCTAATCTTAATCTCTTTTGCTTTTCATGGAGGAAGCACCAAATTCTTGGATGAGGATTAGGAGCAAGGTCAAGCTCAGGAGCAGGAAGCCGCCGCCTAAAATCAAATTCGACAACGCGACGGGATTACCTGATTTCGTCCTTCCAAAAGATGCGCCTCCCCTCACGGATGAATGGGTCAAGCGGCAGTTACCCAAATTCCCATAACCAAGCTGCAAGGCATTTTTCCTGATCTTGTGGCCATTGCAGCGTCGATAAGCTGAATTGGCAATCCAATGAACTACTGCTCTTTATCAGAGCAAACTGACAAACTCCTCTTTCGTCAGGCCCGCTTCGCGGATCAGCGCCCGCAGCGTTCCCTTGGCCAGTTCCCGGTGATTGGGCACCGTAAGGCGGCGCATTTGCGGGTGGCGCAGAATGATGTGGCTGCCGGTCTGATGGTCCACTTGGTAGCGCAACTTCTAAAAAGCGCGGATGGCATCCTGGCCGGAGCAAACGGGCAGGCGGCTCATGCGGGAATTTCGATGATTTCCTCGCTGATCGGTGGGGGTGCCGGCTCGCCATGTTTCTTGAGGCTGGCCAGATACCCAGTCATGGCGTCCTTGATGTTCGCCAGGGCTTCGGCGCGCGTCTTGCCTTGTGAGATGCAGCCCGGCAGGGCAGGGCACTCTGCCACAAACACTCCGTCCTCATCCGGCTCAATGACGACTCGATATTTCATCTTGTTAATCTGCGAGCGTCCCACAGAAAAGTCAACCGCAGCATCGGAAGTAGTACAGTTTGAAAACATGGGCGTCACAGTTTAGTCGTGCCACGAAACAATCGAAAAACCCTTAGAGCAGACCACGAGATCAAATAGCCAAGCAGCAGAAACCAAATCTTACCGCCGATGGTCCAAATGCCGATTTCCAACGAGTCCAGAAATGCACTTGGACCGTCTGATTCTGGCAGCATTTTGATAAGTGATGCCAAGCCTATGCTGAACGGCCACAAAGGATAATACACATAAATTGGAGCCCAATCGCCGCCGTTATTCAGAATGAATAGGCTCCATCCAGCGTAGATAGCAGCCAAGGAGCAAGGGGCCACATGAAAAGCTCGTATGCGCATTGTCAATAATGTCTGCCCGCCTAAAATCTGAACGTCAACGGAATTCCTCTCACGATACCGAACGGCCAAAGACCGTCGGGATGTCCACGCCACATTCAATGCACCTCGTGGCAAAGAAATGCCGCCGGTCGCGCCATATTAATTAATCGCACATTTTCCGTTGAAAAGCGTCTAGTATATTTATAGTTTGATTATGACTGGATGCGTCCAGAAGAAGAAAAGGGAAAAGTATGCAGGATAAATCAACAAAGGCCATCAGGCAGAAAAATCAGAAAACCCATTTTTCTGCCCATCCCGTCTGAGTGACTTGATTAACGGTTCAAAGGCGACTCCTGGCTTTATCGTTAAAAAGGATAAACATCTTGCTCAAACCGAGTCACAGTGAATCACACCGAATCAAAGCGATTTTTTATCAAGGGGAGTTTGACCTTCTTATGCAACCACCTCGAAATGAAGGCCTTGCCGAATTACCTGTCGCCAAACCAGTGCTAAACTTAGTTAATCACGCGGAAGCCGGCCTTCCCGCCGTCTTGTCCCGCCACAGCCTGTCGACGGCGGAAGCCCCGAAGTCATTCGGGACGAAGGCGGGCTTGTCCGCCGTAGCCGCTTCGGCGAAGGTGGAATCACTTCTCACCCGCCGCCAGCACCGTCTGAAAATGCGGCGGCTGTTCTTCACGGGCGACGATGCTGACCTCGATTTTCTTGAAACCGGACGTTTCCAGCCAGCAATGCAAATCGCTTTCGGCAAACCCCAGCCAGCGATCTCCATACAGCTCGCGGGCCTGTTCAAAATCATGCTTCAACAAATCCAAAATCAGAATCTGCCCCCCCGGGCGAACGATGTTATGGGCGCTGGCAATGCTCCGTTGCGGTTCGGCGGCATGATGCAGGGCCTGGCTCAGGACAACCAGATCAACGCTGGCCGGGTCAATGGGCGGCGCCTCAAGGTCGCCCAGGCGAAATTCCAGGTTCTTGATCTTGTTCTTGCGCGCCTTGTTCGCGCCAAAGGCCACCATCTTTTCCGAATTGTCCACTGCAATGACCTTTTTTGCGCGCCGCGCCAGCAGCTCGCTCAGCAGCCCTTCGCCCGCGCCAAGATCGGCCACCACCAACGGCGGCAGCACGCGCAACAGCAGTTGGCCAAAAGCCTGCCAGGAACGGCCCGGCCCGTAACTGCGATCAAAACGGCCCGCCACCTGGTTGAAGTAAAGCTGCGCCTCCTGCGTGCGCCGCAGCAGGATGCGCCGCAGGTTGAGCTGGTCCGGGACGTTCTCGGGCAATTCCTTGGCGCCGCGCGCCGCCAGTTGGATAAATTCCGCCGTGCTGGCATCCGCGCCCGCCGCAATCTTGTAAAAGGTGCGTTTCCCTTCGCGCCTCGATTCCAGCAACCCCGCTTCCTGCAGCAGCCCAAGGTGGGTGGATATGCGCGATTGCCCCATGCGGGTGATTTCCTGCAGTTCCTGCACCGACAGCTCGTTCTTCTCCAGCAGTGCCACAATGCGCAGCCGCGTCGGGTCGGACAACGCCCGCAACGATTTCAAGACGGCTGGCATGCAAATAAAGGTTGACGCATATATGAAACCAATATATCTTCCCATCAAGATACGTCAATATGTATTTGTACTATTAATAATCAATCATGAACAAAAATTTCATTTTTTCGTCTGAGTCGGTCGGTGAGGGCCATCCCGACAAGGTTTGCGACACCATTTCAGATGCCGTGCTGGATGCGCACCTGCAACAGGATCCGCGCAGCCGGGTCGCTTGCGAGACTTACGCCAAGAGCAACATGGTCGTGGTCGGCGGCGAAATCACCACCCGCGCCAAAGTGAACATCAACGACATCGTCCGCAAAGCCATCGCCGGCATCGGTTATGTGAACGACGATGATGTCTTTCACGCCGACAAAGTGTTCATCACCAATCTGGTGACCCGCCAGAGTCCGGACATCGCGCAAGGCGTCGATGCACGCGCCGCCGAAGGAAAGGACACGGCGGAGCAGGGGGCAGGGGACCAGGGATTGATGTTTGGCTTTGCCTGCGATGAAACGCCGGAACTCATGCCGGCGCCCATCATGTTTGCGCACCGGTTGGGGCGCGAATTAAACCGCGTGCGCAAGGCCGGCAAAGTGGCCTGGCTCCGGCCCGACTCCAAAACCCAGGTGTCCGTTCAATACGAAAACGGCAAGCCGGCTCGCGTCGTCAATGTCGTGGTTTCCACCCAGCACTCCGCTGATGTCAAACATAAGGAAATCAAGGACTTCATCATCAAAGAAATCGTCTGCAAAGTCCTCCCGGCCTCCATGCTGGACAAAAAGACCCAATTCCTGATCAACCCGACAGGTCGGTTCGTCGTCGGCGGGCCGCAGGGGGACACGGGGCTGACGGGGCGGAAGATTATCGTGGACAGTTATGGCGGCATGGGGCGCCACGGCGGCGGCGCCTTCAGCGGCAAGGATCCCTCCAAGGTGGACCGCAGCGCGGCTTACATGGGCCGTTACGTGGCAAAGAACATTGTCGCCGCGGGGCTGGCCACCAGGGCGGAGATTCAATTCGCCTACGCCATCGGTTATCCCGACCCGGTTTCGGTCTGCGTGGACACCTTCGGCACGGGGAAGGTGAGCGACGAAAAAATCGAACAGGCCGTGCGCGAAGTGTTCAATTTCAAACCGGCCGCCATCATCAAGCAGCTCAATCTGCTCCGGCCCATTTACTCCAAAACCACCAATTACGGCCATTTTGGCAAAATCGACGACCTGGCGAGCATCACTTGGGAGAAAACAGACAAGGCCGCGGCGCTGCGCAAGGCGGCCCGGTAAGACAATACTAATTATCAGAAATACAATATCAATATATATGCGCATCAAACTTGCCTCGACCCGCCGAACCAAACCGGCCAAATCCGCCGTTGCCAAAAATGGCGGCGCGTCCCGCGACTTCAAGGTCAAGGACATCAGCATGGCGGAATATGGCCGCAAAGCCATCGACATCTCCGAGCACGAAATGCCGGGCCTCATGGCCATCCGCCGCAAGTACGCCTCGGCCAAACCGCTCCAGGGCGTGCGCATCACGGGCTCCTTGCACATGACGATTGAAACGGCCGTGCTCATCGAGAGCCTGGTCGCTTTGGGCGCATCGGTGCGCTGGGCCAGTTGCAATATTTTTTCGACCCAGGACCACGCCGCGGCGGCCATTGCCAAGGCTGGCGTGCCCGTTTTCGCCTGGAAAGGCGAGTCGCTGGAAGAATACTGGGATTGCACGTTCGCAGCCATTGCCCATCCCCACGGGCTGGGACCGCAATTGATTGTTGACGACGGCGGCGACGCGACCTTGCTCATTCACAAAGGCTACGAATTGGAAAACGGCGACGGCTGGGTCAACAGCCCCAGCGCCTCGCACGAGGAAGATGTTATCAAACGCCTGCTCAAGCGCATCGTGCGCGAGCGCCCTTCCTTCTGGCATACCGTCGTCAAGGACTGGAAAGGGGTCAGCGAGGAAACCACCACCGGCGTCCACCGGCTTTATCAGATGAAGCAGGCCAGGAAGCTGCTGGTCCCCGCCATCAACGTCAACGACTCCGTCACCAAATCCAAGTTTGACAATCTTTACGGCTGCCGCGAATCGCTGGCCGACGGCATCAAGCGCGCCACCGACGTCATGGTGGCCGGCAAAGTGGCCGTGGTCTGCGGGTATGGCGACGTCGGCAAAGGCTCGTCCCATTCCCTGCGCGGCTTCGGCGCGCGCGTCATTGTGACCGAGATCGATCCCATCAACGCGTTGCAGGCGGCCATGGAGGGTTTCGAGGTCACGACCATCGAAGACACTCTTGGGGTAGGGGACATCTACGTGACCTGCACGGGCAATTGCGAAGTCATCACCCTGGAGCACATGCAGAAGATGAAGGACCAGGCCATCGTCTGCAACATCGGCCATTTCGACAACGAGATCCAAGTCAGCCGCCTCAACACCGCGCCCGGTGTCAAGAAACTGAACATCAAGCCGCAGGTTGACAAGTACACTTTTTCCGGCGGCAACAGCCTCTACCTGTTGGCGGAGGGCCGCCTGGTGAACCTGGGCTGTGCCACGGGACATCCGAGCTTTGTCATGTCAAACTCATTTTCCAACCAGGTCCTGGCCCAGCTTGATTTGTGGAAGAACAAGGACGTCTACCGCCGCGACGTTTATCGCCTGCCCAAGAAACTGGATGAAGAAGTGGCCCGTCTGCACCTCGAAAAAATCGGCGTCAAGCTGACCCGACTGACCAAAAAGCAGGCCGATTATTTGGGCATCCCGGCCGACGGCCCCTACAAGCCCGACCACTATCGCTATTGACAGGCGGAAAATCAGGCCCTAGTCTCAGGTCTGAAAACGCTTGAAGTCATTCATGGATATGGGGCATTACACAAACGTTGATTGGGGACTCCGCAAAGCGGGGCGCAAGCGTGAGGTGCGTAAAATGAATAAAAACTAGGCTCCAAATGTGTGACCGTGCCACAACTCTGTTGCCTGAAACGAAACTTCTATCCGCACCGGAACGGTGGACAAAATCATGTGTCCATGAGGAATGCACGTTGCATCAACTCTCTCCTTATATCGGCAAGATAAAGAGCAGCATCGCTGGAGATCTGATCAAGACCTATTCCAAGCCTGGGGACTTGGCTGTGGATCCGTTTGCTGGCGCAGGGACAATTCCCCTGGAAGCAGCGCTTCAGGGGCGGCGGGCATTTGCGGCGGACATTAGCCCCTACGCAAAAATTCTTTCCTTGGCGAAACTTTTCCCGCCACCCTCCTTGAAGCGGGCGCTTGAAATGGCGGAAGACGCTGTGGCAAAGAGTGAGGCTTTACCCATACCAGACTTGCGAACAGTACCTAGCTGGGTCAGGCAATTCTTTCATCCAAAGACTCTACGGGAGGCACTTAATTTTGCCACGATTGCACGCCAGAGTGAAAACGATTTTCTCATGGCGTGCTTTTTGGGAATTCTGCACCACCAGCGTCCGGGATTTTTATCGTTCCCAAGCAGCCATCTTGTTCCCTATCTCCGGGACAAGAAATATCCCCGTGAACATTTTCCAGAAATGTATGCATACCGCGCTCTGAAGCCGCGGTTGCTTGCCAAAGTGCGAAGGAGTTTCAAACGTTTTAACCCAGCTGGAAGTACCATTGGTGAATTCACTTTAGGTTCTGTTCAACAGCTTGAGCTTCCAAAACGCTTTGACGCGCTTATTACCAGTCCGCCATATATGAATGCACTGGATTATGGGCGGGACAATCGGCTGCGACTATGGTTTATCGACGAAACTCTTGCGGAGCGTGTTGACAATGACGTCACGCAGAGGCGTCAGGCCTTCGTTGATGCAATTTCGAGTTTGGCGCGCAAGGTCGAGTCAGGTTTGCGCCGCAGGGGATATTGTGTTTTCGTCGTTGGCGAGGAATTGGCCGATCGTCAGGAATCGCATCCGTCAGAAGTCGTTGTGAGAACATTCGAGTACTCAGCACCTTCACTGAAATTGAAGCAGATTCTCACCGACAACATTCCCGATATTCGTCGCACTCGGCGTGAATGCCGGGGTGTAAAAACGGAACATTTCCTAGTCTTTCAACGGAATTAAATGCGTGCGAATCTACCAGATAAAGCTTTCTTCCTTGCAAAAAGGATCCCCAGTCGCCCGAGCCTCGAAATCGTCGAATTCATCAAAAGCGGCAACAACGCGCACGTCTTTCGTGGTCACGATCATGAATTAAGCCTCGATTTTGCCTGCAAAATAATTCCTCGATTGAACTTGATAGCTGGACAGTGGAACGTTCATGCAGCCTTTTCCAGTTCAAGGATTTCAGCGTAGCCGCAGCGGGCGGGGCTGATTTTGGTTGCGAGGAATTTCTTGAGGGTAACGCTTTCGGGTGAACGAGC
>JBEKDI010000038.1:0-44686 GCA_050014435.1 Verrucomicrobiota bacterium | reverse complement strand
TTCACCCGAAAGCGTTACCCTCAAGAAATTCCTCGCAACCAAAATCAGCCCCGCCCGCTGCGGCTACGCTGAAATCCTTGAACTGGAAAAGGCTGCATGAACGTTCCACTGTCCAGTTAGTAGTTCCAATCCCGTTTTGGGTGTTCTCCGCGTTTGTGGCTTGTAGGAAACAACCCACAAGTGAAATCAATTTGCTTTATTTGGCAGTTTTGGCTGTCATATATGCGTTTCTGTTTTTTTATGTTGTTTTTCTCATTGCGTTTCCTTGTATTCCTTTATTTGAGTAAATGGGGATCAGAAGTTTGAAGGCTGAATTCTGGTCTGACAGCCGGCCAGAGGCTTGTTTCACCGGGGGATAGTCAATCGAGTCAGGCTTCGACGGAGCACCTTACCGGGACTGTGGCCAGGGTCATGGCAAGCGGCATTTGACTGGCGAGGTTAAGGTGCAGCGGGAGGCGGCTGGGAAAGCGCGGGAGTATCGCCTGAACTTCCTGCACAATCTGAAACCGGAGCACCCGCTTTACAACTCGGCGGAAGCCCGCGCAGCACGAGGCGAACCGCTGGAAGAATAGCCGATAGCCAATAAAGCCAAAAACCACAGCAGCCACTCACCCTGGCGGACAAGGCTGAGGGAAGAAATTGACAATGACGGTCTGACTTGTAGGACGTGTACGACCGGTCGGACGTTTCAGACGGCGCAGCTTCCTGGCTGGAAAGGTTGAAGGTTGACCTTTGGTCTGACAGCCGGCCAGAGGCCGGCAGGGACGGGCCGGAGGCCTGTTCCATCAGGCGAAAGGCAATCGAGTCAGGGTTCGACGGAGTCTCACCACCGGGACGTAAATGGGAATAAGATTATGATTAGGATTAAGATTAAGAACTGACTGTTAGGGTTCGGCTTCGAAGATGCTCATGAAGATGACTTCTTTGATTTTCCAGAGGATGGCCAGGGTCATGGCCAGGGGCATCAGGCCCAGGAACAACAGGAACCATAATCCGCGCGGATTGTCGCCGGTGAGCATTCTCCCGACGGCGAGGGGCAGGATTTGGGCGTGGGCCAATCCCAGCCCCACGGCCAGCCCGATAAATACGGCCAGGAACAGGGTGATGTTGAGGGTGGTGAACATTTTGGTTTCCACGCGCAGGTTTTCGTCGGGCAGCATGGCGCAGAGGCGGCGCAACACGTGGTTGACCTGCATGAGAAGAAGCAAAACCGCGAAAGCGAACACGACCACGCAAACGATGAAGAACGTGATGGCGGGGAATCGGTGCCACCAGAACAGGAACGGAGCCAGGCCGGCGTTGATGATGGCGAGAATCTCCGCGCGGTTCAGGGCCTGATGCCAGATGCGCTCCTGTTTTTGGAAATCGCGCAGTTGACGCAGGCCGTAATACAAGGAGACGCCGCCCAGCACCGCCGGCACAAAGGCCGCATCGCCCAAGAAGCCGAACCAGTCCGTGCGCGCCGTTTCCACATCAATGAGGAGAGCCACCGGCAGCGCCCAGAACAAGGTGGACAGGCCGCGCACCAGCCGTCCCAAGGCCCGCATCAGTTCGACTTTTGCGGCGTCCATTCCCTTTTTAGAAGGTGAGGTAGGTGTATTCCTTGAGGCCCCGCTCGTAATCGTCGAGCAGGCGCATGCCTTCGGAGGGTTTGAGCCGGTCGGATTTGATGGCGTCGTCGATTTGCATCTTCATCTGCCGCTTCAATTCGTACTCGTCATACTGCACGGAGGTGAGCGCCTGCCCCACGGTCGAGCCTTCGATGATTTCTTCAACGTAATATCCAGCCGGTTCGTCGGGATCGAGGAAGACGTGGACCTCGTTGACGCGGCCGAAGAGATTGTGCAGGTCGCCCATGATGTCCTGATAAGCGCCCATCATGAAAAAGCCGAGATAGTAAGGTTCAGGCCCGTTGCCGTTGGAGCGCGGGGCGTGGAGCGGGAGGGTGTCGCGCACGTCGGTCAGGTCAATGAATTTTTTCACCTCGCCATCGGAGTCGCAGGTGATATCGACCAGCGTGCCTTCGCGGGTGGGCCGCTCATTGAGCCGGCTCAGCGGCATGATGGGGAAAAGCTGCCCCAGCGCCCAGTGATCGAGCAGGGACTGGAAGACGGAAAAGTTGCAGAGGAGCTGATCGCCCAGGCTGTCCTCCAGCTTGCGGATTTCCTCCGGGACATATTGCTGGCCGCGAAAACTTTGCACGACCGCCTGGCCGATTTCCCAATAGAGCGTCTCGATTTTGGCCTTGTCCGGCAAATTGAGGAGGCCGAGGGAAAACATGTTGTGCGCCTCTTCGCGCCGCTCGGAGGCGTCGTGAAAGGCCTCGAGCATATTGAGGCGGGGGAGGTTTTTGCGGATGTCCAGCAGGTCATGCACGAGGGCGTGCTCCTTCTCGCCGTATTCAATGTCGGCGCCAATGCTGATTTTCTCGATGGTGCCAAACGTTTCCACGACCAGGACGCTGTGGTGGGCGACGATGGCGCGCCCGCTTTCGCTGATAATCTGCGGGTGCGGCACCCCTTCCTGGTTGCAAACCTCGCCGATGTAAAAAACGATGTCGTTGGTGTATTCCTGGAAGCTGTAATTGGTCGAGCTGTCGGAAGCCGTCCGGCTGCCATCGTAATCCACGCCCAAGCCGCCGCCAACGTCAAGGGACTCGACGGCAAAGCCCATTTTGTAGAGCTTGGCGTAATAGCGGGCCGCTTCCTGCACGGCCTTCTTGATGGTCAAAATGTCCGGCACCTGCGAGCCGATGTGGAAGTGAAGCAGCTTGAAACAATGCTCCATTTTTTCCGCGCGCAAAATCTCGGTGGCGGCCAGCAACTCGGCGGTATTCAGCCCGAATTTGGCGTTTTCGCCGCCGCTGTCGGCCCATTTGCCGGCGCCCTTGCTCAGGAGGCGGGCGCGGATGCCGACCAGAGGCTCGGTGCCCATCTGGCGCGAGACGGCGATGATCTGCTTTAACTCCTCGAGCTTCTCCACCACCATGACGACCTTCTTGCCCAGCTTGATGCCCATCAGGGCCATGCGGATAAAAACGGCGTCCTTGTAACCATTGCAAATAATCAGGGAATCCTGCTGGCTTTGCAGCGCCAGGCCGGCGAATAATTCCGGCTTGCTCCCCACTTCCAACCCGAATTGGTGCGGTTTGCCCGCGTCCAAAATTTCCTCCACCACTTCGCGCAGTTGGTTGACCTTGATGGGAAAAACCCCGCGGTATTTGTTCTGATAATTGAACTCGGCAATGGAGGCGGCGAAGGCCTGGTTGATTGCCTCGACGCGGTCGCGCAAAATATCCTGGAACCGGATGAGCACGGGGAATTTCAAGCCGCGGCCCTTGGCCTCCTCGATGACGTCGGTCACATCCACCACCGCGCCGTTTTCGCGCAAGGGCATGGCGATGACGTGTCCGGCATCATTGATGTCGAAGTATTTCGCGCCCCATCCGGTGATGTTGTAAAGGGCGCGCGCCGCCGGGATGTCCCAGGGCGCGATTGGCGCGGCGATTTGGCTCATTTCTGTATCACTGCAATGCGCACTATATGAACCCCGTCGCAGAATTCAATAGGTCGTTGCAAAAATCTTTCGCCGCGCATTGATAATCGGCCCGTTCTTTGTTTTGATGCGTCCATGCCCAAAGCGCATTTGGCGGCAATTGTGAGCGAATGTCAAAGACTCCTTCAGCCGGAGAAGTTTGCGGACTGGGAAGGCGCGGTCAACGGCTTGCAAGTGGAAAACTCCGGCGCGGTCACGCGCATCGCCGCCGCGGTGGACGCATCCCTCGCCACGCTGAAGCTGGCGGCTGCGGCCGGCGCCGATTTGCTTGTCGTCCATCACGGTTTGTTTTGGGGACCGACTGTGCCGTGGACGGGGCGGCGCCGCGAGATGCTGGCCTTGCTGATCCGCAGCAACCTGGCCGTGTACAGTTCGCACCTGCCGCTGGACGCCCACCCGCGCCTGGGCAACAACGCGCAATTGTGCGCCGCGCTCGGCTTCAAGAATCTCAAACCGTTTTTCTTCGAAAAAGGCCGTTTCATCGGCTGGCAAACGCGGCAAATAATTTCACGGCGCGAACTGTCCGAAAAACTGGGCAAAATCCTGGGCCGACCACCGGTGCTTCTGCCCGGCGGTCCGGCACAGTGCCGTAGAATCGGCGTCGTGACAGGAGCGGCGGGAGCGGAATTGAAAATCGCGGCGGGCGAAGGCGTGGACACATTTATCACCGGAGAAGGCCCGCATTGGAGCCATGCCCTGGCCGAGGATGCGGGATTGAATGTGTTCTACGGCGGCCATTACGCCACGGAGACGTTTGGCGTCAAGGCCCTGGCCGCAACCCTTTCGAAAAAATTCCGGTTGCCGTGGAGCTTTTTGGACCATCCATCGGGATTATAGTTTTGATTCAAATGCCGCTGCCCTACAAAATCGCCACGCTGCTCTATTGTTTCAACCAGAAGGATGAAGCGCTGTTGTTGCGGCGCGCCCGCAAGCCCAACCTCGGCTTGTGGAGCCCTTGCGGCGGAAAGTTGCACATGACCGATGGCGAATCGCCCTACGCCTGCGCCTGCCGTGAAGCCGGGGAGGAAATTGGAATGAAGCTGACCCATCGCGATTTGCATCTGACCGGGATCGTGAGCGAATACGGCTACGAGGACCGCGAGCATTGGCTGCTGTTTCTGTTCGAAGTCCTGCCGCGCCTGACGGCGGTCCCGCCGGCGCATGAGGAGGGCGATTTCGCGTTCTTCCCCGCCGCGGAAATCCCGTCCCTGGCCATCCCAAAAACGGATTTGGAACAAATCTGGCCGCTTTTTTGGCGGTATCGCGGCGGATTTTTTGCGGCGCATTGCCGCAACCTGGGCGGGGACAAGTATGAATGGACCCTGGAAGAAAGCACTCATGGACGAGCCGATCATTGATTTGCAGAGCGACCACTATTTCATGGGCGAGGCGTTGCGCCAGGCCGCGCAAGCCTGCGCCGCCGGCGAGTCGCCGGTGGGGGCGGTCATTGTGCGGGAGGGCCGCATCATTGCGCGGGCCTTCAACCAGGTCGAACTGCTCAAGGACGCCACGGCCCACGCCGAGATGCTGGCGTTGACCCAGGCGGAGGAAGTGGCGGGCGACTGGCGTTTGACAGACTGCACTTTGTATGTGACAAAGGAGCCGTGCCCGATGTGCGCGGGCGCCATGGTCCACGTGCGTCTGGCGCGGGTCGTGTATGGCGCGGGCGATGCCAAAGGCGGCGCGGCGGGAGGCGCGCTCAACCTGTTGCAATTCCCCACTTTGAATCATCAATGCCAGATCACGCGCGGCGTGCGCGAGGCGGAGTGCCGCGTCTTGTTGCAGGAATTCTTCGCCGGACAACGAATCAAGAGCAAGAGCAAGGGCAAGCCGCGGCCCGGCCCGGTCCCTTGATCAACTCACCGCGATCAGGGAGACTTTCTCATTTTTCTCATTGCGCGCGACGCCCTGCGCGCGGGGATCCAAGGCCGGTTTGCCATCGATCAGGAAGTGATAGTGATGATGGCCGTGGCCCAGCGTGACCTGTCCCGTCCAGGAGCCGTCCGACTGGCGTTTCAACGGAAGGGCGCCCGGGTCCCAATCGTTGAAATCGCCCGCCAACGTTACCAGCTTGGCTTGAGGCGCCATGCAGACGAAATTGACCGGCTTGAGAGTTTTCTTGACCGAATAATGCGCGCCCGGCCGGCCCGGGCGAAATGCTGAATGTGGCACAGACATACTTTAAAATAAAATTGTGCCATTAAAAAGCAAATGAGCGTTCAATAATCAAGCGGGAAGATGAAATAGCGTATCCTCAGGATTAGGATTAAGCTGAGGCGTGAGCGACAATCTTTCGGACGCCGCCCTGGTGCTGGTGGGGCACGGCTCGACCGTGAATGCGGATTCGGCCGCGCCCGCCTGGCAACATGCGGATGAGTTGCGCCGGCGCAATCTCTTCGCCCAGGTGCAGGAAACATTCTGGAAGCAGGAACCCTACCTGGCCCAGGTTTTGCGCGGTATTTTTGCCCCGCGCGTCTTTATTGTGCCGCTTTTTATCAGCGACGGCTATTTCACCGAGGAAGTCATCCCGCGCGAACTGGGACTCTGCGGCAAGGGAGAGACCAATTTCCCGCGCGTGCAAAGGCGCGGCGGGCAAACGCTGCATTACTGTCGCCCCGTCGGCACCCACCCGCGCATGACGGATGTCCTGCTGGCTCGCGCGCGCGAGATCGTGGAAGAATATCCCTTCCCGCGCGCCCCCAAGCCGGTCGATACCACGCTCTTCATCGCCGGTCACGGCACGGGCAACAATGAGAACTCGCGCAAAGCGATTGAAGACCAGGCCGACTTGATCCGGGCCAGGGGCCTCTACGCCGACGTCCATGCCGTCTTCATGGAAGAGGAACCGCGCATAGCCGATTGCTACAAAATCGCCCCAACAAAAAACATTGTGATGGTGCCATTTTTCATTAGTGACGGCCTGCATTCGCGCGAAGACATTCCGGTCATGCTGGGCGCGCCCCGGGACGCGGTGCGCGAGCGTATGAAGCAGGGGCAGCCCACCTGGCGCAATCCAACCGAGCGGGAGGGAAAGCGCCTTTGGTACGCGGCCAGCATCGGCGGCGAGCCGCTGATGGCGGAGGTGATTCTGGAACGCGTCGCGGAGGCTGCGGAAAATTCCGGGATTTAACGGCTTGTCTTTCCGGAGCGTATTGCGCATCCTCTTCCCATGCCAGATATAGCCGATGTTGTGCATCGCGGGACGGCGATGATTACACCCACGATCCTTAAGGGTGTACATAAGAAGCTGCCCTTTTTGAAGCTCAAGTTCACTGAACTGGATGATCCGTCTTTTCCCCATTTGACGGATCAATTGGAATTCCTGGCCAATGTGCTTGAGGACTTCGCGGAAGGGGTCGAGGACATTTTGCCTTATTCCACGGTGTCGGCGGTGGCTTTCGCGATCATCTATGCGCATCGCCAGTTTGATTTGATTCCGGAATCAATTCCGGAAGGCGGCCTGGCGGATGATTCCGCGGTGGTGCGCACGGTTTTGTTCGAACACGAACGGACGCTGGCTGCGTATGCCGGGCGGCATAACATGAAGTGGAACGCGATTTTTCTGAAGCCCTGAGCGGGGCTTTCAGCGGGCGGTTTAGCGGCCGGGCACAGCATTCAGCGGCGTTGCAGGCTGGGGCGGCCGCAAATTGATTACGCTCCACCAACGATCGGCATTCTTTGCCGCCCAAAAAAGAATCACGAGCAGAAGCAGACCCATGACGCAGGCCAGGATGATTGACCTTCTTGCCGCTCGTTTCGTGCCGCGCCTTCGGTGGCTGCGGGTTCGCCATTTTAATGTGGACACGTGTGGCTGGGCGGGAGGCGAAGTCGCCGCCGCTCCATTGGCAGAGCCGGCCGCAACCGCGGCGGCACTTTTGGCAGCGCCGCTGGAAAGGCGCGGTTTTGATGGCGCCGGGATTGAGAAAGACGATTCCAATGAATCCGGGAGCGAGCCGAAGTCTCCCCTTTGGTCCGGATGCGGGTTGCCCAGCGGCAACAGGATGGACCAGGCGGATTGTGCGCGGATTTTCTGAATCATTTTGCGATGCCGATCAAGAGATTCCGGCGGCACGGCGTCCGCCAGGGTGGACAGGGTCAATTGCATCGTCCAATAACCGGCCAGAGTTTTGCGCAGCCGGTTGAAATAGAGATAATCCGATTCAAGACTTTCCTGCTGGACGACGGCCGGGGGCAACGCGACGGAATGCAGCTCAATCGTATGCACTATATTGCAAGGATGCGGCAGGGCAAAGGGCGCGCGACGCGGGCCAGCCTCGGGGGCTTTCAAAAGGTCGGCGGCATATTCGTTGGCCAGGGCCAATTTATACGACTTGGTCTTGGGATCGAGGGCGAGAAAATCCTTGATCTCGAAAATTTCAGCCAGAAAGAATTCATTGGCGGCGCGGTCGTCGCGATAGTGCATCGGCCCCAGCCTTTGGGCGCGGGTGAAGCGATGGGCGCAAAGGCGCAACCTTTTTTGGGCCATGGCCTCAAAACCTTCGTCAGCCAGTTCCTGGCGAAGCGCCTCGGCATGGCTGCCGCGCGCCGCGACCACCACCGCCAGGCGAGACCAGGCGCCGGAGGTGTCCAGCAAGATGGATTCCCTTAACTCATAGACGCTGCTTTGATCCTGGCTGGCCGGCGGTTCACTCAATTGAGAAGAATGGGCCGCGATGGGAAGGCCCGCGCCATAATCGGGGACCGCCCGGTGCAATGAACTGCCACCCTGGCCTTTGCGAGTCGGATCCACCCAGCGTGTTTGACCACCGGCTTGGTATTCCACCAAGAGATGATTAAACAGGCCCGGGGCCGGCAAAAACTCCGCAATGGATTTGCGCAATACCGTGTTGACCAGCACCAGGCGGGCCGAAACGCCCAAGCGTTTGAGCAAATGCGCCAGCAGGAAAGCCAAGTCCTTGCAGTCGCCATAGCGCCGCCGCGCCACCATTCCCGGCGGCGTTGGCAGGCAGCCGTCCAATTCGCCATGAACCGTTAAATGGCGGTATTCATCCTGCACCATCTGGATCGCCCGGTCCGTCTGCTCGAGGATGCTGCCCGCGCCGGCTGCTATTTCCCCGGCAATTTCCTGCACTGTGGCGTCGTTCTCAGCCTCTTTCCAAGCCTCAGCGAAGGCCGCCGCGACGGTCCCCCAATCCGGCCAGTCCGAAATCTGGATCCAGGGATAGGCAACATGCCAGCCGGGGGTGTTCTCCTCCTGCGGCAGTCCCGGATAATTGTCCTGGCTCCAGACCCAGAGATGCTCGCCGTTGTTTTGCTTCTGGACCGGTTGCCATTCCGGCTCGGATGATCTCCATCGCATGGGACGCGAGGGATTGAAGAGCAGCGAAAAATAGAACTTCCCGACCGGCGCGCCCGCCGGCAGGGCAAAGAGGAAGGCGCGATGCTCCGGCGAAAACAGCGACTGATTCTCGATCGTATAACACCATTCCAAAACGTCGCCGGGCCGGATGTCTTCCAACATCAGCAACAGGGCCAGCCGGTCTTGCGGCGCTGAACCGGCAGCCTGATTGTCCACCACGCGGGCTGAGGATAAATTGGCATGGTCGAACTGCGCCCCGCCCCGCCATGTTTTGATCGAGTGCAACGTGATCCGCTGATGATGGGGATTAAAATCCAGCCGCCACGGCGACTGATCCTGCACGGCCTGCATCGTGTCCAGGCGCAGCGCGACATGGAAATACGTTTGGCGGAGCCGGGCGTTGATCTGTTGATCGAACAGCAGATAAGTCCTGTCCCCCGCCTGCCCGGCCTGAAAATCGATCCGGAACGGACAGGCTTCGACCCAGCCAGGGACAGGCCCGATTTGGTTGCGGTCTATGGCCGCCGTCAAAGGCGGGGCAAGCGGCATGACTTGGATCTCGGAAACCATCGGTCGTTTATAACCACATAATAGTTTCCGGTTCAACCCGAAACTGGGGCGTCTTAATGGGAAAGGCTGAGGCTAAATCTGCTGTGGCGCGAGTTTCCAAACCCGCACACCGCACGATAGCCTGTCCTGCCGACTTGCAAGCCGGCGATACAGCAGGTTTGGAAACCTGCGCTACTGTAGTGTGTTCCACCGTCCACCTCAGGACACCCCAGAAGTGCCCGGACGCGCCTTGACTGTCGGGGCGCGCCTTGACTTGCAAAATCGAGGATGTTTGCTACTTGTTGGATTTGACTGGATGAAGCGAATCCTCTTCTTAATCGTGGTAATGACGGGTGTGCAGCCGGCCTTCGCTGGTCTTCCGAGGCTGGAAGCGGTGCATGTCACGCTGGATTATGTGGCCAGGAGGGCCGAGGCGCGCGCGCGCAAACCGTTTCACTCGCCCCGGGCCGATTTGCCGGCGTTTCTGAGCCAGTTGAACTACGACGAGTACCGCCAGATCGCTTTTCGGGATGATCGGGCGTTGTGGGCGGGGGACCCGTTGCCGTTTCGGATCGAGTTTTTCCATTTGGGCTATATTTACCAGGAACCGGTGCATCTCAATGAGTTCAGTTCCACCCATGTGCAACCGGTGCGGTTTGCGCCCGACTTTTTCGATTACCGGTCACTGCGTCTCCCGGCGGAAATACCGGCCAACACGGGCTACGCTGGTTTCAAAGTGCTGAATACTCTTAATATGCCCGACAAATGGGATGAACTAGGGGCTTTTCAGGGGGCCAGTTATTATCGGTTGCTGGGCCAGGGGCAGACTTATGGCATGTCGGCCCGGGGTCTGGCGCTGGATTGCGGAGGAGATGGCCGCCCGGAGGAGTTCCCCATCTTCACCGATTGGTGGCTGGGCAAACCGCAGCCCAATGAAGATGTGCTGCTGCTCTACGCGATTCTCGACAGTGTCAGTTGCACTGGGGCCTACGAGTTTCTGATTCACCCCGGGGCAACCACGGTGGCGGAGGTGGAGGCGGTGTTGTATTTCCGGGAGCGGGCAAACATTCTTGAGGCGGATCCTCAACGCAAACCCCTGGCAACCATCGGTTTTGCGCCGCTCACAAGCATGTATTGGTTTGGGGGCGCGTCGGAACGAAAATTTGACGATTACCGCCCGGAAGTTCATGACAGCGACGGATTGCTGATGCATCTGGACAGCGGTGAAGTGGTGTGGCGTCCGCTGGCCAACGGCCCGGTGATGCGGCACCAGGTTTTCCCGGCGGCCAACATCCGGGGATTCGGTTTGTTGCAGCGCGACCGGGATTTCGATCATTACCAGGATTTGTTCCATTCCTACCAAAATGCGCCCAGCGTCTGGGTGGCGCCGCACACCAATTGGGGCGGAGGCGAACTGCATTTGGTCGAATTGAGCACACAGTACGAGGGTCTGGACAATGTGGTGGCGTTCTGGAACCCGGACTCCAAACCGGCCCCGTTGCAGCCGTTGCATTTCGGCTACACTCTTTACTGGACGCGGGAGACTGACATGACGCTCTCCTCCAACGAGGTGGTTTTCACGCGCATTGGCATCAACCCGCGCGAGCAGGAGCAGCGGCAGTTTGTCATCGATTTCGATGTGCCCAAATATGCTTCGGAGAATGACCCGCCGGACGTGGCCGCCAGTTGCGGCGACAACGGCACGATTGTTGAGCAGGAAATATTCCGCAATTCGCCCGACAGGACGTGGCGGGTCTTTTTGAACATGCTGCCCAAACCCGGCCAGCACGAGCCGGTGGACCTAAAGTGCGTACTCAAAAAGAAGAACCAGCAGGTGAGCGAAACTTGGACTTACCGTTGGAGCCCGCCATGAGCGCAACGGCCAGGATCGACGCGCCGGGACAGTTGGCAGGCCGTCCCTTGGAGGAATGGAACGGCGCTTACTCGAAGGTCGAAAGCTATTTTCACGCCCTGCGCGTGCTGAACAAGGTGCTGCTGGGGCAATTGGTCGCCCTGGTCCTGGCACGGGCCATGCAACGGTCGGCCTCCGAACCGCTGCGATCGGCCACCGAATTGGCGGTGGAGGAAATGGACCGCCTAGTCAATGAATGGTTCGCCCAGGTCTTGCAATCCCCGCCCTCCGGCGCGGAGATGCTTTCAACCCGCGGACGCATGGCGCTTTTGCTGGCCGACATGCCGGGCCGGTGGCAGGACCAATTCCTGCGCCCGGGACCCTGGCCGGATGAGTTCGTAATGGCAATGCGCGACGGCTACCTGCGCGCCGGCCCGAATTTTCAACTGGCCCAAATGACGCCCCGTCCCCTCGACCTTGGTCCAATCGCCACCCTGACGCATTGGAGCACCTTGCCGTACGTGAAAATGACGGTTAGTTGGGCTTTATTCGGCTTGTTGCTGGTCCTGATCTTCTACTTCACCCACCAGTGATGCCTTCCGCCCCGCCCATTTCCAACCCCGCCACGGGGCCCGCTTCATTGTCACCGATGATCGCTCCTTTGCCGCGCGTGCGCCGCGGCTGGCGGGTCTTCCTTTTTTACTCTTCCGCCGTGCTTTTGACCGGGCTGGTGTCGATGCTGTTCGCCGATCTGCTGTGGCGGACGGGTTGGTCGCCGTCGGGAGTCGTCCTTTTGTGTTTGTTCATCGTCCTGTTTTTTCTCATCGCGATGGGGTGCATGCACGGGGTGTTTGGGTTTGTCCTGCGCCTGACCAACGACCGTCGTCTGACGAGCCTGCGGGATTATCGTTCGCAAAGCATCGAGGGCGTCAGCACGGCGCTGGTCTTTCCCATTCATAACGAAGCCGTGGCGCGCGTTTGCGAAGGCTTGCGCGCCACCTACGAATCGTTGGAAAAAACCGGCTGCCTGGAACGTTTCGATTTCTACATACTGAGCGATTCGACCGATCCGGACAAATGGGTGGAGGAGGAACAGCGGTGGATTGAACTGGTGCAAAGTCTCGATGCGCTGGGGCGCATTTATTATCGCCGGCGGGTGTCCAATGAGGAAAAGAAAAGCGGCAACATCCGGGATTTTTTGAGCACTTGGGGATCGCGTTACCGCTACTTCGTAGTGTTCGACGCCGACAGTGTGATGCGGGGAGAAACGCTGGTGGACTTGGTGAAATTGATGGAGGCGCATCCGCAAGCGGGCCTGGTGCAAACCGTGCCGGCGCTGGTCAATGCGGGATCGTTGTTCGGACGCATCCAGCAATTTGCCAATCGTCTCTACGCCCCGATTTTCATTACCGGGCTGAATTTTTGGGCGCAGGGTTTCGGCAATTACTGGGGGCACAACGCCATTATCCGCACGGAGGCTTTTATGCAGAACTGCGATCTGCCGCAATTGCCGGGGCGCAAACCCTTCGGCGGCCAGATTCTGAGCCACGATTTCGTCGAAGCGGCCCTGTTGCTCAAAGCGAATTGGGAGGTTTGGATGGCTTACGATCTGGAGGGAAGTTACGAAGAGGCGCCGGAGACAATGGTCGAGAACGCCCGGCGCGACCGGCGCTGGTGCCAGGGGAACATGCAGCATTTCATGGTCATCTGGGCCAAGGGCCTGCGCGGCTTGAGCCGCCTGCACCTGGCGCAGGGCATCTTTGGCTACCTGGCCAGCCCGCTCTGGCTGTTTTTTCTCCTGACATTTAACTGGATGCTCTGGTTCGAGGGCCACACTGGCCTGTCCAAAATCACCGTCCACGCCTTCACTCCCTTTCTGAGCGTGACCGGCACCGAGCACGCCTTCCTTATCTTTGTCATCTGCATGGCCGTGCTTTTCCTGCCCAAGATGCTGGCGCTGGTGGACCTGGCTTTCGACACGGAGAGGCGCCGGGCTTTTGGCGGCCTGGCTAACGCCGCGGGCGGGGCCGTTGCCGAAACGGCTTTTTCCGCCCTGCACGCCCCGTTGCAAATGC
Organism: Verrucomicrobiota bacterium; assembly: GCA_050014435.1. Classification (GTDB taxonomy): domain Bacteria; phylum Verrucomicrobiota; class Verrucomicrobiia; order Limisphaerales; family Palsa-1400; genus DASRLE01. Next base: position 31,335 of record JBEKDI010000038.1, on the reverse strand, counting down.
TGTGGCATTCCAAATTCGTCGCCGCCACGCTCCTAGCGACTGGGGTGCAGTGGGGACCGCCCAAACGCTCGGCGGACGGGATCGCCTGGTCCGAGGCAGTGCGGCAACATTGGGCCCACACGCTGGTCGGTTTGATCTGGGGCGTGGCCATCTGGCGCCTGGACCGGCTGACGTTCTGGTGGTTCGTGCCGGTGATGGCGGGAATGCTCGTGAGCATTCCGTTGAGCGTATTGACCAGCCGCGCCAGGTTGGGCCAGGAGGCGCGCCGCAGCGGCCTGTTCCTGACACCGGAGGAAACCTCGCCCCCGCCGGAAATGGCCGCCTTGCGGGCGCGCATGGCGTTGCTGGAGGAGGATGGGCAAACCGCTTCCCGCCCCCCGAATTCCGGTCTGGCGGACGTGGTTCTCGACCCTTACGTCAACGCCATTCACGTTTCGCTCTTGCGGGAGAAGCAACAAAACCCGGCTTATGCGCGGGCGCTGTCGGACCTTGGGGTGGGGCAACCGCGCGTGCGGGCGTTGTGCGAAAAACTGCTGGCGGAAGGACCGGCAGAATTGCGGCGGGAAGAAAAGCTGCTCATCATGAGCGATGCCGATCAGTTGCCGTGGCTGCACCGCCAAGCCTGGCTCCGTCCCAGCGCGACGCTGGCCCGCTGGTGGCAAAGTCAGATCAGACAATACGCGCGTTAAGGCTCGAGCAGTTCCTGAATTTCTTCCCAGCTCAAGGCTTTCACCCATTGTTCTTCGTCGCCCAGCATCGCCTGGGCGAGGGTGCGTTTGCGGTTTTGGAGGTTGAGGATTTTCTCCTCGACGGTTCCGCGGGCGATGAGCTTGTAGTTGGTCACCACTTTCGTCTGCCCAATACGGTGGGCGCGGTCTGTGGCTTGCGCTTCGACGGCCGGATTCCACCATGGGTCAAAATGGACCACCGTGTCCGCGCCGGTCAGATTCAAACCAACGCCGCCGGCTTTGAGGCTGATGAGAAAAACGGGGATGGCCGGGTCGTTCTGAAACTGCTCCACTACCTGGGCGCGGTCCCGGGTCGCGCCATCCAGATAACTAAATGCGACTTGTTGCGCGGACAATTCATCTCGCAACAAGGCGAGCATGGAAGTGAACTGGCTGAACACCAAAACGCGATGGCCGCCATCCAGCGCCTCCTCCAGCAATTCCACGAAGAGTTCCGTTTTGCCGGAGGGCGTCGCGCCATGGGTGCTGTCCAGTTTGAGCAGGCGCGGGTCACAACAAATCTGGCGCAATCGCAACAATGTGGTCAGCACCATCATGCGGCTTTTGGCCTGGCCGCCGTCGGCGGCGTTGAGCATTTCGCGACGGCCGGCGTCCAGCACCTCCCGGTAAAGGGCCCGTTGGTCTTCGCCTAATTCACAGTAACTGACTTGTTCGATTCTTTCCGGAAGATCGGCCGCGACGTCCCGTTTCAAGCGCCGCAACAGGAACGGACGCAGCCGTCGCGCCAGCCGCGCCTGGGCCGCGTTGTCGTTATCGCGCACGATGGCCGTTTCGTAACGGTCGCGGAAATCCTGCGCCGCCCCCAGATAACCCGGCATGAGAAAATCGAAGATCGACCACAAATCGAGCACGGAGTTTTCCAGCGGAGTGCCGGTCAGCACCAGGCGGTGGCGGGCGCGGGTGGCTTTGACGGACTGCGCGTTTTGTGTCTGGCGGTTTTTGATGTGCTGCGCTTCATCGAGCACGAGGGTGTCGAACTCGATCCCGCGGTATTGTTCCGCGTCGCGCCGCAACAAGGGGTAACTGGTGATGATCAAATCGTGCCGCGGGATCTGGGCGAACCTTTCGTGGCGTTGCGGACCGTGCAGAGACAGGACGCGCAGGTCCGGCGTGAATTTCGCGGCCTCGGCTTCCCAGTTGAAGACCAGGGATGTGGGGCAGACAATGAGCGACGGGGCGGCGTCCGGCCTGTCGGTTGCTTTTTTGAGCGCGTCGAGATGGGTTAGCACCTGCAATGTTTTCCCCAGTCCCATTTCGTCAGCCAGAATTCCGCCGAAACCATTGGCGCGCAGAAAACGGAGCCAGGCCACGCCTTCCTTTTGATAGGGCCGCAAGACCGAATCCAGCGCGCCCAAGGGCGGCGGTTCCAGCTTCACCTCGCCCCGTTGTTGGGCGGAGCGCATGGCCCAACTGGCGGGGGCCTGCACCCGCCAGCCGGATTGTTGGCGCAGGGTGGCGTCCAGAAAACCGGCCTGCGCGTTGTGCAGACGATAGCCTCCGGACTCCTGTTGCGGCGCGGCATCGATCAGCACCTGCTCCAACTCCTCGACCGCGCCGGTGTCCAGCAGCGCGAATTTTCCGTTGTTCAGCCGGGTGTGGCTTTGTCCGCAACGCAACAAGCGCTGGATCTCGGCGGGCGAAAGTCGTTCGCCGCCCGCAGTGTCGTAGGTCACATGCAAGTCAAACCATTGCTCGCCGGAGGGCGTGATTGCAAAGCGCGGCTCGACACGTTCGAGATTCTGTGTGCTTCGCTCCAGCCGCTCTTCCAAAGTGACCGTCCACTCCTTTTCCAGGGGCGGATAATGGCGCGCGAAAAAGTTCAGCACGGCGTCCTGTCCTTTCAGATGATAAAACCCCTGCCGGTCGGGACCCATGAAGCCGCTGCTCGCCAGGCGCGAGAGGGCCGCCTGTTCCGCCGCGAGATTCCGCGAGTCCGGCGGTACGAATTGAACGAGTTTTCCACCGTAGAAACATTCCAGCCTGGCCTGCAACACGGCCAGGCCGCCGGCCAGGTGCAGCTTGAATTCGGGCCGCGTTGTTGCCGGAGCGGAATCGACCGATTTTGTGCCGGCGGGAGCGACCCGCTGAGGTTCAATTGGCCGAGGCGGAGGTCGCGGCGACTGTTTTTTCAAGTAATGCAACCCAATCGCGACCGAGTGCGCGCAAATTAAACCGCGTTGGCGCGAGGTTCGGCAGGTGCAAAGATTATCGGCGTCCGACGCGCTGCGGATGACGAGGCCGGCGCGATAGGTGGCGGAACCTTCCTGGACCATGCCTTGCAACTTCGGCGGCTGCCATTCGGAAGCCAGCACGCGCTCCGCCGCCAGCAGTCCTCGAGCCTGCTTCATGGCCTCCCATCCTGCCAGCGTGGCCAGCAACGCATCGGACAATTGGAGATCGCCAAGTTCTGCCATTTACGACCTGACTCAACCAGAAATGCAGGGCAAACGCATCTAAATTCAGCCGCAAGAAAGGACGCTGGGTCGCGTCACGGCTCAATCACGGCCTTGCCCATAACGGTGCGCTGGCGCAATGCCGCGTAGGCTTCGCTTGTCCCGGAAAGCGGATAGACTTTGTGGATCACCGGTTTGATCTTGCCGTCCGCCGCCCAATCCAGAGTCGCAACGATGTCATTGCGATTGCGTCCGTAACTGCCAATGAGCTTGTGCTCCTTGACAAAGAACGGCCAGAGCTTCAGCGGCACTTCCCGCCCAGCGGTCGCGCCGCAGGTCACAATTGACCCGCCCCGCGCCAGGCAGGTGAAGCATTGCCGCAACACTTCGCCGCCCACGTGCTCCACCACCAAATCCACGCCGCGCTTTTGTGTTATGTTGCGCACTTCCGCCGGCCAGTCCGCATGGCTCGTGTCCACGACATGCTCTGCGCCCAGATCCGCCGCGAGACGCCGCTTGGCCTCTGTGGAGCCGGTGCTGATGACGCGGGCGCCCAATTGTCTGGCAATTTGGATCGCCGCCGAGCCAACGCCGCTGCTTCCCCCTATCGCCAGCACCCAGTCGCCCGGTAGAACTTGCGCTCGAAAAGTCAGCATGTGCATCGCGGTGCTCCCGGCCAGCGTCAAGGCGGCGGCCGTTGTGAAATCAACCTTTGCCGGCAATCGAACCAGCGCCGACGCCGGCACAACCACGCGCTCCGCGAAACCGCCATCGCGTTGAATGCCCAGCAATTGGCCATTCAGACAGAGCGACTCCCGCCCCTGCGCGCAAAATTCGCAGTGACCACAAAAAAGATTGGATTGAACTGAGACACGGTCGCCTCCGCTCCAGTTGACGACATTCCCGCCCAGCGCCAGAATTTCGCCGGCCACCTCACCACCGGGAATGCGCGGCAAGGGGACCTGGACCGGCAAATTGCCTTCTTCGAACCAGAGATCAAGCCGGTTCAAGCCGCAGGCCCGGACGCGCACCACCACGTCGTCTGGACCGGGGATTGGATCGGGCACATCATGAAATTGCAACTGCCCCGGAGCACCATGAGCAATGAGTTGAACAGCTTTCATGATAAAGGCAAAGAGGCCATGACGCGCGCCATGTCCAAAGCGGTCTGGGCTGCTTCCGCGCCGCGGTTGTGGTCCTCGTCAAGACAACGGGCGATGGCCTGCGCTTCGTTCTCCAGCAGCAAAACTTCGTGGATGACCGGGATGGCGCGCTGGATTTGCAAATGAGCAAGGGACAGGCTGACGGCGTCGGCAATTTGCTGGGCGTGGCTGGTTTGGCCGCGCAGAATCACGCCCAGGCAGATGATGGCGGACCAGGCGCGCGTGGATTGCGCCAGCCGCGCCGCCACCGCCGGTATTTCAAAGGCCCCGGGCACGCGCACGACGCGGATGGTTTTTGCGCCGCCCTTTTTCAATTGGGCCCGGGCCGCTTTGATCATGGCATCGACGTAGCGGGTATTGTAACGGGAGGCAATGATGGCAAAAGAGCCGTGGGAGGTGCGGATTCTTGATTTCCTGGAAGGGGTGAGCATCGGGTTCCTGTGGTTAATGGGCGCGCGGCATGATCAGAGCAAGTGGCCCAGTTTTTCGCGCTTCGTGCGCAGATATTTTTCGTTGTGCGGATTGGCGCGGATTTTAATGGGAAGCTGTTTGACAATCTCCAACCCGTAGCCTTCGAGGCCGACCACTTTTTTGGGGTTGTTGGTGAGGAGGCAAATTGTTTTCAAGCCCAAATCCACCAGGATTTGCGCGCCCAAACCGTATTCGCGCAGGTCCATGCCGTAACCCAGCTTGAGATTGGCTTCGACGGTGTCGTAGCCGTTTTCCTGCAACTTGTAAGCTTTGATTTTCGGGGCAAGGCCGATGCCCCGCCCTTCCTGCCTCATATACACAATGACCCCCCGGCCCGCCTCCGAGATCTGGCGCATGGCCTGGTGCAGTTGCGGACCGCAATCACAGCGGCGCGACCCAAAAACATCGCCGGTCAGGCATTCGCTGTGGACGCGGACGAGAACGTTTTTTTCCCCCGCCACCTGCCCCTTGACCAGGGCGAGGTGGTGCTGGCCGTCAGTGTGGGAACGGTAGAGGTGCAGATCAAAATCGCCGTAAGCAGTGGGAAGCTTGACGACTTCGACGCGCTCCACGAGTTTTTCGCGCGTGCGCCGGTAGTAAATCAACGCCTCGATAGTGCAGATTTTCAGCTTGTGGCGACGGGCAAAACGTTGCAGTTCGCCCAGGCGCGCCATTGAACCGTCCTCGCTCATGATCTCGCAGACAACTCCCATGGAGCGGAGGCCGGCGAGCTTGACCAAATCCACCGCGGCTTCGGTGTGCCCGGCCCGTTGCAGAACGCCTCCGGGTTTGGCGCGCAAGGGAAAGACGTGTCCCGGCTGCACCAAGTCTTCTGGAACCGCGGTCGGCCTGGCCATGATCTTGATGGTCAGGGCGCGGTCGGCGGCGCTGATGCCGGTGCTGATGCCCCGGGCGGCATCGACGCTTACTTGAAAATCGGTGCGAAAAGTTTCTGAATTATGCACCACCATTTGTTCGATGCCCAATTGTTTGAGGCGTTCAAACGTGGTGGGGACGCAAATCAGGCCGCGGCCATGCCGGGCCATGAAATTAATGGCGGCAGGGGTCACACACTCGGCCGCCATGACCAAATCCCCCTCATTTTCACGATCGGCATCGTCCACCACGATGACCATCCTGCCCTGGCGAAGATCAGCCACGACCGATTCAACCGGGTCAAACCTGCTTTTCATGGCTGGAAATTAAGGCGACGCGGCGGAAAGAAAAGAAAAAGCTGGAAAGGCCCGCCAACGCCATTGGAGCAAAAACCGAAGCGCCGCCGGGCGTTACGCCTTCCCGTGCCTCTTGTGCTTTTTGTGATATTTTTTATGTTTGACCAGGGATGTTCCGGGTTTGGAGATTTCGCCCGCCTGGACCGGAGCGGCGACCAAGGCCCAGGAAACCATCCCGAGCAGCGCCAATGCAAATAGCTTTTTCATTATGTTCAAAGGCAACTTTTATCACATTGGCAGAGTAAAGAGTCCAGCCTTTTCTTGACGGACGCCAGGCTGGCTGGAGCTAATTATTTCCAGTCATGCTCTCCTTGGTGACTTCCGAGAGATGCTCCTTTTCGCGCAATCCCATATAAACCACGCCGCCGATCAGGCTCCAGAAAATGCCTTGCGCCGAGGCGAGCAGGGAGAGAGACAGGGCGGAGGTGCTGGGCACCGCGATGACCGCCAGCATGATGACAAAGAGATTCTCGCGCACGCCCAAACCATTCGGGGTGATGGGTAAGGAGGAAATGCAGAGAATAATCGGCACGATCAAGAGCAAAGCCGTGAAGGGAATGGTCTGGTGCAGACCCCAGCCCAGTACCGAAATCTGCACCACCCAGATAATGTTCAAGACCAGCGACAGCCCGACTGCCTTGACGAGCAATCCCGTCTCCCTGCCAAATTGCCGGCACGAATCCAGTGAGCGCTCCAGCAACTCGCCCTTGGGCAGGCGGCGCAAATAATGCCGCGCCCTGGGAAACCGCTTCGAGACCCCCCCCCAAAAGGCCAGGCTCAGGACGATGGTCAGCGCCGCGAGCATGACCAGGATAATCAGCCCCGGCACGGCAAATTCACGATTTTGCCTGAGCAATTGCAAATTGGGCAGCATCATCATGCCGGCGAAGAGCAGCATGGCCCACAAGCCAACCAGCCGGTCCACGAAGACCGTTGTGACCGCCTCCGTTTTCCGATGATGGGTCTCGCGCGCCGCGTAATAGGCCTTGATCAAATCGCCGCCCGTTGAACCAAGCAGGAACGAATTGAAGAACTGCGCCACAAAGGAAATGCGCGTCGCGCGCGATAGCGACAGTTCAAGCCCCTGCGCCTTCAACACAAACCGCCAGCGCACGACACCCAGCCATATCGCCAGCCCCACCAGCAGTAGAGAAAGCAGCAAAGCGCCAGGATGAACGAGATACAACGTGCGCCACAAATCCTGCGGCCCCTTGCTCCAGGCGAGATTCCATTGCTGTCCCCGGGACATTTGGGCCCAGCGCAATCCTTCCCGTTGCGCCCAGATCCGTCCTTCGTTGAGAAAGATGGAATGAAAAATCCACAGCAACAGCAGCAGGCACAATCCCACGCGCCACCCTGAGCTCCACCATGCTTTTAGACTCTTCATACGGCACCCCAAACCTGGTGGATATGCGCCACCCCTTTGACCACCTTATCAACAGCCAGGCTTGGGCTGAGTTCAAAGACCTTGATGTGCTCAGGCCTCACCATTGGTTTCAGAGCGGCGAAATCAATCGATCCTTCGCCCGGGGCGCAATGATCGCGTCCCGGAAACACCACATCATGAACATGGAAACCGAGCAACCGCGGCAGCATCGTTTCCAATTGCGCCCGATGATTGATGAACCCCAAGTTTTCCTTGATCTGCGCGTGACCGCAATCATGCCAGTACCCGATACCAGGACGGTTGAACTCGCGCAGCAGCATTTCAATGTCCCAGTCCAGGGGAAGTTCCTCCACGGCTTGGCGGTTCTCGATGCCCAACTTAACGCCGCGTTCGTCGGCCAGGCCGGCCAGCCGAGCCAGCATTTCACTGACAAATTGCGCGTGGCGCTCCTTCTTCTTCCGCCACGTTTCAATGACCTTCTCACACAAGGCGGAGTATTTTGGGGAGTCTTTCTGTCCATCCGCCACCTTCTCCAGTAGTTTGCCAGTGTACTCCTTCATCTCGATGCAGCCCAGGTGCAGGACAACCACCCTGGCCTTGAGGCGGGCCGCCGTCTCGATGGTCTTGACGGAATGTTTGTAAGCATTCTCCCGCTCGCGCTCATCCAGGGACGAAAACAGATACAGGTTCGGCGCGGCATGATTCATACCTATCGGCAACGGGCAAAAATTATGTAGCGACGAAATCTTGATTTCCCCGGCGTCCACCGCCTGGAAGATGCCCGGCAGAAGGCTGATGCGCACGCCGTGGCTCAACTCCGCCCACTCGAAGCCGAGCGAGCGGATTTCGAGCAGCATGGTCCGGCCGTCGGTGTGGCGGTGGGAATTCCAGCATGTGGAAAATGAATACATGGGCGGTAAAAAAAATGCCGGGCGCAGTGTTTTGACCACGCTCGGCAGTGAGAGTTCAAAAGGTTTTCACATTACATATCGGCGTAGCGGGCGCTCAACATGGCGGAAAAGCGGGCCGCTTTCATTTTGCGGCGCTTTCGCTCGCTGGGTTTCTCAAAATGCCGATGATTGCGCACTTCCTTCAACGTCCCTTCGCGATCGATCTTTTTCTTCAACCGCCGCAACGCCTTATCGACTGGCTCGCCTTTTTTTAATCTAATTTCTGTCAAAAATTCTCACTTCCTCTCTCGGGTTCACGGCAAATTTCTGCACCGTGTTAAGATGAACCTTTAGAATGCTGTCTCCCTGTCGCGGTGTCAACAGCCAAAAACAGGCCAAATTGCTTTACATTCGCCCGCCAACCGGCGATTTTAGGCGTTTTTATGACCGATACAAATTTAGCCTTGTGGGGAATGATCGTGGTGCCGGTTGGATTGGCGGTTTGCTTTGGCCCGGCTCTTTTGGTCTGGCTGCGCGATGAACTGCGCGCCGGCGCCGCCGAAAAAAAGCAAAAGCAGGATGCCGAAGGCTGATGCGGCGACGGTGGCTGGCGTGGCGGCGCCCCTCCCCGCGCCTATTGTTCGGGCAGCAACAGCCAGATGGACCCGGTGTTGGTCTTGGTCACAAAATATCCTCCCACATTGGTCGTGTTTTGCAGCATGGCCCCATAACCCCGGTTGGTTGCCCTTCCATCGCCATTGCCGAAGGTGATTTGCAGCAAGCCGGTGTTCAGATTGATCGTTCCCGTCAATGTGTTGATGGGAGCGCTTAGAGCGTTGACCAGCTTATCAGGCGGTTCGATGGCCACCGTGTAGTCGAGGTTCAGGCTGGCATTGGAAATGGCCAGGGTGCTCGACGGCGGCAGTGTGATGACGCCGGGATTTGTCCAGAGCGAGTCTGCCGTTGACAGCATATTGGTAAATCCGTCGGGGAACAGAAGGCTTGGATGCGCCGGGACTTCCTTAATCCATATCAAATCGGTCGCCGCGTTGGTGTTGTCCAAGTTGGTAAGGTTGATCCAGCCGAACAAGAACCCGGTTTTGTCGTATAGGCTGACATAAACGGGCACATCATTAGACTGCGACGCCGGGACGGTTTGATTGAAGGTTGTGCCATCGGCCAGGCCGCCGCTGAGCGTGACGGCCCCCCCGTGCTCGGCGATCAAGGCGTAACCATAGCCGGTGGGAATCGTCGTGGTCGATGCTGCATTGGACGGCGGGGCCATCAGGAGCGTGTAGTTGGATGTGCCGTGGGTGGCGACGGCCAGATCGGCCCATAGATAAGCGTTGGTCGGCCACGCCGCGTTGCTCACCGTCCCGGTAATGATGCCGTCGCCGTTGGTGTCCAAGTCCATGTCCAAAACCAGCGGGCCAAGCGCCTTGGGGCGGGCCACGACGTAATTGCTCAGGTGGCCGTAGCCGTCAAAGGCGCCGCTGAGTCCATAATTGCCGCCGGCCACGAGCAAGTTGCCGCTAAATGCGCCTCGCTGGCCTACAGCCAGGTTTCTGAGCATCCCGGCTGATTCGAACGCGATTGCGTTCGTGTAGATCGCGTTCGTCGAGACTATTTCATTGGTTCCAACCGTGTTTGTGACCAATTCGTTGGTGGCCAATTCCTGCGCGTAAAAGAGGCCGTTAAAAGTCCCGTGCAGTCCGGGTTGCGGGAAAATATTTGTGACAAATACGGCTTGGATGGCCGTATTGGATTCCATGATAAATCTGAGGGTGTTGCCATTGGCGATGTTGGTCGCGGAGGCGTTTGCATTCGTCCAATTGGCCAGCAGCGAGAAGGAGGCCGGCGTGGCCACCAGCGTGTATGGTTGCCCGATGTACAACGACGCGGTGTTGGTCGGGGCCACCCCGTTCTTGAGGGCGAAATGGTTGGTGACGGTGCCGCTCCCGCCGTTGCTTACGATGGTCAGGCTGAAGGGAGAGGGAACCTGATAGACGAAGTGCCGGGCGAGAATGGGGGAAACTTTGCCGGAGTAATTCACGGCTTGCACAGCCAGGATATTCGTGCCCGGCCACGGCACATTGGTGATGGACCAAAGTTTTGTGACTGGGCCGCCAAAGTTGGTGGTAATATTGGTGGTCAGGATCGCGTAGTTGGACATGACGTTGATGGTTGGAGTCAGGCCGGCGTTGATATTGGTAATCCAATATATGACATTGGTCACTTGCGCGTTGTCGGTGGCGGTTCCTCCGATGACCAGCGATGTATTGGTCCGGGCATTGGCCAAGGGAGCCGAAATCGTGATGGTGGGCCGCATATTGTCCTGCACGAGGGTCAAACGCACCTTGGCGCTCGTCTTTACGCCATAGTCAACGGAATTAAAGCCATTGGAGACGACCACCCAGTAGGTGCCTTCATTCTCCGTCAGGGCCGGGTTGAGGGTCAGGACGTTGTTCGTGATGAAAATGTTGCCGCCCTCCAGGTTCGTCAGGGTGACGGCGGTCAAGGAGTTGCTGCTGAACAACCAGTCATAGTGGTAACCTTGCGGGTAAGGCCCGACGTTCGCAGAAAAGGTAACGATTCCTCCCACGGCCCGACCGAGTTGGCTGACGGGCTGCTTCAGGATGACCGGCGGATTGGTCAGGATCAACAGCATCGCGGTAGCGTTGGTAGTGGCGTTTGATTCCAAAAGAGAAGGGCTGAGGAGAACGGTGTATTGTCCTTCATCTGCAATGGTGATGTTGCGGATCGTCAGGACATTGCTGGCGGTGCCGGAATAATTGGCGCTGTCAAAAATATTAGTGCCGTCGAGTTGCCATTGGTAACCAAAGAGCGCAGTGCTGGTCGCAGCCACCATAAACGTGGTTGTCTTCCCTACGCCGATCAGGTTGGTCCCGGGACCGTTGCTGGTGATCGTTGGCGGCACGACGTTGTTCGAGACGGTAAAGACGTTGACCTCAAAGGCACCTGCACTGGTCGGCGTACTGCGGTCCTGGAGCACCTCGTCCGTGGCAGGGAAAGAAGCGCCTGGCACGCCTGGCACGAAGGCTGCGGCAGGGCTGGTGTTTGTAATCTGCAGAGTCCCCATCGGTTGTGAGGCCCAGGGCCCTCCGATGAAGGCCGCACCAACGCGGGTCAGCCCGGAATTCAGAAGGGGATTGGCATTGAGTTTGGTCGTTGGATTGATTGCGCTTCTGGCCGGGCTGGCATCCGAACTGACGTTGTAACCGGCATCGGTCACTCCGACCGCGTTTTGAGCAGGGGTCTCGTTGACGGGATCGTACGACAATATGCTTGCGCTGAGAACAAAAACACCCGCCGACCGATAAAGGAGAGCGCCCGACACGGGGCCCAAACTGCTCGTTATCAGAGAACCGTTGGTGCCGCCGTTGCCTCCAAATGTAATATTGGTTGCCACGGTGCAGAAGCTCATTTGTGTCAGATTTGCGCCACTCCACACTGCGCCGCCCTGGGCCTCGCCGCCTGTGCCCCCAACCGCGGTGGGTAGCGCGCTCCCCCCCCCGGTGCCGCCGAAGCAGGCATTCGTGTAGAAAATGGTATTCTGGATCCAGGCGCCAGGAACACCGTCGGCAATAAACAAGGCGCCGCCCAGGGCTGAACTGCCTTGGAGGCCGTTGGTGCCGGTCAGGTCGGAATTCGTTTCCATCATGCCCGCACCGCCAGCTACCGCAAAATTATCAACGAAAAGGCAATTCGTAATATAGAGCGAACCGCTCGCAAAGGCCGCGCCGCCCGCGGATACTCCGCCGAATCCCGCCCCGCCGCCGGCTCCCTCCAGCGGGGGACCGTTGGTGGCATAAACTCCTCCTGAACCACCGGGACCGGCAAAGCACTCGTTCCCGATGAATTCGGTCATATAAAAGATGTTGCTGGGCCCCGTGCTGCAAAGCGCCCCGCCATAAGCACTGCCGCCGTTGGCGCCGTTCCCGCCGTTGCCAACGTCGCCAAAGGCGTTGCCGCCGTTCCCGCCGTTGCCGGCTTCGGTAAAGTTGTTGCTCAGTATTGAATACGAAATCATCAGCGGCCCTGTGGTGTAAATGGCCCCCCCCGCCGCGTCTCCGCCCGACGTGCCATTGGTGCCATTGACGCTGGTGCCCATTGCTCCGCTGCCGCCATTGAGGCCGTTGGTGTTGGTCGCGTAATTGCCCGTTAGCACACAATTGCTGATGACGAGCGTTCCGTCATTGTAAATGGCGCCGCCATTAGTGCTGCCACCGTTGGTGAGGAGGAGATTGTTAAGCGTCAGCGACGCATTGGAAGAAACATGGAAAAAGCGCGTTCCGCCGTTGGTCCCGTTGCCCACGAACATGACGTAATTTGTCCCGGCGTCAATCGTGACGGCGTTCGTGATCTGGATGGTGGTAACCTGCGAGGTTGTCAGGCTGATGGTCACAGGGATGGTGCGCGAGTTGACCGGGTTGAAGTTGGTGATATTGGTGATGCCGCTGTTTAGCGCGCTGACCAGATCGTTGTAACCAGTGATGGCATTATTTTGCGCCGAAACTTGAAACGCCATACCAAAGCCAACAATCGACAACAAGGCCAAAACCTTTCGATGGGAAACGAATTTCTTCATGCACAACTCCATGTGGTTAATATTAGCACACCCGGGACTTTGAATGAACAGTAATTTCTTAAAGAATTCAGCATGGGCAATGGTGAAACTTTTTGATGAAGACGAGATGGCAAAGGAACGGCACCTTGCAGAGGCCCATCATCCACTGCATGCGGTTCCCGTTCAAAAAGCCGGTCCTTCGCATCAAATCGATTTGCGTCTCGAAATAGAATGGATGACGACATAAGGGTGAAAAAACCGCTATCGCAATCACAGCGAACCCTTGTTTCGGCTTCATGGCCGGATTATGGCGCAACCTAAACCTCGCTGTAAAGAGTAAATTATGGATGGGGCATGGTTTGACAGGACAATGTTTGTGTGTCTATCGGGTCTTTGCGACTTCATCATTCTGACTTCTTAATTTTTGCTGCCCCTTTCCTGCATTGCTTTTCCCTTGGCATTTTCGCAAAATCAGGGCCGAGAGGATGGGTTTGCTGAGTGTCTGAATTCATCCCCCCGCTATTATGAACATGATCAGCCCCAGGCGCCGTTTCGTCCCGCGTTGGTTGGCGCGGAGCGCCGCCCTTGGCGGGATGGCGCTGGCCCTCCTCGCCGCCGCCTCGCCGGATCCTGCCCAGCCGGACATCCGCCGCGACGCCGTCGTCCAAGCTGTCGAGAAGGTCATGCCCTGTGTCGTCAATGTCGCCACTGAGAGCGTGGTCGAGGCGCATAATCCCATCGAAGAACTGTTTTATGGCTCCCGGTCGCACAGCTCGCTCGGCTCCGGCGTTATTATTTCCGACGACGGCTATTTGTTGACAAACTTCCATGTGGTCAACCGCGCCAACCGCATCCAGGTCAAGCTGTCCGATGCCGCTGGCAGCGGGGTTTATGAGGTGCAGCACGTCTATGTCGTGACGCCCAAACAGGATGTCGCATTGCTTAAAATCATTCCGAAGAAAAAGGGGCAAAAATTCAAGGCCGTGCGCTTCGCCAAAAACGATGATTTGCTTCTGGGCGAAACCGTGCTGGCCCTGGGCAATCCCTTTGGCCTGGGCGAATCGGTCAGCCGCGGCATCCTCAGTTCCAAGAGCCGCGCCCCCGCGCGAGAGAATGAGGATCTGAGCATGGAAAACTGGCTGCAAACCGACGCTTTGATCAATCCCGGCAACAGCGGCGGCCCGCTCATCAATCTGCGTGGCGAGTTGATAGGCATCAATGTCGCCATTTTACAAGGCGCGCAGGGCATTGGCTTTGCCATTCCGATCAAGGAAGTGCGCGAGGCCCTGGCGGATCTGTTCAACCCCGAGACCGCCTCGCGCTGGTTTGGGGCGCGGGTGAGCGTGGATCCGCCGCTGGTGGTGCAGTCGGTCGAAACGAACAGCCCGGCCGCCGGGGCGGGGCTGCAAACCGGCGACACCGTCCTGCGCCTCAACGGCAGGGCGCCAGACAGCTTCATGGAGTTTAACCGCCTGCTGCGCGAGGAGCGGAAACTGGACTTCGTATTGACAGTGGAACGCGACGGCGAAGCGCGCGACCTCAAGGTATCGCTGGTTCCCTTTGCGGAAATTTTCCGCGAGTGGCTTGGAGCCGACCTGCACAACCTCACCCCCGATTTGGTGGACCAATTGGGACTGGGACGCCTGGGCGGAACAGAATCCGGCTTGTTCGTGGAGCGGGTCGAGAAGGACAGCCCGGCGGACGCGGCTTCGCTGTTTAAATATTGCGTCATTAACCGGATCGGAGGGAGCACGGTGCGAAACGACCTGGATGCCTTCCACGCCCTGGCGCAAGCTGGCCGGGGCAAAACAGTTGCGCTGTCGTATCTGGCGCCGCAAACGCGTGGCAACCTGATTTTAGGCTATCAAGAGGAGATGGCGAGGGTTAAGCTGCGGTAAGCAGGGCCGAAAGTCCGGCCAGGCGTGTCAATGCCCATGATGATTGAGGTTTCAAATCTAACCAAGCGCTACGCGGGAACCACCGCGGTGGCAGACCTGTCTTTTACCGTGGCGCGCGGGGAAATCGTCGGTCTGCTCGGCCCCAACGGCGCGGGCAAGAGCACCACCATGCGCATCCTTTCCTGCTTCATCCCTGCCACTTCCGGCGACGCCCGCGTTGCCGGGTTGGATGTTTTTGCCGATGCGGACGAAGTGCGCCGGCGCATCGGCTACATGCCGGAGAACAATCCGCTTTATCCGGACATGCGGGTGCGGGAGTATTTGAAATTTCGCGCGCGGCTCAAGGGCCTGGGCCGCAGCCGGACGCGGGAGAGGGTCGATGCGGTCATCGCGCAATGCGGGCTGGCGGAAGTCAGCAAGAGAATCATCGGCCAGCTTTCCAAAGGCTACCGCCAAAGGGTTGGGCTGGCTGACGCCCTGGTGCACGATCCGGAATTGATTATTCTTGACGAGCCTACCATTGGCCTGGACCCCAGCCAGATCCGGTCCGTCCGCCAGCTAATCAAACAATTGGGCCGCCGCCACACGGTCTTGATTTCCAGCCACATCCTCCCTGAGGTGGAAATGACCTGCAACCGCGTGCTGATTATGCGCGAAGGCAGGATTCTTGCGGCGGATTCACCGGACAACCTCCAGAAGAGCATGGGCAAAAACGGCCAGGTCATCACCGAAATTGCCGCGCCGCTGGAAGAATTAAAAACCTGTTGGGCGCAGATGCCGGAAATCGCCCACTACAACATCGCCGCGGCCGAGGGCGAGTATCATCGTTGCGCCTTGACCGCCGTCGGCGGGCAGGATTTGCGCCCTCTGATTTTCATCCTGGTCAGGGAACGGGGCTGGAAATTACGCGAGCTATCCCGCGTGCGCCATTCGTTGGAGGACATCTACATTCGGCTGACGCGGCCGGAGAGCGAGGAGGAAAAGTTTTGATGCAGGTTTATCGGACGCTGGCCCGGCGCGAGCTGGCCACATTCTTTTACTCATGGATCGGCTACATTGTCATTGCCGGCGCAGTCTTTTTGATGGGCCTGTGCTTTTACACCTTGCTGGACAAATTGCAGGGCGAGGCCATTCCCATGCCCATCACGGAATTCTTCTTCAACTTCTTTTTCTGGGTGATCCTGCTCTTCTCGGCCCCGATCATCACGATGAGACTGTTCGCCTTGGAAAAATATTCCGGAACATTTGAAACGCTCATGACGGCCCCAGTTGGGGACGTGGCGGTTGTGCTGGCCAAGTTCACCGCCGCGCTGATTTTCTTCATGATCATGTGGCTGCCGCTGCTGGGGTGCGTGCTTATTCTTCGTTATTTCACTCGGGGATCCAACCTGGTGGATCCGGGCACGCTCTGCAGCTCGTTTCTGGGCATCTTCCTCCTCGGCTCCCTTTACATGGCCATCGGCTGTTTTGCCTCGGCCGTGACCCGCAATCAAATCATCGCCGCGATGATCAGCTTTGCCATCGGGGCCGGCTTTTTTCTGTTGAGCTTTTTGGCGGACCAATTCGCCCTGCAACCCACCTGGTTGACACGGGGCCTGGATTGTGTCTGCGTCTGGCGGCAAATGCAGGAGTTCGCCCGCGGGGTAGTGGACACCCGCTACATCGTGTTCTACGTGACCTCGACGATTTTCTTTTTATTCCTGACATGCCGCGTGGTCGAAAGCCGCCGTTGGAGATAACATGCCCGCACCCGAAGACCCACATCGCAGCTTTTCCCACAGCCGCCGCTGGCTCAACTGGCTGAACACCCTGCTGGCCATGGTCGCGCTCCTGGCCCTGGTCGGCATGGCCAATTATCTGGCGGAAGGCCATTTCAAGCGATTCCAGTTGGACCGCGATTCGGCCTACAAACTTTCCGAACAGACGTTACGCGTCTTGGATAGCCTGACCAACGAGGTCAATGTCACCCTGTTTTTTGAACCTCACGGCGCGAACGAGGAGATTTACGGCCTGACTTCTGGTTTACTGGCCGAATACCAGGAGGCCTGCCCGCGCCATCTCAGCGTCAAAACGCTCGACTATGACCGCAAGGTCGGCGAGGCCAAGGAATTTCTGGGCAAATACAGCCTCAGCGGACTGAAGGAAAAGGATTTTGTCATGTTCGAAAGTGGCGGGCATACCCGGCTGGTCTATGCCAAGGATTTGGCCAATTACGATTTCAGTGATCTGATCTCGGGCCGCAGCAAATACGTGCGTCGCAACGCCTTTCTGGGCGAACTTTATTTCACGGAGGACATTTACGATGTCAGCAATCCCCGGCCGATGCGGGCTTATTTTCTTTACGGCCATGGCGAGAACGATCCCGAGGAGGCCAAGGCCAACAACGGCTATTCCAAGCTGGCCGCCATTCTTAAGGACGAGGTCAATTGCGACTGGCAAAAGCTTTCCTTGCAAGGCACCAATGTCATCCCGGCGGATTGCCAGTTGCTTGTCGTCGCCGCCAGCGCGCGCGAGGGAAAGATGACGCCCGATGAACTGGCCAAGATCGCCGCCTACCTGCAATTGGGCGGCCGGATGCTCGCCTTGCTGACCGCTCCTTCGGGCCTGGAATCTGTCCTGACCGATTGGGGAGTCGGTATGGGCGACAGCCGCAACCGCGTCATGGAGACCGATAAGAATTTTACGCTGCCTGATGGGACCTTTTTGACTGCGAGGTTAATGCCCCATCCCATCATGAACGTCCTGATCGCCGATATAATGCCCCTGCGCATGGTCTATCCCCGTCCGGTTTATGCATTGGACAACCAGTCGAAGGCGCCCGGCGCTCCGGACATCACGATTCTGGCTGAGACGACTTCCCAAGGCAGGAATGAGGCCAGGCAAACCGGCAAATTCCCGCTGGTGGTCGCGGTCGAGCAAGGCGGCATCCAAGGCGTCAATTCTCCTGGCGGCCGCGGCACACGCATGGTTGTGGCGGGCGATTCTGATTTTTTGGACGACCAAGTCATCGACTTTGTGGGCAATCATGTGTTTGCGCAACTGGCCCTGAACTGGCTGTTGCAACGCCCGCAAATCATGCTCAGCGGCCTGGGGCCGCGGCCCATCAAGGAGTACCGGCTCTACATGACCCATGCGCAGGCGCAGACTGTCCGCTGGCTTTTCCTGGTCGGCCTGCCAGGCGGCGTTCTCTTTTTAGGCGGTTTGGTTTGGTTACGGCGGCGGAGTTGATCTTGTGCGTCAATGAACTGGAAATCCACCTGGATTCTGCTGGCTGCAGCCGCAGTCTTGTTCGCCTTCATTTGGCTGGTGGATCGTCCCATCCGCCAGGCGCGCTTGCGCGAGGCCAGCCGTGTCATTCTGCGGGGCTTTGATCCCGCTTCGGTCAACAGCATTGAAATCAAGCCGCGCGGCCTGGACGAAATCCACGCCGTGCGTCAGCGCCGCTCCAATGACCTGTGGCAATTGACCCAGCCCATCACCTATCCGGCCCAAGCCGCCCCCATCGAGGGCCTGCTGGATGTGCTGGCCGGATTGCAGTGGCAGGAGCGCATCTCCGCGCGCGAGCTGCAGGACCAGCCGGATGCGCAGGAAAAATACGGGTTCACCCAAGCGCTGTGCGAAGTCAGCCTGCAGGATTCCGCCGCCTCGCACAAAATTCTCATCGGCCAAACCTCCGCCTTGGGCGACCAGGTTTTTCTGGAAATCGTCGGCAACCCGGATGTTTATCTCGTCGGCACCGCCTGGCTGGCGCACATCCCCACGGACAAGGATCAATGGCGCGCTCTTTCTTTCTTCGATCCGTTCCGCCTCTCCTGTCAGTCCGTTCAAGTCAGGTCTCCTGGCCGGGCCTTCGATTTGGAATGCGATCCCGCCAGCCGCCTGTGGCTGATGAAGAGGCCGGTGTCTGCGCGGGCCGACAGCGCCCGCATTAACGAATTGCTTCAGCGCCTGCAAGGACTGCGCGTCCGCCAATTTATTTCCGACGATCCCAAGACGGATTTGGAACAGTACGGCTTGCAAACTTCGCCGCAGACGCCGGATCTGGATTTGTCATTTTGGGCAGGCTCCAATCTGACGGCTCAATTGCAAGTCGGCGCCAGCCCGACCAATCAACCCGGCTTGGCCTTTGCCCGGCGGTCGGATCCTGGCAATGTGGTCGTGATCGACCGGGAGCCGCTGCGCCCCTGGCAGGGCGCCTACACCAATTTTCTCGATTATCATTTCATCAGCCTTTCGCCGGATGCCATCGGCTCGATTAGCGTGCAGGACGACGAAGGGCACTTTGCCGTCCAGAAACGATCCGATGGCCAATGGCAGGTCCGCGCCGGGACAACGTTCCCGGCAGACGCGGGCTTGATGCGCGATTGGCTGGCCTCGTTTACCAATATACAAACACACATCGAGAAGACCGTCGCCACGGATGTTGCCGAATACGGACTGACGACGCCTCTCTTGCAATACACTCTGCAAGCGGCCGACGGAGTCGCCGGTCCTTCCAACCGTATCATTGCCCGGATCGAATTCGGCGCCGGCAAAAACGGCAGGATTTTTGAACGCCGGCCGGATGAATCTTTTGTAAATCTCGTCAGCCCTGATGATTTTTTCCGCCTGCCGCGCGCGGCTTGGGAATTACGCGACCGGCGCATCTGGAGCTTCGAGACCAGCAATGTGGTCAGCCTCACCGTCCATCAACTCGGCGGCACGCGCAAGTATCTGCGCGATCCGCAAGGGGAATGGACCTTTGCCCCGGGTTATCACGGGCCGCCCGGGGTCAATTGGCCGGGCTTGGAGGAAGGCGTGCATCGCCTGGGAGGACTGAGCGCCGTTTATTGGAGCGGCGAGGGTAAGGCCCAGGGGCGGGATTTCGGTTTTGCCAAAATGGAACTCAGCTTGTCTTTGGATGTGAAACGTGGCGGTAAAATCGAAACGTTCTCCATCGAATTCGGCGGCCGCTCCCCTTATTCCTATCCCTACGCCTCCGTGGTGCGGGACGGGCAGCGGTTGATTTTCGAATTTCCCGTGGAGTTGTACGACAATTTCGTGGAGCGTTACATGACAATCCCCGCGGCGCTGCGCTATCATCCTTGAACCATGCCCCCGTTTATTCAACAACCGGCCCTGCGCCGCATTCGGATCTTCTTCCGCTGGTGCCGCATCAGCCTTTGGTTGGTTCTCTTTGTTGCGGTGGCGGCCATCGCCTATTTGCACTTGATCGGCCTGCCGGATTTAGCCAAACGGCCTCTGTTGCGGCGGTTGCTGGAGTCGGGCGTTGCGGCAGAGTTTTCCGAGATGCAGTTGGGTTGGGGATTGGGACCGTCGGTCGTGATCGAAAACGCTGCCTTCAGCCGTTCGGACCAGCCGCTCAGCCCGCGCCTCTTGGCCAGGCGCGCGGAAGTTGAGCTGGATTGGGACGCCCTGCTGCATTCCCGCATTGCATTGCGCTCCTTGCAGATCGCGAGCGCCCAATTGCAACTCCCCATTTCTGAAACCAACGGCGACGCGCTTCTTCTCACCAATTTGTCCCTGAACATTCAGTTCCCCTCCGACGACGTGGTGCGGGTGGTCGATTGCCGGGGCGTTTTCCAAGCTATCCAGATCGACCTCGTCGGGGAGGCCAATCACGCGGGCGACATGCGCCACTGGAAATTTCCTTTGGGCGGCGGCACCACCAATGGCGCGTATCAGGCCCGCTTGCGCGCCGTGAAACAAGCAGTGGAAGAAATTCGTTTCACCGGGACGCCTCTATTGCAGGTTGAAGCGGGCGCTGACGGGCGGGACATGAACAGCTTCCATGCGGAAATGAGTTTCACCGCCCCCGCCGCACACACTCCGTGGGGTAACGCCATCGGCCCAGCCCTGAACGCCGCCTGCGCCCGGTTGGTCGATTCCGGCACTCAACCATTACTGCAAATCACTGGGTCGGCTGCGAGCCTGTCCTCGCCTTTGGCGCGTAGCGGAAAGTTTAACTTCGTCACTGCTTTCTCCCGCGGCGCCAATTCGAATCTCCACTCCTCAATCCGGTTCGAGGCCGCCCATCCCAGCGCCGCGTTGGACTCCGCCGGCAGCAACTGGCTGACCGCGGGCAGCCTCTCCTGGAACGGAGCGGCGGACCTGGCTTCTTCAAATCTCGCGCCGCTCATGGCCGACGGGAAGTTGCGCATGGTGGAAGCCCGATCACCCTGGGGAGGGATGCGTAAGTTGTCCCTGGAATGCCGCGCGGCGCGCGCCCGGGACTTGCCGACGCCCAATGCCGCTTGGGGGCCATGGAATAGGATTGCTCCGTGGACCTTGGACTGGCGCGTGGAACTGGCCGGCATGACCAGTCCCAAACTCCGTTTCGACGATCTGGCCTTTTCCGGGCACTGGCTCGCCCCTGAACTCGTCGTCGAAGGTTTCCGGGGCGACCTTTATGGCGGTCACATCAGCGCCGGCGCGGTCCTGGATGTCGGTTCGCGCGAACTGCACAGCAGCGGCACGACCGATTTTAGTCCGCTTTCGATCTCCCAGCTGTTCAATCCCGCGGCCCAGAAATGGCTGGCGCAATTTGGTTTTGTGACGCCGCCAAAGGTCAATGCCCGGCTGCGCGTGGTGCTGCCTCGGTGGACCAACCGGCCTGCCGGCGGATCCGAAGACACTGGTGCCTCACTCCAGCTTGCGG
Source organism: Verrucomicrobiota bacterium (assembly GCA_050014435.1). GTDB lineage: Bacteria > Verrucomicrobiota > Verrucomicrobiia > Limisphaerales > Palsa-1400 > DASRLE01. The sequence continues at coordinate 9,906 of JBEKDI010000038.1, read as the reverse complement.
GGGATTTCACGACCGGCCCCGCTTCATTTTGCGGTGTGCCGGTCCAGTCGGCCTCATCCCGTGTCACTTATACAAATCGCGTCTGGCATGTGTCCGGTTTGCACGCGGTCCGGCCGGATGGCGACATCTATCTGGATTACACCACCGGTCCTGAAACCTTTCACTATGTCATTGACAGCCGGTTGGAGCCCAAGGCCGCACTGCCTTTCGTGGCGCCAGGCAAACCGCATCTCCTGGATGAACTGGCCTTCAGGCAGCCGCCCGGGATCAAGGCGGAAATTTGGGGAAGCTGGCGCGAGTCCGGACGCCTGGCCTTCACCGCCACCGCCCGGGCTTCGAATTTTGTTGCGCGCGGCGAACCCGTGTCCGCCCTCAGCGTCTGCGTCGATCTCACCAACCAAGTCCTGACCGTCCACGACCTTTCTTTGTCAAACGTCCAGTGCCGGGTGCAGGCGTCCTGGCTTCAAGTGGACTTCGGCACGATGATGGCCATGCTGACAAACGTGACCGGCTCCCTGGATCCCGCTCTTCTCCAACGCATCCTGGGCGAGAACTCGCCGGACTGGCTCGACGCCATTCATTTTGACGCGCCTCCCCCCATCTCGGTTTCCGGCTCGCTTTCTCTCACCAATCCGCAGGTGATCGATCTGCACTTCCTCGTCAGCGGCCCGGGGCTTCACTACGACAAACTGCTGGCCGACCGCGTTTCCGGCGCGGTGATTTGGAGCGGGCAGACGGTTACTTTGACCAACATCTACGCCAATCTATATGACCACGGCGCGTTGCTAGGCTGGATCGTTTTTGGCAACGGGCCAAACCATGGCCCGGATTTCCGCGCCAATTTCACCGCCAGGGACATCGGGTTGTCATCGCTGGCCACTGGAATCGCCGGGAGGACCAATCGTCTGGAAGGCCGCCTGGACGGACATCTGACTTTGGAAGCCCTCCATAGTTCGGACGAGAATAGCTGGCGGGGCCGCGGCGACATCAACGTGCATGATGCATTGCTTTGGGACATTAAACTCTTTGGCCTGTTTTCGCCCGTGCTCAACACGATTTCGCCCGGTTGGGGACACAGCCGCGTGCGCGAAGCCGTGGGGATCTTTGTCATCACCAATGGCACGGCCTCCAGTGACAATCTCCAATTCATTTGCCAGGGTTTTGTACTGAACCTTCGCGGTAAGGTGGACAGGAATAAACGAATCAACGCGCGCCTGGAGGCGGTCTTGTCGCGTGAAACGCCCGTGGTCGGATCCTTCCTCAGTCTGGCTTTCACCCCCTTGAGCAAACTTTTTGAATACCGCATCTCCGGCCCCGTGCAGGATCCGGTCCTCGAACCGGTTTATTTGCCAAAATTCATTAGGTACCTGCTCCATCCCTTTCACAGCTTGAAATCCTTCACCACGCCGGACTCGCCGACCCAAACCTTCCAGCCCTGATCCGCCTCTATGGACTCGACCAACAGCCGGGCCGCACGGGTAGGATGGCGGGATTTGGCGGCTGAGCCGTTTCGGATTTTTTTTCCCGCGGCGGTCGCGGTTGGGCTGGCCGGCGTGAGCCTGTGGCCGCTCTATTCGCTGAAACTGGCCGATTTTTATCCGGGTACGAGCCATGCGCGCCTGATGGCGTGCGGCTTTTTCGGCGGCTTTATCGTCGGATTTCTGGGCACCGCCCTGCCGCGGATGCTGTCCTCGCTTCCGCTGACGGTGGGAGAAACGGCGGTTTCCCTTGGATTATTTTTGACAATGGCGGCGGCCTACGCGCGCTCAAAAATCGTGCTGGGTGACAAGTTGTTCCTGGCCTGGCTGGGGTTTTTTGCGCTGGGCGGCGCGGTGCGGTTTTGCAAGCGGAAGGACACTCCGCCGCCGGGTTTTGTGTTGGTGCTGCTGGGATTGTTATGCGCCGCGGCGGGGGCGGTCCTCGCCATTGCGGACGCAGACACGGACGAGGCCCGCTACTCGGCGCTGCAACATCTGCTGTCGTATCAAGGCTTCATCCTGTTCCCGATTTTGGGAGTCGGGGCTTTTATCTTGCCCCGATTCTTCGGGTTGCCCGGTTTGCACGACATGCCCGAATCACGCCCGCCGACAGCCCTCTGGGTGCGAAAGGCGGGCGCAGCGGCGGCGGCGGTGATATTGATCTCATTTTTCATCGAGGCGGCAGGCTGGCACAGGCTGGGACCAGCGTTGAGGTTCGCGGGGGCGCTGGTGTATATTGCGTTTGAAATACCTGTCTTCCATCCTACCGCGGTGAAGAACGCCTTTAGCGGGTCGCTTAAGGTGGCGTTTGCGCTCCTGTTGGCGGGCTTCGCGGGGGCGGTGATTTATCCCGGATACCGTGTAGCACTGCTGCATTTGACACTGGTGGGGGGATTTGCGGCGGTGACATTTGTCGTGGCCACCCGCGTGATCTTCGGCCACAGCGGCAATCTGGCGCTGATGTCCAAGCCGAACCGATGGTTGTGGGTCGCATTGGGAACGATGTGGTTTGCCATGATCACTCGCATCAGCGGTGATTTTCTGCCAAAGATCAGGTTCTCGCACTACGCCTACGGTGCTTTGGTGTGGATCATCGGAGTATTAATCTGGGCGTGGAAAGTGCTGGGAAAAGTTACCGTGAAGGACGTGGAAGATTAATTAGACGGTTGCCAGAGAACCCCAAGAATGGCAAAAATTCTGCTTGCGTTTCGGGCCATAAAGGCACACCTTGTCTTGCACTCAGATTTGTTGCCACATTTCCAAGGCATGGTGAATCCTCTCTTGACACGTGTACAAGGACGATTTGAAACCCGGTAGTCGGGAACAGTCCCGGAATAGCAAATAAGTCCAGAGACAACATAAATGAATACGAAGTTATATATCGGAAACCTTTCGTTCGACTCAACCGAGAACGATTTGCGAGACCTGTTCGCCGCGTTTGGGGCGGTCACTGAGGTCAATTTGATCACCGATCGCGCCACCGGTCGCTCCCGCGGCTTTGCCTTTGTCACCATGGCCTCCGAGGAAGCCGCAAAGGCCGCCATCGCGGGCGCCGCCGACAAGGAATTGCACGGACGCAAACTCAGCGTCAACGAGGCGCGTCCCCGCGAGGAGCGCACCGGCGACAGAGGCTCCGGCGGTCCTCGCCGCAATCAGCCGCGGTAAAACAATCTGGGCGGAGGCTTGTCCGTGGTGGCACGGCCCGCCTCCGTCCGTAATTCGCTTTTCATCGAGCGTTTTTTTATTTTCCATAATCAATAGATTTACTTACATTCACCATTAACCCCACATAATATTTTGATCTCAACCTTTTATTCCTGGATGGCGCTCGGCGTCATTATCGCCGTGGCTTTCGCCTCTTTCGCTGAATGGGCGCTGCACCGCTACATCATGCACAAGCCGCTCTGGAAATTCCGTTATCCTTTTGAGCGCCACGCGCTGATTCATCATCATGTTTTCAAAGCCGACCACACTTATCATTTGATTCATGAAGAGGACAAAAAGACCATTCCCATGGCTTGGTGGAATGGCCCGGTGCTGGTCCTTGGCGCAGCTTTTCCGTTCGCCATCGCTTCCTTTTTCGCCCGCCGCTGGGGCATTGTCTGCGGCGCCCTGCTCGGTTGCGGTTTGTATTATGGCGCTTATGAATACATGCATTGGTGCATGCATCTGCCGCGCAAACGCAACATCGAGCGCTCGGGAATTTTCTTCCGGCTCAACGGCCACCACCTTTTGCATCATCGTTACATGCACAAAAACTTCAACGTCGTTTTTCCCCTGGCGGATTTATGTTTGGGCACTTTGGTTCTGCGTTCCAAGGTGCATTTCAAACAAGCCACTGGCCCCTCTGTCCCCAACGTGCAGCCGAAACTGCCCCGCGCGGCGCTCAGCGCCAATTTCTCATAGAACGGACTCCTTTCGATCCGCCCGGCGCGCTTTTTACCGAACTTTTTGCCTTGCGCCCGGAGCGATCCTCCTCGAACATTGCCGCGCAGTGGATGGGGTCGTAGCTCAGTTGGTAGAGCACCAGAATGGCATTCTGGGGGTCAGGGGTTCGAACCCCCTCGGCTCCACCATCCTTCAAACCAAGCCTGTGTCTTCTACGCGGCCACGCCTTGCGGGCCTTGGCCGCCGCTGACAAGGAACAATACCGCCATGCGCACCGCCAGGCCGTTGGTCACTTGTTCGGTGATCAGCGATCGCATCGAATCGGCTATTTCGCTGTCGATTTCCACGCCGCGGTTGATCGGACCCGGATGCATGATGAGCGCGTTGGGTTTGGCCAGGGCCAGGCGGGCCTTGGTCAATCCAAACAGGCTGGTATATTCGCCCAGGCTCGGAAACATCGACTTGCGCTGACGCTCGTGTTGAATGCGCAACAGATTGAGGATGTCCGCCTGCGCGATGGCTTCCTCGACATCATACGTCACCCTACAACCCATCTGCTCGAAAACCCGCGGCACCAGCGTCGCCGGGCCGCACAAGGTGACGTGCGCGCCCAATTTCGTCAGCGCCCAAATATTGGAACGCGCGACGCGGCTGTAAAGTATATCGCCCAGAATGGTCACGTTCAGCCCTTCGATTTTTCCCTTCTTTTCCCGGATGGTGAACAAATCCAGCAGGGCCTGCGTGGGATGTTCATGGGCGCCGTCGCCGGCGTTGATCACGCTGGCGTGCAGAAAACGCGCCAGAAAATGCGGCGCGCCGCTGGCGCTGTGGCGCATGACGATAATATCAACATTAAGGGCCTCCAGGTTCCGGGCCGTGTCCTTGAGCGTTTCGCCTTTTTTCAACGAAGAGGCCTCGGCGCTGAAGTTGATGACGTCCGCCGTCAGGCGCTGCTCCGCCAGTTCGAAACTGATGCGGGTGCGGGTGGAGGGTTCGACGAAGAGGTTGACCACTGTTTTGCCGCGCAGGGCCGGGACCTTCTTGATGGCCCGTTCCCCCACGGCCTTGAACGCCTTGGCCGTATCCAGCACGAGGACGATCTCGTCCGCGCTGAGCGATTCGATGTCCAGCAGATGTTTGCGGTTCCACGCCATGGCTTAAATTTTTTGCAACCTTACTTCGTCCTCCCCGCCCTCTTCGCGGAAGCGCACTTCGATGCGCTCCCTGGAGGCGGTCGGCACATTTTTGCCGACGAAATCGGCCTTGATCGGCAATTCGCGGTGGCCGCGGTCAATCAACACGGCCAGTTGAATCCGCCGCGGCCGCCCAAAATCATTGAGCGCATCCATCGCAGCGCGCGTCGTCCGCCCGCTGAACAAAACGTCGTCCACCAAAACGACCGTCTTGCCGGTGACGTCGAAGGGGATGACCGTGGGATGCATTTGGGGAGCGGCATTGCGGCCCAGATCATCGCGATGCATGCCAACGTCCAGGCTGCCCACCAGGACGGGGTGGCTCCAAATGCGTTGCAGATTCTCTGCCAGGCGTCCGGCCAGGAAAACCCCGCCGCGTTGCACTCCGATCAGCGCCACTTCCTTGCTGTTTTCGTTGCGCTCGGCGATTTCGTGGGCGATCCGGGTCAAGGCGCGGCGCATGGCGGCGCCATCCAATATGAGCATCGGCTCAGGCATAAAAAAAGCCGAACCAGCCCGCCGGGCGGGCCAATTCGACAGTCAATTCTTTGCAATTCATTTTCCCTTCGCGGCCTCGCGGGGCCGCTTTAAAGGACAGGGCCGGCAACCGGCGGTGTCCCGCCGTCAATGCGGCACGTGGCGGCTCTTGCGCCATTTCGTCCGGTGCTTGATGATCCAATCCGTTAACGCCCGCTCAAAGCCAATGTCATGGCCGGCCTTTTCCGACTCGATCCACTTGTGCCGCATGATCTCCTCGCGCTCCGCCTGGAATTCACGGTACAAAGACGATTTCTTGACCAAGTCGTTGCCACTTGACGTCTCCGGTGTATCCAACATAAATGGTTGTCAGCTTCTTTACTCTACTTGCGTTGACAATTTTATATGCGCCATGGGGGCCATGCAATAAAAATCAACCGGCGTCCAGGCCCAGGGTGATTCGGCCGCTCTCGCTAATCATGCTCTGGTGCCAGGGCGGGTCCCAAACCAGTTCCACGTTCGCCTCCTCGATTGAATCCAGTGCCAGGATCCGTTCCTGCACGTTCCCGGCGATCTGGCCGCCGAGATGGCAGCCTGGCGATGTCAAAGTCATCTTGACATTAGCCTGCCCGTCCTGCACGGCCACGCCATAGACGAGGCCCAAATCGACAATATTAAGCGGGATCTCCGGATCGTAGCACTTACGCAATTCCTCCCACACCAGGGCTTCCACCTCGCTCCGTCTATCGCAGCCCGCTTCTCCGGCATTGTTCTGTTCCGACATAAATGGGTCCTTACTCCAGTCTTAGTTTACCTTATGGCAGCGCTTTGCGCAAGGTTTCGGCCAACCTCACAAATGGCTGGGCCGCAGCGCTTTGCGGGTCCGCGGCCGTGACGGGAACACCGGCGTCTCCCCCTTCCCGAATCTTGAGGTAAATCGGTATCTCACCCAGAAACGGGACTTTCTTCCGGTCCGCCTCGGCCTGGCCCCCGCCATGCCCGAAAATCTCGACGCGGTCGCCGTTTGGTGTGATGAAATAACTCATGTTTTCAATGATGCCCAGGATGGGCACATTGACCTTCTCGAACATGGCGATCCCCTTTCGCACCACGCCCAGCGACGCTTCCTGAGGCGTCGTGACAATGACGCCCCCGTCCAGCGGCACGGTCTGGCAGAGTGAAAGCTGCGCGTCGCCGGTCCCGGGCGGCAAATCCACCACCAAGAAATCCAGTGTCCCCCATTCCACGTCGGATATGAATTGCTGGATGGTTTTCATGATCATCGGTCCCCGCCAGATCACCGGGGCGTCGCCTTCGATCAGAAAGCCCATGCTCATCAATTTGACACCGAATTTGGAGGGGGGAACGAGTTTCTGCGCCGCGCTGATGGTAGGCCGGTCGTGGATGCCCATCATGAGCGGAATGCTGGGGCCGTAAATATCGCAATCCAACAGGCCCGTGGCCGCTCCCAGATGCTCGAGCGCGCAAGCCAGGTTGACCGAGACGGTCGATTTGCCCACGCCGCCCTTGCCGCTGGCCACCGCCACGACGCGCTTGACTCCCTCCATTTTGTTCTGGCCCGGCATCGGCCCCGCTGCCGGCGGCGCGCCCGCGGAGGTCACTTCAATGTGGACCCGCTCCGCACCCGGCAGGGTGCGCACGGCCTGTTCCGCCGCAGCCTTGATCTGGGCGGCGATCTCAGGCGTCCCTCCCGTCAATGGCATGGAGACGCTGACGGCCCCGCCGTTGACCACGACGCCTTTGACCAGCCCAAAGGAAACCACGTCCCGGTTATAACCGGGATATTTGACCAGTTTAAGGGCCTCCAAAATATTTTGTTGAGTTAACATTCTTACGTCATGGCGCGAGTGGCAATCGCCCGCACATTAATTTGCAGTATGCAACAATTAGCGCGAGTGGCAACCCAATTGGCCGTCACCATTACAGTTTTGGGGATTTATTCTTTCTGGTCGAAACAGGTCGAAACAGGTCGAAACGCCTCGAAATTACTCGAAACACCCGTGCCGGATTTCCGTTGTAACTCATGTGTCGGCAGCGTGTTCCGGATGAAACAGCCGAAAACCAACCCAAAACCCGGTTTTCGAGTTTCATGGTGTTGTCGCTCCCTTCCGGGAATGCGGGAATAGGCGTGAACATCGGGTAATAATCGATAGGTATCAAAGTGGAATCCTTTTTAAATCACTGCGACTTGCTGCGATCCGGTGCGACCAGCTTTGATGGGGTTTGATTCCGCCTTCCCCGAGGCGCTTCCGCCGTCGCCAGGCTTTGGCGGGACAAGACGGACGGACAAGTTGGCGGACAAGCAAAAATGAGGTTTCCATTTTTCGACTGTTTGCGACTCGCGGCGATCATCTGTCCCGGAGGTTGTTTTACGTTTTTGATTCTTCGGTTTTCCACTTTCAAACAACCATTTCAAACATTCATTAGACGAACGCTACATTTAAAATATTCATTAATCAACATATTTTTGAAAGATTCTTTGCAAATCAAGACGGGTTTGACCACTGACCTGCAAAGGCACCCGCTTTTAACGCAAAGGGCCAGACGCAAAGACGCAAGGAAAGACAGGATGGCAAGAGTGATTGAATTCGGGGTTTTCGATCCACCCCCGGAGATATGCGAATTCTGCCCCGTCCGCCCCGACCTCCCATGTCCAAATTCTTTGCGACTTTGCGCCTTGGCCCTTTGCGTTTTGTCTTCTCAGCGAACCAAGGCCACGTACGTTGGAAAGGACCATTTCATGAGAGCGTCGTGGATTAGTCCCCCTGCGAAAAGGTCAGTGGCCGGCAACAGAATAATTGAGGCGATGGGAACCAGCGCGCGCCAAGAACGTGATCGGGGCGCTCCTAGTGCGAGGACGGCGCCGACAAGGAACAAGGGAATGGAATATCCAAACAGTCTCCACGTAGTGTCATTGCCATGCGCAACATACGCCGCCAGCACAACACTCCAAATCGAAATGAGCAGTATCGCCACTTTCGCCATCCGTGACATAGAACCCTCTGTGAACAGGCTATGGAACCTCCGCACGCCAGGCAAGGAAGACTTCAAAGATTGCCTGCCCTGACGGATCCCGGCTTGGCATTATCAGGAATGAAATCGACTCAACCCGCTGCGCAAGCGCGCTCACGTCGCCAAGTATGGTATAAAGTGAGCAACTGCAAAAATCGAGGCAATAGCGAGTGCGGCGTTTACGCACGCCTGCTTCGTAAGTCCAAAATGCGCCTGAACTGCCGAACCGATGAGCCATAAGAAAGACGACGCCATTGAACTCCACGCCAGAAACATGGTCAACGATGTCCTGGCTTCGTGTCCGTATGCCAGCCTGCATAGCAAAAGGCCGAGCAATGCGAATACACAATACGCCTGAAACGGAATCAGCAGTAGCGTTGCCTTACGTTGAATGGTCATTGAGTAGGCGTTAGGTGTCTGTTACCCACAAATACTTAAGGATGTGTTCGGCGAGACGCCGAACACGGCGGGCGAGAGGCCCGCGCTCCCCGGGAAGATGACTCCGTCCCGCCACAGTTTTATCTAAATCGCTTTAGCTGCACCCGCTCCTGACCGGAGCTAAAATATCATTATACATGGTTCCTCCTCATCATCAACGATTTATATAATGACGTCATCATTGTTCTCTGCGTAAAATGATGATTATCGTCGCAGGAATGGTGCTACTTGGAAAGAAGAATTTGCTTCTTGGCCAGCGGTTTTTCTTTCCAAGTAGTGAGGGTTTGGGGGACCTCCAGTGTCTGACACCGTGCAGCACGTTTTAAGAATATGGCCCGTGCCGAAAAGGCAGAGCCAATTCCATTTGGACGACAAACTCGACCGGGATCGCATCACGGTGGTTATGCAATTCTGGCAGGAGAGGGATTGCCGTAAGAAATTGGCTACAGGCTGGTCTTGCCTGCCGCCTTTACCTGCGCCCATCTGGCGCGGGCAGCCGCCGCGAGCTTGGCTCGCACCGCCGGGCTGCCACGGCGATCTTTCTTTTTCTTGGGTTCCGGGGAAACCTCTGTCCCTTTCACTCTAGCCCATCGGGCTTTGGTCGCTGCGCTGATGGCCGCCCTCCCAGCGGCACTCATTCGCCGCTCGCCCCTTTTGGGCCGGAGGCGTCGCTGGGCTTTCGCCGCAGTCACCGGTAATGGATTCAAGCTCGCCTTTGAGTGTCTCAATTCGGTCCTTAATCGAGAGGATTCGACGTAACTGACTCGTTGTTAAATCATGAACTGGACAGTGGAACGTTCATGCAGCCTTTTCCAGTTCAAGGATTTCAGCGTAGCCGCAGCGGGCGGGGCTGATTTTGGTTGCGAGGAATTTCTTGAGGGTAACGCTTTCGGGTGAAC
>JBEKDI010000037.1:0-45450 GCA_050014435.1 Verrucomicrobiota bacterium | reverse complement strand
CCTTTAATCTCCTCAAAAGGGAGAAAACCAAAAAGCGCGGCATCCGTGGCAAACAACTCAATGCCAGTTGGGATCACGCCTATTTACTGCGATTGCTCGGAATTTAAATGCGTTTGCCCTGCGAGCTTTTTTTGCAGGAATTGGGCAGGACGCTGGGCTTGCCATTCATCGAAATTGGGAAGATGGACGTTTCGGCGAAGGCCCGCAAAAAAATCTCCACCAAGGTCGCCTTCAAGTATTTGGTGCTGCCCACCAGGTTCGAGGACGGGATTCTTCAGGTGGCGGTGAGCAATCCTTTCGACTCAGCCATGCTCATCGCAGTGCAGTTTGACGCGCACTGCCCGGTGCATTTTGCCCTGGGCACCAGGAAGGACCTGGCAAAGGCGTTAAACAAGTATTACGGGGTGGGCGCGGAGACTCTGGACGAAATGGCCGGGGCCGATGAGCCGCTGGAGTTGCTGGCCGAGGACAAGGAAATCACCGATAGGCGACCATGAAGCCAGTGTCATCAAATTTGTCAACCAGATTATTTGGGAGGCGTTCAAGGAACGCGCGACGGACATCCATTTCGAGCCGGAGGAAGATGAATTGCGCATCCGCTACCGCATTGACGGCATCCTCAATCAGATTCCGATGCCGGCGCAATTGAAGCGATATCAGGCCTCCTTGATTTCGCGCATTAAAGTCATGTCCGGGATGAACATCGCGGAGAAACGCCTGCCTCAGGACGGTCGCATCAATGTTCGCATCAAAGGCGAGGAAATAGACATCCGAGTTTCGACAGTGCCGACGGTTTACGGGGAGAGCGTTTCCTTGCGGTTGCTGCCCTGCGGGCAAATTTTTCTGAGCATGGAGACACTGGGCATCGCGCCGGAGGAGGAAGCGCGTCTGCGCGAGATCATCGTCAAGCCGTACGGCATTTTTCTGGTAACAGGGCCGACTGGCTCCGGCAAATCCACGTCGCTCTATGCGTTTTTGAGCACGATCAATTCGGTGACCAAACGCATCATTACCATTGAGGAGCCGGTGGAGTATGAGTTAAAGGGCATAAATCAGATTGCCGTGCGGAGCGATATTGGGCTGACTTTCGCCGCGGGATTGCGGTCCATTTTGCGGCAGGATCCCAACGTCATCATGGTGGGGGAAATTCGTGACATGGAGACGGCGGAGATCGCCATCCGCGCTTCCTTGACGGGGCATCTGGTCTTCAGCACGCTGCACACCAACGATGCGCCCAGTGCATTCACGCGATTGATCGACATGGGGATCGAGCCATTCCTGTTGGCGTCGGCCATGGAGGCAGTGCTGGCGCAACGTCTGGTGCGCACCATTTGCCCAACGTGCAAAGCCGCCATCACCATGGAGCGCGCACACTTGTTGCACATCGGGTTTCCGGAAGACGAAATCGCCACGGCCACCTTTTGCAAGGGCAGCGGTTGCGAGGCGTGCCGGATGATGGGATATCTGGGACGTATCGGCATCTACGAGTTGCTGGTAATGGATGAGAGTCTCCGTCCTCTAATCATGGCTCGCGCCACCGTGTCGGCCATCGCGCAAAAGGCAATGTCGCTTGGGATGCACACGTTGCGTGATGACGGCTGGAAAAAGGTCATGGCCGGGCGGACCACCATTGAGGAGGTGTTGCGGGTGACGCAGGCTGACGAGAACTTCAAAACGCAAGAAAACCCATCCAAAAGCAGAGTTGTTTTAACCGGAAAAGCTTCCTGCATCAAGCCGGCTGACCCGGACGATGTCGCAGGAGCTTGCAGTTGGCCTGGCGGCCAAAGGAACAAACAATCAAGTCCACCTCACTGCATTCTGGTGGTGGATGACGACATTGTAAACCGCAAATTGAACATGGAACTGCTGATTCAATCTGGTTACGAGACGGATGCCGTTGCTGATGGCGCAGCCGGCTGGAAGGCGCTTCAGGCCAAACACTACGACCTGCTGATTACCGACAACCTCATGCCCGGGATCACGGGCCTTGAGTTGGTCAAGATGCTGCGCCACCGGGACGCGACCCTGCCGATCATTATGGCGACAGGAGCAATTCCGAAGGAGGAACTGGATCGGCATCCGTGGATCGCAATCAGCGGCTTTTTGATCAAACCTTATCGCGCTGCCGAGATGTTGCGAATGGTGGGAATGGTCTTGAGCGAAGCGGAAAGCGGAATTGCGCCACAATTTCAGGCGACGAAAGCTTCCCCATTGCAATCTCCGCTGCCGGTTGAACTCGCCAGACGATCGTCATGTGATCAACGAAGCTGTCCAGAACCGGACACTGCGCAGGAACCTGTTAGGTTCGTGGAGTAAGTATCCAAGGCGGTTTCAACAACTCCGGCATGGGGTGAAGACCCCATACCGCCAACTGATTTCCCTGCTTATGTTGTGCTTTATGGGTGCAACGAGCTCCCTCGTAAAAAAGTGTCAGCCATCACCGCGCCAGGATTCAGCCCGATCTGTGGCTGGTGAGGAGGGGACAATAAAGAGGCAGAATCAAGTTGCGTGCGTTCCCGTCCGCTACATCCAGATTGAGCACGTGGAGGCGCGGGCGGAACAGACCACGACACGGAGCGGCCAGGTGACGTCGTCTCACAGTTATATTATCGGTGGTTATGAAAAAGTACATACTTTTGTTTGACGATGAACCGGACATCCGCGAACTCTTGATAGAAGATTTAAGCGATCAAGGCTATCGCGTGTCCGGCACCGGGGATCCCGATGAATGCAAGCGTATTCTCGAAGAAGATCCGCCAGCCTTGATGATCATGGATCTCCAGGTTGAAGAGGGAGACGGGTTCACCATGATCCACGAAGTCAAAAAGCTGGCGCCGCACATACCAATCTTATTACTAACAGGAGTGCTGTTCGACAAGGAGGTCGTCCACGAAACCATTCTCAAAACCGTTGCGGCCTATCTGGACAAGACGGCTTCGCTTAAAGAGATCCTCGTCGTGGTTAAGCGCCTTCTGGGGGACCCCGTACATCCCTCTGCATCGCTGGTGAATGACAGTGGCGGACAGTGATGGATTTGAACATTCGCCTAACTGACGGGGCGCTTCGAGATTCAGATCAGTCACTAGAGAAGGGCATTCCAGATAGTGAACGAATGCAGGCAGATTCAGTTGCTCATTGCCTCCAACTCCAATATTCCTCCTTTGCATCCCGTTTTGTATCCCGCGCACTCGAAAAAGGGGCCAAAACCGTCCAAACCGGTTCTTTCCAGAAGTTTCGTTTTGAACGTAAGTCACTTGATGTCGAAGTGTTAGCACTTGATACCTAAAGACTTACAATGTTTTTTATTCCTCCGCTTTTTGTGCCTTTTGGCGGCTTTCTTCTTGCCAGGCTGAGGGGAACTTGACTTGAGCGCAGAGCAAGTACATTTTTGGATCGCCTGTTGAATCAACCGTGAAGAATGCCATGAGGACGAATGTTGCCGCCGCCGAGACCGCTCTGGAGAGGGTGGATGATTTTCAATATCCGCAGGGCTGGACGCAGCCTGCCGCCGCCGCCGGGAGGTCGCGCCAGTGTTGCGAACAATTGGAGGCGGGCAAAGTGCTGTTCCTGGAGCGCATGCCCTTCCTGTTTCCGCAGCCTGACCGCGACTTTCTTCTGCTGCAGCGGCAAAGCGGGTCGCGCCTGCACAAGAACGTTTCCTACCGGCCGCTGCAGGACGTATTGCGCGGAGCGGCGGGGTCCGGGGAGGAGCAGGCGCGTTTGCACGACATCATGCGCCGCTATTCGGCCGAGGTGGCGCGCTTTCTGGGCCAGTTGTTGCAGCCCTACGCGGCGCATTGGACGCTCGATTACGCCAGCTTCCGGCCCGAGGAGGAACAGGGGCGCGATTTGCCCGTCCATAAACGCAACGATTTGCTGCACGTGGATTCTTTTCCGACGCGCCCGATGCATGGCCGGCGCATTTTGCGCTGTTTCAGCAACATCAACCCCTCCGCGCCGCGCGTCTGGCACACGACGGACGAATTTGCCGTTCTGGCGCAAGAGCACGCAGCGCAGGCCGGCTTGGAAGATTTTGCGTCCGGGGGCGACGCGCGCGGCAACGCGCTGCTGCAAGGCATCAAGAAGATGTTCGGGCTGAAGGGTGTGGACCAATCGGCTTACGACCGGTTCATGTTGCGTTTCCACGATTATCTCAAGGAAAACGCCGGCTTCCAGCAGAGTTGCCGCAAGGTGCGGATTGAATTCCCGCCCGGCTCGACCTGGATTTGCTTTACCGATTCAGTCCCGCACGCCGTTTTGTCCGGCCAATACGCGCTGGAGCAAACTTTCATCATCAACTTGCGCGGCTTGGTGTCGCCGGAAAGGGCGCCGATCCGGGTGCTGGAAAAAATGGCCGGAAAACCATTGGCAAACGCGGCGTGATTCAGGCTCTGGGAAAATGGGATGAACAGGACTTATGGGACGTATCAGGAACCCGGGGTCTGGCGCTGCTGGATGGCGGTCCAGATGGCTTCGGGCGTGGCGGGGACGGCCAGTGAAACCGGAGCGTTGGGCGCGCCAAAAGCCGCCACCGCATCGCGAATGGCTTCCCGCACGGAAATGGCCAGCATCAAGGGCGGCTCTCCCACCGCCTTGCTGCCATTGACCACGTCCTTCTGCGCCGCGTTTTTCAGCAGGGTGACGTTGAACACCGCGGGCGTGTCGCCGATGGAAGGGATTTTGTAAGTGTCCGGACAATGGGTCGTTAACCGGCCCTCCTTGTCCCAAAGCAGTTCCTCGCCTGTCAACCATCCCATGCCCTGGGCAAACCCGCCCTCGACCTGGCCGGCGCTGATGCCTGCGTTGATGGCCGCGCCGGCATCGTGCAGGATGTCCACGCGCAGCACGCGCTGCATTCCGGTGTAACCGTCCACCTCCACCTCCGCCACCGCCGCCCCGCAGGCAAAATAGTGGAAGGGCTTGCCGCGTCCTGCCACGCGGTCCCAGTGGATGTCGGGCGTGGCGTAATAACCCGGCGCCGACAAGCTCAGCCTCTCCTGCCAGGCGTGCCGGATAACTTCTCCCAGCGGCAGGCGGGGTTCCTTTGCGCCGCGCAGGAGAATTTCGCCATTGGCAAACACCAAGTCCTCCGGCGAAGCCTTTTGCCGGAACTTTTCCTCGAACAGGGACACCGCCAGCGGCAGCAAGCGCGCGCGCAATGTTTCACAGGCGTTTTTGACGGCCGCGCCGTTGACGTCGGTGCCGACGGAGGCGGCGGTGGCCGAGGTGTTGGGCACTTTATCCGTGCTAGTGGGCATGACGCGAATGTCCTCCGGCTTGATGCCCAGTTCCCGCGCCGCGATGGCCCGGATGTTGGTATGCAGCCCCTGTCCCATTTCCGTCCCGGCGTGGTTGATCTGGGCCGAGCCGTCCAGGTAAAGCAAAACCAACGCGCCCGCCTGGTTGAGATGGGTCACGGTAAAACTGATGCCGAATTTCAACGGCGTCATGGCCAGGCCGCGTTTGACGCGGGGATGCGCTTTGTTCCAGGCGTCGATTTGCCCGCGCCGGCTCTTCCATGCGCTCGATTCCTTCAACTCGCGCCAAATGATGCCAATGCGGTTGTCGCCGATGGGCTGGCCGTAATGGGTGGTGTTGGTCTCGCCGCTGGCGTGATAGAGATTGCGTTCGCGCACCGTCTCGGGCGGCAGGCCGGTGTGGCGGGCGACGCGGTTGATGATTTCCTCGATGATGACCATGCCCTGGGGGCCGCCGAAGCCGCGCATGGCGGTGTTGGAGGAAAGGTTTGTTTTGGCCACCCGGCCGCTGAACTCCACGGCCGGAATGTAGTAACAATTGTCAAGATGAAACAAGGCGCGGTCCGTCACGGCCTGCGACAGGTCGCGCGACCAGCCGCCGTTGGACCAGAGGCGGATTTGGGCCGCCAGCAGCCGCCCTTCATTGTCAAAACCAACGTTGAACCGGGCCAGGAACGGATGGCGGTGGCCGGTCAGCATCATGTCTAGGTCGCGGTTCCAATGGACGCGGACGGGCCGGCCGGTTTTCCAGGCGGCCAGCGAGGCCAGCGCGGCGGGGGCGGCGGCCTGGGTTTCCTTGCCGCCAAAACCGCCGCCCATGCGCGGCACCTGCACCACCACGTTGCAGGCCGGCATGCGCAACAAGTGCGCAATCACATTCTGCACCTCCGTCGGGTGTTGCGTGGCGGACGTCACCAGCAGCGAACCATCGCGGCCGGGGACCGCCCAGGCGGCGTGCATCTCCAGGTAGAAATGCTCCTGGCCGCCCAATTCAAATTCCCCTTGCAACGTGCGCGGCGATTGCCGCAACGCCTCTTCCACGTCGCCCCGCCGGATGAAATTTGGCTCATTATGAAAACTGCCCGCGTCCAGGGCCTCGCGAATGGTCAGCACAGGCGGCAACGGCTCGTAGTCAACAATAACCTTTGCGGCGGCGGCGCGGCAGGCTTCCTGCGTCCCGCCCACCACCAGCGCGACGACCTGGCCGTGGAAGGATATTTCCTTGTCCGCCAGCAGGACTTCGTCCTTGTGCAGCGCGCCCACGTCGTTGACGCCCGGAACGTCCTCCGCCAGCAGCACGGCGTGAATGCCCGGCATGCGCCGCGCCGCGTCGGCGTCGCGCCTGGTGATCCTGGCCCGCGCATGGGGCGAACAGACCGGCCAAACCTCCAGCCCGCCTTGGTCCGCCGCCTGGTCGTCCGTGTATTCGGCCGCGCCGGTCACGTGCAGATGGGCGCTTTCGTGCGGGAAGGAGTGCGGGGCGGGCAGGGAAGGGGTGGTCGTCAGCGGCTCGGCGGGCTGCATGGACTCCGCGAAAAATTTTTCGAGTAGGGCGGGCACCAAGCCGCTGCGATATGCGGCGCTGCCGCGGACATCCGTGATTGGTTTAAATTCAGCCCGCAGAAGCGGCAGAACGGCTTGAACGGTCTCCGCGCTCCACGGCTTGCCCAGCAGCGCCTGCTCGGTGGCGCGAGCGCGGCTCGAGGTCGCCGCAACGCCGCCATAGGCCAGCCGGACATGCCGCACCACGCCCCCGGCGTCGAGATCGACCGTGAAACACGCGGCCACGGTGCTGATGTCCATTTCACGCCGCTTGGAGACTTTGAACCAGGCGCTCTTGCGCGCCAGGCCGGGCGCGGACGGACCGCGCGGCAGGAGAATGCTTTTCAGTATTTCCCCGGGTCTCAACGCCGTCTGGCGATAGGCGATGAAGAATTGATCGATGGGGAGCGCGCGCTCGCCTTCCACGGAGGCCAGCACGACGCGGGCGTCCAGCGCCAGCAACACCGGCGCGCTGTCGCCGATGGGCGAGGCGGTGGCGAGATTGCCGCCCATGGTGGCCCGATTGCGGATTTGTCGCGAACCGAAAACGCGGAGCATGTCCGCCAGGGCAGGGTATTCCGCCGCCAGCTTTTCCTCGATCTGCGTGAGGGTCGCTGCCGCGCCGATGCGCCACTCCGTGTCGGTGCCGGTGATTTCCCGCAGCTCCGCCACCCCCTCCACGGATATCAAAACGGGCAGGCGCTTGAATTTTTTCGTGATTTCCAGGCCCACTTCCGTTGCGCCCGCGATCAACCGGCCCTGGGGATATTGTCGGCGCAATTCCAGCAATTGCGCGAGGCTGGCCGGACGCAGGAATCTTTCCCCGTCAAAGTCGTAAGCCACTTCACGGGCGGGCGGCGGCGGTTCGGCCAGGCGGGCGGCGAATGGGTCGGCGTCGTCGCGCCGTTCCTGAAATGCCTCGAGAGCGGCGTCAAGAATAGGACGGTAGCCGGTGCAACGGCAGAGATTGCCGCAGAGCTGGGCCTCGATGTCAGGCCGGTCGCTCAGCCCGTCGCGGTAATAGCCTTCGAAGAGTGAAACGACGAAACCCGGCGTGCAATAGCCGCACTGCGAGCCATGGTGGCCGACCATTTTTTCCTGGACGGGATGCAGCCCGCGCGGGCCGGCCACGCCTTCCACCGTGATGATTTCGCGCCCGTCCAACAGGCAGAGCGGCACCAGGCAACTGTTGATCGCGCGCCAGGCCGCGCGCCCTTCCGCGTCGCGGTCGATCATGGCCACCGAGCAGGCCCCGCAATCGCCTTCCGCGCAGCCCTCTTTGGAGCCGGTCAGGCCCTCGCGCCGCAAGTATTCCAGCAGCGTGAGATTGACAGGGCAATCCGCCAGTTCAACGGGCCGGCCATTGAGAACGAATTGGATGGCGGCTTTCATGTGGCCGACAGAACCGGGCCGGCGGGTTGCGAGGGGACAATGGATTTTCCAGCCAGATATTCCGCCCGTTTTTCGATATATTGGGCCAGAATGCTTACGGCAATTTCGTGGACGCTGACCGCACCGATGGGCAGGCCAACCGGGCAGGCCAGCCTGGCCAGCTCTTCCGCCGAGGACATTTTCTTCTTGATGAACCCCTCGCGGATGATGCGCGCCTTGCGGCTGCTGCCAATCATCCCCAGGAAAAGAAACGGCTTGTGAATCCATTCGGCCAGCACGTCGGCATCGTGCTGATGGCCGCGGGTGACAATCAGGCCCAGGGCCGGTTGCGGCGGCAGCGGCGTTTCCAGCAACTCGCCCCAATTGCCCACGCGCAAGCGGACTTCCGGCGGGAAACAGTCGTGATTGGCCAGTTCGGGACGGTCGTCGAAGACTGTCACATCGAAATCCAGCGTCAGGGCGAGCGGGGCGACGGCCTGCGCGATGTGGCCCGAGCCGGCCATCCACAACGCCAGCGGCGGAGAAACCGTTTCCTGGTAAAGCCAGCGACCCGCAGGCTGGTCGTCGCACCAGGCGATGGAAAAATCCTCGCGCACGCCCCAGCTTCGCGCCTGATCGCGTTGGGCCAGGGCGGACCAGATGGGCAGCGCCTCGCCCGCGCGCGGCAGAATGAGTCCGCGCACCGTTCCGCCGCAAATCAGTCCGTCATCCCAGCCGAAGTCGTGGTCGAGCGTCAACTCGAACGTGGCGGGCTGGCCGGAATCGAGGGCCAGGCGCGCGCGGCGTCGAATTTCCGCCTCCAGACACCCGCCGCCCAGCGTGCCGATCATGCGGTCATCCGGCAGAAAAAGGGCCTTGGCCCCCGGCTTCTGCGGACTGGAACCTTTGACCGTGGAGATGACACCGAGTGCCAGGCGCGGATTGCGCCGCAACTCCAACACGATCTGTTCGTAAAAATGAACCATGCGCAGGCCGCTCGGCTGGGGGCAGCATACACTTTCAATCCGGGCAAATCACTCAAAAAAGGGGTAGTGGGTCATTTTGAACGCCTAAAGTTTCCGGCCGTCAAATCCGATAGACGAAAGCGCTTGCGCTTATTTGGCCGCGATGCCATACTTTGGCCAATAAATATGCATCAACTTATCTGGATTGATTGATATGAAGGTTTGACAAACCTCAAACATCAGGTATTTTATGCTCGCTGGAACCACAGCCGCGACAATGAAGCGCACCATCGCAGTTATAAACCAAATGCAAACCGATCGCATAATCGGCAAATATGCAATCGGTGGGGCCATCGGGGCGACTTTTTACTTGGAGCCAAAATCCACTTTTGATATTGATATTTTCGTCTCATTTGAGGCCGATCCAGGCAGGCAACTCGTGTCTCTTGACTCGATTTATGAATATCTTGGGCGTCTTGGATACAAACCGCAAGACGAGCACATTGTGATTGAGGGGTGGCACGTCCAGTTTCTTCCAGCAAATGACCCGTTATATTCAGAAGCATTGGCAGAAGCGGTCGAAACTCAGATTGAAGGAGAAAAAACATGGGTGATGACAGCGGAGCATCTGATGGCAATTGCCCTGAAAGTGGGGCGCCCGAAGGATTTTGATCGGATCAGGCAATTCATCAATCAAGCACCGGTATTGGCGGAAGCGGCGATTACCGGCAGCTCATCGTCCGGCTATGGACGCGATGGCGGTATCCTTTATCAACCCGGGAATAAGGTTATCTCTATGAGCCAAAACAAGGTATACGATGAGGGAAAACTAAATAAAATCTTGGTCAGACATAAACTTGTTGAAACGTGGGAGAAATTCAAGTTTAGAATAGCGAGTGAAAATGAACGAATTGATGGATAAAATTTTGGCGGCGAAAAAAAGGTCGCGTCAGCAGCTTGCAGCACTTCCGTTTACGGAAAAAGTCCGCCTTGTGGAGATGATGCGCGATCGCAGCCTATTGATCGCCAAGAATCCGTTAAGAACACAGAACCTCAGAACCGTGCCGGTCGTTGTGGTGTCTGGAAATGGGGTGACACCATCGGAATCTCTCGCGCATACAGCGGGGTCGATGCCTGTAGTTGCCCGTCAATCTCCAATTCAAGCGAATACTCTCCAAAATGTGGCAGTTGAAGCTGCGGAATCACAGCTACGATTTGGGTGATAGATGTTTGCCATTCTGGAGGAACGAAAACCTGAACTGGCGTCTCGGTAGCAGGCACGATCACAATTCCGTCTGAATCAATAATTGTGGCTCTAAGCCTTTTAGACCCCTCCTCGGCCTTATCAAATCGGACCCGTATAGCCACCGAACAAAACATAATGACAACCGGAAGCTCTCTTGAATAAACCGAATCAAATACGCCCACAAGCGTCATTTTCCCAGAAATATCTCCGGTTGCGTAGTCACAGAGATTGAATATTTCGACTTTCACAATGTCCCCTCATCTTAAGGGCTGTTTTTCTGGAATCAACTCAACAATTTCTTCCTGGCTCCAAATATGATCGGCGATGCCAGCCTCAATTGCCGGGGTCACGCGCAAGCTTTGGTGAAGCCGGCAAAAGTTGTAATACATGAAATAAAGCGCAACCGCGTGCTCGTGATTCTCGACCTTCTTTGAAAAGGCGTTTGTCGGCCTGGTGAACCGGCGCATTCCCATTCGCATTGAGAGATTTTGGCGCTCGGTCTGAGAAGTGGAAATATGCTGATAAGCTGGACTGCCTGAAATAACCGCCTTCTTTGCGCCCATGCAGATCGCCGGACTATATCTGATTTCGTTATGATCCTTTGGCTCGTTGCCGTAAATTTTTTGGAGCGTCGCGTAATCAATCTGTGAGGCAAAAGCATCCTCCACGGCCTGGAGATAGGGCTTGTATCCATCTGTGGTAATCCGGGCCGGAGGTGAACAGGAAGTCGAGGTCGCTGTCCGGGCGGAAATCGTCCCGCAGCACCGAGGCAAAAATTTCAAGTCGGGCAATTTTCCACCGCCGGCAAAAGTCGGCGATTTTTTCCATCGGCAATTCGATTTGGGTTGTCAACATAGAAACCTTGCTTGAATCGCTTCGCATAATAGTACCGGGTAGCTTATGTCGACGGACCTATATAAAGGGTCATGCTCTATCAGATTGTTGGTCAATATGGGGGAAGGATGTAATTATATTATATTATTTTATGATATAAACTTGCCGTGCAATCGGTATGCCAAATGCGGCCACTGCATTGCTGTTGGCAACATGCACGAATATGCTGAGTTTATAGTTATTTTGATCGTACAGCGTCGTGTAATATCTATCTGTAACAGTCCTGACGCCAACGCCTACGATATAAAGTTGTGTTCCAAGATTATATCCAATTCCCGCCGC
The DNA here is from genome assembly GCA_050014435.1 of Verrucomicrobiota bacterium. Taxonomy (GTDB): domain Bacteria; phylum Verrucomicrobiota; class Verrucomicrobiia; order Limisphaerales; family Palsa-1400; genus DASRLE01. The sequence continues at coordinate 33,892 of JBEKDI010000037.1, read as the reverse complement.
ACAAGTTCTGCCGGGAAGGGGAAGGCTTCCATCGGCGCATTGTCCGGCCTGGACGAATGCCTTGACGCCTGTTTGGCCTATGTCCAGCACTTCCCTAACGCCAAGGCCGGGGATGTTAATGCTGAGGGGCGCCGCCGTGAGGCAGGCTGCAATAAAAATTCCAACAATTAGAGCGCAAATGGATTTTGTCATGGTGGCCAGTTTAGTCAAGGCCCCCGCCTTGTCGAGACAAAAACACCCCGCCCAACCCAAACGGCCAATTGACAAGAAAATGTCTTGCGCTTGGCCATATTGGTGTGGCAAACTGAGCCTGACATTTGATGCTGAGAGTATGCCGGGGGCGGGATTTGAACCCGCAATCCTTTGGGGAAATCCGATCCAGAATCGGATGCGTTTACCAATTTCGCCAACCCGGCGTTATTTAAAGTATCTTTGCCTTACGGCCAGCGTGGATTAAAAACCCGCTGGCCGTCTCGGTCTGCGCCACCCCACACGCAAACCGCCAACAGCGCAACACAAATTTTTGCACCCCGCAACATTGTATCAATACTAGTTTTGCATTTGCTTCAAAATAGGAATTTAAAAAATCCTATCTTTATTTATTTAGATTTTTTGCATATCCCCAGTGAAATAATTGTGATTTTTGCCATTGACATAATGGCGTCATGTGGTATTTTGCCCAATATATATGAGAGATACGGTAAAGTTGGAGTTTAGCCGCACATCGGCCCAAATAGTGCGCGAAGGGCTGGTCAGGACGGTGGAGGATAAAATCAGCAAACGGGATGCGTTGAATTATGAAATTGGCGCATTAGAGGCGGAAATCGGATTGATTGACAAGCAATTGAAGCAATCCGGCCCAAGGGGGGCATCTGGTAAGATTCGGCGCAAGCGCAACACCAAAGAGCAAGCGCAACAATTGATTTTAAGCACCCTTGGAGGAATTTCCGGGGTTGCCGGGTTGACGCTCAAGGAAATTTGCCTGAAAAGCGGCCTTGCCTGGTCCTCGGCCTATAGGGCTGTGAAGGGCAATCCACTTTTTGAACAAAAAGACGGGAAATGGATGGTTAAAAATGCCGGTTCAAGCGGCCCGCCGCCGCGCCGCATCCATGCGTCCCTGCCCAATAGGGAGATGTTTAAATGAAAAATTTTGGCGTGCTGGAAAGGTCGGGAGATCACAGGCGGAATACGTATTCCGCGCTGCCCGCAATTCTGCCAGCACGCCAACTCGAATTTTGGAACGGGCGGGGCCGCCTGACACGCTCACCATAGACGGTAAATCGCGGCCTCATTAGCGGGAGACACCCCGCCCTTATCCCAAACATAAAACTGCCCCGTGGTGTTTGAGCACCACGGAGCGCAACAATAGGCCGAAGCCTAAAGTCGGAATCTAGCAGATTCACCGTCACTTTAGGGCAAAGGCCAGAAAGTGTCAAGTGACGTGTCATTGCTGCAATGGCCCAACACAAAGGTTTGGCCGATTCACGAACCGCAACCGCGCCGTGCAACGATACCGCTGCATCCGTTGCGGGAAAACATTTAGCGAGGACCAACCCCTGGACGGCGTGCGGATTGATGACGCCGAGGCCGCCCATGTTGTGCATCTGCTCTGTGAGGGTGTCGGAATCCGCGCCATAAGCCGTCTGGCGAATCTCCACCAGAAAACCGTGTTGAATGTCCTTGAATCTGCCGGGAGCCATTGCGCCCGCCTCTTGGACGCGCGTATCCGCAATGTGGCCCCAGAGCAGATCCAGATTGACGAGCTTTACTCCTTTGTCCACTGCCGCCCGGAGAACATCGAAGCCAACCACCCGCAGTTTGGGGAGTTTTACTGCTACCTGTCCATTGAGCGCCACACCAAGCTTATGGTCAATTGGCTGGTGGACAAGCGCAACGGAACCAACTGCCGCCTCTTTATGGAGGATTTGAAGCAGCGGGTTGCCACAAAATTCCAACTGTCCACGGACGGCTATGGCGGATACACGGGCTATACTGGCGCAGTCTTCCAGACGTTTAAACACGCCATCGACTACGGCACTGAGGTTAAAGCCTTTGGCCCCGCCAAAGAGGGACCGCGCCGCTTTAATCCCCCTGTCGTCAAGTGGGTTAGGCGCACCCCGCAAATTGGCGAACCCGACCGGGACAAGATCAACACCAGCCGCGCCGAACGCCTCAACCTCAGTGTGCGCCTGTTTAACCGAAGATTCACCCGTTGCACGCTCGGGTACTCCAAAAAGGTGGAAAACCACCGGCACGCCGTCGCCATCCTTGTGGCCTATTACAACTTTTGCCGCATCCACTCCGCACACGGCCAAACCCCCGCCCATGCCGCCGGGTTGACCGATCATACTTGGACGATAAAAGATCTGCTCGCAGTAGCGATTTAAAACCTGTCAAGCCCTAATTAAAAAAGTTGTGTTTATTTGACAACAGCGAAAAAAGACAAGCACTATAGGTTTGACAGTTGCAGGACTAAAACCCGTGGCAAATTGAGGGCATGAAAATGAGAGACGGCTGGCAAATCCATGATGATATTCTGGCGCTGCTGGAATTAGCCCCAAGGCGCTTTAGAACCAACAAGTTCGCGCTCAAGCTTCACCGCTATATTGTCGGTGTTAGAAATGAAGCACTCTTTGCCGGCATACACGGACGTGCGAAATTTAGGAGCCTCAAGGGCTTCAACGAAAAGCTCAATCGCTCCAGATAAAGCGCAGTTGCAACCGTCCAGTGTCATGTCCACGGATCGTTGTTTGTTGATGTTGCGGATTCGCAGCCAGGTATTCCCCTCATCGCTAATATCCCCCTCAAGAATATCGCCAAGATCAATCGGCAATGGCGCATGTCGCTTAAGGACAAAGAAAAATTCCCATTGAGGGTCAACGGCGATGATGTGTCCCGCCTCACTGCAAGCAACAACCTTGATTTGCATAAATCCTTTGTATGGAAGCGGATGGAATTGTCAAGTCAATCCAAAGAACGGGGATTTGCCAACAATCTAATGTTGCATGACCATATAAAGGGGCATGGCTCCGCTGGAGCGTCGCCCTACCACGGCGTGCCGGTAGGGCGACGCTCCAGCGGAGCCGTCCCAAGAGATCCGATTCATAATGTCCCTTTATCTATGTCCGTACATTAGCACAAGGCGAGCAGGAGTTTTTTGATCTCGTCCAAACGGCCGCGCGCGGTGGGTTTTGTCAGGCGCGGGAATTTGCCGCCTGCCATCACGAAATCGTTGTGCCGGGTCAGCATCAGCTTGTCCTCCTGGGTTTCGATCAGGCTCACGCCGTGCTGGGCGGCGACGATTTTTAAATCGGCGACCCTGAGGACCAGATCGACGGCTGGCGGCAGCGGTCCAAAGCGGTCGCGCAACTCATTTTTCAATGCGCGCCATGAGGCGGCGTCGTTGACCTGGGCCAGCTTGCGGTAGATCTCGATGCGTTGCTGCGCCTCGGGGATGTAACTGCCCGGGAAACAGGCCGCCGGCTTTTGCGGGTTGGAATGCTCCTCTTCCGCGCCTGCCGCCAAAAAGTCCAGGCGCACATTGACGTTGAGGCGGGGCTGGACTTTTTCGCCTTTGAGCGAGCTGACGCTTTGCTTGAGCAATTGGCAATACAGCTCGAAGCCCACCGCCGCGATATGGCCGCTTTGCTCGGAGCCGAGCAGGTTGCCTGCGCCGCGGATTTCCAGGTCGCGCATGGCAATTTTGAATCCGCTGCCGAGGCTGGAATACTGCTTGATGGCGTTGATGCGTTTGCGCGCGTCGGTTAGAAGCCCCGCATGGCGCGGCAACAGCAAATAGGCGTAGGCCTGATGTTTGAATCGCCCCACGCGGCCCCGCAATTGATAGAGATCGCTCAGCCCAAAACGGTCGGCCCGGTCGATGATGATGGTGTTGGCGTTGGGAATATCCAGGCCGCTTTCGATGATGGTCGTGGACAGCAGCACGTCCGTCTGGCCGTTGACAAAAGTGGTCATGACCTCTTCCAGTTGGTCGCTGTGCATCTGGCCATGGCCGACGGCAATGCGGGCCTGCGGAACCAGGGCGCGCAACCGTTGCGCCACCGCCTCGATATCGAACACGCGGTTGTGCAGATAAAAGACCTGGCCGCCGCGATTGAGTTCACGTTGAATGGCGTCGCGGATCAGGCGCTCGTCATATTGGGCGACGAGCGTTTCGACCGGCAACCGGTCCTGGGGCGGCGTTTCGATGGTGCTCATGTCGCGCGCGCCCGCCAGCGCCAGATACAAGGTGCGCGGAATGGGCGTGGCCGTCATGGTCAGGACATCCACCAGCGTGCGCAGCCGCTTGAATTTCTCCTTGTGCAGGACGCCGAAGCGTTGTTCCTCGTCGATGACCACCAGCCCCAAGTCTTTGAAAACCACGTCGTCTTGCACCAGGCGATGGGTGCCGATGACAATATCCACCGAGCCGCCCGCCAAATCCCGGATGACCCGGTCCTGGTCCCGCCGCGAGCGGAAGCGGGAGAGCAACTCAATGCGCAGGGGATAATCGGCCATTCGCTCGCGGAACGTGTTGAAATGCTGCTGCGCCAGGACAGTCGTGGGAACGAGCACGGCAACTTGTTTGCCGGCCAGGGCCGATTTGAAGGCGGCGCGGATGGCGACCTCGGTTTTTCCATAACCGACGTCGCCGCAGATCAGGCGGTCCATGGGTTTTGGGGTTTCCATGTCCTTTTTGGTGGCGACAATGGCGCGCCATTGATCGGGCGTTTCTTCGTAGATGAAACTGTCCTCAAATTCATGCTGCCAGGTTGCGTCGGGTGGGAACGCGTGTCCTTCCTGGGTCGAACGGACCGCCTGGATCGAAAGCATCTCGCCCGCCAGATCGCGCACCGCTTCCTGCGCCAGCGCCTTGGTTTTGGCCCAGCGCGTCCCGCCCAGCATGTTCAAGGGCGGGCGCGCCCTCCCTGCGCCCACATATTTGCTGACGAGGTGCGATTCGCTGACGGGCACGTAGAGCTTTGGCGCGGGCTGGAGCGGATCGCCGGGCGCGTATTCGATGACCAGGCATTCCTCGCCCGTCGCCGCGACCTGGGTGTTTTCCCCCACGGGCTTTTGGCCCAAGGCCGCGGGCAGGTCGCGCAACCCCAAATACCGCCCGATGCCATGCTGGAGGTGGACCACGTAATCGCCTTCCACTATTTCGGAAAAGTTAATGTCCAGCAATGAATTGCCCAATTGGGCCTGAGGCGATTTGAGGCGGCGGGGCCGTTGCACTTTGTAGCGTCCGAAAATCTCCGCGTCGGTCACCACGGCGAGTTTGGCCGGCTCGAAGAGAAAACCGCGCGCCAGCGGGCCGATGTGCAGGCGCAAGGAGTCGGAATTGTCCAAGCCGTATTCCTGCCAGATCTCCTGGAAACGCCGCCGCTCACCTTCATTGTTGCAAAACAGATGCACCGCGTAATCCTGCCGCAGCCAGCGATGAAGCTGGTCGAAGAATTCCTTGCGTTGCGCCTCCGCGATGTGCGGCTCGGGCCGGCGGTCGCCAATTGGGCGGAAAACTTCGAGGCCCTGCCATGCCATTTCGTCCTTGCCGGTGAAGCCCTCCGCGTCGGGGACAGCGTTCTCGATGAAAACGTTTTCGATTTCGCTCACCTCGACAGAGACAACGCCGCGTTTCTTCATCTCTTCCTGGAACTGTTCACAGGAAATGAAAAACCGGTCCGCCTCTTGAACTTGCTCTTCGTAACGGCCGGCCTGGTCGCGCAGCATTTCCGGCTCGCACAGGAGAAAAATGGCCCCGGCCGGGAGATACTCGAGCAGGCTGGCAACCGGCGCCTGCTCATCGGCCTTCAAAAGTCCCAATTCGCCGCCCGGTGGAATGACCACCCCCGCAGGCGGACTTGTCGCGCCGCAGCCTTGCGAAGGCGGATCGCGGGACACCTGTGTCAGCGGATCAAACTCGCGCAAGGATTCCAATTGGTTGCCAACGAATTCGAGGCGGACCGGCCAGGGGCTGGTCAACGGCCACAAATCCAAAATGCCGCCGCGCATCGAAATGTCCCCCTTCTGCGTAACTTGCGCCTCCGGCTCGTAGCCCTGGTTCTCCAGCCATTCGACCAAATCCAACGGATCCAACGAATCACCGCGCCGCAACGACCGCGTGCGGCGGGCGATTTCGCCGGATTGAAACGTCTTTTGCAGCAGAGCCGTAACACTGGACACAATGATCGGAGCCGGCTCGGCAGCGGAACGGTTGGAAAGGCCGACCAGAGTTTCCAGCCGTTCGCTGACCACATCGACATGCGGCAGGCGCGGTTCATGGGGCAGCACTTCCCAGGCGGGAAAGAAACGTGGCCGGCCCAGGGGCGTGGCGCCGGCAGCGCGCGATTCCGCGACCCATGTTTCAATGTCCTGCTGAAAAATCTCCTGCGTCCTGAGACTCTCCGTCACGACAACGATGGGCCGGGTGGGGAATAGCCTCGTCAGCAAGACGGCGAAAAATGGCTGGGCTGCCGGGCTGACCGACGAAAAAGACAACGATTCCCCCCGTTCCACGCGTTCGCGCAGGGACTGCACGACGGGAACCGACGCAACGGCCGAAAAAACATCGCCGGCCGTCATTGCTGACCGGCTTTTGGCCAAGTCATGAAACTGCGCCGCCCCGGACCGGAACGTCAAGAGAGGAAAGGATTAAACCGGGACGATCGCCGGGCATTCCTTCGATAATTAGCAAATCTTGCTATTGGGCACCGCAATTTTAGCCTATACTTGGTTAATAATAGTTTCAGTTTTAAATTGACTTTCCGGCTGGAAAAGTTCTGAATCGCGGTCGAGACAAAAAACTGTCACGAGCGCAAAAGAATGGGTTGCTGGTTGGACACGGACCCTGAGGATGTTTTGCTCGAGAATTTTAAACGCAACAACAACATGAGCATAAAAAAACTTCAGTTAACGGTGGCGATGGCCAGTTTGGCGTTCGTGAGTGCGGCAAATGCGCAGATTACGCTTTACACTCCGGACCAAAGTGTGGATGAGGCCATTTCGACGTTCGATAATGACGGAGGTGTCACGGTGGACGGCAATGTGAACAGTCTGCCTTACACCACCGTCACCACTGCGCCCGACGGCACCGTCTCGAGCACCTTGACGCCCACTTATTCAACGAGTTCGTTGAGCGTGTCCTTCAGCCAATCCATCCCGGACAACAAGTCCAGCACGTCGGGCGAATCCACTATTTATTTCACAGCATCGGACGCCGCTACTTATTCCATTTCCGGAAGCATGACCATGGCCGGAGGAACACGCCTTGGAGGAGAGCTTTCCGCCTTGTTGTATGACGAGAGCACGAGCACGTATATGTATTCGTACGATTATGCATACGGTATAACAGGTGCCACCGGCCCTGTCACTCTCACAGCCGATTCCTCCCAGATAGGATCGTTGACCGGCAGCCTGACGCCCGGGGACGTCTATGAATTCGACACCTTTGATGCACTCGACAATCGTCAAGGCGCTCAAACCCTGAGCGGGACTACCACACTCTCATTGACTGGCTCGCTAAATGAAGTTCCCGAGCCTGCCACGATCAGCCTTCTGGCGACCGGGTTGCTGGGTGCATTGGCACTCCGCCGCCGCAAAGTCTGATCGGCTCAGTCTTTCAATTCAGTATTGGAAGGAGTTCCGCAGAGTACCGGACAAGAGTTTTGGCTGGATTGCACCGCCATTTTAACCGCGCCTAAATCTTCCACGCCGGTCCTTGGCTCTGGGCCGTCAATACACCACCGTGTTCTCGGCTCAAAGCACTAAGCCAGGACAGCCTTTTTCGCTTTCAGAAATTTCTCGATGGTCTTGATGCAGTTGCAGGAGTTGGGCACGCGGACGGCGTTAAGCCTGCCCAATTTGTAATGCACCAGCAGTTTGCCAACCATTGACACCCTAAGTTCTGCTTCCGCCATGCGCCAGAGTTGGCCGGCAGCAAGTGGTTGTTGGAGAGTGCAGTGTGGTGATTTGGTTTTTGCCATGGCTCATGCTGCGCCTTCCCTTTCGGTTCAGCCAGCTAAATCGCGATAGATTTAAAATCGTCAAATTGTGGAATTGTGTCGGACTGCCTTACAGTGCGATCAGGTGACAGGAGGATTGAGCGTTAGCATTTCATCATGAATGGCTTACGCGGATGAATGCTTCAAACCGGGCCTAAACAACTCAAGAACGGTGTCGGATTCCTTTCCATTTTGCGCCAGCGGATGTGGGTGCTGATAAACGATCGGTGCATTGCTAGTTATTGATTAGCAATGAGTTACGTCAATCTGCTTTAAAAGGCCGAATACTGGCACGAAACTTTCTATCGTTATATATGCTTTTAAAAAACCAAAGAGCAAGCGCCCGCCAATCGGCGGGCGTTTGTGCTTCCGGCCCCTTCATGGTTTTTGCCGATGAATCCACCACGCCCCCAATACCCAGCAAAAAGATGGCACTGGACTAGCTATCTTCTCATTGTGGAGAGACGAAGAATGAGTGGAAAGAACGAAATGAAATGAACGAAAGTGCAACGTTGACGAGAAAGCCCAGACTTGATTTTACGGCGGAAACACTGCCGGATCACCCGCTTTTCGCAGGCCTGGCAATCCAATACCGGCAAATCCTGGCCGAATGCGCCATGCGGGCGGATTTTGAGGCAGGGGACAAAGTGGTCGAAGCCGGGCAACCCGCCAGTTGCATTTACCTGGTTATCAATGGCTCGATTGATTTGGAAACGCCGGAATTTGAGGCGCCGGCGCGAGTGCAAACCATCGGCGGGGGAGATATTTTGGGCTGGTCCTGGCTTTTTCCGCCGTATTACTGGCACTTCAACGCGGTGGCCCGGGAGCCGACCCGCACCATGTTTTTCTACGGGTCGCGTTTGAGCCAGCAATGCGACCGCAACCATGAGTTTGGCTACGAATTGATCAAAGGCATGTCACAAATCCTCATCGCCCACTTGCAGGCTGATCGGGAGAGGTGGATCGAAGCCGCCCAGGTCGCGCCGGCGGGGGCGGCAGCCATGGCGGATTATTTGGTGATTTAAGCTTAAAATTATTTAAACTTATTTAGGATTATTCAGGCTATTTCAGGCTATTTCAGGATTATTTGATCGGCGAATAGTCGGTCGCGGTCATGAAAACAGATTCAGGTCTTCCGATGAGGAGGGGGCCGTTCTTCTCGGTTTCCGCCTTGACGGCCTGCCACTCAATATCGCCGGTGAATTCTTTCCAGGCCTTGTCGCGGGCCGCGCGGCTGGGAAAAGCCAGGATGTAAACAAGCGTGTCCTGGGGTTTGCCCTCTTTGTCCACCGGCACCCAGTAGCCGATCATTTCCATGCCGTGTTTGACAAAGAGTTTGTTGGTGAAATCGCGGAATCGGGCATGGAGCGCCTGCAATTTACCCGGAGCGGCATGATAGGTGCGCATTTCGAAGAAGCGCGGTGAGGGCAACGATTTAGCCGCATCATCCGCGAAGGCAGTGAAGGCGGCCACGACGGCGATCATGGATAAAAGGTATCGAATCATGGGGCCATTTTACCGAAAACAGGCGGAGATGCAATCCCGGCGTGCATTGGCCGGAAAATCATAAAGCAATGTGATTGCGCTTGTCAACATGGATTAGATACGCTGGTACTTACATCAGAATGCATAATAATGCTTGTGCTCCGCGAAGGCCAGGCGTAAAAACAGCTCGAAGCATTTATCGGCCCGCGCCTTCGTTCCATCGTCCGGTCCGCGTGCGGGGAGCCAGCCGAAATCAGGATCACAACTGCAAGGTTTGAATATGAGAATGCGTCTGTTCGGATTCGTTTGTTACATTTGTGTTACGATGTTGTTGCCTGCGACAAACGCATCGGCCCAAACGAACACAAATTGTCCGCTGGTCATGAACTGCCCCAGCAACATCGTGGTGACTTCCTGCTTTAACGTTCAAGAGTTTTACAACCCCACCGCCTCCAACTACTGCTGCGGCGTTCTTTACACGAATGTGGTTTGCACTCCGCCCTCGGGCAGCATCTTTGCCCTGGGCACAACCACGACAGTCACCTGCTCGGCCATAGACTGTTTCCAGAATACGAACTATTGCACATTCACCGTGACCGTGCAGCAAGGCGCCAATTGTGCGACCAACTGCCTGCAGATTCAGTGTCCGAGCAATATTGTGGTGAGCTCCTGCACCAATCTTCCGGTGTATTACGCGCCCACGGTCACGGACCCTTGCTGTGGCACTAATTGGACACTGGTCTGCACGCCGCCCTCGGGCTCTTTCTTTGCGCCGAACACAACCAATCTGGTTGACTGCTTCGTCACGGACTATTGCGGCCTGAGCAACAGTTGCAGCTTCACGGTGATCGTGCTCCCGGACACCAACAATTGTCCGACCAACTGCATCACTTTGGAATGCCCGTCGAACATCGCGGTGGCAACCTGCAGCAATTGCATGCCGGTCTTCTACTCGGCCGCAGCGACCAATACGTGTTGTTTCGGTCATGTGGTGGTGAATTGCAACCCCGCTTCGGGCTTCTGTTTCCCTCTCGGGACCAACGTGGTGAACGTCAGCGCCTATGATCCTGACTGCGCCAGCACGCCGCCGACAAACTGCAGCTTCACGGTGACGGTCACTGCAGACACCAACTGCTGCACCAATCAATGTTGCGGACCCGGGCTTGGCCAGCAGACGATCAACTGGCTCCAGCTTCCAACAAATGGGTCAACGCTTGTCCCGAATCCCTCGGGCTCGAATGGAAACGGCACCTGGATCATCACCAACCTGCCTGGTTATGGAAATGTGCTTGTCACGCAAGACCCTGACAGCAATGTGGAAGTCCTTTTTACGAAAGATACGCCTTTCGACAATGTGCCGAACAATTCCGGGCTGTTTGAGTTTCCGCAGACCGGTTACGGGCCATACACGTGGGGAACTCTTCCCGGCTGGGTGGACCTGTATTACAATGTGGTTGGGCCCGTTCCCGCCTACAACGTCAACTTCTATTTCCTGGACGGCCCACCGAACCCTTGCAACCTGGTTCTGGCTGTCATCGCGGTGGCGGATTCCACAACCAACACCGTATCCCAACCCGTCACATTCAGGGCCGAGTATGACCTGACGAACTCCTCAGGCCTGCTTCTCTCGGCTTACACCATGTTTAGTGGCACGTACGGACCGCCTCTGATGTCAGGCGTCAGCGGAACAGTCGTGGGCAGCGCCTACACCGCAACCAACGTTGGCAACTACTTCAACACAGGCTTCGCCCTTTTTCAACCGGATGCCGCGTTGCTGACGACCAATCTGCCCATGGGCAGCGGCACGGACGTGAATGGCAATGCCTATCCGGGGACGCCGACGAATGTGCCCTACGTGACGTTTACCGTCAACCACGAGGCGGGGGACTCCTTCGGTCTCACGGTGGGTTACATTTGTTGCACGAACTGTCCGACCAACTGTTTGCAGGTTCAGTGTCCGACGAACAAGTCGGTGCCGTGCGACAGCGCCTGGGCCTTTGATCTGCCGACAGCCACGTCCTGCTGCACCAACGAATATGTCACGGGGCCGGCCACCGAAACCAATGTGCTCATCACCCCGATCAGCACCGTGACCAACGGGGTATGTCCGCAGCAGGTCACCATCACCCAGTCGTGGTTGATCACCGACGGATGCGGCGACACCAACACGTGCAGCCAGGTGGTGACGGTGGAATGCTGCCCAACAACCAATTGCCTCAACTTGGTCTGCCCGAGCAATATCGTGGTGACGACCTGCAGCAACTGTGTGCCGGTTTTCTACTCGGCCGCGGCCTACGCCTGCTGCACCAACATATCGGCCCTGATTTACGACCCGCCTTCCGGCACTTGTTTCAACTTGGGCACGTCGAATGTGACTGTCACGGCCTACGCTTGCGGCTTCATCACCAACTGCCAATTTACGGTGAAGGTGAATCCAGGCACCAATTGCTGCGCCACCACCTGTTGCGGGCCGGATCTTGGCGCGCAGACAATTAACTGGCTCGAACTTCCCACGAACAATTCAACATTCAATCCGGATCCATCGGGCCTCAATACCAACGGCACCTGGCTCATTACGAACATGCCATGTTACGGCAGGGTTCTGGTGACGCAAAATCTCCCGCCTTCGCCGAATCTGGCCTATTGGTTTCTTAATCCGAACATGGTCGATGTTACGAATTCTTACGGCAACTTTGCCGACATGGAGGCTGGATACGGGCCGTATTCGTGGGGGGTTGGCGGCTGGGCGGATTTTTATAACGGCAGCAGTTCTGCTTTTATTGACTACAGCGTCAATTTCTACTTCCTCGACGGTCAGCCCAACCCTTGCACCTTGTTCCTGGGTGTCATCGGGCTTGGGGAGTCCACCACCGCGACCGTATCCCAACCCGTGACGTTCAGAGGCGAGTTCGACCAGGACGCCAATGCGCCCGTCGGAAATGGGTACGCCTCAGCCTACACCATGCTGGACAGCAACTACCCGGCGGCGGGCATCACTGGAACCGTCGTAGGCAGCGCCTATTCAATAACCACCAATTATGGCGATCCTCAGAACACGGGCTGGGCGCTCTTGCAACCGACGAATGCTTTGGCCACGACTCTCCTCCCGCCGGGGAGCGGGTCAGACCTAAACGGCGATGCCTATCCTCCGTCCGGGACGGCGGGGCCGGCCTATCCCTACCTAACGCTGACCGTTCACCAGGAGCCGTATGACGGCATCGGCTTCACCGTGGGTTACGTTTGTTGTACTCCCTGTCCGACCAACTGTTTGCAGGTTGAGTGCCCGACCAACAAGACGGTGCCGTGCGACACCAAGTGGGGGTTTGATCAGCCGAAGACCACGTCCTGCTGCACCAGCAACTTTAGCGGCACCACGACCAACGTGCTCATTACCTCGATCAGCACAGTGACCAATGGCGTATGTCCGAAATTCGTCACCAATACATGGCTGATTACCGACGCTTGCGGCGACAGCAACACTTGCAGCCAGGTGGTAACCGTGGTGGACACCACACCGCCCATGGTCCACTGCCCAACCAACACAGTGGTCGTGCCATTAAATTCCAATTGTCTGCTCGTCATTCCCTCAATTCACATCATCGCGACGGATAATTGCACACCGGCCAGCCTGTTGGTGTATTCACAATCGCCGCCGGCCGGAACGATTGTCCCAGGGCCTTCCGCGACTGTCACCGTGACCGTAACCGACCTCTGCGGCAATTCGAGCCAGTGCATTGTCACTGTCTTGGGAGAATCAAAAACAGGCCCCGTGGTGACCTGCCCGACAAATATGACCGTGACCAACTGTACCGTGCCTTGTGTGCCCGTGACCGTTACGGACTGCGCTTGCCCTCTATCTGCTCCGATAATCACCCAGTCGCCGCCGTGCGGCACACCGATCGGTCCGGGAATTACTTCCGTCATCGTCACCGTCACGGACTGCCACGGTAATTCCACTACCCAGGTGGTTTCCCTGAGCGCGGGCGGGCCGGACTCCTTCCTGTCCAATCTGACCAACACGGGGGTTGGGCCGGGTGGCATTTTGCTGGCGGACGACACGGTGGATCCAAACTATTTGCTCCCGCCCGCGGTCGTGCCCGCGGGCATGCCGGCCGACTACTTCGGCAATGCGGTTGCCGTCTCTGATATATGTCATGGCGCCGGCACAGGTTGTGCGTGGCTGGATTATTACCTTAAATACACTTGCTACATATACGCTCCATGGAGCCTGCCTCCAGACCCGGCTTACACAACGGCCGCCTCCAAGTGGATCGCGCCGGATTACACCAACAACGGCTGCTGCCCCGGCGGCAATTACACCTACACGCTGAACTTCGTGTTGCCGGCCGGATTTAACCAGGCCACGGCAACCATCTCGGGGCGGTGGGCGGCGGACAACGCAGCTTCCATGAAGCTCAACGGCGTGACTGTGCCGCTGGCCACGCCCGGGTTCAGTTATTGGACGCCCTTCACGATTCCGCCCGGCAGCGGTTTTGTGATCGGGGCAAATTCGCTCAAGTTCATCGTGGACAACTACAGTGCCTGGACCGGCCTGCGTGTTGAATTCACCAATGCCTACGCCAATTGCTCCACCTGCGCACCGCCGGTCATCCACTGGATCACTCCGCCGCAATCATTGCAGGCGGGCAGCACGGCCACTTTCAGTGTCATTGCTGGCGGCACACCGCCTTTGACCTACCAGTGGTCCCACAACTATGTGAGTTTGGCCGGTGACACCAATTCCACTCTGCAACTCCACTCCATTGGCTACTCCGACGCCGGCCTCTACTCCGTCGTCATCTCCAATCCTTGTGGCGTCGTGACCGGATACGTCCGGCTGAATGTGACGCCGCCATGGTGGTGGCAGTGGGGCTGGTGGAACGTGACAGTGCTGACCAATCCGCTCGCCGCCACCGTCGGCCCTGCATTGAATCTGGTTGGATCGAGCTTTGCCAGCAATTATGCCATCAATGCCGGCACGACGGAAGACTTCGGCCTGCCTGGGGAAGGCGGCCAGACCGTCATCGTAATGGACGTCAACCCGCAGGCTGCGGCCTCGATCCAAGTGCCCCTCATCGCCGCGCCCGGGAGCTACTCCGACAGCAATTACACGGTCATTATGGACATCTATGAGCCGGACACTTCGCTCGGAACTCCCAGCACGCTCTGCCAAAGCATTCCTTGTTGCGTCAGCAATCTCAGCAGTGGCGGCCAGGACGGCGTTGCGTTGACGCTGGACGTGTCCAACAACCTGCACATCACCGGCTCCGCCGCCGGAGTGGCATTTGACACCGGGCCGGCCGCGAATCTGGCGGTGGATTCCTGGAACCGTGTGGCCCTGGTGGTGGACGATCCTCAGGATGGAGTCGCCGTCAATTTGGGCTTCTATTTAAACGGCCAACAAGCCGGCAGCCTCACCGTGCCCACGCCTGTCGGGTTGCCCATCAACTGGAGCAACGGTCCTCCGACGCTCCTTAGTGTTGAGACAAACGCAGCTTCCCCGAACGCTGAGTTCTACGTCTCCAGCATCCAGTTCCACGACATCGCGTTGTCTCCCGAGGCGATCGCCGGCATGGGTTCGCCTGACAATGGCCCGCCGCCCGCGAACAAGACTTGGCTGGGCACATCACCCGTGCTCTCGGCCACAATGTCCAAAGGCACCATCAACATCACTTGGTCCGGCAGTCCCTATGTGCTGCAGGAAACCACCGACCTGTCCAGCGGCGTCTGGGCCGATTCCACGCTGGCCTTCACGGAAGGCACAGACACCAGTGGCGACATTGTCACCACAGCCGTGGTCACCCCCGCACCCAGCTCGCCGAGCAAGTTCTACCGGCTTGTCTTCAGTCCGTAATGCCTGTGTAAAGTCATAAACACCTTTTTGATAACGCATTGTGACTGTTTAGCGGGTCCCCCGCTGTTTACAATGGAATAGAGGTTTGCGGGTGGGCTTTCCCCGCTCCAAAACCACGAGGTAAATGATTTGGAGGGTTAAACAAGGAGTAACATGTTTCCGGTCTTTTTCCTTTTGTGTCAGCTTCCAAGGCTCGGGTTGCTAAAAGAGAGGTTTCGCAAATGGACTTATGCCTGATTGTCGAAAAACCGACACTTTATCATTGATGGAAACTGCCAGATGCAATACATTGCTAGCACACTTTTTGGCGCGGTGGTCATGCCACGCGCTTTCAGGAAATGAAGAATGCCGCCATACTCGCTTTTGCCGCCGCCTTCATGGGCGGTGTTACAGCGATTCTGGCCGCTTTCCGGGAACGCAAATCGGCACCCAAATGGTCTTTCGTGGCCGGGATGCTGCTGCTGATACTCGACAGTGTTTTCTCCGGGCTGGCAGCCCAGACGGACAAGGGAAGCGAGGCGATTCGATATTGGCAGCAGTGGAGGCTGGTCGCCATGTCGTTTTTGCCCGGAACATGGCTTTTGTTCAGTTTCAGCTACGCGCGAGGCAATGCCGGCGAGTTTTTGGTGAGATGGCGCACCATGCTGGTGGTGGCATTTGTCCTGCCCGTGGCCATTGCATGCTTGTTTAACCACGATTTGATCTCGATTGACTATTCGAGTATCGAGCCGGATTTGAGATTGTTGCATCTGACGCCAGCGGGGCTGGCTCTGTCCGCGTTGTTTCTGGTCGCCGCCGTGCTGGTGTTGACGAATTTGGAACGCACCTTCCGCGCATCCGTCGGGACGATGAGGTGGCGGATTAAATTCATGATTTTGGGCTTGGGCGTCTTATTTGCGGTGCGAGTCTATACCTGCAGCCAGGAACTTCTTTGGCCCGGACGCGGCATTGACGAATCTCTCTTGACGCTGGATTCCGTCGGGTTGCTGCTGGGTTGCTGCATGGTTTTGCGGGCGCTGCTGCGCCGGCCGGTCGAGGTGGCGGTTTATCCTCCTTTCGTTTTACTGCAGAATTCGCTGATGGTGCTGCTGGCGGGGATTTACCTCATCGTTGTCGGCGTATTTGCCAAATTCGTCGAATGGGTAGGGGTCGACACGAGTTTTGAACTAAAGACGTTTATTATTCTGGTCGCGCTGGCCGGCTTGACCATTTTGGGGCTGTCGGACCGCGTGCGGCTGCACGCGCGGCGTTTGTTCAGCCGTTATTTGCAACGGCCTCTTTACGATTATCGCGCCGTCTGGAGAAGCTTCACCGAAGCGACTGCTTCCCGAGTTAAACAAGAGGAGATTTGTGAGGCTGCAGTCAAACAGGTGGCGGAAATATTCCAGGCCCTCTCCGTCACCATCTGGCTGGTGGACGAAAAGCGGGAGAATCTCTTTTTCGCCGCCTCAACTTCCCTGCTGCCCGCCGCAGCCAGGGAATTGGCGCCGCACAAGGAGGAGGCGCTTGCCATCGTCCAGGCCATGGAGGAACAAGCCGAGCCGAGGGACGTGGAAACTTCCAAGGAGCAATGGGCCGTCGCGCTCCGGCGCTGTCATCCCACCCAGTTCCGCACCGGGGGCGGGCGGGTTTGTGTGCCCATGAAAGCCGGCGGGCAATTGATGGGAGTGATCACTGTGGGCGACCGGGTGGGAGGCATTTTCTTTTCCCTCCAGGATTTCGATCTGCTCAAATGCGTGGGCGACCAGGTGGCGGCCGGTTTGCTCAACTCCCAGCTTTCGCAGAAGCTTTTGCAAACCAAGGAGCTGGAGGCCTTCCAGACGATGTCCGCCTTTTTTGTGCATGACTTGAAGAACACGGCCTCGACCCTAAACTTGATGTTGCAGAATTTGCCGGTGCATTTTGACAATCCGGCTTTCCGGGAAGACGCCCTGCGCGGCGTGGCCAAGACGTGCGAGCATATCAATCACCTCATTGGCCGTTTGAGCCTGCTTCGCCATGACTTGCATATCCGCCCGTCGGAACAGGATTGGAATGGCGTGATTGCCCAGGTCCTGGCGAACTGGAACGGCGCCACGGGAATCACGCTGGTCAAGAATCTTCGCCCAAGCCCCAGGTTACTCCTGGACCAGGAGCAGTTTCTCAAGGTGGTGACCAATCTGGTGCTCAATGCGACTGAAGCTGTCTCTCAAGGTGGGCAAATCGTCGTTGAAACCAGCCAGAACAACGGTTGGGCCGTCCTGAGTGTTTCCGACAACGGCTGCGGCATGGAACCTGAATTTCTCCGCCATGCCTTGTTCCGCCCCTTCCAAACCACCAAGAAGGATGGCTTCGGCATCGGCATGTTCCAGAGCAAGATGATCGTGGAAGCCCACGGCGGCAGAATCGAGGTTGAGAGTGAGTTGAAAAAAGGCACGACGTTCCGCGTCCTGTTGCCCGCGCAAAAACAATCAAAATGAAGCCAAAATTACTGATAGTCGATGATGATCAGGAAATCCGCACCCAGATGAAGTGGGCGCTGGCCGGGGACTATGACGTTGTGCTGGCGGAGGATCGTGCCAGCGCCATAGAGATTTTTCAGACGGCCCGGCCCCTGGTCGTTTTGCTGGATTTGGGTCTGCCGCCTCATCCGACAGACCCGGGTGAAGGCCTGGCCACGTTGTCCGAGCTGCTCGTTTTGGAGAGACTGGCCAAGGTTGTCATCATCACCGGCCAGGGGGAGAAGAGCATCGCGTTGCAGGCGATTGGCTCGGGCGCCTACGATTTTCTGGTCAAACCGGTGGACACGGACGAGCTCAAGCTTCTGGTGCGGCGCTGCCTCCACGTGGCCAGTCTCGAAGTGGAGTACCGCCAAATGCAACAAATGATGGGAGGCAACGCCTTTGCCGGGATGATGGGCGCCAGCCCGGCAATCCGCGCGGTGTTTGATTCCATCCGCAAAGTGGCCACCACCGACGCCCCCGTGCTGCTTCTGGGTGAAAGCGGAACAGGCAAGGAAATGGCGGCCCGGGCCATTCACGACAGCAGCGCACGGAAGGATGGCCCCTTCATCGCCATTAATTGCAGCGCCATCCCTGAAACGCTCTTGGAAAGCGAATTATTCGGTCATGAGAAGGGGTCGTTCACAGGCGCTCATGCCCAACGCAAAGGCCGTTTCGAAATGGCCATCGGCGGAACGCTTTTCCTTGATGAAATAGGTGAAATTCCCCTCCCTCTCCAAGTCAAGCTTCTGCGCTTTCTCCAGGAACAATGCATTGAACGGGTGGGTGGCAGACAGCCCATTGAGATTGACACCCGTATTATCACCGCGACGAACTCAGATCTGAAAAAAGGCATGGTGGACGGAACATTCCGCGAAGATTTGTATTACCGCCTGGCTGTGGTGCAGTTGATGCTGCCTCCTTTGCGGGAACGTGAAGGCGACATCCGCCTGCTATCCCAATATTTCCTGCAACGTTTCGGCGCGGAGGCCAACCGGACAGGCCTGGCTTTCGACCAAGAGGCCCTGCGGTCGTTGGACCGCCATCCCTGGCCGGGCAACGTCCGTCAATTGGAGAATTGCATTCGCCGCGCTGTGATCATGTGCGAAGGGAAACGTCTCACGGTGCGTGACCTTGAGCTGACTCCCGCAGCCCAGGGATCCCTGGCCAATTTGAAAGATGCCCGGGAGAATTTGGAACGCGACATGATTCAAAATGCCTTGCGCAAACACTCCGGCAAAATCGCTCCGGCCGCTACTGAATTGGGGGTGAGCCGGCCCACACTTTACGATTTGATGGACAAACTGGGCATCGCCAAGGAACCCTAGTCTGGGACCTTGTAATTCTGTAAAAAAACCTGACAGGTCAGGGGTGTATCGTTCCAAGACATTGATTGCGTGAAAGTTACACATTAAGTGTCCGTTATGGATACACAAAATGCGTCGATAAAACTTACACTTTCGAATTTCAATCATCACTTTTGATAAGTTGCAAGATATTGAAAATCAAACGATTACGTCCAAAATGATGGTCTTTGAATATTGGCATGATTCCGGCTACACAATCACTTCTAAGAAGTCATTTGATTGAGTGAGTAGAAAGCGCTAACTAACAACAATATGAAAAACCTTATGATGAAACGAGTGCTGGATGCAGCAATTCTGATGACACTATTGGGGATTCTCTCTCAAAGTGCATCTGCTTCAATTCAAATTCCTGCTCCTGATGCGGGATCAACGTCAATGCTGTTGGCGATTGCATGCGCTGGTCTGACTGCGGTCCGTCGATTCAAACGGTAGGGTAGCGAAGGGCCCGTGCCCTTTGAGGGTCATTGGAGACGGGTATTGGGAGACGCATTGGGCGTAATTCAACATCTATGAATTGCGCATGTGGTGTCGTTTATCATTTGTCGTTGTTTGAATTCGATCGAAATTTATGAATAAATCAACCTTGTGCAGATGGCTTGCATTTTCGTTTTTTCAGATTGGATCCCTGTTGGGGTTCCAACAATCCCTCCTGGCTCAAACGCCGTGCTTGGACAATTTTCCGCCGGGAGGAGGGCCCGCCACCATAACAATCACGTCGCCTTGGATTAATTCCAGCTTCGTTGTAAACACTAATGCCACCGCCTATTTTATTGATCAGGTCACGGTTGGCGATGCGGAAGTGCCGGCGGGCACTTATGTGGGCTGGTGCGTTGATGTTGCCGATAATATCGGCGCAGGCACAACAAGCTATGCCTCAACATTGCTGTTCTCCAGTTGTGATACCAATCTGGACTCCGAGCTCGAGGCGCTGGGCCTGAACTATCCTCTATCCGTCTATGTTACTCCTCAGGTGTGGAATCAAATCAATTACATTTTGAACCACAAAAACGGCGACTACTTTTGGAATATTCAATTGGCCATTTGGAGTCTTATCGGAGGGCCGATCGTCCCGTCGAACGCGCAGCCCCCATACCCGCCAACGGACACGAATCAAGTGAACGCGTTGTTGGCTGCGGCGAGCGCTAATGCCGGCTCCTGGCAATTTCAATGTGGGGATGTAATCGCTGTTATCGTAGCTGAACTTACCGGGGATTCTTCCAATCCAGTTCAACTTACGATAATCGAAGTCCCCGTCCCATGCCCGACCCTGAACATCGGCACCATCGGCAGTTGTTACACGAATTTGGCCTCGGCGGATGCCGCGGCGCTGGCGGCCACGACCGGCTCGTCCACTTGCGGCTCCAGCAGCAATCTGGCTTTCTCGGTGTCCAACAACGGGCAAACCTGCCCCGCAACCATTACGGTGACCGGGACGGACGATTGCGGTTTCAGCACGAATGCGATGTATACGGCGACCATCCTGACGAATCCGCCGACATTGAGCGGCACACCGGCGAGCACAAATGTACTGTGCGTGGAGGACATTCCAATTCCGGCGACCGTCACGGCAACAGACAGCTGCGGGACGACGCTGATGGTTTCCTATCTCCAGAACGAATCCGCCGCGAACTCGAGCTGTTCGAACATCATTACACGGACGTGGTCTGCCGTGGACTGCGCGGGCCAGCCGGTCAGTTACACGCAGGTGATTGCGCAAGTGAACGACATCATGCCGAGGCTGAACAACGTGCCGCCTGGCTCGAATTATGGCTGCAATCCGGCCACTCCCCCGACAATCAACAGTGTTCTCGCGGGCGTGACGGCAACGGACGAATGCGCGACCACCCCGGCGACGGTCAGCGCGACAGTGTCTTATACAACCAATGTTTGCGGGGTTGTTCAAACTTTCACCATCACCGCGATTGATACTTGCAGCAACACTGCGACGGCTTATGTGACCAACACTTGGACGGCGAACATGATCCCGCCGGTCATCCACGGACTGCCGCCCGGCACAAATTATGGCTGCAACCCGACCAACGTGCCTTCGACCATCACTGGTCTGAGCGCGAGCAACGCCTGCGGGACTGCGGCCATTATCCAGACCAATACAGTAACGACCAATGGATGCCAGGCAACGCAGTTGTTTACCATCGTGGCGACCGACGGCTGCGGCAACACAGCGACGGCGCTCGTGACCAACACTTGGACGGCGAACTCGATTGCGCCGGTGTTGGGCGGAGTGCCGATTGGGACGAATCTGGGTTGTAATCCTGCCAGCGTGCCGACTTTGGCCAGCTTGCAGGCGGCAGTCTTCTCGACCAATGATACCTGCAGCCCGGCGACGGTGCGTGTCACTGGAGGAGTCCCCGTCACTAATGGCTGTGGCGTCATTCAAATCTTCACGATCATTGCGTCGAACGCTTGCGGCAACACCGCCACGGCTTACGTAACCAACACCTGGACGGCGAACGCGGTCCCGCCCTTGCTGAGTGGAGTTCCGATTGGGACGAATTTAGGCTGCAACCCCGCCAGCGTGCCGACATTGGCCAGTGTGCAAGCGGTGGTGTCCTCGACCAATGATACCTGCAGCCCCGCGACCGTGCATGTCACGGGGGGAATCCCTCTCACCAATGCCTGTGGCGTCCTGCAAGTCTTCACCATCACCGCGACCAACGCTTGCGGCAACACGGCCGTGGCGTATGTAACCAATAGTTGGACGGCAAATACGACCGCGCCGGTGTTGAGCGGCGTCCCGACTGGAACAAATTATGGCTGCGGGGCCCCGGCCAGCGTGCCGACGGTGGCCAGTGTGGCGGCCGAGGTGACCTCGACCAACGATACCTGCAGCCCGGCGACGGTGCATGTGACCGGCGGAGTTCCGGTCACGAACGGCTGCGAAGTGAGTCAGGTCTTTACGATCATCGCGACCAATGCCTGCGGCAACACGGCGACGGCGTATGTGACCAACACTTGGAATTCCGGGATGGGTCCCGTCGTGCAGTGTCCGACGAATGTGACCATCATCACCAACCTTTGCCAGATCGGCTGCACCTTCACGCCGTCGGATTGGTGCAGCCCGTGCGTCGGGTATAACACCGGCTGGAATAATTTGAACTGGAACAACTACGGCAACTATTGGTGGTTGACTTGGTGCCTGACGAATGCTCCGGGCAATAGCTGGCCCTCCTGGACCAATTGGTGGTCGTCCTGCAACGGAACGACTGTGGGCTCCAATTGGTGGCAGAATTGGACCAACATTGGTTCTGCCAAACACTGGTCGGGTTGCTGGACCAACCAGACAGCCGGGAATTGGTGGAATGAATGGGCCAATAACAACTCCTGCGGCAATCAATCATGGGTGCCTTGCGCGGCCAACAATCCTGGCGACATCCTGACCAACTGCTTTGGCGCCGTCTATAGCAACGCCTGCGTGCAAATCGGCCTGCCCGGCAGCGGCTATTGCCTGACCTTCACTTCGCCGGCAGCGGTGCGGAATTGCCTCAGTTTCAGCGGCAATCCGGGCGTCTTCAATTGCAGCGCCACCAACCCAACCAGTTGCAGCGCAGGATCCTTCTGCTCGCAAGTGCTGGCCTTGCAACTGAACGTTGATTTTGGCGATTGCACCAACGGCGCGCCCTCCTTCTTCGGGCGTTGCGGCGACGCGGTTTTGACGGACTCGACCTCTCCTTGCAACGGCCAGACCGTGCGCCAGATTCTGGGTGAGTGCAACATCGCATTGGGCTGCGGCTCGCTGCCGCATGGCTGCACACTGAGCAACCTCTGCTGCCTTGCCAGCAACCTGAATCAGTGCTTCGAAGGCTGCCAGGTCAGCGGCTGGTGCGGCGGCCATCTCACACCAGTCTATATTCCGCCTCCGTCGCAAACCGGCACCGCCACGGTGACCGATACTTGCAGTCCGAATCGGTGCCTGACGTATTGCGATTCAGTGGCGACGAACTCGAGTTGCCCGGGCAATTATGTCATTACGCGGACGTGGCTGGCGGTGGATGCGTGCGGGCATAGCAATAGTTGCAGCCAGACCATTACCATAGAGCAGGGGAGTTCCTCCGGCGTGACCGGCGCGGTCGTGCTGGCCTGCAGCGGGGATACCAATCTGTCCAATAATGAAGGGATCAGCAACGTGACGGTGACGCTCAAGAACACTGGCGGGGCGACGGTGGCCACCACCACCACGGGCGCGACCGGGGCTTATTCATTCACCGGCCTTCCGGCTGGAACCTATACGGTCACAGTGACGCCGCCAGCGGGTTATTCAGAGACCTGCCCCAGTGGATCATCCAACAGTCAGACGGTGACCTTGAGCGGTTGCCAGGTCCTGACTGGTGTGAGCTTCGGCTACACCGGCTCGACGCCGGCCGTTAGCATCACCAAGACAGGTCCCAATTGCATAGCCCATGGGCAGACCGCCACTTATTGCTTTGCGGTTACCAATACCGGCAACACCTGCCTGAGCCTGCAAGTGAACGACCCCCTCTTGGGAGGCATCATCTTCACCGAGTCGGCAGTGCCGCCGGGACAAGGCTATGTGTTCAGCACCAAATATGTTGTGACGCAGACCAACGGGACTTTGACCAATACGGCTTGGGCCATTGGCACGCCGCCTTCCGGTGGAGCGGTGAGCAACAAGGCGACCACCATTGCGATGATCACGACCAAATGCATCACGAACACAATCTGCGGAAGTTTCAATTCGCAGAATCCCGGCAGCGGCTGGCTCTGGTGCAATGCTCACATCAGCGGCAATCCCGGCAAGAAAGCGACTGTTTTCTGCCAGAACGCTTCGGTGACGCTGACCTGCAACAATGGCCAGACTTACACCTACCCGCTTCCCAATGGGCAGATCAATTTCAGCCCAAGCTGCACCGTGGCCACCAATTGGTTCGACGGCACGCAGTGGAACACCACGTTGCCTTGCGGCGGGGACAGCGGAATATTCCTGCAAGGTTGCGGCATCCCGTGGCAGTCGGCTTTTGCGAATTGCCACACGGTCTGCTGGACGGGCGTCTTTAGCTGCGACACGGCTGGATTCAACTGCAACTGGCAGTGGGGCGCCGCTTGCTACAATAATACACAGCCTTCTTGCGGCTCCATCTGCCCCAAGGCCTGCACTCAGACCTCCTGCCCGAATGGCCAGTACTATAGTTCGGGCGACCAGTGCGGCGCTCCCGAGAATTGCAAACCTTATTGCGTTGCGGGCGCCACGGGCGGCGGCGGATCCAACTGCACCGGTTCCTGGAGCAGCACCGGGTCGTGTTCCTTCTGAGTTCCGATCCGGCAAACTGGCGGGGTGGCGAAGTGGCGGCGGGCATCTGCTTGCTTGACTTTCATCGCCCTGTCGGCTTTGTTGGAAGGGAACTTGAATGGATTAAGAGATATGAAATTCCCACCGATTTACGCTGCTTTAATCTGCGCCAGCTTGATGACAACGCCGGCGCATCTTTTTGGCCAGTTTGCGGCCACGAGCGCCGCGGGCGCGATTGGGCCGAAGCTGACCTTTCTCACCAACGAATTCCATTTTGGCAAAGTCACCGCCGGGACGCTGGTCAAACACATCTTTATTGCCAGCAATGCGGGTGATCAGACTCTCGTCATTTCCAAGGTCACCCCAGGCTGCCATTGCACCACGGCGGGAGGCAATTGGTCCCAGCCTCATAAAGTCGAACCAGGCAAGACGGAGGATATTCCGATCCAATTCGACAGCGGCAGTTTCCGCGGCGACGTGACCAAAACCATCACGGTGGATTCCAATGACAAACTCGCGCCTAAACAGATGCTGACCCTGCGCGGCACAATCTGGAGGCCGATCGAAGTCAACCCGCAGTTCGCCTACATCAATATCACGCCCGATGCCCCCTCGAATTTGACGACCGTTGTTCATATCAGCAATCAGTCCGATGGCCCGGTGACCCTGTCCCAGCCAAGCAGCGGCAACAGCCTTTTCAAGGCCGAACTGAAGACAATTAAACCCGGCAGGGAATTTGAGGTGGCCGTCAGCGCGGTGCCTCCTCTCTCCCCCGGAAACAACACCGGAACTATTTCTGTCAAAACCTCCTTGACCAACTCGCCGGTGATCATGATTACAGCCATCGCCAACGTGCAGCCGGCGGTGGAGGTGTCGCCCCTGCAAATTACCCTGCCGCCTCAATTGAGCATGTGGACAACCAATCTAGTCAGATTGACCGACAAAAGCAGCAAGCCGCTGGTCTTGTCGGACCCCGAAGCTTCCGACAAGCGGATCAGTGTGGCGCTGAAGGAAACCAAGCCGGGGAGCGTTTTTCAATTGGCCGCGGTTTTTCCTCCGGGGTACCAAGTGGCGACGGGCAAGCCGACGCAGGTGAGCGTCAAATCGAATAATCCGCAGCAGCCGGTGATTACTGTGGCCATCAGGCAGATGCAGCAGCGCCAGCCGGCCATGAATCCGCCGCAGGTTCATCCCAGGGCCATGACCCAGAACCTTCCGACTCCTCCAGTCGCCGGCCATCCCTGATGCACAAAAGGCCGGGGCCGTGCCTAGCTCGAAGTCTGACATAAGAGCGATTGTGACCGAGGCCGCAATCGTGGTCATCGCCGGATTGGGCATCGGCCTGGCTGCCAACGAACTTTCGCCGCGCGGTCTGGCGCTGTCGCGAAACTATTTCCCCGCCGGAACCAATCAAGCACCGGTTGCGCCCCGGCAGGTCCAGGCCGCGCCGGTGGCTGCTGACACCAATGAATCCCCCGCTGCCGCTGAGCTTTCCGAACGGTTGCGCGGCAAGGGCCTGCGAGAATTGAAGCGAAGCCAAGCTGAAGCGCTTTTGCGCGATCTGCGGAGCCGCGATGGCCGCATTGTCTTTGTCGATGCCCGGAACCCGGATGACTATCAGGACGGCCATATCCCGGGCGCGTACGAGTTGGACCCGTATCATCCTGAAAAGGAGTTGGGCAACGTGCTGCCGGTCTGCCTGGCCGCCGAAAAAGTCGTGGTGTATTGCACCGGGGGCGATTGCGAGGACAGCGATACGGCGGCGATCCTCTTGCGGGATGGCGGAGTGCCTGGCGGGAAATTATTTGTCTATGGCGGCGGAATCACGGAATGGCAGGCGGCCCATCTTCCCGTAGAGACTGGCGTCCGAAACAGCGGAATCAACTCCAAATGACAGCAGAACAGGCAATGTGGAGGCGCAGGACGTTCGAAACGACCGCCGTCCTGGCGCGCTGGACGCTGGGCGCGTTGTTCGTTTACATGGGACTGAAAAAGGCCATGCATCCGGAGGAATTTCTGAAACTGACGCGCCAGTATGAAATGGTCCACAGTCCGTTCCTCTTGAATTCAATTGCCGCCGGGCTGCCTTGGTTCGAGGCCTTTTGCGGAATGCTTTTGCTGTTGGGAATCGCCGTCCGCGGGACGGCCCTGACGTTGGTGGCGGTCCTGGTTCCATTCACCTGGCTTGTGTGGCGGCGTGCCTTGGCCCTCCAAGCCCTGCGGGCCATTCCGTTCTGCGCGGTGAAATTCGATTGCGGATGCGGCGCCGGCGAAGTTTTTATTTGCAGAAAGCTGGCCGAAAACATCCTTCTGATACTGGTTTCATGCTGGCTGCTATCTGGAGTAAGTCGCGCCTTTTGCGCCCGCCACGCGCTTTTCTCCGGCAAGTCACCGTGAAACTGCGTTCTGGGTTATTCCAGCTCGCCGGAAATCAGAATTTATCCTGCCCCTTTTGGGCTGTTTTTTCGCATTGATGAGTGGATGATTGGAATTGCCTATGCCTCAGCCATCTGAACGCGAAATTGAAGTTTTCAATGCTGCGCTGGAATTGCCGGCCGCTGAGCGCGGCGCTTACCTCGATCAGGTCTGCGCCGGAGACCCCGCACTGCGTCGGCACGTTGAAGAACTCCTCAAGGCCAGTGGTGGAGCCGGCGGCTTCCTGGAAGGCCCGGCCCCAGCTCTGCCAGGACCTGGCGGGACCGTCCGCCTCGCGGTGCATTCCACTGAGAAAGCCGGCAACCATATCGGCCACTACAAATTGCTGCAACAAATCGGCGAAGGCGGCTGCGGAGTGGTCTATATGGCCGAACAGGAAGTGCCGGTGCGTCGGCGCGTGGCTCTCAAGATCATCAAATTGGGTATGGACACCAAAGAGGTCATCGCCCGGTTCGAGGCAGAGCGGCATGCGCTGGCGTTGATGGACCATCCAAACATCGCCAAGGTTCTGGACGCCGGTGCGACGGAAACCGGCCGGCCATATTTCGTCATGGAATTGGTCCGTGGCATCAGAATCACCGATTACTGCGACCAGAACAACCTCTCCACCCATGAACGGCTTGATCTTTTCATTCAAGTTTGCCGGGCCATACAGCACGCCCACCAGAAAGGCGTCATCCATCGGGACATCAAACCGTCGAACATCCTGGTGACGATGAACGACGGCGTGCCGCTGCCCAAGGTGATTGACTTTGGCATCGCCAAAGCGACGCAAGGCAAATTGACCGACAGAACCCTCTTCACCGCCTTCGAACAATTCATCGGCACACCTGCCTACATGAGTCCGGAACAGGCGGAGATGAGCGCGCTGGATATTGATACGCGCAGCGACATCTATTCGCTGGGCGTATTACTTTACGAATTGCTGACCGGCGAGACGCCATTTGACGCCAAAAAGCTGCTCCAAGCCGGCCTGGATGAAATCCGCCGCACGATTCGGGAGCAGGAGCCGGCGCGTCCCTCGACGCGCCTCAGCACCATGCTGGGTGCGGATCTGACCGTGATAGCCAACCACCGAAAAGTCGAACCGCCCGGACTGATTCATTTGGTACGAGGCGACTTGGACTGGATCGTGATGAAAGCACTGGAGAAGGATCGCACCCGCCGCTACGAGACGGCCAATGGTTTGGCTGCGGATATCCAGCGTCATTTGAACAACGAACCAGTGGTGGCCCGTCCGCCGAGCAACTTATACCGTTTCCAAAAGATGGTTCGGCGAAACAAGCTGGCCTTTGTCGCAGCAAGTGCCGTGACCGCCTCGCTGATCGGCGGGTTGGGCCTTTCGACTTATTTGTTCGTCCAGGAGAAAAGGGCGAATGAAGTGGCGCGAAGCGCAGCCAAGAAGAGCCAGGAAGTGGCTCGGTTTCTCCAGGACATGATCCAGGGAATTGGTCCGGAAGTGGCGAAAGGCGAGGATACAAAGATGTTGCGCGCCATCGTGGACAAGACTGCGGATCGAATGGGAGCTGAACTGGCCGGCCAACCAGAGGTGGAAGCGGAGCTGCGCGCGACCATCGGAAGGGTTTACTTTGATTTGGGTGTGTTCACCAAGGCTGAGGAAATGCAAACCAACGCCCTCGCGCTGGTTGAGAGATGCTATGGCAACGAAAGCACGAACACGGCTTACGCGCTGGATCAACTGGCGGAAACCATACTGGAGCTCCGCGAATTTCCGAAAGGGGAGGAGCTCAGCCTGCAGGCGCTCAGTGTGTGGCAGAAAACCGTGGGGACGAATGACCCCAGAATCGCTCTGACGCTCAATACACTTGGTTTGTTCCATGCCTATCGCGGTGATCTGGAGGGCGCGCAGGCTTTGCTCCGGCAGTCGCTGACGATACGACAAGGTCTTCCCGGAGACACCCGTTCGCAATTGCAGGAATCTTTCAACAATCTCGGCATGGTGTTGCGTGATCGTGGCAATCTGGTCGAAGCCGCGGTGGCACTCCGCAAGGCGCTGGCCCTGATACGGGGGTTGCATCCGGAGGGAACTGTGGATGAGGCCGCAGTGTGGAACAATCTTGCCAACGTGTTGCAAGACCAGGGCGATTTTGCCGGCGCCGCATCTGCATTCCACGAATCGCTCCTCATTTTGACCAGATTAGTGCCGGAGGATCAAACGCACTTGGGACTGGTCCGTTCCCATTTAAGCACAGTTATCCGGCGGCGCGGGGCGGTATCCGGTGACGCTTCCATATTTCGCCAGGCCTTGGAATTGAATCCAGCAGACCAGTTCACCGCAGACGCGTTGGCGTACGTGCTGGCAGATGCGACTTTGACTCCGCTGGCAGATGCTCCCCAATCGGCGTTCATTCCCTGGCATTACTCCACTTCGCCGCCCGGTCCCAATTGGCAGGCGCCTGATTTTCCGGACGGAACCTGGTTGTCTTCCGCCGAACTGCCTGGTTCCCTGACTTTTTCTTCCCGCTCAGGCCGGGCTGTTCCAGTGCGAACGAATCTTTGGCTGCGACGGGAATTTGAGTTGTCGGCACTGCCGTCCGGCAAGCTGGTGATGCGCATTAACCGCAATCAGGATGCAGAAGTTTATTTGAACGGCGTTTTTGCTGCGCCGGCGGCGGATTGGAGTGACGCCAGTGTCATTGTTCCGTGTTCGACCGCGAGCCAGGCGGCGCTCAAACGAGGCCGCAACGTTCTGGCTTTCCATTGTCAGGATGCCGACGGAGGCGCCCGCCTGGGGGTTGGGATTTATGCGACGCAGGATGCCACGCTGGGCCGGAAACAATTGATCGAAGAATTTGGCCGGATGATCAAAAATGAGCCTGGCCGTGCCGAACTTTATGCCGCGCGCGCCAGCGCCTTGGCCCGCTTGGGACTATGGGATGACGCTGCCGCAGACCTGGCCAAAGCGGTCGAATTAAAGCCGTCGGCAGAGATGGCTTGGTGCCAGCTTACTGCCCTACTGGTGGAAAAGGATGATCTGACGGGTTACCAACGGTATCGCCGGAACGCGCTGGTGCAGTTTGCCAAGCCCGGGGATCCGAATACTGCCGAACAAGTGGCCAGGCTTTCCCTGCTCATCCCGGCGGAAGGGCCCGAGATCGAGCAGACAGTGAGGTTGGCCGACGTGGCGGCCGCAGCAGATTACGCGGACTGGAATCTCGCCTGGCGGCAATTCACCAAAGGACTGGCGGAGTATCGTCTTGGACATTATGTGGGTGCCATTGAGTGGACGGACAAGGCTCTGACGACGAGCGCGCGACAGGATTTGCCTGGATGGAACCACGAGCGGGAAAGAAATCGGGAGGCGGCAGCCTATCTGGTCCAAGGCTTGGCCCATCAACAATTAGGGCAGACAATTGAAGCCCGGGCCGCTCTCACAAGCGGAATGACTATCATAAAAACCCAGTTTCCCGATACCGAGAGCGGCGATATTGGCCGGGAATGGCAGGATTGCCTCGTAGCCCGCATCCTCGCCCGCGAGGCTCAAACTCGGGCCGAGAGATGAAACCCATGGCATTTCAAAACAGATATCTTAAAATGAACCCCGCCACCTCACCTCCCTTTTACTCATCAACCGGCAGCGCGCTCTTCAGGGTCTTGGCCATTCAAATCTTGATTTTGCCGGCGGTCCTGGCCCAGACCACGACCAATCAAACCACTCCGGCCGCCACCAGCGAGCCTGTCAAGCTCCCGGAAGTGATTGTCACCGGCCGACTGACGCCGACAACCGACAGCGTCGGACCCGCGCCTCTCCAAACGATCACCGCCGAAGACATCCAGAAGACAGGCGCCCTGGACATCATGAGCGCTTTGCTCAAGATCAATCCATCATTCACCGGGTCCCTCAACGGCCTGGGTAATGTCAATAATAATGCTGCCGTTTTCAACGCCTCGCCGGCCGGCACGGGCGAATCCTTCGCCGCCTTGCG
The DNA here is from genome assembly GCA_050014435.1 of Verrucomicrobiota bacterium. Taxonomy (GTDB): domain Bacteria; phylum Verrucomicrobiota; class Verrucomicrobiia; order Limisphaerales; family Palsa-1400; genus DASRLE01. Next base: position 3,054 of record JBEKDI010000037.1, on the reverse strand, counting down.
CAACCTGCCCACCTTGATTCTGCTCGATGGACGCCGGGTGGCAAGTTCCCCGCTCAGCGGCGGACAGGGTGTGGACCTGAACCTGATCCCCGTTTCCATGATCGCTCGGATTGAAGTGCTGGAGGACGGGGCTTCCGCTCTCTATGGATCGGATGCCGTGGGCGGTGTCATCAACATCATTACCAAAAAGGATTACAACGGCGCCGAGATCGCCCTACGGATCGGTTTCGCCACCGACCCCGGCAGCGGCCAGGTTTTGCAGTATCAGACCAGTGTGGTCGCAGGCTCATCTACAGAAAACACCCGGGTCGTCTTTGCCGGTCAATTCTACCACATGGACCCGCTGTTGGAAAAGGACCGCCAGGACACCAGCCCTGCGGCTTTAAACGCCGCCGGCATTCTGCCGTTTAACAACAGTCCTCTCTTTCCAGGACGGGCTGACGACGTTATCACCGGCAATCTTGTCGGCTATGTTCTGGCCGGATCACCCTTGGCCGCGGGAGCGCCCGGATACCGCCCCGGAGTAACCACCCCTCCCATTATTTCGGGCGGCCCGTTCTCCACCGTAGCCGCCTACAACGCCGCCGCCACCTCCCAGTTGGGTTATGCCCCCTATGTCAATCTGGCCACCATACCGCTGACCCAGCAATTCCCCGTCCTCGCCAGCGAGGGGTATGCTTTGCTGGACCCCGCCCAATTCGGGACTTATTCCCTGCTCAGGCAGGATCGTGACAATCTGAACCTCAACGTCGATCATGACCTTTTCGGCAAACGCATGACTTTGTTCGGCGATTTCATGTACACCCATGATGAATCGCAAGCCGAACTGGCTCCCGCTCCCCTGCCTTTTCTCGAACAGGCCAACATCCTGGTCCCGGCCAACAATCCCTACAATCCCTTTGGCATCGGTCTGGGGGGGGCCTCAAGCACGCCGGTTATCCGCAGCCGTTTCGAGGAAAGTGGCAATCGCATATATGACACATATTCTGACGCCGGCCGTGCGGTCGGCGGAGTAAAGGGTCTGCTGCCTCCTGACTATAGTTACGAGGTGGCCGGCGTGTTCAGCCGCGAGGATCAAAGCTATGTGACGGAAAACGCCATCAGCGGGGCAGCCTTAAACAAGGCGTTGATCCCCAATGGCCAGGTCAACGCGCAGGGCCAGCCCTTGAGCATGCTCACCGATGCCAACGGCAACCCTGTGCCTGTCTTCAATGTCTTCGGCACGGGCGGCAATTCGCCCGCCACCCTCAACGCTCTCCGCACCTCCCTCTACGAAGACGGCACCTCCGATCTTTGGAGCGTGGATGCCAAAGTCGTCGGGACCCCTTCCTCCCTGGAACTTCCGGCCGGTCCTGTGGCCTTCGCTTTGGGCGGAGAATTCATCCATGAGGGATTGAGCACTTCGGTCGATCCCATCACCCTCTCCGGACTGGCTCCGGGCCTCCTCCAAACTTTTCCGACTTCCGGCAGCCGCTCCCGCTACGCCGCTTATACTGAAGTCAACATTCCGATCTTCTCAAGGTATAATCGGATTCCTGGTTTCTACTCGCTCGAATTTACGGCAGCCGGCCGATACGAAGCAATTCAACCCGGTGGCAGCACTGCCGTGCCCAAGGTGGGGTTGCTTTGGCAGCCCATCGATAATCAGCTCACTCTTCGCGGCGGCTATTCCGAAGGGTTTATCGCCCCATCCATCTACAATCTCTACGGCCCCCTCACCGTGAGCGTGCCGAATGTCAAATTACCTGACGGCACGGAGCAGGAGCAGATCACGACCGCCTCCAACCCCAACTTGCCGCCGTCCACATCTGCGCAATGGAACGGCGGCGCCGTCTTCTCACCCAAAGCCTTGCCCGGCTTGACGGTTACCGCTGATTTTTACCACATTCAGGAAGACAAAGTCCCCGTCGCCGATTACACTGCGGCCTTGGCCAGCCTCAACGCTCTTGGTTCGGCCTCGCCTTATGCCGGCGGCTACACCTCCATCTTTGGACCCCTGACCAATACTGCTCCCAATCAAGTCCTCAACGCGACCTTTAACAACCTGACTCTGCCTGTGACGGCTTCAGAGGCCATCAGAACGGAGGGGCTGGATTTATCGACGACTTATTCCCGCCTGCTGGCGGACGACTGGGGGAGGCTGACCTTGAATGGTGCCGCCAACTGGGATATATATTATGAAGTGCAAGCAACGCCGGGCGCCCCCTACTACCATTACGAGGGCCAGGGAACTTACGGGTTCGGCACGGCGCAGGGCATCATTCCCGATTACAGCATCAATTGCTCGCTGACCTGGGATTACAGAAATTTCAGATATGTCCTCAGCGCACACTACATCCCCGGCGTGACCATTCCAGGCAACCTCTTTCCTTCAATCGCCGGCCCCGGCTCCACCCAAGGCAGCACGGTCAACGGTTTGGCCCAACAGGTTGGATCCTACTATACTCTGGACATGCAGCTCTCCTATGAGTTTGGCCGGGGCCGGCCCATCAAGACTTGGTACGACGGGCTCCGCCTCACTGCCGGATGCAACAACATCACCGACAACATCGCGCCGCTCATCGCCGGCGGCCCGGAAAACTACACCGACAAGAACGTCTATGACATCCTCGGCCGATTTGTCTATTTTGAAATCTCCAAGAAATTCTAGGAGTGTCGGCATGTTTTGCCTTTTCGTGGCTCTTTCATTTTATTCCATCCTGTGGAGATCTGCGTAACCCAGGACTTTCCCCCCAAAGCACTCCGAGAGCCGACAGTGATGACACAGACTTTCCGATTCTAAGACACTGACCGGCAGGCGGTTGGCATTCCCTATGCCAGCCCGATCTCGATTCGATCAAATCAATTTGCCCCTTTGTTGCCGGAATTCCGCATTGGCTTACGGTGGGTGATTTCGCTCAAAAACTTAAACCCAGGCGCCCTGCGCCTAAACACAATGCCGTTTAGGAATTCACACTATGTGTCGTGGGATGCGAGTGTGTAACCACTTGATATTGTGCCATTTTGGCATTGTACCATGGGACATTTTGTCGCATTACAATGGGGATGCGAATA
>JBEKDI010000036.1:0-45899 GCA_050014435.1 Verrucomicrobiota bacterium | reverse complement strand
CGTTCACCCGAAAGCGTTACCCTCAAGAAATTCCTCGCAACCAAAATCAGCCCCGCCCGCTGCGGCTACGCTGAAATCCTTGAACTGGAAAAGGCTGCATGAACGTTCCACTGTCCAGTATAGAACACGCGCTGGAGATATGGCCAAGGCGTGGCCACAGTTGGCTCAAAGTCTGGACGAAGCCCGAAGATTTGATGCTGACTTTCGTGCGGCTCTTCCGCCCTAAACGGCGACAATCACCGAATGGAGCTCTTGTCCTACCTGGGGATGCAACGTCACACAATCAGACAATGTACCGCACATTCCGTGGGTTCCGAGGGGTAGTTTCTGATTTTTTCGCGCTGTAGCCAATGGGACGCAGCCGGCGAAGGAAAACGTTGGTGCTGACGTTCGGAGCGAGCGCTACCGCCAGCAAGAGTTCCGCCCGGGTTTCCAGAAGGACGATGTCAAGGATGGATTTGAGCGCCTCATCCTTAGCAAAGGTTTTTGCTGAACCGGTGGCTGACAACGTTTGATTTGCGCCCATGGCGGCGTTCGTGTTGACCGGAGCGCTTTTGCAGGCTTGAATAGGCGGTGGATGCGCTCTTTGTTTCAGGATTTGCGGAAATGGCTCGAATTCATCAAGTTCTCCCATACTGTTTTCGCCTTCCCTTTCGCTCTGGCCTCCATGGCGGTGGCGGCGCGGGATAATCGTGGCTGGCCGGGGTGGAGGATCTTTTTGCTCATCCTGGCGGCGATGGTCTGCGCTCGGACTTGCGCCATGGCGTTCAATCGGATCGCTGATCGGGAGTTTGACCGGGCGAACCCGAGGACGGCGTCGCGGCATTTGCCGACGGGGCGGATTTCGCTGGGAGCAGCATGGGCCCTCTGCCTCTTGAGCGCGGCGGGGGTGATTGCGGCCAGCTTCTGGCTCAATCCGGTCTGCTTTTATCTATCGCCGGTGGCGGTCTTTTTCGTCTGTTTTTATTCGTTGACGAAGCGGTTCACGGATTTCACGCATGTCTTCCTGGGTTTGTCGCTGGCGCTGGCACCCATCGGGGCGTGGCTGGCGGTGAAGGGGGATTTCCGCCTGTTCCCAGACGGCCACGGCTGGCAGACGTTGCAATACAGCGCCGTGCTGCCGTTGCTGCTGGCAGGAGCTGTGGTATTTTGGCTGATCGGTTTTGACATCATATACGCCTTGCAAGATTACGAATTTGACCGGAAACAAGGACTTCATTCGCTGGTGGTTCGCTGGGGGGTGAACAATGCGCTGGCGGCGTCGTTCCTTTCGCACATGATCATGTGGGGGGTGCTGGCGGCATTTGGATTTGTGGCGGGGTTCAAGCTGGCCTATTGGGTGGGGCTGGTTTTCATCCTGGGTTGCCTGGTCATGGAACATTGGCTGGCGCGACGCCGCAGTTTGAACTGGATCCACCATGCCTTCTTCCGCCTCAATGCCGTAATCAGCATTGTCTTTCTGGTTGTGGCGCTGGTGGAAGTTGTGTTTCCATTCCTCCGATTTAAACGGTGAGCTTTTTCTGGAAAAATCACGAGCTGCGCGATCTTTACGACAAGGTCGCGGCGGGGGAGCGCATCTCCGACGAAGACGCGCTGCGCCTGCTGGAAAGCAGGGACCTGAACGCAGTGGGCGCGCTGGCCGATCTCGTCCGGGCGCGCAAGACGGGCAACCGCGCCAGCTACATCCTCAATTGCTACATCAACTATTCCAACTACTGCATCCTGAGCTGCCAGTTTTGCGCGTTTGCCCGCAAGAAGCGCGACGCGGACGGCGTGCAGTACACTGTTGAAGAAATCGTGGATAAGGCGCGCCAGGCCCTGAAATTGGGCATCACGGAGCTGCATATCGTGGGCGGGTTGCATCCCTCCCTGCCCTTCAGTTATTATACGGACATGTTGCGCGCGCTCAATGCGCTGGATGCGCGCCTGCAATTGAAATGCTTCACGGCCATCGAGATTTTGCATCTGGGCTGGCTGGCCAAAAAGACCGTGCGCGAAACCTTGACGGCCTTGCGGGAAGCCGGGCTGGAATCACTGACCGGCGGCGGGGCGGAAATTTTCCGCAAGGAAGTCCGTTCGAAAATCGCCAAGGGAAAGGAATCGGCGGAGGAATATCTGGAGGTGCATCGCACCTGGCACCAAATGGGCGGTCGCAGCACTTGCACGATGCTCTACGGACATGTCGAGTCGCTGGCCGATCGGGTGGACCATTTGCAAAAGCTGCGCGCTTTGCAGGATGAAACGCATGGGTTCACCGGCTTCGTTCCCCTGCCCTACCAGCCGGACAATAATGAGATCCCGGTCATGACCGCGCCGACCGGTTTTGATTCCTTGCGCACAATTGCCGTGAGCCGGATTTATTTGGACAACTTCGATCACATCACGGCCTATTGGGTGGGGCTGGGTTTGAAGCTGGCGCAAGTGGCTTTGAATTATGGCGCCGACGATTTGCACGGCACGATCATGGAGGAGAACATTTTTCACATGGCCGGCGCGCGCACGCCGCAATTGCAGCCCGAGGCTGAGATGATCAAAGCCATTCGTGAAACTGGCCGCATCCCGGTGCAGCGCGACACGTTTTATCAGGCGGTGAAAGTCTGGGAAGATGCGGCGACGGCCGAGAGCACGACCGAGGCAAGCCCATCAGAAAGATCTGTGGTATTCGATTCTTAATCTTAATCCTAATCTTAATCTTAATCCAATGCTTACCTGCTTCGATCACGAAAAACTGGAAGTTTATAAAAAATCTCTAACTTTCATTGCCTGGCTGGAACCGCTGATGCAGAAACTCCCCAAATCGATCGCAGTGTGCGATCAATTGGATCGCGCCAGCACTTCAATTGTTCTGAACCTTGCCGAGGGCAACGGAAAGTACACGTCGTCCGATCGATGCCGATTTTTTGACATTTCCCGCGGTTCCGCTTTGGAGTGTGCGGCGGGGCTGGACGTTCTGGTGGCCAAAAGCCGGTGCGACTTGACCGCAGTCGCCCCAGGGAAAGAGAGGCTGCGAGGAATTGTTTCGATGCTCGTGGGTTTAATCAAAGCCAATTCGGATTACCGGTTGCATGAAGGGGATTAAGATTAAGATTAAGACGGATTAAGATGCACCCCATGCCTACACCTGACGATACTCCCAAACTCCGCCTGGCCCCGCCTGAAACGCCGGAGGAGTTGGCGCACCGCTTCGAGCGGGAAACCCGGCCTGTGCTGCTGCAACGGGAGTGCGCCCTGGAAAACTCCCTCAGCCCGTTCCGGGTCGGGTCCGTGCCGTACCTCAACGCCGCGCCGTTGACCCGCGGTTTGGAGGAACAAATCGTTTTCATTCCGCCGTCCGCCCTGGCGGAGAAATTGCGCCGCCAGGAACTGGACGCGGCTCTGGTCAGCGTCACAGAAGTATTGTTGACTGACAACTACGACACTCTGGACGGTATCGCCGTGGCTTCGCTGGGGGAAGTGCAGAGTGTTTTCATGGCTCATCGCCAGCCGCTGGAGGAAATCCGCGAAATCTATTGCGACACGGCTTCTCTGGCCGGCCTCAACCTGCTCAAGGTGCTTCTGGCCGAGCACGGTTTGAAGCCGGAGTTGCGGCCGTTGCAGGGCTACACGGACGCCGCCGCCCTGCCGAATGTTTTTATGATTGGCGACCCGGCCCTTGAATTCATCCGGGCGCCTCATGCGCATGAGATTTGGGACCTGGGCACGGCCTGGTATGAACTGACCCGGCTTCCGTTCGTCTATGCGGTCTGGGCCTTGCGCCGCATACCCAACGAGCCGTTGCGCCGCCGGTTGCGCGAAGCGAAAAACTTCGGGCTGGACACGCTGGACTACATTATTTCCAGCCGGACCGACTTCGATTACGAGTTTCGCAAGGATTACCTGGAATGGCATATTCATTACCATCTGGGAACCGAGGAACGGCGCGGCATCGCCCGCTTCATCGAACTATTGCGCAAGCATGGTTTGGGGCCGGTCCATGAACCCCGCTTCGTGCCCTAGGATGCATACGGTCAGGCTCGCGCGCCACGCCATGGCAACACGGTTCGAGATCGTCCTGCATGGCGACAACCCGGCACGGTTGCGCGGCGCAGGCGAGGAAGCGCTGGCCGAAGTGGAGCGGATCGAGGCGCAATTGAGCATCTTCCAGCCGACGAGCGAAATCGCCCGCGTCAACGCCGGCGCCGCCCGCCAACCAGTGCGGGTCAGTCCGTCCGTCTTCCGTCTGCTCGAACTGGCGCGCCGCCTCCACGAGGAGAGCGGCGGCGCATTTGACATGACCATCGCGCCCCTGGTGCGGTGCTGGGGTTTCATGGACGGTTCCGGTTCCTGGCCTGATGCAAAGGAAGTGGCCCGCGTCCGCCGCCACGTCGGCATGGAACATGTCCAGTTGGATGCGGATAGCATGACCGTCCGATTCGACAGCGACGGGGTCATGCTCGATTTGGGCGCGATCGGCAAAGGCTACGCGATTGATCGGGCGGCGGAGAGCTTGCGCGAAGCCGGGGCAATTTGCGCGCTGCTGCACGGTGGAACCAGCACCGTCTATGGCCTCGGCCAACCACCCGGGGAGGAGGCATGGAAAGTGGCGATCGAATCTCCATCCGGCCAGGGCGCAACGCCGGAATTGCTGGCCACGGTGGTTTTGGAAGACGAAGCGATGTCTGTCTCGGCAGTATGGGGAAAATGTTTCGAACACGAGGGAAAGAGCTTCGGCCATGTGCTGGACCCGCGCAACGGCCAGCCCGTGGCCAATGCGGTTTTGGCCGCCGTAGTGCTGCCGTCGGCCACGGAAACGGATGCGTTATCAACCGCATTGTTGGTGGCGGGACTGGAGGGCCGTGAAAAGATCGCGCAACTGCATCCCCGCATGCGGATGCTTGTGGTGGGAGCGGCGGCAACCCATTTCCGCACGGAGAGCCGGGGAATCGTCATCAAAATGCGGGAAGGCATTGTAAAACAGCGCGGAAACTGCTAAGTTCTTGTGCGATGCTGGATGATCGGTCATACATGAGAACAGAATATAGGCCTGCCTGGTCGATGACCATTATTCTACTTGTTTCGGTGTTCGTCTGCTTCGTGGCCCAACGCATTGCGGAGGGAGTATGCACCCCAGGTTTGGTGGACCACTGGTTTGCACTCAGCACCGATGGATTGAAGGAGGGCAGAATCTACCAGTTGATCACTTTCCAATTCATGCATGCCGGCTGGATGCATTTGCTCGGCAACATGATTGTAATTTATTTCTTTGGCCGCGCCATGGAGGAAACACTGGGCCGTTGGGGGATGTTGCGTCTTTATTTGCTCAGCGGCACGATTGGCGGACTGCTGCAAATCGCCCTGGCTTTTGTTTTTCCGGCTTATTTTGCCGGCGGCGTGGTCGGCGCTTCCGCGGGCGGGTTTGGGTTGATCGCCGCATTCGCGACGCGCGCCCCGAACCAGCCCATTACGATGTTCATCTATATAATCCCGGTCACATTCAAGGCCAGGATGCTGCTGATCCTTGAAGGATCGCTCGCCCTACTCGGACTTTTGGGTCCGCTGATCAATGTCAATGCATTCACAGGCAATATCGCGCATGCGGCGCATTTGGGCGGAATGCTCACCGGCATTCTCTATATTCGCCGGGCTGGCTATGCGCCGCGCCGCTTTGAATTCTGGCGTCCTTTCGCGCGCCGCAGCCCGCCGCCCAAACGCGAATTGGTCAGCGCCGCGCCGCGCCGCGCCTGGCGCAGCGTTAGAAAGCCGCCGGACGATCTGCCGCCCGCGGAATTCATCAGCCGCGAAGTGGACCCAATCCTGGAAAAAATCTCCGCCCAGGGAATTCATAGTTTGACAGAGCGCGAGCGACAGATTCTGGAAGCCGCGCGCAGCAAAATGGCCAAACGCTAAGCTTTCCGATTGCGCACGGCGGCTGCGGCAGGCATCATCGCGCCGGGGACAAGTCGCCCACCTGCATGATTCAGCGATATTCACGGGCCGAAATGAGGGAAATCTGGACCGAGCAGCGCAAGCTCGAAATCTGGCTGCAAATTGAATTGCTGGCCGCCGAGGCGCTGGTCGCGGAGGGGATTGTACCCGCGCCGGATTTCAAACAAATGCAGGCCAGGGCCGCCTTCGACATCGACCGTTGCCACGAACTGGAGAAGATCCTCAACCACGACGTCGTCGCCTTCACCACCAACGTCGCGGAAAACATCGGCGCGCCGGCCAGCCGCTGGCTCCATTTCGGCCTGACCAGCAGCGACATCATCGACACCGCTTTTGCGGCGCAAATGGTGCAATCGGCCGATGTGTTGATCGCCGACGTCGAGGCGTTGCGCGGAGTCATTGCCCGCAAGGCCCGACTGCACCAATTTACGCCAATGATCGGCCGCAGCCACGGCATTCACGCCGAACCGATCACATTCGGCTTGAAAATGGCGCTGATGTACGATGAATTCACCCGTGCCTTGCGCCGGCTCGAAGCGGTCAGGGAAACCGTCGCCGTCGGGAAACTTTCCGGGGCGGTCGGCACCAGCGCGCATTTGTCGCCGGTCGTAGAGGAGGCTGTTTGCCGGAAACTGGGACTTCGCCCCGCGCCTATTGCCACGCAGGTCGTGGCCCGGGATTTGCACGCTGAATTCATCGGCGTCCTGGCCTTGATCGGAGCCGGCATCGAACGTTGGGCCACCGAGTTCCGCCACTTGCAACGGACGGAAGTCCTGGAAGCGGAGGAATATTTTGCCAAGGGCCAAAAAGGCTCCAGCGCCATGCCTCACAAACGCAATCCGATCACGAGCGAACGCTTGGCCGGGCTGGCCCGCGTGCTGCGCGGCAACGCCGTGGCGGCCTTGGAAAATGTCGCCCTCTGGCATGAACGCGATATCAGCCACAGTTCGGTGGAACGGATCATTTTTCCAGACTCCTGCACGCTGCTGGATTACATGCTGGTCACGCTGCGGAAATTGACCGACGGCCTGATTGTTTATCCCGAGAACATGAAGCGGAACCTGGCGCTATCGCTGGGCCTGTGGAACTCCCAGACCGTCTTGCTGGCGCTGATCAAGAAGGGCCTGACTCGCGAAGCCGCCTATGAATTGACGCAACGCAACGCCATGCAGACCTGGCAGGCCAAACATGACGGACGGGATGAGGCCGATTTCCTGGCGCAACTCGGGCGGGATCCTGAAGTGACAAAGCATTTTGCCCCAGGCGAACTGGACAAGCTCTGCTCGCTGGATTTTCATCTGCAAAACGTCCGGGCCAAATTTGAGAAGGTTTTTGGCCCTGAAAAATCCGCCTCGCCATAGAGTTCGCCATCCTGGGCTATCATTTCCGGCGCGTGGCGCAGGAGTGCTGATAAGCCCCGATTCCGTGGCGGCTTCGGCGGCTGCCTAATCGTTTAACGGGCCAACGTAATACGACGCTATCACGCTGCTGCAGGCTGGTTCCGATGGCGGAAGAGTCCGGGGCGTCCGGTTCCCAATTTGCCGTTTTCTCCGAAGCGACCTCCCCCGCCTCCTGAAGGCCGTCCCGGGCACCCGCTGCGTGACCAAGTCTTTCACCGGAGCCACACTGCATGGCAGCGGGCCATCCAACTTGGGTGCTGTCAATATAAGCGTGCTCATGGACTACTCATCGGATTCTCTCCGCCGCCATTCTCTCCAAATCTTGTGAATCATTCACCATTTTTTGGTGCCCATATTGTGACGGCAGGAGTCTTTGGCAGGGTTCTGCGGCATTTTCGAATCGCCTCCCGCGCTACTCAAAGCGGGGTTGACCGGTGAAAGCCTTGAGCGTATAAATCTGCGCAACGAATGCTTTCTTTCTATGTCGAACACGGATCAAACCGAAGTTTTGGTGGCCGGAGCAGGCCCGGTGGGAATGATGACCGCGCTGCTTCTGGCGCAAAACGGAATTAAAACCCGCATCATCGACCAGGAATCCCGCACGGCGGGGCACAGCTACTCCTGCGCGCTCCATTCCCGATCCCTTCAACTGCTGCGCCAGGTGGGCGTTGCCGACGACGCCATTGAATTCGGCCGTCGCATTGATTCCGTGGGTTTTTATGAGGGAAACGAGCGGCGCGCCGAAGTGAAGCTTTCCGAACTCCCTGGCGAATTTCCATTTGCGCTCGTCTTGGAGCAGAGCGCTCTGGAAAACCTGCTCGAGCAGCGGCTCCGCCAGGCGGAGGTCAGAATTAACTGGGACCACAGGCTGGCCGGTTTGGAAATGGATGATCAGGGCACGAAAGCGGCCATCGAAATATTAGGCATGACAGGCAAAGGCTACGGCGTCCCGGATTTCCAAGCCGGCGTGCAGGAGCGTTTGCAAATGAAGGCGAAGTTCCTCGTCGGGGCCGACGGATCGAATTCCCTGTTACGATCCCGGTTGGGCATCAACTTCGAGCACGCGGGCGCCCCGCAACATTTTGCCGTTTATGAAGTCGAAGCCGGCGAAGAGTCCGGCCATGAAGCCAGGGTTGTCCTGGACGAGGCCACGGCCAGCGTCCTGTGGCCTTTGTCGGATACGCGATGCCGGTGGAGTTTTCAAGTCAACCCGAACGCGGAAGGCGACGACTTTCCACAGAAGGAGCGGGACCGAATGGTGGTGGTGGAGCGACCCGGCGAGCAGGACGCCATGCATCAATTGAGCCATTTGCTGCAGGACCGCGCGCCGTGGTTTCGGAGCCAGATCGAGGAGATCGTCTGGACGGCCGATGTGCAATTTGAGCCCCGGCTGGCGCGCCAATTCGGCCTCGACTTCTGCTGGCTGGCCGGTGACGCCGCGCATCAAACCGGACCCGTCGGCATGCAGAGCATGAACATCGGCTTCCTGGAAGCGGCGGACTTGGCCAATGCGCTCACCCGGATCCTACGGAAAGGTGGATCCCTGGATTTGCTGAAACATTATGATCGTGCCCATCGAGATGCGTGGTCACAGCTCTTGGGCTTCAAGCCGGCGGCGGCACCAACGGACACGCGCCCTGGATGGGCGCAGGGGCGAGCGGCGAGAATTGTCGCGAGCATTCCGGCCTCGGGCGCCGAGCTAACCAACCTGCTCAAACAGGTGGGCATTGATTCTCAATTTGCCGCGCTCTAAACACCCCGGCCAGCCTAGGTTCATGCGCTGGCCCACCCACTACAGGGTGTGGTGGCAGCAGGCGGGTCCTTCCCCGTTGGAAAAATGAGGACTCAGATACGGGATGCCAAGCGAGAGTCCGCGCACAATCAGCAGAACTCCGACCAAGCTTACGCACGCCAACACCACTCTTCTCAGCCGCAAAGGATTGCTCCAGCGCACCGCCTTTCCGGCCAGGCCAATTGACAGCAGCATCGGCGCGGTTCCCAATCCAAACGCCAGCATCGTCTCCACACCGCCCCCGATGCCACCCGTGCCGGCGGCTGCGGCGCATGCGATATAAACCAACCCGCAAGGCAGCAAGCCATTCAAGCCTCCCAGCAAGGCCGCAGCCCCAAGGGTGCGCTTGCGCAGTAACGGGCCAAACCATGTCTTGACCGCGGACACCAATCTCCCGGAAATGCCGCCCCCGCGCGCGCGGAAGGAGGCCAGCGTTCCCAGCAGGATCAGACACCCCGCGCCTATCGAAATCCAGCGTTGGAACCCGGCAAAAACAATCGCCGCGCCAATCAATCCCGAAATAGCCCCAAGAATGCCATAAGTGACGAGGCGTCCGGAGTGGTAGGCTAAAGTGTGCAGAATGTCTGTCCGGCCCAGCGCCGCAGGATTGGCGGGGTCCTGCCTTCGCACCGAGTTGACGGCAAGAACCAGTGGCCCGCACATCGCAGCGCAATGCAGGCTGCCGGCCAGGCCAAGGAAGAATGCCGCCAAAAGATTCATGAGGCCGCGGTTCGTTTGATCACAATCGGTTTCTCAAAGTAATACTCCTGGCCCGACATCTTCCATTGCACCCTGACTTTCCACAATCCAGCGCACAAGGAACGCACGCTCATGCTTTGCTTTCCAGCCGGGTCCAATCCCAGTTCCACGCTGTTGTCCAGCGTGGCGTCCGAAGGGCGATAGAATGATACCGTGCCGCCGATAAGCTCATCCTTGACGGAAGGAAGGCGGACGGTCACGACATCGCCGGCGCGGTCGTAATTGATGTCCGCATTGGCGAGCATGGGCGCGCTGCGTTGCACACGATCGATCTGCTTTTGAAACCGAATCTCCTGGTCATAGTAGTCCTCGCGAACCAGGTCCATTTTCTGCCGGCAGGCAAAGATGACGAACCCGACAATGTACGAGGCGAAAACAATGAAGAAAAGGACCAGCCCAACCGGCCAGGGGTTCTTGATTTTGGGAAACAATTTCATAAATGGAAACGGGTATTAGTCGCGCGGCCCGATAAATGTGGTGGGAACAACTTGAACACGGCGTCCCTGCGAATAGACACCGACGTGGAACTTCTTCGGGCCGTTGCGGAGCAAATCCGGCGCCAGCTCGATCAAGACCGGGGTCGAGGCCAGTTGTTCCTTGGGCACGACCAATTTGGGATCGCCCATGATGGTAAGTTTGCCAGGAACGTCTTCCAACTGAAGCTGGACGGGCATGGGCTGCGAAGTCTTGTTGACAAGCTGGAGCGTGTAGAGATTGACGAGATTGCCGTTGGCCAGTTGCTGAAACAGCGCGCCGGGCGCCCGCAACAGCGTGGCCTCGACATTGGGGCGGGTCAGGACCAGGAACAGGAACAGGCCCGCCAGCACGGAAAGAATCGCGGCGTAACCGATCATGCGCGGAGTAAAGCGGAACCCCTCCCCACGCTCGATGCTGTTGAGCGACGCGTAACGAATCAGGCCGCGTGGATGGCCCAGTTTCGTCATCACTCCATCACAAGCGTCAATGCAGGCCGTGCAATTGACGCATTCCATCTGAATGCCGTCGCGGATATCGATGCCCGTGGGACAGACAGAAACGCACAGATGGCAATCGACGCAATCGCCCCGCCCGGCCTCACGCCGCTGGGCGGGAGATTGGCGGCGATCCAGCGTGGCGCGTTGTTCCCCGCGTTTATGGTCATAGGCTACCACCACCGTGTTCTCGTCCAGCACGGTCGATTGAAACCGGCCGTATGGGCAAATGAAGGTGCAGGCTTGTTCGCGGAACCGGGCGAAGATGGCGTAGAAAACGCCCGTGAATGCCAGCAGGTAGGCAAGCCCGGAAAGATGCCGCAGCGGGTTGTCCATCACAATCGCCAGAAGCTGGTCAATGCCGATGATATAGCTCAGGAGCAGATTACCGATGACAAAGGAAAGCCCGAAGAAAACGGCGTGCTTGGCCAGCTTGAGGCGGATTTTGCGGAACGTCCACGGCGCGGCGGCGAGGGCGCGCTGGACGCGGGAGTCGCCTTCGATCCCATATTCGATGCGGCGGAAAACCATTTCCATGAAGAGCGTTTGCGGGCAAACCCAGCCGCACCACAGCCGGCCATAAGCTGCGGTGAAAATCATGATGCCGATGAAATAAAGCAGCAACGCAATCGCCAGCAGCACCATGTCCTGCGGCCAAAAAATGCGGCCGAGAATGGAGAAACGACGGGTGACGACGTTCAGCATGAGCATCGGGTTGCCGTTGATTTGGATGAATGGCACCGCGAACAGAATGCCCAGCAGCACCCAGCTCAAATTCGTGCGCCACTGATAAAACCGCCCCCGCGGTTTGCGGGCATAAACCCATCGGCGCCGGCCCTGTTCATCCGCCGTGGACAGATGATCGCGAAAATCCTGCCAGTCCGGCTTTTCGCGGAATTGGGGACTGGCTGGCTCGGTCGCGTTCATGGGGTTTTACTCATAGACATTGGGCGCCGCCACCTGAGTCTGGTTCTCGGGCGGCTTGGGATTGGGCGGATGGGTGCCGCGCAATGTGTAAATGTAACTGGCCACGGCGTGGATCTCGTCCGGCTTGAGAATGCCGCGCCATGTCACCATGCCTTTGCCAGGCACCCCGTTGACGATGGTGCGCAGATTGTCAACAAAATTGGAACCGTGTATCCAGTACTCGTCGCAAAGATTGGGGCCGACCAATCCCCCGCCGTCCTTGCGGTGGCAAGGAGCGCAATTATGCAGGAAAAGGGCATGGCCGTGCTCCAGGATAACCGGGTCCTTGGAAGGCGTCAGCGTCGGCAAAGTGTCTTCAAATCTCTTCAGCGCCTCAGCCTTCGCGGCATCACCCAGCTTGCTTTCCCTGACATATTGGGCCGCCTGCAAATCGCCCAGGCGAAAGACATGGTAATACCCCATGTAGCCTATGGCGAAAAGGATGCAGATATTGAAAAGCCAGACCCACCAACGCGGCAGGTTGTTGTCCAATTCTCGAATGCCGTCGGCATCGTGGTCGAGCAGCAGGGGGTCTTTGAAGGGATCGTAAGGCTCGTTCATAACGGATGTGTGTTTGAGTTTTCGACCTGGGATGGTTCGTCTTCCAGTGGCAGGCGGCTCATGGTCTTCAGAAAAGGCTTTTTCAGGCAGAAGGCCAGCGCTATCGAGACCGTGAACACCACAACGAAAAGGCAAATGGAAAAGATGCCGAAGGCTTCGATGCCGCCGAGGTTGTCAATGAAATGGTTCATGGGATTTGGATTAATTGCCGGCGCGCAGGCTGGTCGCCGCCTCAGCCGTGGCCTTCGGGGCCAATTTGATGTCCGTGCCCAGCCGCTGCAAATACGCGATCACGGCGATGACTTCGCGGTCAGGTTGCGCATTGACTTGCCCGCTCTTGAGGTTGACCACCACCTTGGCCGCCTGTTGATTCAAATCCGCCAGGGCCTTGCTTTCATATCCAGCCGGATAAGGAACGCCCACCCGCCGCAAAGCGCTGATGCGCGCGGACAGGGAGGAAGTGTCCAGCTCTTGCGTGAGAAGCCACAGGTAGCGCGGCATGATCGAGCCTGGCGAGGTGCTGCGTGGATCGTCCAGATGATTGTAGTGCCAGGCATCCGGGTACTTTCCTCCCACGCGCTGCAAATCAGGCCCGATTCGTTTGGATCCCCACAGGAACGGATGGTCGTAGACGAATTCACCCGCCTTGGAATATTCGCCGTATCGCTCGGTTTCAGAGCGGAACGGCCGGATCATTTGCGAATGGCAGGCCAGGCACCCTTCCCGGATGTAAATGTCCCGCCCCAGCAGTTCCAGCGGCGTGTAGGGTTTGACGCTCGAAATGGTGGGCACGTTCTCCTTGACGACGATCATGGGAATGATCTCGATCATGCCGCCGATCAGCACGGCGATGAGCGCTCCGCCCGTCAAAAGCATGGGTTTGGACTCAAGCCAGCGATGGGTGAAAGCCGGTTCGGGATGTGCGTCCAACTGCGAACGGTAGGAAACAGCCTGGACCTGTTCCTCGGGCACGAACACCCCCGCCCGCGCCGTCCGCCACAAATTGTAAGCCATCAGCCAGACTCCAAAAATGTAGAGCGTACCGCCCACGGCGCGAAGCTGGTAAAACGGAATGACCTGCCGCACAGTTTCGAGGAAATTCGGGTATTGCAGGAACCCCTCCTTGGTGAATTGTTTCCACATCATCCCCTCGGTGATGCCGGCGATGTACATCGGGATGACGTAAAACACCATGCCAAGCAGCGCGATCCAGAAATGGTAGTTGGCCAGTTTGACGGACCAGAGTTTGGTGTTGTAGAGCCGCGGGAAAAGCCAGTATAGGACACTGAATGTCAATAATCCGTTCCAGCCCAGAGCGCCGGTATGCACATGCGCGATGGTCCAGTCCGTGTAATGCGATAGTGAATTGACGGTCTTGATGGCCAGGGCCGGGCCTTCCAGGGTGGCCATGCCGTAGGCGGTGACGGCGGCGACCATGAATTTCAGCACGGGATCCTCGCGGACTTTGTCCCAGGCCCCGCGCAGGGTGAGCAGCCCGTTGAGCATCCCGCCCCACGACGGCGCGATCAGCATGATGGAAAACACCATGCCGAGGGACTGCGCCCAGTCCGGCAGGGCCGTATAAAGCAGATGGTGCGGCCCCGCCCAAATGTAGATGAAGATCAACGCCCAAAAGTGAATGATGGACAGCCGGTACGAAAATATCGGGCGGTTCGCCGCTTTGGGCAGGTAGTAATACATCAAGCCGAGGTAAGGCGTGGTGAGGAAGAACGCCACCGCGTTGTGGCCGTACCACCATTGCACCAGGGCGTCCTGCACGCCCGCATAAATCGAGTACCCCTTCCACATCGACACCGGGACTTCCAGGCCGTTGACGATATGCAGAATCGCCACCGTCAGGGCCGTGGCTATGTAGAACCAGATCGCCACATAAATGTGCTTCTCACGCCGCTTAACGATGGTCCCCAGCAAGTTGATGGTAAAAGCCACCCAGATCACCGCGATGGCGATTTTAATCGGCCATTCCAGTTCCGCGTACTCCTTGCTGGTGGTGAAACCCAGCGGCAGCGTGATTGCGGCGGAGACAATAATCGCGTTCCAACCCCAGAAGTGCAGCCAGCTTAACTTGTCGCTGAACAAGCGGGCTTTGCACAGCCGCTGCAGCGAGTAATAAATGCCCATGAACATGCCGTTGCCCACAAAGGCAAAGATCACGGCGTTGGTGTGGACGGGCCGCAGACGGCCAAAGGTGACGAATTGCAAGTCCAGGTTCGCGCCCGGGAAAAAGAGTTGCACCGCGCACATCAATCCAGCCGTCATGCCGACGATGCCCCAGATGACCGTGGCGATGGCGAAGGCGCGGACAATCCGGTTGTCGTACTTGAATGTCTCCACGGCGTTCGCGCGACCTTGTTGCAGCCGTTGTTCCGGTTTTGGCATTTCTGCGCTTATCATTTATTTTCTTTCTCGTTGTTCAATTTGTCGTCCATGAGCGGGCGCAACGAAGGTGTGCTGGTGTCTTCGTACTGTCCCGACCGCACGGCCCACATGAATCCCACCAGAAAAATCGCGGCGATCACGATGCTTAATGGAATTAAAAGGAAAAGGACGATCATGGCCCGGCTCCCCCTTCCGGCACTGGTGCGCGGTGAATGCGGCTTCCGAGCCGCGTTGTCAGGCCGCAGGCAAAAACGACGACGGTCACCGAACTGAGCGGCATGAGGATGGCGCAAATGATCGGGGACATCAGCCCACGCGCCGCGATGCTGATGCCGATAAGATTGTAGATGGCGGAAATCACAAAGCTCAGTTGAACCACCCGCACGGAGGCCTTGGCGAATCGCAACACCTCATGCAGTTGCGGCACCATGTCGGCCGACATGATGACATCGCTGGCCGGTGAAAAGGCGCCAATGCTCTCGACGACAGCCACTCCCACGTCGCTTTGTTTAAGAGCGCCGGCATCATTAAGCCCGTCGCCGGCCATCAGGACCGTTCTGCCGGGAGCCTGCAAATGCCGGATGAAGTTCAGCTTGTTCATCGGGCTTTGGTTGAAATGCAAAAGCCCGAAATTCCCAAAAAATTCGCGAAATCGCCCGCGCTCCTTCTCGTTGTCGCCGCTGAGCAAAGCCAGTTCGTAATCGGCCGAGAGCTTGCGGATGGCTTCGTCCGCCCCGGGCCGCAACGCGCTCGCCAGGCTGTAACAACCCCGATAACTCCCGTTGATGGCGATGTGAACCATGCTTCCGGTCGCCGTCGCCGGGGATTGAACCGCCACATTTCGCGTCCCCAGCCAGGCGGCCGAACCAATGCAAACTTCGTGGCCGGCGACAGTGCCTTCGATGCCGCACCCGGCGGTTTCGGAGAACGACTGCACCGGCTGGGCGGCATGTCTTCTCTCGATGGATTTGGCGACGCGCACCGCATGGGGGTGGGTCGAATGTTGCGCCAGGGAGAAAATACAACCCTCCTCCTCTTCTCCAAGCGGCTTGCCCCAAAATACTATCGACCCCCCGCCGGAAGCCGTCAGTGTGCCGGTCTTGTCGAAGACCACCGTGTCTGCCCGGGCCAGCGCCTCAATCACGGAAGCGTTCTTCAGAAAAACATTGCGTCGCGCCAGGATGCGTTGCGCCGTGCCGAGGGTGAACGGCGCCGCCAGGGCCAGCGCGCATGGACAGGCCACGATCAAAACGGAGACGAACGAAGGAAGAGCGCGGCTTGGATCGCGCAAGGACCAGAAAAGAGCCGCGCCCGCCGCCACGGCCAGAACAATGATTGTGAAGCGCCGGCTGTAGCGATTGGTCAGCGTCTCCAGGGAAAGCTTCATGTCCTTGCTTAAGAGGTCCTGGTTCCAAAGCGAGGTGAGATAGCTTTGGGACACTTCCTTCACCGTCTCGACCTCGATGGCGCCGCCGATCTGCCTGCCGCCGGCATAGAGATGGTCACCCGCGATTTTTTCCACAGGCTCTGATTCGCCCGTGACAAAGCTGTAATCCATCATCGCCGGCCCCGAGATCAAACGCGCGTCTGAAGGGATCAATTCCCCGTTGCGAATCACGAGGCGGTCTCCGGCGCGCAATTGCGAAAGCGGGATGCGCTCCTCCCGCCCCTCGTTGCGGCGCAGGATTGATAAGGGGAAAAAGGACTTGTAGTCGCGATCGAACGCCAGCCGGTCGAAGGTCTTTTGTTGAAAGAGCTTTCCGCAAAGCAGGAAAAACAGCAGGCCGGCCAGCGAATCAAAGTAGCCCGGACCTCTGCCGGTCAGAACTTCCCCAACGCTCCAGGCCGCCAGCGCGGCAATTCCCACCGCAATCGGCACATCGATGGTGATGATCCGTTTGCGCAGGGCAAGCCAGGCCGCCTGCCAGTAGCCTGAGGCGCTATAGGCCACAGCCGGCAGCGCCAGCGCCAGACTGATCCAGCCGAACAGCTTCCTCAACCCGGGGCCGCTGAACGCATCCAATCCGAGATAGGAGGAGATGCTCAGCAGCATGATGTTGCCAAAAGCGAACCCGGCCACGCCAAGTTGCAGCCAAAGCCGCCGCGAGGCCGGTGTTCGCCGCCGGCCTTCTGAGTCCGAAAAGTCAAATTGAGGCGCGTATCCGAGCGAGGTCAGCAACGCCACGACTTCACTGAGCTTGGTCTTGCGGGTCTCAAACGTGATGGAAACTTCCTTGCGCGGAAAATTCACCCGGCAATAACCGATGCCTGGATTGAGCCGGAACAAATTCTCCAACAGCCAGACGCAGGCAATGCAATGCATCGAAGGCACGCGAAAGGTGGCGCGCGTCGTCCGCCCGTCCGCAAAATCCACCAGCCGCTCCCGCAGCGCCGGTTCATCCAGGTAACCGAACTCCTCCACTTTCGGCGCGGAACTGGTCCGCACGCCCGCAGCGTTGCCAAACCGGTAAAAATCGCCCAGCCCATTTTCCGTAATGAGTTCAAATACGGCCTGGCAGCCTCCACAACAAAAGGATTTATCCCCGCTCGTGAAGCCCGCCCCGCGCAAAGGCGTGCCGCAGTGGAAACACCCAATTTCGGGGGTATCCGCTTCAAGACCTTGGAGCGTGGCATCAAGCCCGGTGTCAGCGTAATCGGCGGTGTTCGTTATCAAGTCTGGCATTGAAATTGGCCTTCTAACACTCCGCCGGGCCTTTGCCAGAATCCATCTGAAAACGTAACCCGGTTTTGGCATAAACAAGCCATTTTTTGTCCGTGGGCCAATCACAGAGTGTGGGGCGGTTGCAGGAGGGTTCCTGGCCGTTAGAGCGTGTTTTGAATATCTCATTCGAAACAGCTTGAATCGGCGCACAGATGAGCTACGTTTGAGCACATGACAGTTCTATTTCGTTGCCGGGTTGAAAAACCCTTGCTGAAAAAAGTGAATTCTGTGACGCAGCGGCTGGGCACGGATACAGGGGAAGTATTCAGGATGTTTCTGGCCGAGATTGCCCGCACCGGCCGGGTTCCAGTTCGTCTGGCATTGGAGCCGGATGAAACCGCCGTCTCACCGTGGGAACAACGGGCCGGGGCCTTGGAAAGCTTCTACGATGAATCCAAGACCTGGTGAGGTATATTGGGTGGATTTGGGAATCAAAGGAAAGGTCCGTCCGCTGATGGTTGTGTCGCGGCAGGATGATGCCGCGGTGCGCGCGCTTTCCGTATGTGTGCCGCTGACCACGGAAATAAAGGGCGGGACATACGAAGTGCCTTTGCCCAGGGTAAAGTTTCTGCCGGGAAATGATCGCGGCGTGGCCAACGTTCAGGGAGTTGCGGCTGTGGAACATTTCCGGCTTGGAAAACGAGCTGGCGAGTTCTATCCCGAGGTGCTGGCACAAGTCAGGGACGCGCTCGCCTACCTGCTCGAATTGAAAGTCTGAGAAATCACACCGCGGAACGAATTTTCGAATTCTTGTCCAGGAATCAACTTTGTCAGCGCCGTGGGGCGACGCGTCCGAACGATTGCCCCTATCTTCCTTCGCTACACCGCACATCAATCATACTGTATCATTTTTCCAGGACCTCTCTTTGTTGGAGAAATGAGGACTCGGATAAAGCCGCCAGAATTCATCTGTGCCACCGCTGGGGATGGTCACGGCTCTTGAAGAATGTCGTTGAGGGGGCGCGTTTCACCGGCGGCGTGGGCGGAATCGGCCTGGCGGTTGCCCCCTGCCGCGGAGCAAGTGCATCGCGAATACACACGAATACAGAAAAATAGACAAAGCTCTGGTGCGACCCCTTTGACCCCTTTGACTCCACCTTCATTCCGCCGAGTTTCCTTGCGATAGCCACAAAATCCTTCAAATTACCAGAGCGTAATCGCGCCCGTGCGCGGCGAAAAAATAATTCAAAGGATTTCGCGGTTATAAGCATCGTATTAGCTAGACGAGGCATGAAAAAAACAATCCCTGCCATACGGTTCATTTGTTTCACGATACTGATATCGGCGTTTTCTCTTCGCACCGGAGCGAAGGAGCTCACAAATCTTATCTGCCCACCTTACTACATGGTTCACTATAAAGGTTCAACCAATGAGGGTGAACTGAAACTCCCGGTGACTTTTACACTGTGGTTGCCTCCTGGCGTGAAGACCTTGCGCGGGGTCATCGTGCATCAACATGGTTGTGGCGTCGCCCCCATCGGGGACGGCGCGGCTGTAGCGTGTGACTTGCACTGGCAGGCGCTGGCACGCAAGCACGACTGTGCTTTGCTCGGACCGGAATATCAGCAGTTCGACAAGACCGATTGCCTGTGGTGGTGCAATCCGCTGAACGGCTCGGGAACAAAATTCCTGCAAGCACTTTCGGATCTGGCGGAGCTGTCCCATCATCCTGAATTAAAAACGGTGCCCTGGGCGTTGTGGGGACATTCCGGCGGGGCGCTGTGGGTGGGAACCATGTTCTTCCTTTACCCCGATCGCACTACCGCCGTTTGGTTGCGTTCACAGGTGCCGCCGCAACCGATTGGAACATGGTCAACGACAGCCTTCACTGTGCCGGTGATGTGTAACCTTGGCACCCAAGAGGGCGTCACCGTCAAAACCAACGCATCGGATTCGTCAGATTTTGGACGCAGGGTGTTGGGAATGTGGGACAGGGTGAAGCCCTTTTTCAACGAGTTCCGCGCCCGAGGCGGCCTGATCGGTGTGTCGGTGGATCCTAACAGCGGTCATGATTGTGGCAACTCGCGCTACCTGGCCATCCCCTGGTTTGATGCCTGTCTTGCTGCGCGGCTGCCGGACAAAGCCGGTGACGCCAAGTTAAAGCCAATGCGTGCCGACGCCGCGTGGCTCGCGCCGTTGCTGGGCCGGAGAGCGCAACCCGCTGCAAAATTCACCGGAGATGTAAAGACGGCAGTATGGCTGCCGAATGAGCACGTAGCGAAAGCGTGGGGCGAGTATGAGAAAGACGGTAACGTCAAAGATACGACTCCGCCACCAGCGCCAACTAATGTGCGTGTCACCTCGACCGGCGAATTGAGTTGGGAGGCGGAAGCCGATTTGGAAAGCGGTGTTGCCGCCTTTCTCATTGAACGCGATGGGAGAAAACTGGCTCGCATCCCGAAAACGTATTCAGGTTACTTCGAGGGCCGCCCAGTATTCCAACAAACCGGGTACGGTGACGCGCCGACACCGCCCCTCCCGGAAATGCACTACCAGATCGAGACGACAGGGAAAGGCAAGAAGCACATTTACACGGTGCGTACGATAAACAGTGTTGGTCTCGAATCCAGGCCGGCAGTGGCGATAAACGGGTCAGAGGACCACCGTGGCAAGCCGAATCCTAATGAGATACTCATGCGATGGCTGGAAGTCCCTCAACCGATCCCAATCAAACCACATGTAGTCGTCAAACTGAATCCAAAACTTCTCGATGCCTGTATCGGCAACTACGATTTTGCGCCGTACCCCGGCAAAGCAGCCATCCAGCGAAAAGAAGATCACCTGCAAATCCAGATGGCAATTAGCCCCAACACGGCGCTCAATATGTACCCCATGTCGGAAACAAATTTCTTTCTCAAGGTCGATGATTCGCTGATGACTTTCATCAAGAATGACAAAGGAGAAGTCACGGGTGCCATCCACCATTCCGACCGGGGAGGAGGCTGGGCGCCGCCTGCCGTTGCTAAGAAGCTGAAGACGAAATGATCGCACGTTTGGCCATTGATTCGTCAGCCATTCGGGTCCCTGCCATGCTCATACCGCGCAATTAGCAGGCAGGGAGTCTCAGTCTTGAAAAATTACGATCTGGCGGACGTGCTTTGTCAGCCGGATACATTTCAATGCAGTTCCACCAAACCCGTTTCGCAGCATGTCTCAAGCCTGGGTAAAACGCACTTTCAACCCCAGGGAACACAAAACGGCGTTGAGGCTCGAAAGACGCGGATTTCCACGACGCGATAGCAGACGATAAAGGCTTTCCCG
The DNA here is from genome assembly GCA_050014435.1 of Verrucomicrobiota bacterium. Classification (GTDB taxonomy): domain Bacteria; phylum Verrucomicrobiota; class Verrucomicrobiia; order Limisphaerales; family Palsa-1400; genus DASRLE01. Next base: position 25,142 of record JBEKDI010000036.1, on the reverse strand, counting down.
GTTCAGGTTGCTGGATTTCGCGGCCCGGCCAATTCCACCTTGAGCTTCAACCACGTCGCGCAGGCCCAACAGAAAAACATCAGGACCTTCTTCAAAACAAGCGGTCAGATATTTCGCGGCTTGTTCCGAGTCCTGAAGACGCGGCTTGAGGATTTCTTCAAATTTCACGGCGTTTTTCACACCGGGCTAATGTAGTGTAAAAGCTACAGTGGGTCAATTGTTTATTTCAATGCAGCAGTTCCACCAGACCCGTTTCATCCCCAAAACTTTTTGCCAGCGGTTGATCGAGCGTTGCCAGACTGCATCCACGTTGCCGGGCCAGCGCGACGAGATGGTGGTCGGCGATCACTGTCATCCGGTCACGGCGTCCGGCTTTCAATCTCGTGAACGAGCTGCGAAGTCATGGTTCCGCCATTGGCGCGGATCACGGGCAGGCCGCTCTGTTGCTTTTCATATTGCCAGCTAAAGCGTTGACTATCACGACTTGTTGCCGTGTTGCCGATTTTCCGGACCTGTCACCCATATCTTGCCGGTCCCCATCAGATGGCTAATTTTATACAGCTTCTCACGAGGCCGAAAGCCGATAAGCCGCTACATGTAGCAACCCTGTAGCATTTGGTGTAGCGGGTTAAGTCGTTGACTATCAACCGTGTAGCAGGTGTAGCGCGTTTTCCAGACCAATCTATCAATCAGGCAGTTCTTTGTGCTCTGTGGTTCGATGCGTGTGACGGCTCCAGACCCTGGACGCCTCGGCCCCGCAGCAGCGCCGCCCTGCCAGGACCGCCAGCGCCTCAGATATTTCTCGGATTTATCGAGAAACTCTCGGCCGGGTATATACCGGGGGTACCCATCGCCGGAAGTTCATCATTCCGGTTAATTGGGGGTAATTCGTGCTAAAAAACAAAATCATCTATCTTGGTTGCACGCAAGTTGTCTTGAGTAAATTGGAGCATTACAATTGCCAGGCTTCTGGTTGTGAAGGCGGCAATTAAACTTTTGTGATCTTTGCGATCTCGGTGGTCAAATTGCTTCTGCTGGAATTGGCAACCTGGAAGGATTCTTTCTCCTTTCCGGCCGTGAATTCGCGAACCAAATTATCGAGGAAATCCAACCACAGCGGATGCTCGTTCAAGCAGGGAACCAGGTGGAATTCCTTGCCGCCGGCGTCCAGGAAGGTTTGTCGTCCGCGAATTCCCATTTCTTCCAGGGTCTCCAGGCAGTCCGAGACGAAGGACGGGCAGATGACCAGCAGCTTCTTTGTGCCGGCCCTGGCCAGGCCTTCAATGACCTGGTCTGAATAGGGCTTGAGCCACGGTTCGCGTCCCAACCGGGACTGGAAGGCGACCGAATACTTGGATTCGTGAATCGAGGCGGTCCGCACAAAGGCATCCACCGTCTTGAAACATTGCGCGCGGTAGCAGGTCTGCAGGGCGGGGCTGCCGCCTTCGCAGCAATCCCGCGACCTCAGACAATGGCAGCCGGTCGGATCAGCCTTGCGCAGATGTCTTTCAGGTATGCCGTGGAAACTGAACAGCAAATGGTCGTAGCCGCGGTTGAGTTCATCGGAGGCTGTGGCAGCCATGGCCCGGATGTAATCCGGATGATCGTAATAGGGCGGCACAATCGTGAGCGACATGTGCGGCGCAATGGCAGCCATGACCTCCGCCACCCGCTCCACCGCCGTTTCATAACTGGACATCGCATAATGTGGAAAAAGCGGAATGACCAGCACCTCGCGAATGCCTTCGTCGCGCAATTTGGCTATCGCCTCGGGGATGGACGGCTTGCGATAACGCATCGCCAATTCCACCCTCACGCCGGAACGGTCTTGCAAGGCCTCCCGCACCTTCCGGCTCGTTGCCACCAGGGGCGAGCCTTCGGGCGTCCAAATCTTCTCGTAAGCTTCGGCCGATTGCGCCGGGCGCGTGGGCAATATGGCAAGATGAACGATGCACCAGCGCACGGGATAAGGCGCGTCCAGCACGCGTCCGTCCATGAGGAATTCGCCGAGATAGGCCCGCACGTCCTTGACGGACGCCGAATCAGGCGACCCTAGATTCACCAAAAGTACGGCTTTGGCGCTCATGCGGAAACAGGGTTGGTCAGGGCTTCGTGACTGCCCTGGCGCGAACTCAAAAATGTTTCGATCCTTCCCGCCACCTTGTGGGCGGAGATGATGGAATCGCCCAGGGAAACGCCGTCGCGGGCGTGTCCGGCCACGAACAGGCCTGGCGCATTCGCTTCCATCCGGTCCATGACCGCGCGGTATTTGCCGTAGCCCAGATTATATTGCGGAATCGCCTGGCGATAGACGGCGACGTGCTGAAACGTCGGCCGGCCCCGCACACCCAATATGGTTTCCAGGTCCCGCACCGCGAGTTCTGTCAAAACATCGGGAGCGCCAAGGGGCAGGAGCGGCTGGCGCGCCCCGCCAATGTAACAAGTGATGGTCACCTCGCCCTGCGGGGCGCGATGGGGAAAGAGCGAAGAGGAGAACAGCGCGCCCAGAATGTTAAAACCTTCCTTCTCCGGAATGAGCATGCCAAATCCATCCAGAGGATGCGCCACGTCGGCGCGGTTAAAGCCCAGGACCACCGACGCCACGGGCGGATAATACACTTCGCCCAGGGACGAGACATCGATCTCCGGCTCGGTGACAATCCCCAGGCTTGCAATTCTGTGGCTGGGCAGCGCCAGGAGAACCGCGCCGCACTCCACCGGGCTGCCGGTTTCCAAATCGACCCGCCAACCTTCCTCGCCGCGACGCAAAGAGCCGACGGGCGCGCCGGTCTGAACGTCTCCCTCCAGGCGGATCTGCAGCTCGTCAATCAGCACCTGCAAGCCGTCATCGAACGAAAGTTTCTTCGCGTCCTGTTTGGAAACCTCCCCGCTTCGTTTGCGGGCGCGCGCCCCAAGAAACTGCCCCAGAAAAAGCGAACGGTAGCGTTGCTCCAGCGCGTAGAGCTTCGGAAAAGCCTGCGTCACGGAAAGCAATTGCGGCCTGCCGGCGTAAATCCCCGCCACCAGCGGATCGATGGCGTAATCCAGAAATTCCTGGCCCAGGCGCCGCTGCACAAATTGCGCGATCGACTCTTCCAAACCCGCCGGCGCGCGAGAGATGAACGGCTCGGCCAAAACGCGCAGCTTGGCGGGAAACGAAAACAGGGGCGTGGTCAGAAAGCCGGCGGCGGAAGTGGGAATCTCCACCGGTTTTTTGTCCCGCACCACAAAGCGCTTTTCGGCGTAGGGGTCGGAATAAACCCGGCGCGATTCCAGGCCCAAATCGCGCACCAGGTCGGATATGACCGGGCTGGTCTCCAGGATGCTATTGGGACCGAACTCAGCCAGATATCCGTCCTGGCGCACAGATTGGATCACGCCGCCCACGCGGTCGGCGGCTTCAAACAGGCGCACGGGAATGCCGCGCCGCCTGAGGCGAAACGCCGCAGTCAGCCCGGTAATGCCGCCTCCGATGATGACAACGGGTTTCATATCGTTTTGGAAAATCGGCGCTCCTTGGCGGCTGGAAGGTAGCGGTCAAAGCGCATGGCGATGTTGCGTATGAAGAGCCGTCCCACCTCACTGACCACCAGCTCGCCCGCCTCGCGCCGCAGCAGTCCGTCCTTCTCAAGGTCTGTCATGGACTCCAGTTCGGCCTTAAAATAGTTGGTAAAATCAATCCCCAAGTCCTTGGAAAGCGCGGCGTAGTTCAGACACATGTCGCACATCAGGCGCATGATGGTGCGGCGGCGAATCTTGTCGTCGTCGCTCAAAATGTAGCCTTTGGCAAACGGCTCCCAGCCGGTGTCCAGGGCGCCGTAGTACCCGGCCAAATCCTTGATGTTCTGCCAATAAACCCCGTCGGCCTGCGAAATGGCCGACATGCCGAAGGCATAAATGTCCGCGCCGCCTTTGGTGCTGTATCCCTGGAAATTCCGCTGCAACGTCTTTTCGCGCTGCGCCACCGCCAGTTCGTCGTTGGGCCGCGCGAAATGGTCCATGCCGATATAAGTGTAGCGGTCGTCCTGCGTCAGCCTCTCGATGACGAGTTTCAAAATGCCCATCTTGGTCTCGGCCCCGGGCAGGGCCTGCTCCAGGATTTTTTGCGCCGGCTTCATCCACGGCACATGCGCGTAACTGAAAACCGCCAGCCGGTCCGGACCCAGTTTGATGATTTGGTCGAGCGTTTCCTCGAAGGACTGCACCGTCTGGTAAGGCAAACCGTAAATCAAATCCACGTTGATGGATTGAAAACCCGCCGCCCGCGCCCACTCCATGGCCTGCTCCGTTTGCTCGCGCGGCTGAATCCGGTGCATGGCCGTTTGCACTTTCAAATTGAAATCCTGCACGCCGATCGAAGCCCGGTTGAATCCCACCTCTCGCAAAGCCTGAATGTGATCCCGTGTCAGCCGTCGCGGATCAATCTCCACGCCCGCTTCCATCTCCGAACCCAGGTTGAAATGTTTGCGGATGGACTTGCCGAGCGAGCGAATCTCATCGGGCGACAGAAATGTCGGCGTCCCGCCGCCCCAATGCAATTGCACCACCTGGCGCTGCCGGTTGATGCGGGCGCTCATCTTCTCCATTTCCTTGTCCAGGTACTGAAGGTAGATCGCGCCTTTCTCCCGTTGCGTCGTGATCATCGTGGTGCAGCCGCAATACCAGCAGAGCGATTCGCAAAACGGAATATGAAAATATAGCGAAATATCGCGAACGGCCGACTGCGCCTGGGCGATCTTCCCCGCCACCTCCGTCCACGTGACCCGGTCCGTAAACTGCGGGGCGGGCGGATAGGAGGTGTAACGCGGCCCCGGCACGTTGTACTTTTGAATCAGTTCGAAATCGACCTTGAATTTGCTCATACGAAGTTTTGCACCGTGCCGACCAGCGCTTCAAGGTTCTCCATTTTGGCATCGGCCGGCACACCGTGACCAAGGTTGAAAATGTATCCGTCGCGGCCCCTCATCAATTCGAGCAGACGGCTCGTTTCCGCCGCCAGCAATCGCGGGTCCGCGCCGGCCAGCAATTCGGGAGCCAGATTACCCTGCACCGCCACGCCAGCGGGCACTTTTTGCGCCGCTTCGCCCAAGTCAATCTCGTGATCAATTCCAATGGCTTGCGCCCCGGTCTGGACCAGCGACTTCCAATCGCGCGCGCCCTTGGAATAAACAATCACCGGAACTTTTCCCTCCAGGGCGGAGATAATTGTTCGCATCCATTGCCCCGAAGCCTCCTCGAAATCCTCCACCGGCAACAGGCCGCCCAAACTGTCAAATATTTGAATGGCATCCACGCCGGCGGCGATCTGCATTTGCAGAAATTCGATGATCGCCAGCGTCAATTCCTCCGCTAGCGAATCAAACAGCGCCCGGTCGCGCCGGAACAGTTGCAGGGCCTTGGTTTGGGCGCGCGCGCTGCCGCCTTCCAGCATGAAATTGGCCAGCGTCCAGGGCGAACCCGCGAAGCCCAACAAGGCCGTGCCGGTGTCCAGTTCCGCTTTGACGCCTTGGATGGCGGATGCCACGTATTGGAGACGGTCCGTAATTCCCTGAGTGTTGAGCCGCCGAACATCATTGCGGTCGCGCAGGACGTGATCCATTTCCACCCCGCCAGTGTCGCGGAAGCTGAACCCCTGGCCCAACGCCTCCGGCACCACCAGGATGTCGCTGAAGAGGATGGCGGCGTCGAATTTAAAACGGCGCACGGGTTGCAAAGTGACCTCAGCGGCCAGCTCGGGATTTCGGAGCAGCTGCTGGAAGGAATATTTCTCTTTGAGGGCGCGGTATTCCGGGAGGCAGCGCCCGGCCTGGCGCATCAACCAGACAGGCGGCCGGTCCACCGGCAAACAATGCAGGGCGCGCAACATGCGTTGCGTCGTCCCACACGCCTTCCGTTTTGTCTCATCCGCCAGTAAATCCTGCATGACAAGAAAGTAGAGTCTAACGACAAGATAGGCCTCACCACAATTGGCAAACTATGGACATTTTTTGTGCATCCGAATCGCCATTTATGGTTAGTCCAACCCGAAAGGGTCAGATGCGCGCCCTCCCCGTAATTTCGTCGACTCGTTCTTGCTCCCCATATAAGCTGAATGGCATGGCACGAAACGAATGTGGGCTTGGGAAAGCCGTAATTGCGGCCATCTTGATCGCGACGGCTTCCGCTCCGCCCCTCCAAGCCGGCGCGCCTTGCGCATTTTGGAGAAATGTCCAGATTGTGGGAGGGGGATTCATTACCGGCATTGTCTATAATCAGTCTCAGCCGGACGTGCTGTATGTCCGCTCCAATGTCGGCGGGCCATATCGCTGGAATCCGACCACTGGAGAGTGGATACCGCTGACGGATTTTCTCGGGTTGGATCAGTGGCAGCTTGTGGGAGTGGAAAGCCTGGCAACAGATCCTGTAAATACGGACCGCCTCTACAGCGCAGTTGGTTCATATGTTGCTTCGTGGGCTGGCAATGGCGCGATTCTGATTTCAACCAATCGGGGAACATCATGGACCCAGGTCAATCTGTCCGTGAAAATCGGCGGCAACGACGTTGAGCATTACACCGGCGAGCGACTGCAGGTGGATCCGAATCTGCCATCGACCTTGTTTTTGGGCACCACCATGAACGGCCTGTGGAAGAGCCTGGACTCCGGTGCCACTTGGAACCAAGTCACAAATCTGACATCCACCAATCTTACTTTTGTCTGCCTTGACCCGACCAGTTCGCAACCGGGCACGGCGACTCAGAGGATTTTTGTGGGGGCGATGGCCACGTCCAATCGAATCTACATGAGCGCGAATGGAGGCGGGACGTGGACCGCTCCCGCCGGACAGCCAACGGGACTGGATCCCATGCGATTTGCGCTATCCCCGGGCATGCTGTGCGTGACCTATGGCGATGCCAGCGGCCAGAACCCCGGCAGCCCCACCAGCGGCAGCGTCTATAAGTACAATATCGGCGCGGGCACCTGGCAAAATATATCGCCGCCGACCGGCGCATACGGTTTCGGCGGTGTTTGTGTGGACAAACAGAACCCGAATAATTTGTTGGTCGGCACGGTTGGCCGTTGGTATCCCAAGGACGAGATCTACCGCAGCACCAACGGCGGCGCTTCCTGGACGGGGATACTGGATAACGCCACGCTGAACTTCTCCCAAGCGCCCTATCATCAGCAGTTCAATCCGTGCTGGGTTTCAGATATCCAAATCAATCCCTTCAACTCCAACCAGGCAGTCTGTCTGGATGGATACGGCGTTCTCATCACAGACGACCTGACGGATGCTGACCGGGGAAAGCCCCTGACGTGGTCTTTTCAAGACTTGGGAATTGAAGAGACATGTGTTCAAGTCCACCAAAGGGCCCCTCACTGTTCAGCGCGATCCTGGATGAGAGCGGGTTTCGACACGACAACATCGAGGTTTCGCCCACCAACGGGACCTATCGACCGGGCCATGCCAGCAACTACAGCATCGATTTTGCGGAATTGGCGCCGAACGTTGTCGTGCGGTGCCACACTCTGGCTTATGGCGAAACCGGCTCCTATGCTTCCTATTCTCTTGATGGAGGCGTGACTTGGACCCAGTTCGCCGCCCAGCCCGCGGGCACAACGACTCCAGGCACGACAGCGGGCGGCACCATCGCCATCGCCGCCGATGGCAGCACAATCGTCTGGACTCCCCCCGGAGTCGGGACTTTCTTCTCCACCAATCGCGGCGCCTCGTGGACCGCCAGTTCCGGAATTGTCGCGGGATTGAAGGTGGTCGCCGACCGGGTGAATCCGGCCAAGTTTTACGCGTATAACGCCGCCAGCGGAACCTTTTATACCAGCGCCGACGGCGCAAAATCATTTGCCATTGCCGTGTCCGGTTTGGCAACGGTCCCCGCCGGGGCATTGTTTCCGGGAGCGGTCAAGGCTGTGTTCGGCAACGAGGGGCATCTCTGGCTGGCCGCCGGGAACGGCGGTCTGTTTCAATCCACCAACTCCGGCGCAACTTTTGTCAAGATCAATACTGTGGCGGCCGGCAATCTGGTGGCTTTTGGCAAAGCGGCCCCCTCCCAGAGTTATCCTGCGGTCTTTGTTGTTGGTACGATCGGCGGCATCTACGGTTTCTTCAGGTCCGACGATCAGGGCGCCACTTGGACGCAGATCAACGACAGCCAGCATCAATACGGATTGATTTGGAGCCTGACAGGCGATCCCAACGTTTATGGCCGCCTCTACATTGGCACTGCCGGCCGAGGCATCATTTGCGGCGACATTTCAGTTCCTTCACCGCTAATTCAGCCGGTCGCCGGGGGCATAACCAACCTCATACTGCAAATTCAATCCGAGTCCGGCATGGACTATGCCATCGAACAGGCGACGAATCTAGCCTTTCCGATTCCGTGGCTTGATCTCTCCACCAATGCCGGGACGGGCGGGATGTTGACCATCCCCGTGCCTTTCGGGCCTTCCTCACCTGACAGCTTTTATCGGCTGAAAGGACAGCCGCCACAATAGCGGAACGCTTTTGCCGCCGGACCCAAAAGGATAAGGCGGGAAAGCAAGAAGACAGGATTCTCCTAATCCTTGACTTTCAACAGGGGGGCAAGGACTTGGGAAAAAATCTCCGCCTGGCGCATGAAACCCAGGTCAGTCGCATGGGAGCCGTCCACGCTTCCCTCGCCGTCATCGCCGTAAAGGTGTTCGCCGGGAATGTAGTAGAGGTTGGTAACGCCCGCGGTTTCGAGACGGTCGAAGGCCGATTTCAGCGCCGCCCGATCCTTAAGATGATAGTATTCCATTCGGCCGGAGATGAGAAAGGAATCCTGCATCGTGCGATCTTCCACCAGGACGATGGGGGTGTCCGGGTGCGCGGCGCGCAGTTTTTGGACGCATGGCTCGACGCGCTCCGTAATTTCACCAGCGACCATGTTGGGCAGACAGTCCAGGACATAGACGGACGGATCCAACTCGGCGAGCAGGCTGGCCATTTCCGGTTCCATTTTTCCATTGCCGGAAAAGCCCAGGTTGATGGTCGGCCAGTTAAACCGCCGGCCCAAAATGGCGCTATGAACCATGCCGGGGCGCGACGCGGAAAGTCCCTGCAAAATGGAGGTTCCATAGAACGCAATCGGCTTGCGTTCGCCCGGCCCCCAAGGACCCGCTTTCTCCAGGACCGTTCCCGGCGGCAGGCCCAGTTCGACAAATTTCGTGCCGTTATACAGCGGCAGATAGAGCAGGTATTCGCGTTTGCCCCGCAGCAAGTCCTTCACCAGCACAACATTGTTGGTTTGATTTTCCGGCATCCCAACGGCCAGCCAATGCCAGCCGTTCTTCATCCTCACGTACAGATCCAGCCCACTCTTGGCGATGGCCGTCGCGTTGGGCAGATACAGCCAGGATTCCGTCAACGCCCAGCGCGCGCGGAAGGTCGTCGCGTCCGTGACGAACCGGGCGCACATGCCGGCGGAATTGCGGCTTAAATCCCAGACGGGTTTGCGCACCACCCTCTCGGCCCTGGCCGGCAAACGATCATAGAAATCCTTGGTGTCGTTCCAGCCGCGGCCTTCCACGTTCAGTTGCCGGAGATCGAACCATTGATTGCTTCCCTCCATGCGGATGGGAGTCAGTTGGAGATTGGTGGTCTGGGCCATGGCGAACACGGCGGACAGAAAGAAAGACAGTCCATAAACCAATGATTGACAATGCAAAGCGCTGAAGTGTTTAAGCAGGAGCATAATCCAGTCGGCCGGAAGCTTTTTTATCTTGTGCCGGCAGTTTTCCCTTGCAAGCGCGAGGCCAGCGCGTCCTTGGTCCGCTGGAAAATCTCGGCCGGTGTACCCTCGGCGGATATGGTCAGCAGCAGGCCGCGCTGACGGTAGAACTCCGTCAGCGGCGAGGTGCTGCGATGATAGGCTTCCATCCGAACCCGCACGGCCTCGGGCCGATCATCCTCGCGCTGGATAAGCTTGCCGCCGCAGTGAGGGCAAACTTCCGGCGCTGCCGATTTGCCGCTGACATGAGTGATGCCCTTGCAACTGGAGCAAACGCGCCGTCCCGCCAGCCGTTCGACAATCTGATCAACGGGCAGGTCGTAATCGAGGACCGCGGTCAGGGGCAAATTCTCCTTTTTCAGCAACGTTTCCAAGGCATCCGCCTGTGCCACGGTGCGCGGGAAGCCGTCGAGCAAATAGCCGCCGCCGCAGCGCAGGCAACGGACCCGTTCGGTCACGATCGCCAGGACCGTCTGGTCCGGCACCAATTCGCCGCGTTTCATAAAACCTATCGCGTTCTGCATGGCCGGGGTCACTTCCGCCGGCGGCAAGCTTTTGGCGGCGCGGAAAATGTCGCCAGTGGAAAGATGGCAGGCGCCGGACCATTGGTGGAGCAGGTCGGCCTGGGTGCCCTTGCCGACGCCGGGGGCGCCGAGCAGGACCAGGCGGCAGAGGTGCTGTGGCGTGGCGGGCACGGCGTCGCATATAGCGTTGCCGCCGATCAGCCAGGCGGCGCGGTTGCCGGGTTTGAATGAGGTTAGAGGGACGGTGGTTGCGCTTGAGTTGTCGTTTTGTCTTTTCATAGAAATCGAATTCATGTGTTTGGATTGAGCCGGTGATCCGTTGCCAGGCCGCCTGTCCAGCGCATGTTCCTCCGCGTACCATTCAGCAGGAACCCTGCCATCCACACAGGCGCGATTCAACGGATAGACTTCCGGATCAAAAATGACGTGATAGAAATGCCAGACCAATATGGCCAGGCAAGCCAGAATGGCTTCGTAATAATGGATGGTGGTGGCGACATCGATGGACCAGCGTGGCAGCCAGTGGGTGGTGCCGAGCTTGAACCAGATCATCAATCCCGTCGCGCCCATGATGACCGTTCCCCATGCCACCGCCCAGTACTCCATCTTCTCCGCATAGCCGAAACGTCCGAACTTTGGCCGTGTCCCGGCCAATCCGGTGAGATAGCGGGCATTGGCCGCCACGTCTCGTGCGTCTTTTGCGTTGGGCATCATGTCTTTTATCAAGCTCCTGCCTTGTCGTGTGGTGAGAACATAACCGATATGATACACTCCTGTCACCAGCAAAACGACGCCGGCGATGCGATGGCCCCAACGGCGGATGCCTTCGTTGGATCCCAAAAGGACCGCGATCCATGAATCGGGAAATTTCAATGCGAACCCGGTCAATGCCAGGATGATGAAGCTGAACGCCAAAACGAAATGTTGCGAGCGCTGGGAAAAGTCCATGCGCAACACGGTGGGGCCTCCGCGCCGCGCCCGCGCCGCGGCTTTGCGCAAAAAGATCCCCGCATTATGCGCCGCCATCAGGCCGATCACGGTGACAATCATGCCCAGGTACAGTTTGCGCACCCACCAATTGATGCGCTCCCCCAGGTTGCCACCGGCGGTGGCGGCCTCGACATCGATGTGGATTTTACCTTGCGCAAAATTGGCGCTGGCGCCGGGATGGCATTTGCCGCAGGTCGCGCTCAGGTTGGTGACGAAAATGCTTGAGCGCGGATCGGTGGAGGGAAAAATTCGATGTGCACCGTGGCAACTGCCGCAGTTGGCCGCCCGCGTCGAACCATATTGCGCCGCCAGCCCGTGGTAGCTGGCGAAGAACGTCTTCACGCGATCGGGCGGCAGATTATATTTGGTATTGAGGCGCTCCGAAGCATGGCACTTGCCGCAGGTACCCTGTGAAATCGCCAGCGATGAGGCGTTTTTGAGGGCCTTGATGTTGTGTTCGGAATGGCAATCGCTGCACGTGGGCGCGTCCCGACGACCGGCAGCCAGGGCCTTGCCGTGAACGCTTTCCAAGACATCGCGGGATTCCTGCTCGTGGCATTGCCCGCAGGTTTTGGCCAGGTTGGAGCGATGGAGCGGCGACGCGGGCAGTTCCGCGGCCAGGATGCCGTGGGTGCCGTGGCAGTCCATGCACTGCGGAGCGGCGTGTGCGCCGTTACGAACGTGGTCAACGCGCGCCACACCATGGACGCTCGTTCCGTACGAAAGCGATTCTTTTTCGTGGCAGTGCGAACAGTTCACCGGCAGCGCCGCGACGTTATCGTCGGGATGTTTGGAAGTCAGGTCGGCGTGGCAACTGGCGCAGGTGGTCTTGGCGTGCGCCGAACCGGCAAGGATCGCCGCATCCGCGAACATCGAGCGGACCACTCCGGCGGCGTTGGTGGAGGTCAGGGTCTTATCGCTGTGACAATCCAGACAGTCGCTGTTTTTGATTTCAGCAGCAGTCAAGGCCGCCGCTCCCAAAAAGCCGGCGGCCAGAGTCAACATCAAGCGAACTCCCATCCTCTAAACGTGCCTCTGAACGTGCTAATCGGCTGGCCTTCGATTGGCCATTCCTTTGCATATCTTGCGCAATCCGTCGCATAAACGTCATTGGCATCGGCGAAATTCCCTGGGACCTGCTCTCCTCTGGCAAACAACTCGGGGGCGCGCCCGCCAACTTCGCGTACCACGCGCGCGCTTTGGGGGCGCGCAGCAGCGTCATCTCGCGCGTCGGTCAGGATGCGCTGGGCCGCGAAATCCTGCAACGTCTGCAATCGCTTGGTCTTCCCACGGCGGACATTCAAGTGGATCCGTCGGCCCCGACCGGCACCGTCAGCGTAGCTCTATCGGCGGATGGCCAACCTCGCTTCACGATTCACGAGGACGTGGCTTGGGACCGGCTGGCCCTGGATAATTCCGCCCTCGCCGCCGCCGCCGAAGCGGACGCGGTGTTCATTCCTGGTTTTCCTCCGCTCAAATCCCGCATTTAAAGATGATCAAACCGCCCTTCACCACCCTTCCGCCTTGCCAGCGCCGCCGGGCGGATGGATTGGCCAAAAACCGGGACATGAAAGTTTTTGCAGAAAGGTGTTGGCAATTAGACCGACTCATGGCATTAGTCGCACCCTAAAAGGATGTTTATGCTAAATATAAAAACATGGCCCCGGTTCGCAGCTTTGGCCTCTGCACTCGTTCTAGCCCCCAGCGCGTTCGCGGGGGAGGCGGATATTCACATTCCCGACTTGAGCGGGGTCAAATTCAACGGCTTGGGCGGCGTCAGCGGCGCCACCCTGATGTTTGTCGGCATCGCCATTTGCTTCCTCGGCGCCATTTTTGGCCTGGTGCAATACTTCCAGACCCGGGCCTTGCCGGTCCATAAGTGCATGTCCGAGGTTTCCGAATCGATCTGGGAAACCTGCAAGACCTACCTCTTCACCCAGGGCAAATTCCTCGCCATCCTATGGGTGCTCATCGCCGTATGCATGGGCTACTACTTCCTGGGGCTGCAACACGAGGCGGTCGGCAATGTTGTGCTGATATTGCTCTGCTCGATTCTGGGCATCCTCGGCTCCTACGGGGTCGCTTGGTTCGGCATCCGCATCAACACCGTCTCCAATTCCCGCACCGCCTTTTCCGCCCTCAAGGGCAGTCCATTTGCCACGCTGGGCATCCCACTGCGTTCCGGCATGAGCGTCGGGTTGCTCCTCGTCTCCGTTGAGCTGTTCTTCATGATTTGCATCCTGATGTTCATGAAAGACCTGGCCGGCCCCTGCTTCATCGGCTTCGCCATCGGCGAATCCCTCGGCGCTTCGGTGCTCCGCATTTGCGGCGGCATCTTCACCAAGATTGCCGACATCGGCTCCGATCTCATGAAGATCGTCTTCAAGCTCCCCGAAGATGATCCCAAGAACCCCGGCGTCATCGCGGACTGCACCGGCGACAACGCCGGCGACAGCGTCGGCCCGACGGCGGACGGTTTTGAAACTTACGGCGTCACCGGCGTCGCTTTGATCGCCTTCATGGCCCTCGCCCTGGCCGCCAACCCGAGCGTTTGCGCCACCCTGATTATCTGGCTCTTCGTCATGCGCTCGCTCATGATCGTCACCTCGCTGTTCTCCTACTTCGCCAACAACTTTGTCAGCGGGGCCCTGTACGCCGGCAAGAAGGATTTCGATTTTGAAGCGCCGTTGACCCACTTGGTCTGGATCACTTCATTGGTGTCCATTGGCGTCACCTTCGGGGCCAGTTATTTTCTGCTGGGAGATTTCAAGGACGGCTCCGGCGCTGCTCAACCGGATTTATGGTGGGTGTTATCCATCATCATCAGTTGCGGCACGGTGGCCGGTGCGCTAATCCCGGAGTTCACCAAGGTGTTTGTCAGCACCAACTCCCGGCACGTCAAGGAAGTGACCAATTGTTCGAAACATGGCGGCGCGTCGCTTAATATCTTGTCGGGTTTCGTGGCCGGCAATTTCTCCGCTTTCTGGATGGGGCTTTGCATCATGGTTCTGATGGCCGCTTCCTATTACTTCTCCCAAAAACCGGCCTTGCTCGCTCTCCTGCCGTCGCAGTTTGTTTTTGCCGCCCCCATTTTTGCCTTCGGCCTCGTCGCCTTCGGCTTTCTTGGCATGGGTCCCGTGACCATCGCTGTGGACAGCTACGGCCCGGTCACGGACAACGCCCAGTCCGTCTATGAATTGAGCCAGATCGAAGCGCGCAAGGACATTAAGGCGGAAATCAAGAGCCAGTTCGGTTTCGACGCGGATTTCGAAAACGCCAAGTATCAACTCGAAAAAGGCGACGGCGCGGGCAATACATTCAAGGCCACGGCTAAACCCGTGCTGATCGGCACAGCGGTCGTCGGCGCGACCACCATGGTGTTCGGCATCATCATGCTTCTGGAAAACATCTTCGGCGGCGCTGTCACCAAGTTGAGCATTGTGCAGCCGGAAGTCATTCTGGGCCTGATCATGGGCGGCTCGGTCATCTACTGGTTCACGGGCGCTTCTTGCCAGGCCGTCGTTACCGGCGCTTACAGCGCTGTCGTTTACATCAAGGACCACATCAAACTCGACGCCACCACCGCCTCGATCAAGGACAGCAAGGAAGTCGTCCGCATCTGCACTGTTTATGCCCAGAAAGGCATGTGGAACATCTTCATCGTCGTGTTCTGCTTCGCTCTCGCCCTGCCTTTCTTCAATCCTTACTTCTTCATCGGCTACCTCATCGGCATCGCCTTCTTCGGCCTGTTTCAAGCCATCTTCATGGCCAACGCCGGCGGCGCTTGGGATAACGCCAAGAAAATCGTCGAAGTTGACCTCCGCCAGAAGGGCACCGAACTCCATGCCGCCACCGTTGTTGGCGACACCGTGGGCGATCCCTTCAAGGACACCTCATCCGTGGCGATGAACCCGGTCATCAAATTTACCACGCTCTTCGGCCTCCTCGCCACGGAGATCGCCGTGACCATGAGAGTGCAAAACAAAAATACAACCGCCATTGGCGTGGTTTTCTTCCTCATCGCCTTGATCTTCGTTTACCGCTCGTTTTACTGCATGAGAATTCCCGAAGAAAAAGGGGCCCGATAACAGTCACCTCCACCCCAGCACAGCCACCCGCGCTCCTGCGGGCCAGGTTGTGCCGGGTGGCGTGTCCACCAGCCCGTTGGCCCGTGCCATCGAGCTTAAAATATGGGAAGCTTGGCTGCCGGCGGACCTGACCTGGCCGTCGGCATCGAGCACAACCCGCGCAAAATGCCGCCGTTGCCCGCAGTTACCCAGCGGTTCGGCCAGCACGCCCCGGGACACAGGCGGCCGGACCTCGTGCGCCCCTTGCAACCGCAGCAGCGCCGGTCTGGCCAGAAGAAAAAAAGTTACAAAGGCCGAAACCGGATTGCCGGGCAGGCCAAACAGGATTTTTTTCTCGTGCCGGCCAAACGCAAACGGCTTTCCCGGCCGCATGGCCACCGTCCAGAAATCCAGTTGCCCGCCAATATCGGCGAAAGCTTGTCTGACGAAGTCCATTTCCCCCACCGAAACGCCGCCGATGGTCGCGACCACATCGCATTCCTCTAACGCCGCCCGCAACGCCCGTTTTGTCAATTCCAAATCGTCCTGGACCAGCGGATATGATTTGGGGATGGCGCCGGCTTGGCGGGCCAGGGCCGACAGCCCGGCACGAGCGCTCTCATAAATCGCACCCGGCGGCAAGGCGCAACCCGCCTCGCGCAACTCGTCGCCCGTCGCCAGCAGTCCGACCCCGGGGCGCCGGCCGACCGTCGCCGCGGCAAGGCCCGCCCCTGTCAACAGGCTGAGGAGCGAGGCCCTCACTTCGTCGCCCGCCCCGGCCAGGAGCGCATTCTCCCGGATGTCTTCGCCGCGCAAACGCACATTTTCCAACGGCTTGACCGCCTCCGAAAACATGACCTTCGCGGTTTGGTCCTCCGCCTGTTTCACATCCTCCTGCATGACGACGGCATCCGCGCCGCGCGGCAGCACTGCTCCAGTAAATATCCGCACGCACGCGCCCGCCTCGACGTCGCCGGCAAACGTCTTGCCCGCCGAAGTCTGTCCGCTGAGACGCAGGGCAACGGGGGTCTCCCCGGTCGCCGAAGCGAGGTCCGCAGCCCGGACCGCGTAGCCATCCACGGCCGAATTATCCGCCGGAGGCAAATCAACGAGAGAGTGGACGGGCGCGGCCAAAAAACGGCCCAAAGCGTCCTGGACCTGGATCTCTTCCCCCGGCAACGGCTCAACGGCCGCGAGAATCCGTTCCTGCGCTTCCTCCAGGGAGATCACGATTCTCCTGATGTGAGCAGGAGAGTTTGTTCCAGGGTCGAAAGCCCCTCACCCACTTTTTCCAGGGCGACGCGGCGGAGGGTCTTCATCCCCTGCTCGATGGCCAGTTTGCCGATCTCCTGGGCACCGACACGTTTGATGATCAATTTGCGGATTTCATCGGTCATGGTCATCGCCTCGATGATGGCCAGGCGTCCCGAATAGCCGGCATTCTTGCAGCGTTCGCAACCGCGACCGCGGAACAACGTCTTGCCTTCGAACATGCTGGCCTCGATGCCCAGGTCCTTGAACATCTTCTCCGGATAATCCACCGGCTCCTTGCAACTCGGGCAAACCTTGCGCATCAGGCGCTGGGCGCAGGCCAGTATGACGGAGGAGGAAATCAGGAACGGCGCAATCTCCATGTCGTCGAGGCGCGCGATCGCCCCCGGCGCGTCGTTGCAGTGCATGGTGCTCAGAACCTGGTGGCCGGTCAGGGCGGACTCGACCGCGATTTCCGCCGTTTCCGTGTCGCGGATTTCCCCGATCATGATGATGTCCGGGTCCTGGCGCAAAATGGAGCGCAGGGCGTTGGCGAATGTCAATCCTATTTCCTTCTTGACCGGCACCTGGTTGACCCCCGGAAGCTGGAATTCCACCGGGTCTTCCACGGTTACGATGTTGTATTGCGGCCCGTTCAGCTCGTTCAGCGCCGAATAGAGCGTGGTGGTTTTGCCCGAGCCCGTCGGCCCGGTCACCAGGATCAGCCCGTGCGGCGCATCCACCGCGGCTTTGAAGCGGACATACGTCTCGGTGTCGATCCCCAGTTTGTCCATGCTGGCGGACAGGTTGGATTTGTCCAGCACGCGCAGCACGCACTTTTCACCGTGGACGGTGGGCAGGAAGGAAACGCGCAAATCGATGTCCCGCCCGCCGGCTTTGACGCGCATACGTCCGTCCTGCGGCAAACGGCGCTCGGCGATGTCCAGGCTGCTCATGACTTTGATGCGGGAGGCCAGGGCCACCTGCATGGCTTTGGGTGGCGGCGGCATATCCATCAAAGTGCCATCGATGCGGTAGCGCAGGCGCACCATGTTCTCGAAAGGCTCGATGTGGATATCGCTGGCCCGGTCCTTGATGGCCTGCACCAGGATGAGATTGGCCAGTTTGATGACCGGCGCCTCCTCGGTCGAGGCGGCCAATTCGGCCACGTTGAGAACATCGACCGATTCCTGAGTGACCTCCAGGCTTTCCGCCTCGGCCTCGGCCTCGGCCTTTTTGGCCGCATCCTGGATGATGTCCTCCATCGTGCCCGTGCGGGAAGTGTCCAGATTGGCCAACCGGTCCAGGATGGCCTTTTCCGACGCGATCATGGGCGAGACCTCCAGCTTGGTCATGCGCTTGACATCATCAACGGCCAGAACGTTGAGCGGATCGGCCATGGCGAGGAACAATCTGTTGCCCAATCGCGCCACGGGCAGGACTTTGTAGTTGTTGGCTATGTCGCGGGGAACCAGATCCGCCAGATCGGGCGGGACCATCAGGCGGTTTACGTTGACGGGAGGTGTGTTTAAAACGCGCCCCATGGCCACAACCAAGTCGTTCTCGGTCACGTAGGCCTTTTCCACCACCAGCTTGATGAATCGTGTGCCTTCCTTCTTTTGCTTCTCCAGCAATTCCTCCACCTGCTGCACCGTCAGCAAGCCGTCCTCGATCAGGGCGTCGGCAATGCGTTCTCCAAGTGTTTTGACGGGTGTCATAAGGATCAGCGCATCGTTTTGCCGAGGACGCGCAGTAATTCCGTGGGCGAAGCCAGATACCACAGCAGCCTGTATTTGGACGTTTCCTCCAGGTCAAGCATGGCCTGTTTGTTGAAGGGATTGGCCGTGGCCACCATCATCGTCTTGCTCATCCGGTCCACCGGCATCACGCACCAGCGCTGACAGGCCGCCCGCGGCGCCGTCCGCACAATATCCATGTCAATCTCGTAACGTTCCAGCGGGATGTACGCCAGGCGCGAACGATCCGCCAGCAATTTGAGTGACTTATCCAGCGGCATGATCTGGCGCTCGGCCAGGTTTTGGATGAAAGGATCGGTGATCTTCGTCGGCGGCGTTGTCAGGTCGGGCGTCGGCCAGCACGCCTGGAAGTCCCCTTCCGTAATCAGCTTGCTCTCGACAAAGAACTTGTGCATCGGCCCCCGCCCGTCATCAACTTCCGGTTGGGCTGCCTCGTTGCCTCCGCTTTTTTTGATCGCGCCGGGCTGGCCCTTGACAGGATGCTCCATTTCCGCCGGCTGCGGCGCGGTCAGATTATTGGCCTTGCTTTCGATCTGCGCCATCGCCGCCATGGCGTCGCGGTCTTCGGGATGGCGCTGCAGGATGGTTTCGTACTCAAGGATGGCGGAGGAAAGCTGGCCCAACTGCACATAAGCCTGGGCAATGCGCTTGGAAGTCAGCACGACCTCCTTTTCCAGGTTGAGTTTGAGATACGCTTCCTTCAGGATTTCCAGCGATTGATAATCCTGCGGCTGCGATTGAGTGATGACCTCAAACATCTCAATCGTCTGCCGCAACTGCGCCTCTTCGCCCGGATTTAATGTGCCAAGCATTTGGAATGTGTCGTGACCGCGCCAAAGTAACCGTGCGCCTGGTCGAAATCAATCATTTCATGCCCAGGCCTCACGCGGCCCTTTTCAATGTGTTATCGTCATGTTATGGCTTTTTCTGGATTTCTTTTGATGGCTTTATGATGGAACGCTTTTTCAAGCTGAACGAGAACCACACCACGGTCCGCACCGAGATCATGGCCGGGATGGCCACCTTTCTCACCATGGCCTACATCGTCGTCGTGCAGCCGGCCGTCCTTTCCGGAAAGATGTTCGGCCACCCCACGGGCATGGATTTCGGGGCGGTCATGACGGCGACCTGCCTGTCCGCCGCGCTGGCCACCGCCATCATGGCCCTTTATGCCCGCTATCCCATCGCCCAGGCGCCGGGCATGGGTGAGAACTTTTTCTTTGTCTTCTCCGCCATTCCCGCCGCCGCCGCCGCCGGCTTCCCCAGCCCCTGGCAGGTGGCGCTCGGCGCGGTGTTTATCTCCGGCGTGCTCTTCCTTGTCCTGTCTTTGCTCGGCGTCCGTGAAATGATTTTCAACGCCGTCACCCCCAGCCTCAAATATGCCGCCGCCGCCGGCATCGGCCTTTTTATCGCTTTCATCGGGCTGCAAAACGCCGGGGTAATTGTCAAAGACCCCGGCACCGCCGTCAAACTCAACCCCCATCTCGCTTCGCCCGACCTGCTGGTCTTCTTCGCCGCGCTGTTGTTGACTGCGGTGCTCCAGGCGCGGCGGAAGCGCGGGGCCATCTTGTGGGGCATCGCCGCCGCCACCGCCCTGGCCGCCGCCCTTAAGGCCGTGCTGCCTGTTTTGCCGCCGGCCCTTGCCGCTTCGCCCGCCGTGGCCGGTTCCATGCTGGCGACTCAGTTTCAATTCGCCCGCGGCGTGGTGGCTTGGCCGCCCTCTGTCGCTCCCACCTGGTGCCGGCTCGATTGCGTCCACGCCCTGGCTCCGGCCATGCTGCCGTTTGTCGCGGTGTTCCTCTTCATGCTGGTGTTCGACGGAATTGGCACGCTCATCGGCGTTTGCGAACAGGCCGGGTTCATGGTCGATAACAAGCTGCCGCGCGCCAAACAGGCGATGATTTCCGACGCCGTCGGCACGGTGGCGGGGGCGGCGCTGGGCAGCAGTACCGTGACCAGCTTCATCGAAAGCGCGGCGGGAGTGGAACAAGGGGGGCGCACCGGCTTGACGGGCCTGGTGGTGGCCGCGTTGTTTCTGCTGGCGCTGTTTTTCAGTCCGCTGGTGGTCATGATGGGCAGCTACCCTCCATTGACCGCGCCAGCCTTGGTCATCGTGGGGGCCATGATGATGCGCAACGCGGCCAAAATCGAGTGGAATGACCCGGCGGCGTCCATTCCCGCCTTCCTCACCATGGTCAGCATTCCTCTCTCCTATTCCATCGCCGACGGGCTGGCGCTGGGCATGATTGCCGACCCGCTGGTGCGGCTCTGCGCCGGGCGAAGGCGGGAAATCGGATGGCTGACCGGCCTGCTGGCGGTCCTGCTCCTGGCCTACTTCATCTTCATCCGTAGCCGGATGCCCTGACGCGGGTGGCCCCGGCCGTTTGCCGCTGAACTCAAAGTGGGGTAGATTGGGAACGAATGACGACAACTGTCAAACATAAACTTCAGCGGCTGCGCAACGAACTGCTCAATTTGCACAAGGCGCTGGTGGATTCGGAGCGCGTGACTTACGAGCAGACCATGGGCGCCATCCGCTCGCCCAACCATTTCTTGCAACTCCTCACCCACGATCCGTGGTTTGCGTGGTTGCAGCCCGTCTCCCAACTCATCGTCGTCATGGACGAGGCCTTGGAAGAAAAGGAGCCGCTGACGGCCGCGGACGTGGACGCCCTGTTCCGTCAGGCCCGCCTCCTGCTGGTCGTGTCAGAGGAAGGCGAAGGTTTCTCCAAACACTACTTCGACGCCCTGCAACGCGACCCCGACGTCGTCCTCGCGCATGCTGAAGTGGCCCGCATTCTGAAGGGAACATAAATCCCCGACATCACCGGATCGGAACTTAAATAGGCAATGCCGCGTCTGCTCGTGGGTCGTCATTTCATCGGGAAGCTTCTGTCCAGCCGCGCGGTTTCTGCAATCACTTTGCCGACAGCGGGTTCTGGTTGAAGTGTCGGCGCTGGGCACGGGTGGTTGAGCCACAGGCTCAACGCCACAACAATTTAAGACCCATGTTGCATCCACCACAGCGGCCATGGGGGACATTCCCACAAAGTCCGGCATGGCCCTGTAATTTCATTTCCCTTTTGCCACCGCGGCGGTAGCTTTCCGATGGTGCAAGAAACGTTAAGCCATATAATCAAGATCAATTATGTCCAAATCCAAAGTTGCCCAAAAAGTTGTCCGGGAACTGGTCCGGCAGTTCAATCAGGAACTCGCCGCCGCCCACTCTTATCTCGCCTTGTCCGTGTGGTGCGACGTCAGAAACCTCAAAGGCTTTGGCAAATACTTCGTCAAACAGGCGGGCGAGGAGCGCGGCCATGCGGAACGCATCCTCAAACACCTGACCGATCGAGGCGTGACGGCGGAAGTTACTTCAGTGCCCGCCCCTAAACAGGATTTCAGAACGCTGCTGGAAATTGCCCAGCAGGCGCAGGCGCAGGAACATGCCAACACGTTGGGCGTCAACGCCGTCTATGAGGCCGCCCTCGAGGCCAAAGACCTGCCTGCCCAGGTGCTCATGCATTGGTTCATCAACGAGCAGGTGGAGGAGGAGGATTGGTCCACGGAAATGGTGGAGCGCGTTCAAACGGCGACCTGCGCCGGCAGCACGTCCGATCTGGACCGCCATATCGAACGTTACCTTGAAGAGGAAGTCCGGCAAGTGCCTTCCGATACCAAGTCTTGATCGGGGTTTGCATGGCTTACGAATTCAAAGCAATCCGGCGCGTGGAGTTTGCCGAGACGGACATGGCAGGCATCATGCATTACTCCAATTTCTTCCATTTCATGGAGACGACTGAACACGCTTTCTTCCGTTCGCTCGGCTTCTCCATTTTTGCGGACAAAGTTGAGCCCACGATCGGGTGGCCGCGGGTGCATGCGGGCTGCGACTTCAAATCACCGCTCTATTTTGAGGATGAGGTGGAAATTCACCTCCTGGTCAGCGAAAAAAAATCGAAGGCCTTGAGCTACCTTTTCAAAATCCGCAAACTCAACGCCTCGCCGCCCGTGGAAGTGGCGCGGGGCGTGTTGACGGTGGTATGCGTCCGCTGCCAGCCCGACGGCACCATGGCCGCCTGCGCCATGCCCCGGTCGGTGGCCGACAAGATTGAAGTTGCCCCGGCGAGCCTGCTTGGCGGCAAGGCATCAGGCTGAAAATTGCCAAAGCCGTTGCAATTTATGGCGGGTGGGTTATTTTGAGCAAGTTGTTGCGTCGCGTTGAAACATGTAACTGACTTGCTTATGAACTGGCTTATATTTGCTTTGATGACCGTTCTTTCGTGGGGGCTTTATGGCATTTTCCTGCACAGCGGCCAGGTGGCCATGGCCGACAAATCCAACGCCCTTTTCAAATCGTTTCTGTTCGTGGGCCTGGCCTACTTCCTCACCGCCGTGCTCGCCCCGCTGGCCATCCTGATCTCGCGCAAGGCGGAGTGGAATTTTCCCCCGGCTGGAATGGGACTGTCGCTCGTAGCCGGCATGGTCGGGGCCATCGGGGCCTTTTGCGTCTTGCTGGCCTTTGGTGCCGGCGGCAAACCCGGAGTGGTGATGTCAATCGTCTTCGCCGGCGCGCCCATCGTCAACGCCCTCGTGGCCATGTATGAGAACCCGCCGGAGGGGGGGCTGTCGGCGATCAAATGGCCGTTTTATTTGGGCATTGTTCTGGCCGCGACCGGTGGCTGTCTGGTGACGTTTTTCAAGCCGGCCCCGGCCCGCGCCAAGGCGCCCGCTCCTGCCGCCATGCAATCCGTCGTTGGCAAACCGGCTCCGCAAAGTTGATGGCGCGCGATTTTCCCAATCGGCAGGCCATCCAAGCCCGCCAACTCGGGCAACTGCGCCAACTGCTCGGGGCCATCCTGCCGCACAACGCCTTTTACCAACAAAAATTCGCCCGGCTCGATCCCGCCGTGGCCAGTCTTGAAGATTTTTCGCGGCGTTTTCCTTTCACCACCAAGGAGGAACTGGCCGCGGATCATCGTGCCTTTCCCCCTTACGGGAGCAATCTGACTTATCCCCCTGAACGGTACACGCGCTTTCACCAGACCAGCGGCACGTCCCGTGTTCCCTTGCGCTGGCTGGACACGCCGGAAAGTTGGAGTTGGATGCTGGAGAACTGGGAAGAAGTGTTTCGCGCGGCGGGCGTGGGTTTGGGCGACCGGGTTTATTTTGCGTTTACCTTTGGTCCGTTCATCGGATTCTGGCTGGCCTTTGAGGCCGCTCAGCAATTGCACTGTCTCTGCCTGCCGGGCGGAGGCTTGAGCAGCGCGGGGCGATTGCGCGCCCTCTGTGAAAACACGGCCAACGTGCTCTGCTGCACTCCCAGTTACGCCGTCCGGCTGGCCGAGGTGGCCGCGGACGATAAAATCGATCTGCAAACCAGCGCCATTCGCCGCATCATCGTGGCCGGCGAGGCCGGCGGCAGCATTCCGGCGGCCCGCCAGAGGCTGGAAGCATTGTGGCCGGGGGCGCGGGTCTTTGATCATCACGGCATGACCGAGACCGGCCCGGTGTCGCACGAATGCCCGTCCCGGCCGGGAATGCTGCACATCATGGAATCGGCCTTCCTGGCGGAGGTCATCGGCCCCGGCGGGGCGGCGGTGGCGGCGGGGGAGACGGGAGAATTGGTATTGACATCTTTGGGCCGGACCGGATCCCCTGTGCTGCGCTATCGCACCGGCGACGCGGTGCGTCCTGTTCATTTTGACAACGAACCTTGCGCCTGCGGGCGGCACGACCTGGGGTTGCAGGGCGGCATACTGGGCCGGACCGATGAAATGGTCATCGTGCGCGGCGTGAATGTTTATCCCACGGCGGTCGAGGAGGTTGTGCGGGGCTTCGCCGAGGTGGCGGAATACCAGGTGCGGGTGGATCAATCGGCCAGCCTGACGGAACTGATCCTGCGCATCGAGCCGCATTCGGAGTGTGCCGATCCAGCGGCGCTGGCCGGGCGCGTGCAGGCCGCGTTGCAGGCCGCCTTCCACCTGCGCGTGCCGGTGTCGCTGGCCTCCGCCGGCAGTCTGCCTCGGTTCGAAATGAAGGCCAAACGGTGGATCTGCGGGGATTGAGTCTGGAGCGAAAGCGGCCTGGCGCTCTTCTATTTCACGACGACCCCGTTGATTGGCGCGCCGACCGCCGCGCGCTCCCTTGCGGTTGCTGGCCGCGGCTCCTCTTCAAACAATCTGCGTATGGCCGGATGGGTGAGCACCCGATACTGCCATAACGTCACCAGCAGCGCCATGGCAAGGGGGATCGACAACCAGTTCGGCGGGACGGTGGAGAGCCGATGGCTGAAATACAGCGCCGTGGCGGAAGCGGATTGGTCGCAAAGACAAAAAAACAGCGCAATGGACAAAGTAATGATGCCGTACCAGATGAACATCAACGCGCACATGCGCCACATCCGCGAATAGCGCCGCAACCCGGCAAAAATCCCGATGCCTAAAATCCCGAAATTAAAGTGGAAGTAGCCTATGACGGCATGGCTGATCATCAGACCAAGCGCCATCAATCCGACAAATAGAAATAGGTATGAAACCACCGACAAAGCGTCTCTGGCCCGTTGTTGATGTCTCATAAGATTTCCACCTCACTCACGACGTTGAACCAACACTCTTGTATTGTGGGCCGCTCTTCCGGACGACGCAAGCAAATTCTCCCGCAATCTTCCGGGGTTAAGAACAGCCTGGGTGCAGGGAAAATTAGTTGATTGATTTTCAAAAAAGCAGATTTTGCTGGACTTTTCGCGCCAATATTGTATATGATATATACAATATTATGATGACACCTTCTCTCCAACAAGAACGCT